>JAZSMO010000007.1:0-6568 GCA_045535935.1 Lachnospiraceae bacterium | reverse complement strand
TGTTAGCCACGACTATATCATACTTTTCATAACCGACTCTGTCCTGAATCTCTTTGTCTGAAATAATGTTTCCGATCATCATTTCAAACTTGTCCGGTGCAATGCCGTTCATTTCCATATTTTCTGCAACTGCAGGCTCTGCGCACGGATCAAGGTCCGTTCCAACCGCCGATTTGATTCCGTACATCAGCGAAACAATCGCCAAAATTCCGCTTCCGGTCCCCACGTCCAAAAGCTGTGTTTCCGGAGTGATGAATTTCTTAAGCTGGCGGATACAAAGCTGCGTTGTCTCATGCATACCTGTTCCGAACGCTGTACCCGGGTCAATATGGAGCACCTTTTTATCTTTGTCCTCCTCACGCACTTCTTCCCAGGAAGGTGTCACAAGCAGGTCATCAATATAAAACTGGTGGAAATACTGCTTCCAATTATTCATCCAGTCAATATCCTCTGTCTCGGAAACCTCAACCGTCCCCTCACCGATGTCCATAAACATGCGAAGATCTTCGAGTTCACGCTTCATGTCGCTGACAAGCCGATCGATATCCACACGTTGTCCTGTGCTAACCGCAAAATAAGAGTTATCCACTCCGTCAGAAATACCGGCTTTGACATCAGTCGCCCCAGCGTCGCCTTCCTCCGGAATTTCCACAAAAAAGCTGACATACGCCACGCCGTCATTCTCCGGTGCATCCGGCAATATATCGACAAACATCTGCTCCTTTTCCCACGCTGTAAGCGGTACTTTATCTTCTATTTGTGCCCCCTCAAGTCCGAGGTCATACATCGTAGAGATAATTATATCCTCTGCCTCTGCGAGCGTTTTAATCGTAAGCTTTGTCCATTTCATATTATAATCCTCACTACATAAATTATATACCCTGATTACAATTCGCCGCTCATTATACCATATTTTTGGTGGCGGTACAACTTCACGGAAGCGAAAAAGGATTGTCCCTACCGGAACAACCCTTTTTTCTTCTTGGATCCTTTGCCGCCGCTCGGGCCGGAATCCTTCGGATCTTTATCCTTATCTTTTTTACTTTCTGTATATTTTTTGACTGCCTCGAGGGAATTGTCTGTCTCCGCATCAAACTTGCGAAGAAGCTCTTTTGCCTCGGCGGACAGTTTTTCCGGTGTCTGAACAACCAGTGTCACATAGTGATCGCCGCGATAGGATTTGTCACGAAGCGATGGGACACCCTTGCCCTTCAGGCGCACTTTGGTGTCTGTCTGCGTACCGGCTTTGACATCATATACCACTCTTCCGTCTACGGTATCCACAAGAATTTCTCCACCGAGTGCCGCCACCGCAAAGGAAATCGGAACCGTGGAATAAATATTGTAATCCTGTCTCTGGAAGATCGGATGACGCTGCACCATAACCTCCACAAGAAGATCTCCTCTCGGTCCGCCGTTTACGCCCGGCTCTCCTTTATCACGGATGCGAATGCTCTGCCCATGGTCGATACCGGCCGGGATGGTAACCTGAATTTTCTTACGATTTGTCACATAACCGGAACCATGGCAATCGGTACATTTCTCTTTAATCACCTGACCGCTTCCGCCACAATCCGGACACGTCTGCACGTTGCGAACCGTTCCGAAGAACGATTGCTGGGTAAATACCACCTGACCTTTACCGCCGCACTTCGTACACGTCGTCTTGCTCGTACCCGGTTTTGCGCCGCTTCCTTTACAGGTCGGACAACTGTCTTTCAAATTGAGATCCAGTTCTTTTTCTACGCCGAATACAGCTTCCTCAAAGGTAATACGGACACTGGTGCGGACATTAGAGCCCTTCATCGGTCCGTTGCTTGCACGACGACTTCTTCCGCCGCCGAACATATCTCCGAAAAGATCGCCGAAAATATCCGTAAAATCTGCACCACTGAAATCGAAGCCTCCAAAGCCGCCTCCACCGCCGCCTTGCTCAAACGCAGCATGACCAAACTGGTCATACTGGCGTTTCTTTTCCGGATCGCTCAAGATCGCATACGCTTCGGAGGCCTCTTTGAATTTCTTTTCTGCCTCCTGATCGCCCGGATTCATATCCGGATGATACTTTTTCGCGAGCGCTCTGTATGCTTTTTTTATCGCCGCATCATCGGCATTTTTATCTACGCCTAAGACTTCATAATAGTCTCGTTTCTGCTCTGCCATAACGCTTTATTAAACCTCTCTGTAATCTCCGTCCACTACGTCGCCTTCCGGCTCGCTGCTGCTTGCTGCGCCCATGTCAGGACCCATTCCCGCACCCATATCAGGACCTGCCTGTGCACCTGCTGCCGCCTGAGCCTGCTCATACATTTTTGTAAAAAGTGCCTGTGCAGAATTGGTAAGTTTTTCTTTCTTTGCTTTCAGCTCTGTTACCTGATCCGCTGTCATTTCCTGATCCTTTGTAGCCTCAAGGAAAGATTTCAGATCTGCAAGATCTGCTTCCACCGGAGCTTTCTCACTGTCGGACAATTTATCTCCCACTTCACCGAGTGCTTTCTCTGTCTGGAACACAAAAGAGTCGGCATCGTTTCTTGCATCGACCGCTTCTCTGCGGGCCTTATCCTGCGCTTCAAACTCAGCAGCTTCTTTTACAGCTTTATCAATCTCATCATCGGACATGTTGGATCCTGCTGTAATGGTGATGTGCTGTTCTTTTCCTGTACCAAGATCTTTTGCAGATACGTTTACGATACCATTTGCATCGATGTCGAATGTAACCTCAATCTGCGGAATTCCGCGTGGCGCCGGAGCAATACCGTCAAGGCGGAACTGTCCTAAGGATTTGTTGTCTCTTGCAAACTGTCTTTCGCCCTGCACAACGTTGATATCAACTGCGCTCTGGTTATCAGCTGCTGTAGAGAAGATCTGGCTCTTCTTTGTCGGAATTGTCGTATTTCTTTCGATCAATCTTGTTGCCACGCCACCCATGGTCTCAATGGAGAGTGAAAGCGGAGTAACGTCGAGAAGAAGGATATCGCCTGCGCCTGCATCACCTGCAAGTTTACCACCCTGGACAGAAGCACCGAGTGCTACACACTCATCCGGGTTCAGCGTCTTGTTCGGCTCATGTCCTGTGAGCTGTTTTACTTTATCCTGAACAGCCGGAATACGTGTAGAACCACCTACGAGTAATACTTTACCGATCTCGGAAGCTGTAAGACCTGCGTCTTTCAATGCATTCTGAACCGGGATTGCTGTTCTTTCTACAAGGTCATGTGTGAGCTCATCAAATTTTGCTCTAGTTAAATTCATATCAAAGTGAAGCGGACCACTTGCGTTCATGCTGATGAACGGAAGGTTGATGTTTGTTGTAGTAGCAGAAGACAACTCTTTTTTCGCCTTTTCTGCTGCCTCTTTTAATCTCTGAAGAGCCATCTTGTCATTCGAGAGATCTACACCGTTGGTCGCCTTGAACTCAGCGATCATCCAATCAATGATTTTCTGATCGAAATCATCACCACCAAGTCTCGTATCACCGTTTGTTGATAATACTTCAATAACACCGTCACCGATCTCAATGATGGAAACGTCGAAAGTACCACCACCCAAGTCGTAAACCATGATCTTCTGCTCTTTTTCGTTGTCAAGACCGTAAGCAAGCGCTGCTGCTGTCGGCTCGTTGATAATACGTTTTACTTCAAGACCTGCGATCTTACCTGCATCCTTTGTTGCCTGACGCTGCGCATCGTTGAAATATGCCGGAACTGTGATAACCGCTTCTGTCACCTTTTCACCAAGGTAATTTTCAGCGTCCGCTTTTAATTTCTGAAGAATCATTGCAGAAATCTGCTGCGGAGAATATTTCTTTCCTTCGATGGTACGTCCGTTGTCTGTACCCATATCTCTCTTGATGGATGCGATCGTATTGTCTGCGTTAGTAACCGCCTGACGTTTTGCCGGTTCTCCCACAAGTCTCTCTCCGTTCTTTGTAAATGCCACTACAGACGGTGTCGTTCTTGCTCCCTCTGTATTTGCGATAACAGTAGGTTTTCCACCTTCCATAACCGCCACACAACTGTTTGTTGTACCAAGGTCAATACCGATAATTTTACTCATTTCTTTTTCCTCCTAATTATATGAATGTTAATTGTTCTCTTTTTATTACTGCACAACTGCTACCATGCTGTGACGAAGCACCGTATCTTTATAGGTGTACCCTTTCATCAGTTCCTGCGCCACAACTCCGGTTTCGTATTCTTCACTTTCCACCTGCATCACCGCATTGTGGAAATTCGGATCGAATTCTTTTCCTACCGCTTCGATTGGCTTCACGCCGAGAGACTCCAGTTCCGTCATCAGCTGCTTGTAGATCATCTGCATTCCGTCGGCGAACGCTTTCTCGCCGTCATTCGGTACCGTCATCAATCCTCTTTCAAAGTTATCTACTACCGGAAGTATCTTTTCCAGCACATTTTTTGCTCCCATGTCAAACATCTGCGCTTTTTCTTTTTCACTTCTGTTTCGGAAGTTTTCAAATTCAGCCAACTGACGTTTTACCTTATCTTCAAGTTCTTCAATTTTTTCTTTGGATTTGTCCTTTTCTTTTTTCTTTTTGTCTTTTTTCGGTTTTTCTTCTGCTGCGGCTTCTTCCGTCACAGTTTCTTCCGCTGTTTCTTCTTTTTCATTTTCTTTTGCTGCAGCTTCCTGTGCATCTTTAATTGCCTGCTTCACTGCATCTTCTTTTTTATCTGCCATTTTCTCATTCCTTTCGGCTATTCATTTTTATCGTATAAATTGTCCAACTGGTGCATCAGACCCTTCAGGGAATCCACTACCTTTTCATAGTCCATACGCTTCGGACCTATAATACCAATCGTTCCCCGCATTCCTTCTCCCAATTCATACGTCGCAGTCACCACACTGCAATCCTTGATGGTCGAAACCGGCGATTCCTCACCGATGTAAACCTGAATACCTCTGCTCTCCGAATTGGTAAGTGTCTCCTTCACGAGTGAACTGAGCATCTGCTTCTCTTCAAAGGCATCGATGATCTCACTGGCCTTCTGATTATCCGCAAGCTCCGGATAACGGAAGATATTTTTGGCTCCGGAAGTATAAATCTCCAGATCCTCATCATTTCCTTTGATTGCATCCGCCACCGCATCGATCACGTCGCTGATAATGTCCTCATGCACACCTGCCTGCTGTTTGAGCCGGGCAATCATCGCAAGATTAATCTCTGAGATGGAGAGTCCGCCAAGAGAACTGTTCAGCATGATGTTAAGCTTCAGAATCGTCTCATCATCCAAATAATCATTCACATGGATGATATTATTCTTAATAATGTTACCTTCCACCATGATAACTGCGATGAGCTGATGTTTATCCACTCTGGAAAGCTGAATGAACTTTACTTTATTCCCCTGCACCGCCGGTGCGGAAATCATAGCCGCATAATTGGTGTCATTGGCCAGAACCTTCGCCACACGTTTGAGCATGGCGTCCATCTTCTCTTCCTTTTCCAAAAGAAGCTCTTTCATTTCATTGACTTCTTTTTCCTTTTCTGCCATCATCGTATCAACATACAGACGGTACCCTTTATCAGAAGGAATGCGTCCCGCAGACGTGTGCGGTTGGAGAATATATCCGAGCTCCTCCAAATCCGCCATCTCATTGCGGATGGTTGCAGAACTTAAGTTGAGATCCGTATACTTGGAAATGGTACGGCTTCCGACCGGCTCGCCCGTCTCAAGATAATTGCGAACAATCGCCTGCAAAATTTTCATTTTTCTTGCATCTATTTCCACCGTATCACTCCTTTTCTTTTTTGTTAGCACTCATTTGGTTTGAGTGCTAACATTTGCTAATCATAGTTATATCATTACCACTTTCTATTGTCAACCAAATTGCCGGAAAAGAATTATTAAAAAAATATAAAACGGAATGCTGCACTCCTAAGAATACAGCATTCCGTTGTTGTTACTTCTTTGCTTTTACTTATTTCACTCCATATGTATTTCTTTCCCGAAGCAACATTTCCGTAGCTTCATCATCCAACCCTACTAACATCTGCGCTTCACTTTTCGAATACCCATTATCTAACATTCTCAAAAAAACTTGCGTATATGCTTCTGCTCTTCCTTCCGCTATTCCTTCCTCTCTTCCTTCTGCTCTTCCTTTCACTCTTCCTTCTTCCCGGCCCTGCTCTCGGCCCTCTTCAAGTCCTTCTGCTCTGGCTGCTCTGCGCACCACTTCTCTTATCTCTTCATCGGTCATATCATATATAATCATTTGCTGCGCCTCCTGTTTCTCTTTTCTTAAAAAATCTGCCAGTATTCCTTCCCGGATACTCTCCTCTGTCGCTCTCTCAACCGCCATATCCAGATTGCAGGCTTTTTGATAATACCGAACTTTCTCAACCAGCTTCACATAGTCATCCAGCGGCTTGCAGGCTTTCTTCAGCTCTTCATTATATCCCGGATTAATATTTAACTGCACAACCTTCAGCTCCAGATTCGGTTCTCTGCCCGATTTCGGTTCATACAAATCCGACAACCGCATCTCACAGCGTTCCGGCTGTTCTTCTACACCGTTGTACAGTGTGACAAAAAACGGTTCCGGTATTTTC
>JAZSMO010000021.1:0-22784 GCA_045535935.1 Lachnospiraceae bacterium | reverse complement strand
GGATACACGGTTCTCTAACTGCTGAGCAATGTTTTCAGCAACAAGCTGAGCACTGCTGTCTGGTCTCTTAATTTCCTTGATTTCAAGGTTGAGCTTCTTGGAAGTGTACTTGCCAAGTTCTACCTTTAAGTTTTCGATATCAGCACCGCCCTTACCGATAACTACGCCCGGCTTAGCTGTGAAGATGATAACCTTAATCTGGTCAGCTGCTCTTCTCTCGATTTCAATCTTTGCAATTCCTGCACTGTATAACTTCTTCTTAAGGAATTTTCTGATATTGTAGTCTTCTACTAAGTTATCAGCGAAATCAGCTTCTGCATACCATCTGGATTCCCAGCCGCTGATAACACCAACTCTTAATCCATGAGGATTAACTTTCTGTCCCATGATTGCCCTCCTTATCTTTCATTCAACACGATTGTAATGTGACTCATTCTCTTTAAGATTCTGTAAGCTCTACCCTGTGCTCTTGGTTGAACTCTCTTCATTGTCGGTCCCTGGTTTGCATAGCACTCTGCAACGAAAAGGTTTTCTCTCTTCATTCCGTTATTGTTTTCTGCATTTGCAACAGCTGACTCTAAAATTTTCTTAATTACGCCAGAAGCATAACGTGGGTTGTACTCTAAGATAGCGAGTGCTGTTTCCACATCTTTACCTCTGATGGCATCTAATACAAAACATGCTTTCTGAGCAGGGATACGTGCGTATGATAATTTTGCGCTTGGTCTTGTATCCTTGTTTGCATTTCTCTCTCTTTTAATCTGGGATCTATGTCCTTTTGCCATGGATGAAGCCTCCTTTCAAAATTATCTTACTCTTGATTTCTTCTCGTCTTTTCCATGTCCTCTGTAAGTTCTTGTAGCAACGAACTCACCGAGTTTATGTCCTACCATATCTTCGGTTACATATACAGGAACGTGTTTTCTTCCGTCATGAACTGCAATTGTATGTCCCACGAATGATGGGAAAATTGTAGAACGACGTGACCAGGTTTTGATAACCTGTTTCTGTCCTGATTCATTCATAGCGTCTACTTTTTTCAGTAAACTTGCATCACCGAATGGTCCTTTTTTAAGTGATCTAGCCATTTCGTCTCCTCCTTAACTATTTGATTGCTCTACCGTCTCTACGTCTTACGATTAACTTGTTAGAAGCTTTTTTCTTCTTACGAGTCTTAAGACCGAGAGCTGGTTTGCCCCAAGGTGTACATGGGCCCGGACGTCCGATCGGTGTTCTACCTTCACCACCACCGTGTGGATGGTCATTCGGGTTCATAACAGAACCGCGTACTGTAGGGCGGATACCCATGTGACGTTTACGTCCTGCTTTACCGATCTTAACGAGGCTGTGATCTCCGTTACCTACAACTCCGATAGTTGCGCGGCAAACGATAGGAACCATTCTCATTTCGCCTGATGGTAAACGAAGTGTTGCATACTTACCTTCTTTTGCCATCAGCTGTGCGCTGTTTCCTGCGGAACGAACCATCTGTCCGCCCTTTCCAGGATATAACTCGATATTGTGAACCTGTGTACCAACCGGAATGTTAGCCAGCGGTAAACAGTTACCGATTCTTACTTCTGCCTCAGCACCGCTCATAACCTTCATTCCGTCTGTTAAACCTTCCGGAGCAAGGATGTAAGCTTTTTCTCCATCTGCATAGCTGATGAGTGCGATGTTAGCAGTTCTGTTCGGATCGTACTCGATACCGATTACTGTTGCAGGAATGCCGTCTTTTGCATTTCTCTTAAAGTCGATCATTCTGTATTTCTTCTTTGCACCGCCTCCGCGATGTCTTACAGTGATTTTACCCTGATTGTTACGTCCGGAGTTCTTTGGTAATGCTACACAAAGTGATTTTTCCGGAGTTGATTTTGTAATTTCAGAGAAATCAGATCCAGTCATATTTCTTCTGGAAGGTGTATATGGGTTATATGTTTTAATTCCCATGGTTGTTTCTCCTTTCGATGAACGATTTGTTATCACGCTTTTCTGCGTTTATTGTCCTATTTTAGAGACCTGCGAAGATTTCGATATCTTTGCTTCCCTCTGTTAACTGTACGATAGCTTTCTTTGTCTTAGCTGTCTTACCGATTACAAGACCGCGTCTTTTCTTTTTGCCGTCGCAGTTCATTGTGTTAACCTTTGCTACCTTTACGCCGTCGAACATTTTTTCAACAGCTTCTTTGATCTGAGCTTTGTTTGCTTCCGGGTGAACCAAGAATGTGTATTTCTTTTCGCCCATTGCTTCCATACTCTTTTCTGTAACTACCGGTTTCAGAATTACATCATAATACATTAATGCTGCCATTATGCGTACACCTCCTCAATCTTTGCTGCGGAGTCTTTTGTAAGAACTACAGTTCCTGCCTTCATAATGTCATAAACATTGATCTGGTTTGTTAAAGTAGTGTTTACTGTAGCCATGTTTCTTGCTGAAAGAACTACGTTTTTGTCGTTTTCTGCAAGGATTACAAGACCTTTTTCTACTTTAAGGTTATCCATAACCTGCTTGAAGTTCTTAGTTTTGATCTCATCGAATTTTAATTCGTCAACTACGATTAATTTGTTCTCCTGTAATCTGCTTGTCAAAGCGGATTTCAGTGCCAACTGTTTTTCTTTCTTGTTTAATTTGAAAGAGTAGTCTCTAGGTGTTGGAGCAAATACAACTCCGCCTCCTGTCCACTGTGGAGATCTTGTAGAACCCTGTCTTGCATGACCTGTTCCTTTCTGTCTCCAAGGTTTTCTTCCGCCACCGGATACTTCAGAACGTGTTTTTGCTTTCTGTGTACCCTGACGGTTATTTGCAAGCTGCTGTGTAACTGCGAGATGAACTAAATGCTCATTAACTTCAACGCCAAATACCGCATCGTTCAGCTCCATTGTTCCAACTTCTTTGCCTTCCATATTATAAACAGATACGTTTGCCATCTGAATGGTCCTCCTTTCATCCTAATTAAGCCTGTGCTCTAGTTGTTTCTTTGATTGTTACTAAAGCTTTTTTAGGTCCCGGTACTGAACCTTTTACTAAAAGTAAATTCTTTTCTGCATCTACTTTTACAACTTCGAGGTTCTGTACTGTCACTTTTACGCTACCCATGTGTCCAGGCATTCCTTTTCCTTTGAATACTCTTGAAGGAGAAGAACAAGCACCGTTAGAACCCTGATGACGATGGAATTTAGAACCATGAGCCATAGGTCCTCTGTGCTGACCATGTCTCTTGATCGCACCCTGGAATCCTTTACCTTTGGAAATTGCAGTTGCATCAATCTTGTCGCCTTCTGCGAAGATGTCAGCTTTGATTTCCTGTGCAAGAGCATATTCGTCAGCGTTCTCAAACTTGAACTCTCTCACATATCTCTTTGAGGAAACTCCTGCTTTTTCAAAGTGTCCTTTTTCTGCTTTTGTTGCTCCGTGTCTGTGAGCAATTTCTTTCTTTCCTGCTTTGTCTTTGTTGATGATCTTGTCTTTCATATCAACAAAACCAACCTGAACTGCGCTGTAACCGTCGTTTTCAACTGTCTTGATCTGTGTTACCACGCAAGGGCCGGCCTGAAGTACGGTTACAGGAATTAAAGAACCGTCTTCGTTGAAGATTTGAGTCATTCCGACTTTTGTTGCTAAGATAGCTTTCTTCATTTTGTTACCTCCTTGTTTCTACAGCGGAACGAGTCATCGGTTTTCACCTCGTCGTTCATTCTAGATCCGGGTAATCGGTAAATATAAGTGGAACATTTTGTGTTGCTTCTATATCAACCTTTAATTAAGGATCTAATCTGTTTGATTAATTAGTTGTTTTTCATCTTGATGCCGATGTAAACACCCGCAGGCATTTCCAGTCTCTGCAGTGCATCTACAGTTTTCTGTGTAGGTGCGATTACATCGATCAGTCTTTTGTGAGTTCTCTGTTCGAACTGTTCACGGGAATCTTTGTATTTGTGAACCGCTCTGATAATTGTAACAACTTCCTTTTTCGTAGGAAGCGGTACAGGTCCACTCACCTGAGATCCGTTTTTCTTAACTGTTTCGATGATTTTTTTTGCAGATGCATCAACTAACTGATGATCGTAGGCTTTCAATGTGATTCTCATCACCTGCTGATTTGCCATAAAAAAAGTCCCTCCTTTTCGTACTTTTGTTTCTTAGTACGACAAGTAGTGACTGTACACTCTCCCGTGTGTGTCCTAGACTTTCACACGTCGTTTCTGCTTCCTTAAGCAGACTGTTTACTTGGTACAGTGACTTGTCGTCAGTTTCCTAACTTGACATTCGCTCCACGGAAAACCTGCAATTTCTTGCAGCAACCTCACGCTTCATAGCTATCATGCCACAGCAAAACCTAGTATAACTTAGGAATTATGGGATTGCAAGCACTTTTTTTAAAAAAATTTCAATAAATCGAAAATTTTTTGTATTTTTTTTAGTACAATGTGCTTCACCCCATCTATTCGGCTATTTTCGACTTATTATTACAGAAGCCCCCAGCACCAGTACAACACCGATCACCATAAACAATGACATTCTTTCGTGGTACACCAATACCCCCACAATAGTTGTCACAATCGGTTCCAAGGTTGCAAGCACCGCCGCTCTGGCTGCTTCCATGTATTTAAGCCCTATTGTATATAAAGTAAAAGACATGCAAGTTGAAAAGAACGCCACGGCAAATGCCCATCCCCACAAGCTTGGCTGCGCGCTCATTTTCAACCATATCTTTTCAAATCTGACAAAAGGCAACACGCCCAAACACGCAAATAGAAACGTATAAGCGGATACCGTCATAGGATGATATCCCTTTTCCAAAGCTACTCGTCCGAAAATACTGTAAAGACCATAGCCAATGCCGCTGCCCAATCCAAGCAGGATTCCTTCCAAGCTTACACTCCCTACTCCGTCGGCAATTCCGCTTACCAGTGCACAGCCTGCCACAGCCATACATAACGCTGCCAGTTTGGATCGACCGATTTTTTCTCCGAAAACAAATCTTGAAAGAATCGTAACCCAAACAGGTGAAGTATACATTAATATAGAAGAAACTGCGACGGACGACACCGTTACGTTCTTAAAATAGCAATAACTGAAAAAGACAATACTTACAACGCCGGTTCCAACAAAGCACCAGCTGTCTTTCCACTTGATTTTTAATAACTTCTTATTATATAGAAGTAATCCAATGATTAAAATCAAGGCACTGCCATACACTCGCAATGTCACAATTTCCATGCTGGTTATTCCGGCCGCACTCAGATTCTTTACAAAGATTACTAATATTCCCCAAAGTATTGCTGCACCTGTCACAAAAACAGGTGCTTCCTTTTTTAACATTTTCAATTTTAACTCTCCGAATATGTATTTCTACTTAGTCTGTCAATTTCTTTCCTTCATTGAATAATTCAACAACTTCTTCTGACGGCTTTTTGTCAATCAATGACACAATTACCGCTGCCAAAGCTCCGCAGATGAAACCAGGAATGATTTCATATAAACCGGTAGGACCGGAAAGGAAAGCATACCACACTGCATCTACCGCAAAACCTACAATGATACCTGCGAGAGCTCCCTTATAAGTAAATCTCTTCCAGTAGAGAGAGAGGATAATAACCGGTCCGAAAGATGCTCCGAATGCTGCCCAAGCACATTCTACAAGTGCCATGATTCCCGCACAGTTCGGATTCAATGCAATCGCAAGCGCAATTACCGCTATCACAGCCACCATAATACGTCCCGCCCAAAGAATCTCTTTGACCGATGCATTTTTACGAAATACCGGCTTATATACGTCGGAAGTAAAGGCAGATGTTGACAACAGAAGCTGTGAATCTGCAGTACTCATGGATGCAGCCAAAATTGCCGATAACAACAAGCCTGCGATAAAGGCCGGGAACAATTCACGCACCATAACGACAAATATCATACTCTGTGAGCCCTCTGCCAAATAAGTGCCGATAAACTGATGTCCCACAAGGGCTACTACCGAAGCCATAGCAAGGATGATTGCTGTCCATGTGATACCGATCACTCTGGACTTTCTCATTTCCTTTTCAGACTTAATTGACATATAACGAACCAAAATATGAGGCATACCGAAATATCCAAGTCCCCAACCGAGTCCACTCAAGATATCAGCGATACTCTTCCAATCAAACTTACCGCTGGACAATAAGTTGTAGTAATTCTCCGGTGTCACTACCGGTGCCATTGGCGCAAAATCTGACATATTCATGAAACCGACTGCCACAATCGGAGTAGCCATCAACGCTGCCAACATAAGCATACCCTGGAAAAAGTCTGTCCAACAAACCGCATTAAATCCACCAAGGAACGTATATAACAAAATAATAATTGTCGCACCAACCATGGCCACCGTCTTGTCCATACCGAAAATCGTATTAAACAGATCCCCACAAGCCACAATACTGGATGCAGCATATACACAATAGGCAACAATAAAGATAATAGCACTGATGATCTGCAATGCCGGATTCTGCACTTTAAATCTTCTGGTCAAATACTGCGGAATTGTAATCGAGTCATCTGCTTTGATGGAAAAACGACGAAGACCCGGTGCCACAAACACCCATGCCAAAATCGTTCCGATCAATAAGCCGACAGAAATCCAGACCTGACCCATTCCATATAAATAAATGGATCCCGGAAGTCCCATAAGAACCCACGCACTCATGTCAGATGCGCCCGCTGACAGCGCAGCCACCCATCCGTTCATCTGGCGTCCGCCAAGGAAGTAATCCTTATCTCCTCCCTGACTCTTACGGCTCTTCAAAAAGAAAACCACACCTACAATCAGTACCAGCACAATATAGAGTACAAAAGCTAGTACTTCAGCAAAATTAGCATTCATAAATTCCTCCTGACTTACATAAGTTTTTCTTATGTATCGCTGAACTTTTTTCATTTTGTCTTGAATTGTACTAGACTCATATATAAAATGCAAGCTTTTTTCTTGAAATATTATTTATTTCTGTTACTATTACATTAGTATTACTAATACATCATGCAAAAGGGAATAAAAATGAGCATCAAAAAATATATTACATTCTTAAAAGTAGTTGAGACAGGTTCCATCACAAAAGCCGCCTCTTCCCTGGGACATACCCAATCCGGTGTCACCCAGCTCCTGGGGTCACTGGAACATGACTTAGGAGTCAAGCTGCTAAACCGCAATCGAAATGGTATCTCTCTCACCCCGCAAGGTCAGGTTCTCCTTCCATACATGAAAGAAGTCGTTGCTGACAACAACAAGCTGATGCAGGCCGTATCAGAATTATCCGCACGCGGGGATACCGTTATTAAAATCGCGGCATTTACCAGTGTCGCAGTAAACTGGCTTCCTACTATCATGAAAGAATATAAAAAAAAGGCGCCGGACGTGCGTTTTCAGGTAATTGACTGCGGATACAACCGCATCGAGCAGGAACTAAAAAAACAGAAAGTAGATCTGGGGTTTGTACCCATGTCTAAAACCTATGATTTCCCGTGCACCCCTTTGTACGAAGATCGTCTTTTAGCTGTACTTCCTCACGACCATCCCTTCGTGGCAGAAAATATGGCAGAAGGCAAGACTGCAGTTAAATTCCCGGTTGCACGATTCAAACACGAATCTGTCATCAGCTTAATTCCTGAGATTGATTTAGATGCACGCACAATATTCGAAAAAGCACAAATTGTGCCCAACACAAAGTATATTGTAGAGGACGACCATGCCATGCTGGCTCTGGCCGGAAAAGGACTGGGCATTTGCATTGTTCCCGAGCTCATGTTACAGGGAGGCGATTACCCTAATATCGTTTCTCTGGAACTGGACATGCCGGCCTCCCGCACCATCGGCATCACTTTCCCATCCGGCCATCAAGCCGATGCAGTAATTTGGGACTTTGCAGACTTTATCAAAAAATGGGTGTCACTATTATAGAAGAAAGGGGTTTTTACCTATGTGGATTGCAGACAATTGGAAAGATTATGAAGTAATAGATACCTCCGGCGGCGAAAAGCTGGAACGCTGGGGTGATTATATTTTGGTCCGTCCGGACCCGCAGGTCATTTGGAACACACCGCACGATGCAGCAGAATGGAAACGCAAAAACGGACACTATCACCGCAGCAGCAAAGGCGGCGGCGAGTGGGAGTTTTTTGATTTGCCGAACGAGTGGACCATCCATTACCGCGACCTCACTTTTCACTTAAAACCATTTAGTTTTAAGCACACGGGACTTTTCCCGGAACAGGCGGTCAACTGGGACTGGTGCGCAGAAAAAATCCGCAATTCCGGCCGCGAGCTTAAAGTGCTGAACCTTTTTGCCTATACGGGCGGTGCCACAATTTCCGCCGCAGCAGCAGGTGCAAAAGTCACCCATGTGGACGCTTCCAAAGGAATGGTGACATGGGCAAAGGAAAATGCAGTCTCCAGCAATATTCCTTCCGATCGGATCCGCTGGCTGGTGGATGACTGTGTCAAATTCGTGGAAAGAGAAATCCGCCGCGGAAATACTTACGACGGAATCATCATGGACCCGCCGTCCTACGGCCGCGGACCGAAAGGCGAAATTTGGAAAATCGAGGAAAGTATTTTCCCGTTTATTGAGCTTGCTTCTAAGGTGCTCTCCAAAGACGCGGAATTTTTCCTTATTAATTCTTATACAACAGGACTTCAGCCGGCCGTCCTGTCTTATATGTTAAATACCGTGCTCTGCCCGAAATTCGGCGGAACTGTACAGGCGCAGGAAATCGGACTTCCGGTGCGCGAAAACGGACTTGTTCTTCCGTGCGGCGCAAGCGGACGCTGGAGCCGCGAGTAATTTACAAAAGTTAAGTATGTGTTAAGAGGTGAATTTATGACAAACGGTACATTAATGCAATATTTTGAGTGGTACCTTCCTTCGGACGGCTCTCTGTGGAAACAGCTTGCCGAAAAAGCAACATCGCTCGCCGAGGGCGGCATCACTGCACTTTGGCTCCCTCCCGCTTACAAGGACGCCAACGGATCCGGCGGTGTGGGGTATGCGGTTTATGACTTGTACGACCTTGGGGAGTTTGATCAAAAAGGAAGCATACGCACAAAATACGGTACCCGCGATGAATATCTTGCTGCAATCAAAGCTTGCCGGGACGCAGGAATAGATGTGTATGCGGATATCGTTCTCAATCACAAGACCGGCGCAGACGGCACCGAGACATTAAATGCTTATGAATGCACCGGATTTAACCGGGATCAGGTTTCCCCGCACAAATCGACCATCACCGCGTGGACCCGTTTTACTTTTCCGGGCCGCGGCGGAAAATACTCCGATTTCATCTGGAACGCCAAGCATTTTGACGGTGTTGACTGGGATAATACTGCACAAAAAAACAGTATTTACTTACTTGAAGGAAAATCGTGGGAAGAAAATGTAGATGAGGAAAACGGCAACTATGATTATCTCATGGGCGCCGATCTGGATTTCGGCAATGAAGATGTTCTGAAAGAACTTGACCACTGGGGAAAATGGTACTATGACACCACGGAAGTCAACGGTTTTCGTCTGGATGCAGTAAAACATATTAAATCGGAATTTTACCGCAACTGGATTCCTGCCATGCGCACACACGCCGGAAAAGATTTGTTTGCGGTCGGCGAATATTGGCATCATGATCTTTCTGCCCTCCGGGAATATCTGGCAGAGACCGGACATTGTCTGAGTCTTTTTGATGTTCCTTTGCATTATAATTTCCATCGGGCCTCCTGTGACCCGGACGGTTTCGACCTCCGCAAGCTGTTTGACAACACGCTTGTTGCCTGCGACCCGTTGCATGCAGTGACCTTTGTAGATAATCATGACACGCAGCCGGATCAGGCGCTTTGCTCCTTTGTGGCAGACTGGTTCAAGCCTTTGGCCTATGCAATGATTCTGCTTCGGGAAAGCGGATATCCTTGTGTGTTTTACGGCGACTATTACGGAATTCCGACCCACGGCGTCAAGCCGGTGGGCAAACCGCTTACCAATATGCTCACCGTGCGGCGGACACACGCCTACGGAAAACAACATGATTATTTTGATGATTCCCGCTGCGTTGGATTTACCCGCGAGGGAAATTCTGACGATTCTGAGACTGGCCTCGCATGCATCATTTCTTCCGGAAGTGCAGCAAACAAGCGCATGTATGTCGGAACACAGCACGCCGGCCAAAAGTTTTTTGACGCCACATGGAATGTACGGCGCATTATTACCATCGACAATACAGGACATGCTGATTTTCCTGTCAATGCTAAGTCTGTCAGTGTTTGGATACCGATTTAAAGGTTGACTTGTTTTTGGATTTGTTTGAGCTTTCGGGTGCTTTGACGCTCTGCGGCCTCTCTGATGCTTTCGGGGCATATATGCGCCCGGGCGCACTCCTGTGCCCCGCTCCAGCTTGGTTTTCTTGTTTTATGTAAACCAAAAGGGCATATACAAAATTCTTATTCTCCCAGACCCCGTTTTTTCGAAAAATCGGGGTACCGGGGGATATTTTTTCTCCATATGCCCTTTTGGTTTACATAACACAATGGCTCAGCTGTAAAAACGGGGCACCGGAGATCTATTTTTCTCCATATGCCCCGCATATCACAATCTCATATCATATATCACATATTGCATATGACATATGACATATCTCATATCATATATCACATATCCTTATATCACACAAACTAGCCAATTATACTTGCCATGCCAATCACAAACAAGACCAGCAAGATATACAGTGCTAAAATGATGCCCATGAAAATCAACTGCACTTTAAAGAAATTCGATTTTGATTTTTTGGTATCTTTGCTGAATGCCCAGACAAACATCATGATAAGGCCGACGCACGGAATACAATTCAGGAAAATGCAAAGCGCCCATTCCCCCATGGAAACCGGTTCTTCCAAGCCCTGATAGGCGGCGCCGGATGACACCGAAGAAGCAGAAGATGTATAACTGCCCTGCGCCGGATAGTTATCCTGCGCATAATAGCTGCCACTTGTTTCCTCCGGGGCAGCATAAGGGGAATCCACCTGCTGCATATCACCTGCAGCACTCTGACCATACGCATATGTATTGCTATTCTGGCTATATGTTTCGGACGGCGACCATGTTTCACCTTCCAGGTATCTTTCATAATTTCTTTTTTTCGGTGTCTGGTTCTCTTCCATTTTAAATCCTCCGTTCACACAATCTTATATCATATTTTTACAATAGCATCTCTTTCAAATTTCGCCAACTGAATTCATCACCAAATTTTCATCATTCTGCGAAGCAGGTCAAACAATACGGAATCCCGCTGTATCATCGGTTCTGCATTCGGATAAAAGCGATACATCCGATAGATATAGAAGACAAACATCGCAATCGTAATGACAATGACCATCGGTACCAGTCCTGTTATCTTTGCGCCTCTGATGTATCGTTGAAAGCAAATATAAATTACCAGAAAAATCCATGCAAAGATAAAGGGATGCATCCGCCATGCATCGGCCGGATTTCCTTGAAGCAAAAGTGTTCCCGCTCTGGTCAGCCCACATCCGGGACAAGGCATCCCCAAAAAGATAACCGTCGGACATGCTGCACCGAAAACAATCAGTGACAGACGGATATACAAGTATATAGCAAGAGCTGCCGCCCAGCCCTTCTTAATATCTGTCCATATTCGATTGCAAATCAGAGTGATCTGCTTTATCATCGGATACTCCTTTATCTGACTTTTATCTAATTTACCCAAAGTTACTTAATCCGGAATTTTATTTTGCCAAAGATTCCGCCTTTGCAAGGGCATCATCAATGTGCTCACAGAAGAACTCACTTCCGATTTTTTCCACAAAGCCGGCCTTTTCCATGATGCGGCGCGGCTGGTCATTCACGTGAGAAAGAATCAACTTAATATTTTTCTTTGCGCATTTTTCCTGAAGCTGTTCCAGAGAATGCATCGCTGTCGCATCAATGGCATTTACGCTACGCATGCGAAGAATGATGCATTTATGGCTATCCTTCAGGGAAATTTTCATAATCTTATCTGCAGCACCGAAGAACATCGGACCGCTGATTTCATATACAAAGGTATCCTTCGGCACCACCTTGAGCCCGATATTGTCCGGGTCATCCTCCGGATCCACATAGGTCCAGCCTTCCACCTCGGTCACATCGCTCATACGCTTCATGAAAAGCATCGCAGCAAGGATCATTCCGAATTCGATTGCCACAACAAGATCAAATACGACGGTCAGAACAAACGTGAGCACGAGCACCACGATATCACTCTTTGGCGCTGTTTTGAGCAAATGTACAAACTCGCGCCACTCACTCATATTGTAAGCCACCATAAACAGGATGGCTGCGATTGCAGGCATCGGGATCAACGTGGCATATGGCATCAGAATGATGAGAACAAGCAATAACGTCACGGAATGAACCATTCCCGCAACCGGGGTACGTCCTCCGTTCTTAACGTTCGCTGCAGTTCTGGCAATGGCACCCGTCGCCGGAATACCCCCGAACAGAGCGGATGTTATATTGCCCGCTCCCTGTGCGATCAGTTCCATATTGGAACGATGTTTGCTGTTCACCATACTGTCGGACACCACGCAGGACAAAAGTGACTCGATCGCTGCAAGAATTGCAATCGTAAATGCATCCGGAAGTACTTTTCTGACCAAATCAAAAGAAAGATCCGGAAGCCCAGGCGCCGGAAGCTTGTTGGAAATCTCATATAAGTCTCCGATGGTGTTTACGTTCATATGTAATCCCTTCACCATGGCAATGCTGACAAGTACCGCAATCAGCGAAGGCGGAATTCTCTTTTCAATGCGCGGCCATCCAATCAAGATGATCATGCAGACAACCCCGACAATTACCGCCTGCCAGTTGATGGTCGGCATGAATTCAACGACCGCCTCCAGCTTTTCCACAGTCTCAATCAGCGGCTCTTCCGTAACAACGGTAAGTCCCAGAAAATCTTTAATCTGTCCGACAAAAATTGTCACGGCAATACCGGTCGTGAATCCGGTCGTGATTGTGTATGGAATGAATTTGATCAGACTTCCGAAGCGGAAAAATCCCATCAATATCAAAATGATACCGGCCAAAATCGTCGCAACAATCAGACCGTCCATTCCGTTGGTCGCCACAATCCCCGCAACGATCGTCGCAAATGCTGCGGTAGGTCCTGCAATCTGAACACGGGATCCTCCCAAAAACGAAATGACAAAGCCGGCAAAAATAGCGGTGTAAATACCCTGCTCAGGTGTCACTCCGGACGCAAGGGCAAGGGCAATCGATAACGGAAGGGCGATAATTGCCACGATAATACCGGCCACAACATCCTTCACAAACTGCTCTTTTGTGTATGTTTTCATGACAGAAAACAACTTCGGTTTTAATTTTTCCATAAATCCTCCTTGTATGAGCACGACATATTCCCCAATACGTGATACGCCCACACGAAGATTATCTTAGTCTTATTTTTTTCATATTTCAAGCCATTTTCTGTTTTTCCAACAGATTTTTTAAGGCATCGTCACTCTCGTCGATCCAGACCGCTTCTTCCTCGCCGTTTAGTCCCAAAAACTTAGCCAGGGTCTCCGTCGTGTCGGAATTGTTCCATTCCACGATATAGTCATCGATCTGTTCAAACTCCAGCTCTCCCGCCAGAAACTTTTCTTTAAAATTCATAGTCATCCTCTTTTCTTTTGTATTTCACAGATTATTCTTTCCCGTAAATATCTCTTTGCAGAATCTGTTTGTTTGCCTCAAAATCGACTTCCAACACGGACATTCCGCGGATGGTGGCATTGCTGTAGGTTCCCTCCGCCGGAATAACTGTCTGCACAATCTCATAGGTGAGTAATTTACCTGCATCGCCGCTCAGTCCGAAAACTTCCATCTGCGTCAAATTCGTTGTCAGATTCGGCAAAAGCTCGTTCAAAAGTTCATCCCCTCCGGTAGCAAAAGCAACCGGAAGCTTTCCTATCACGGCTGAAAGCACTTTTCTCTGGCGCTCGGTCCGTCCGAAGTCCGTTCCGATATAACGGTTCCGGCTATACGCCAACGCCTGCGGACCGTTGAGATGAATCTCGCCGCTTAAAGATGTATCCAAATAGTCTGTGGTCATCTCTCTGCCCTCAAGCATATTGTACTCGTTCAAATATGCATTGATCCACTGCACCTCTTCATTTGTCACTTCCATATCGATTCCGCCCACCGCATCGACAAGCGCAGCAAACGCCTGGAAATTCACAAGCACATAGCGGTTCACTTCGATCCCGAAATTCTGCTCAATCGTCTCACACAGGAGCGCCGGGCCTCCGTATGCATACGCTGCATTCAAACGATTTCCGTCATATCCCGGAATATCCACATACATATCACGCAGAAGTGAAGTCATGTGAATTGTCTTCGTCTCATTGCTGATTGAAAGCAATATCATTGCATCGGAACGTCCGTCGTTTCCGTTCTCTCTGGAGTCGTTTCCGATCAAAAGGACATTGGTCACACCATCCTGTTTCATGGGCTCTGACGCAAGTCCCTGTACCTTTTCATAATTCATCTGTTTGTATACTTTTCCGATCAGGCTGTACCACGCAAAAAACAGAATTGCGACAACAACAAGAAGAACAACAAGAAATTTTTTCCACTTGGATTTTTTCTCTTTTTTATTCTTCTTATTCCCTTTCTTCTTATTTCCCTTCTTTGTTTTCTTGTTCCTGCGACTCGTTTTTTTCTTTGATCTGTTTCTCTTTTCTTTTTTCTTATGTATATTTTCTTGTGAAATGACCTCTTGTGAATTGTCCTCTTCTCCCTCTTCTTCCACATACAACTCCTGCTGCAGAGAAGCAGCGGCAGGTCTCATCTGACGCTGCACGGGCGTGGTAGCCGGTTTCACCTGACGCTGCACGGGCGTGGTGTCCGGTCTTACCTGCTGCGGGGACATGACAAACTCCGTCTTCAGTTCCTTCTTCGCATTGCCCGCCCGTCTTGCAGGTACAGAATCCTCCGGAAGAAGTTCCATATCAAGAAATCTCTCCAATCCCTCCTGTATCGCCTGATTTTCTTCAATTGAACTTTTATTCATAATTTCACCTGATTTCTTTCCTGTCTCATAATCTGTCACCGCTTAAATATCAATAAGTATACGAAAAAACAGCCGGGATTTTTGGTTTCTCCGACCGTTTTATCATATCTTAAGAAAGATCGTCTTCACATATTATAAGTCCGGTCACAAGAAGTTGTAGCTTGTCACCCAACACCTCTTTTAATATCGGATATGCTTTCGTTCCTGTACAATGTCCGGTAAAAAAATGTTTTACCTCTGTCTGTGCAAGTTTCTCCCCCAATCTGCGCACATCCTTTTCACTTTCACGCATCGATTCCGGTCCATCCGATCCCATCAGATGAAATCCGCCGATCATTGCCAGTATCCGCTTTCCCGGATAAGCCGCCTGTACCTCTTCCAGAATCAGATCGACGCCGCCATGGCTGCAACTGTTGAAAACCACAAGACCGTCTGCCAATTCAAACACGAGGCTCTGCTCATGTGAAAAATCATCAAATTGTTTTTTTCCGCCGACTTCCTGATACATATGCATCTGCTGTCCGCGTTTTTCCAGACCCAAACTGTGATGTGCCAGCAGACGAACACCTTCGCATATTTCAAAATCACCATCCACATATCGAATGCGCTCACCCAGACTTTCGTATACCCGTCCCGGAATTCCTATGTCTTTCATTCCGTCAGCTTTCCGGGAAAAACAGCCGTTGACAGCATCCTTCTGCATATACACAGGCGCCAGCCGATTCCTCTTGGAAAAAGCCTCAAAACCACCCGCGTGATCATAGTGAGCGTGAGACAAAACCGCATAATCTGTTTTCTTAAGATCAATCCCCATTTTCTGAGCATTGGAAAGAAACAAATCACTTTGGCCGGCGTCCAGCAAAAAGGTTTTCCCTTCATATTCAATGTGAAACGAAAGGCCATGCTCGCACTGCAAATCAGTTTCTGCATGATTTTCTATCAATGTTACTATTTTCATTATCTTTCCCTTAACCATCTATGAATTTAGCAAGTCCATCCCCCACGAGAAATTCCACTTCAAAATTTATGACTGCCATACGGATTTTGGAAATATCCTCATCAAACTCTTCCGGAAAACAATACTCATCCACACGATTCATAATGCGATCCATCTCATCTATGTCCATTTCCTCTGCAGCTCTCTTCAAACTACGGAAAATATCTTTGACTTCCTCCGACGAAAGATCTGCGACCTTTTTTTCTCCTGTACTTTCCGCAAATTTTTGTCCCAGAAGCATATAGTATTTTTCCCATTTGGAAAGAAAAATCGGCATCAGCGCACGGACAGTATCTGTATCGCCGTCTCCTGCCGCATCTTCCAACGTCTTGGCCAATCCGGCCAAAGGGACAATTCCGATTGTCATTGCAGAGTTTTTCATACTATGGACTTTCGTACGGAAATCAGAGCATCCCGCCGATGTATCCAGTGCATCGTAATATGTCTTAAGCTCTTCTTCATCATACAACATCACGGATGTCAAAAAGCGCACCATATCCAAAAACGAATCTCTGTCCGGAAAATGCAGTGCCGCATAATTATAATCAAGTCCGTCCACAAGCGGCATATCGTCTAAATTCGTATCCCCATTCTCTTTGCCGCTTTCTGCAGTCGAACTGTCATTTGACAGTTTTGACATATCTCCCTCAACATATTCGCAAAAACTAACTAATTTCTTATCAAGCAGCCGATAGGAAACCTTATTCAGTTGCTGCGGCGAAACAGGCTTCGGCAAAAGGGCTGTAAAACCACACTTTCGATATTCCGATTCGGACATATTATCGGAATTGGCCGTCATGGCAATCACTTCGGTATTATCACAAAGCTTTTGCTTTTTCAATGTTGCAAGCGTCTCCACACCGTCCATATCCGGCATAAGATGATCCATATAAATCAAATCATAATGCCTTTCTTTCACAAGTTGCAGGCACTCCGCACCTCCTGCTGCTTCATCAATCTGCATTTCCGTTTTCCCCAGCAGATTAACAATCACCTTGCGATTCATCAAGCTGTCATCTACAACAAGGACTCTTGCACCCGGAGCCTTAAAAACAACATCTTTTTCATCCCCTGTCTCTTTGTGCGAAAGCTCAGGCATTGAACCCTCCTGCCATGTGAGACTTTTGCAATTTTTCACAGAAATATATGTACCGATATTGATAATCAGAATACCGACTCCCGACAACTCAGAGGAAGGCACACACATGTAGTAGAAGCAGGCCACCATACCGAATCCCACGCCGAAGATCAACGGTAATATCTTTTCTTTTTCAATTTTTTTGGTATATTCGCAATAACCGGAAAAAACCATAAAAAGATAAAACGCTGCTCCGACATAAACAATCCACATACCCGGTCCGTATGTATACTCACCGCCTTCCCATGTTTCGTATCCAAGCGGTAGTATAAAAATTCCCAGATACAATATCACCTGCGCAATATTAATAAACGCCCAGCTTTTGGTCGTAAAGCCAACCTCTTCTTCCAGAAAGGCTGCTTTATAAATGTAGAGCAGATAAAAAAAGGTCAGGACCAGCGTGAGATAGGACCTGTGTATTGTCTTGTACAGCACAGGAGCGACGGCTTCGATGTTTCTCACGGTATATACGGCTGCCATCTCAAAAAAGAGCGCAAAAACAGAAACAATCAAAATTGCAAAAAACAATTTCTGCGTTCTCTTCTCATATTTTCTGTCAATCAATGCAATCAGCATAAGAAAACACAGAATCAAGACACATGAAATTTGCAGTCTAAACATAAACCTCTCCCCTTATTACATAATGGCTTCTATGGTTGCCAACAGTTTTTCCTGCCTTACCGGCTTGAGGAAATAACCGGCCGGTTTCATGGATAGAAGCTCCACAACTACTTTTTCGTCCGCCACACTGGTGAGGAAAATAACAGGTATCTTCGCCAGTTCCACATCACCTCTGAGCATCTCAAATACCTGCTTGCCATCCGTAACAGGCATGGCGTAGTCCAACAAAATTAAATCCGGTTTTCTTCTGCCGATGGATGTAAAGGCCTGCACTCCGGAGATAGCTACCGATACGGAATATTTGTCATCCAGCATCTTCTTAATGTTGCGGAGCGTCAGTGCATTATCGTCCACGATCAAAATATGCTTCCTGCCTCCCGCTTCATACATATCCATCTCCACGCCTGCCATGGAGCAGCATAAATCCAAAAGCTGTCTATTACCAATCGGAAGTACGGCTTTGGCAAACTGCGAGGATTCAAAATAGCGGTTGAATGGTATCGTCTCATACTCTGTACCGAGCAGCACAACCGGTATATTGATAAAATCCATATTCAAAAGATTAACTATTTGTGCTTCTTCCACCGAATCATTACCAAGCATCAAAAGAATAAGTCCCGGCGTCTCCAGCTGAATTCTTTTTCGCACAGCTTCCATCGTCGGTTCCACCACATCAATTTGAAATACTTCCGTCAACATTTCCAACATATCCCTGTTGGTATTTTTCTTTTTCCCTACAAAAACCAAATCCTTCATTGTTTCGTGCCTCAATTCTTTCAAGTTCGTATTTCATGCTATTTTTATCGTAGCACAGCACATCCAAAGTGTAAACTGAGCATCCATGTCAAAAATACAATCGTTTATGTCAATTTCGTGGTTATGGTTCTTCAAACCGCATCTCCCGTATCAGTTTTCGAAGCTTCAGCACCATAGACGGCGCAACCGAGAGTTCATCCACCCCCATGCGCACAAACTGCTGTGTCAATGCGGTATCGGCCCCAAGTTCTCCGCAGATTCCAACCCACTTGCCACATTTGTGAGCATTGTCAGTCACCATTTGAATCATACGGAGAATCGCTTCATGATGCGGATTATAAAAATCATCCAGTGCCGCATTCTGCCTGTCAATAGCGAGCGTATATTGTGTTAAATCATTGGTACCAATACTAAAAAAGTCTACCAGCGGAGCAAGTCTGTCGCTGATCAGGGCCGCCGCCGGTGTCTCTATCATAACACCCTGCTCCGGGACCTTATATAAGATCCCCTGTTCCTCCAGTTCCTGTCTCACATCTTCCACTAAAACCTGTATCCTTCGTATCTCATCCTCCGAGATAATCATAGGATACATCATTGAGATATTTCCGTAGTATGCTGCCCTCATTATGGCGCGGAGCTGTGTCTTAAAAATCTCAGGTTCTTTCAGACAAATGCGGATTGCACGGTAACCCATGGCAGGATTCTCCTCCTGCTGCAGCCCCAAATAGTCCACCTGCTTATCTGCCCCTATATCCAGTGTGCGAATAATTACCTTTTTCCCTGCCATCATACGGGCCGCTTTTTTATATGCTTCAAACTGCTCTTCCTCCGAAGGCGCCTGCTCTCTGCCCAAATACAAAAACTCACTGCGAAAAAGCCCGATACCCTCCGCGTCATTTTCAAGGACATATCCTATATCAGCGACACTTCCGATATTGGCGTAGATGCGAATCTTATGCCCATCCTTCGTCACCGTGTCTTTTCCTTTTAATTCTTGCAGCAGCGCCACTTTTTCCTGTTCCTCCTGCATCTTTTCCTCCGCCTGCTTACGCGTTTTTTCATCCGGATCCAAAAACAGGATCCCCTCAAATCCATCTACCACAGCGTACATTCCGCTTTGTATATTTTTCAAATCAACGTCCACGCCAACCAGTGCCGGTATATTCATCATACGGGCCAATATAGCCGTATGTGAATTCGTGGATCCGCAAACCGTAACAAATGCAAGAATCTTTTCTTTATCAAGCTGTACTGTCTCGCTGGGCGACAAATCATCTGCCACTATCACGGACGGCAACTGCATATCGGCCGAAGGCTCCTTTTGCCCGGTCAGATTACGCACAATACGCGCTGAAACGTCCGTCACATCCGCCGCTCTGGCTTTCATATATTCATCTTCCATAGCAGCAAACATTCCCGAAAAGTTATTTCCTGTCATCGTCACTGCATACTCGGCGTTGACAAGTTCCGTGCGGATCATATTCTGCACCGCTTCCAAATAATCCTCGTCCTCCAACATCATTTTATGCACATCAAAGATAGCTGCACTCGCCTCTCCCACTTCCGTCACCGCTTTTTCGTAAAGCTGCTCCAGCTGCAGTTTGGACTCTTCCAGCGCATCTTTCAGACGTCTCACTTCCGTCTTTGCATCTTCTATCGCTCTTCTTTTTACCTGCTGTTCTCCTTTTTTATAGACAACAACCGGTCCCATTGTTATTCCTTTATAAACGGATTTTCCTTTAAAACGCTGCACCTTTTTCTCCTTCAGCCATCAAAGATTCTGTTCAAAAAAAAGCTTCATACCGCGATAAGCCTCCTCTTCATCGTCCCCCTCCACAACAATCTCTACGGTCTGTCCGCTTCGGACACCCAGGCTCATAACAGCCATCAATCCTGTTGCCGACGCACTTTTTTCTCCACTTTTTAAGCGAATGCTACTCTTGTACTTGTGCGCCTCTTTGACAAGAAGCCCGGCCGGTCTGGCGTGAATCCCCGCCTCATCTTTAATTGTATAACGAAATGATTTCATAGTCTATATTTTCCTTTCCTTTTCTATGATTTCAAACAGCGCTTCTCCCGCTTTAATTATCCCCTCTTTTTTCAATCTTATATCTTCGTTTTCCCCCAGCTGCGTACAGACAATCGGCGTGGCAATGGAAGGCGCATATTTTTGCAGATATTCTATGTCCATGCGCATGAGTCGCGTTCCCTTTTTCACTCTATCTCCGCTTTTCACAAAAACCTCAAATCCTTTTCCTTGCAAATTTACTGTATCAATACCTACATGTATCAGCAAACTCACCCCGGAATCCGTCGTAAAGCCAATCGCATGCTTTGTATCAAACACAAACTCTACCAGACCGTCTTCCGGTGCAAAAACTTCGTCACTTTGCGGCAGCACAAACACTCCCTGCCCCATCATTCCCTCTGCAAACGCCTGGTCAGGCACTTTGGAAAGTTCCTGTGCAACACCGGACAAAGGGCTGGAAATCACTAAGGGATACGTGCTCACTTCCTGTGCCAGATAGTCCTCCAAATCCGATTTAATCACTGTCACATTCGGTCCATATATAATTTGTACACTGTTTCCTTTTCTCAGTACCCCGGAAGCTCCGGTTTTTTTCAAGGCCACTTCATCCACCACCGTCTTGTCTTTTACGCCGCATCGCAGTCTGGTAGCGCAGCAGTCGATGTCACTGATATTGTTTTTTCCTCCGAGCCCCCGGACGATTGCTTCGCTGATAGTCTGCGCTGCTACCTCTTTTTTCGCCTGTACGTCTTTTTTTGTGTACAGCTTTATTTCTCCGTCATCCTCTTCTCTTCCGGGCGTTTTCAGGTCTAATTTCAAAATCAAAAACTTAAAAATAAAATAATACAGGAAGAAATAAACAATTCCGACCGGAAGAATCAGCAGCCAGCTCGTCTTCTCATTTCCCTGCAAAATACCAAATAAAAGCAAGTCAATAAACCCGCCGGAGAAGGTAAGCCCCACCGCAATATTGAGCATATGTGCAACCATGTAAGCACTTCCCGCCAAAAGGACCTGTACAACAAACAAAATCGGTGCCACAAACAAAAAAGAAAATTCGATAGGTTCCGTAATTCCTGTTGCCATACAGGTAAGCGAAGCAGATAAAAGCAACCCTCCCGCCGCTTTTTTCTTCTCCGGTTTTGCACAGTGATACATCGCAAGCGCCGCGCCCGGAAGACCGAAAATCATAAAGATAAATTCTCCGGTAAAAAAACGTGCGGCGTCAGAACTGAAATGTGCCACATTTGCTGCATCGGCAAGTTGGGCAAAGAATATATTCTGTCCACCCTGTACAACCTTCCCGGCCACCTCCATCGTACCACCCAGAGCTGTGTGCCAAAAAGGCATATAAAACACATGATGAAGTCCGAAAGGAATCAACGCTCTCTTGATCAATCCAAAAATAAGTGTTCCGAAATATCCGGAACCGGTCACCAAACCGCCGAGGGCGCCGATTCCTTGTTGTACTATCGGCCAAACAAAATACATAAGAATACCGACAAACATATATACTACTGTGGAAACAATGGGAACAAATCTGGTTCCTCCGAAAAATGACAATGCGTTCGGGAGCTGAGTTTTATAAAAACGATTGTGCAATGCTGCCACACCGAGGCCGACAATCACACCGCCGAAAACTCCCATCTGCAAAGTCAATATCCCGCAGGATGACGCAACGGTTCCTTCCAACACATGTTCTGCCACCTCGCCTGTTGCAAGAATTTCCCCATTTAACTTCAGCATGGCATTGATAGCAACATTCATGACAAAATAGGCGATCACGGCAGAAAGCGCCGCCACTTCCTTTTCCTTTTTTGCCATTCCGATGGCCACACCGACTGCAAAAAGAATCGGCAGATTGTCAAAAATAACACTGCCGACCGCATTCATAATGAGGAGAAGCGCATGCAAAAAAGTCCCCTCTCCGAGAATACCTGTCAAACCATACATTTCCAGCGTCGCTTCATTGGTAAAAGAGCTTCCGATACCGAGCAATAGCCCCGCCACCGGCAAAATTGCAATAGGAAGCATAAAGCTTCGACCTACGCGCTGTAACACTCCGAAAATTTTATCTTTCATTTTTTCATTCTCCTTTTGGAGTATTGTTTACAAAAAAAATGAAAAAATGCATCTCGCCAAAAGCTTTTGCCTGCTTTAT
>JAZSMO010000047.1:0-18829 GCA_045535935.1 Lachnospiraceae bacterium | reverse complement strand
GGCAGCGCCCACTGCCATCGCCATTCCAGATACGGTCTTAATTACCAGTATATTCTGCGCCATATCCATGGAAACAAAACCTTCTTTTAATACATTGACATATTTGGCAGACAAATGTTTTTCGTCATGCCGGAGCATAATATACTTCTGATGCCCGTTGCCCGCCGGCACTTTTGAAAGCTTAAGTGCCTTGATATCTCTGGAAACCGTAGCCTGCGTCACGTCAAAGCCTTCGCGATTTAAAAGCTCTGCCAATTCCTGCTGGGTCTCCACATTCTGCCGTTCTATGATTTTGATAATTGCTGCCTGTCTTCCCTTTTTCATACTCAATTCTCACTCATTTTTTTGTGAAGGGTTTCCAAAAAACTGACCTTACTCATATGTATCAGCTTGATGGTCTGCTCCGACCGTTGCATAACGACACGGTCACCGGTCATAAGCTTCTGTGTCAGTCCGCCGTCAAAATTGATTTCTGCCTCCTGCACCTGCTCGTCACGCCCCTGCGCAATGACGATCTCCACCCGGTCCTCCGCAGACAAAACGATACTTCTCGTATTCAGCGTGTGCGGACAAATCGGCGTCATAACCATAAGCCTCGCACTCGGTTCCACAATCGGTCCGCCTGCAGACATATTGTATCCGGTCGATCCGGTCGGTGTTGCCAAAATCATTCCGTCCGCCTGATAGCGATTGAGTTTCTGTCCATTGACGTACACTTCATAGGAAAGCACCCTAAGCCGTCCGCTCCGGTTCACTACCACGTCGTTGAGTGCATGGGCACTGCAGATTTCTTCTTTGCTGCGCAGAACTTTTCCCGCTAAAAGCATTCTTTCTTCTATATCATAATCGCCGGCAATCAAATGGCCGAGTGCCTCCGGAATTCCGGACTTTTCCACCTCCGCCAAAAATCCCAGTGTCCCCAGATTAATACCGAGAAGCGGAATTCCCAGTTCCACCGTATCACGCGCAGTCTGAAGAAGCGTTCCGTCTCCTCCGAGCACAAGAATACAGTCGGTATCTTCCGGAACCTGCAGCGGATTATTCTCCCTGACCGCATACTTGCCAAGACTTTCTCTGGAAAGCACGGTGGCCTGTCTGCCATGTTCTTTCAAAAACTCACATATGTAATTCGTTGTTTCAAGCTGCGGGTCCTTATCCCGGTTCGTTACAATAAAAAATTTGTTCATGAAAGTGTCCCGTGAGCTCTGTCAGCTACTTCCGATATCCACGAAAGCGGCGCCGTCTGCTCTTTTCCTGTCTCTTTTTGCATATACAACAGATACTCTATATTTCCTTCCGGGCCTTTGATCGGTGAATGATCCAGTCCAAGAATATGAAATCCGCTCTCCGCCGCAAATGACATGATCTTCTCCATCACCTCACGATGCACGGCAATGTCTGTGACCACACCTTTTTTTCCTACTTTTTCTTTTCCTGCTTCAAACTGCGGTTTGATCAGACAGACCATCTGTCCCTCATCCTTTAACAATTTGTAAGCCGGCGGTAATATTTTCGTCAATGAAATAAACGAAACATCGCAGGATGCAAAATCCACTTTTTCACCGAGAGAATCCTCTTCCATATAGCGGAAATTGGTCTTTTCCATACACACAACCCGCGGATCATTGCGCAGCTTCCAGTCCAGCTGTCCATGTCCCACATCGACGGCGTATACCTTGGCTGCGCCGTTCTGAAGCATACAATCGGTAAAGCCTCCTGTGGAAGCGCCGATATCCAAACAGGTCGCCCCGCTCACAGCAATCGGGAAAACCTCCAGTGCTTTTTCCAGTTTCAGACCGCCTCGGCTGACATAGCGGAGCGTCGCTCCCCGCACTTCTATTTTGATCTTTTCCTCCTCAAACATGGTTCCTGCCTTATCTTCCTTTTGCCCGTCCACATAGACAATACCGGACATGAGAATCGCTTTCGCTTTTTCCCTGGAAGGAGCAAAGCCCTGTTTCACAAGAAGAACATCCAGTCTCTCTTTCATTTCATCCTCTTATATCTTAAAATTCTTTGTTCCAAATAGCACGCACTGCATCGGCAATCGTCTCCACGTCCATACCGACTTCTTTTTTCAGAAGCTCTACATTACCATGCTCGACATACTCATCCGGAAGCGTCACAGGCAACACTCTGACATCCAAATTGTTTTGGAACACAAAATCCATCACTTTCTGGGAATAGCCGCCGGAAAGTACATTTTCCTCCAATGTCACAATCAGTTTATGATCTGCAGCAGCTTCCAGAACAGCTTCCTCATCAATCGGCTTCACAAAACGGGCATTGATGAGCGAGCAGTTCGAAAAGCCTTCCTCCTTGAGTCGGATACGAACCTCTTCCGCTGTTTTTACCATGCTTCCCACCGCAAAAAGTGCAATGTCCTTTTCTTTATAAATCCATTCAGCCTTGCCGTATTCGATCGGCGCTCTATATTCCTGCAATCCGTCATACGCCTCTCCGCGCGGGTATCGAATCGCCATCGGCGCCGGAAAATCCACTGCATATTTCAGCATATCGGAAAGCTCCCATTTATTTTTCGGAGCCATCACATGCATATTCGGAATGCTGGACAAGAAGGACAAATCGAAAATCCCCTGATGGGTTTCTCCGTCACTTCCAACCAGTCCTGCCCTGTCAATGGCAAAGGTCACCGGAAGATTCTGAATACAGACATCATGTAAAATCTGATCGTATGCCCTTTGCAGGAAAGAAGAATAAATAGCAACGACAGGTTTCAGTCCGCCTGCTGCCAGTCCCGCCGCAAACGTCACCGCATGCTCCTCCGCAATTCCCACATCGAAGAACCGCTCCGGATAGCGGTTACGGAAACGTTTCAGTCCGGTTCCGTCCGGCATTGCTGCGGTAATAGCTACCACCTTATCGTCTCTTTCTCCGATCTTATTCATTACCGTGGCAAACACATCGGTATAATTTGCTTTTGTGCGCGGTTTCTTCGGAAGCCCGGTTTCAATCTCAAACGGTTCTGCACCGTGGAATCTGGCCGGATGTCTCTCCGCCGGTTGATATCCTTTTCCTTTTTGTGTGATTACATGAATCAAAACTGCGCCGTTAATGCGTTTTGCTTCATTGATCACCTTGACAAGTCCCTTGACATCATGACCGTCCACCGGTCCCAGATATTTTACTCCCATATCCTCGAAAAACATTCCCGGAATTACGAGATGCTTCAGACCGTTTTTGGCATTTTGGATTTTCTTAACAATGGAAGCTCCGTATTTCGGCATTTCCAAAAGACGATAGTAAATGCTGTCTTTTAAATCCAGATACTTCGCATCCGTACGAATGCTGTTTAAGTAAGAGGATACGCCTCCCACATTTTCCGAGATAGACATATTGTTATCGTTCAAAATAATAATATAGTTTTTTTCCAAGCGGGCCGCATTGTTGAGTGCTTCATAGGCCATACCTCCGGTCAGTGAACCGTCACCGATGACCGCAACGACCGTGTGATCCTCCTCCAGAAGATCGCGGGCCTGCACAAGTCCGAGACCTGCTGAGACAGACGTGGAACTGTGTCCCGTGTCAAAGCTGTCGCAGTCGCTCTCTTTCCGCTTCGGAAAACCACTCATACCGCCGAATTTACGCAGCGTCTCAAACCCCTCTCTTCTTCCGGTCAAAATTTTATGCGTATAGGCCTGATGTCCTACGTCCCAGATAATCTTGTCCTTCGGGAGATCAAGTGCCAGGTGAAGCGCCATCGTAAGTTCCACTGCACCGAGATTGGAACCGAGATGTCCGCCGGAAACACTGATCTTCTCAATGAGAAAATCACGGATTTCCTGTGCCAGTACATCTAAGTCCTCCGAATTGATTTGTTTTATATCATTGGCTTTTGTAATTTTGTCAAGCAGCATAATCTACCTCGTTGTATTTCTACCTTACTTTTTCCTATGGATCAGACTCAAGATCAGCTCATCAAGAAATGCATGTTCTCCCGGAATCTGTTCCAGCAAAGATACCGCCTCTTTTGATAAGTGCTCCACCTGCTTTACTGCCTCGTCCATACCTGCCAAAGTCACATAAGTGGCCTTGTTATTTTTCTCATCGCTTCCGATCGGTTTTCCGAGTTCCTGCCCATCACCGATCACATCAAGAATATCATCCTGAATCTGAAATGCCACACCGATATTATAACCGATCTTTTCCATGGCATCGATATCTTTCTTCTCCGCTCCCGCCAAAACAGCACCTATCATCAGAGCCGACTGAATCAGTGCTGCGGTTTTATTCTCATGAATGAACAGAAGCTGATCCTGTGTCAGCGGAAGTTCCCTCTTCTCCGCCTCAATATCACATACCTGTCCGCCGACCATTCCGAAAATTCCGGCCTTACGCCCCAGTATCATCATGGCCTTTTCCGCCGGAATATATCCCGGTTTCATCTCAAATGCCTGTGCAGCCGTCTCGAACGCATAGTTTAAAAGCGCATCTCCCGCTAAAATGGCCATGGCTTCCCCGTATACGACATGCGTCGTTTTCATTCCCCGGCGATACTCATCATTGTCCATAGCCTCCAGATCATCGTGCACAAGTGAATACGTATGAATCATCTCAAGTGCAGCCATAAACGGACGGATGATCTCCTCCTTGCCGCCGAACATGCGGTAACTCTCTGCCATGAGAAGCGGGCGCAATCTCTTTCCTCCGACCTTCACGCTGTAATTCATCGCTTCCAGCACGGTCTTTTGATTGCCTTCCTCTGCGGGCAGATAGGACAAAATAATATCTTCCGTCTCTTTTGTTTTCTGCAAAAGTAACTCATCAAAATTCATCGGTCTCTCCTCCCTGTGAAAGCACCTTCACTTCCTTCTCTACCTTGTCGATCATTCCGTTGCAAAGATTCACAAGGGAAATTCCTTCTTTATATGCGGCAAAAGAATCCTCAAGCGATGTCTCCGGACTCTCCAGTTTTTCTACCACTGCCTCCAGTTGTTCAAATGCTTCCTCCAAAGAAAGCTTTTTCTCTTCACTCATTGTTCTCTCCTGACGACACTTTGTGCCAAAGCTTCTATTGTTCCGTTTTGTAAATAAATATGCATCGTATCTCCCTGCTCGACCTGCGCAATATCGGTCAGCGGCTTTTCATCCTGTCCGGTCACGTATGCATATCCCTGACTTAATTTCGTGAGCGGTGACAAACTCTCCAGCTTCGCCGCACATAGCCTGAGCTCATTCCTCCTGGCAAGAAGAACCGCTTCCATCCGGCGGTTTAACTGTTCCTCCATGGAAATAATACGCATCCTGTGCTCTTTCATTATGGCCTGCGGTGATACGTTTTTCAGTTTCAACGCAAGATTCTCTGTGTGCATCCGCTCTCTGCTACACTTTGCAAGCATCCCTTCGGTCAGATGTCTTGCATACTGCAAAATCTGCAAAAGAACCGCTTCGATATCACATACCGCAAGCTCTGCTCCCGCCGACGGGGTCGGTGCACGAAGATCTGCCACATAATCAATGATTGTGGTATCCGTCTCATGACCTACTGCGGAAATAACCGGAATACTGCAATCAAACACCGCCTGTGCCACCTCCCGGCTGTTAAATGCCCAAAGGTCCTCCATGCTTCCGCCTCCGCGTCCGACGATCATCGCATCCACGCCTTCTTTTTCCAGTGTATGAATACCCTTTACAATACTATCTACCGCATAGTCTCCCTGCACGATAGCAGGATACAGAATAATTTCAATATACGGATTTCTCCGCGTTGCCACTTGTATAATGTCTCTTACAGCCGCACCGGTAGAAGCCGTCACAACACCGAGTTTTCGCACATAATGCGGAATCGGCTGCTTGTAACACTCGTCGAACATACCCATCTCCAAAAGCTCTTGTTTCAGCTTTTCGTACTGTTCGTAAAGAGCTCCTCCGCCGGCCTGCTCAATCTGTTTGGCATAGAGCTGATACTTTCCGTCGCGTTCATACACATCCACCGATCCGCCTGCAATCACCTGAAGCCCATCCACAAGCCGGAAGGAAAGACCGCTTCTGTTTCCTGCAAACATGACACACGAAATAGCAGCTCCACTATCTTTTAAGGTAAAATAAATGTGACCGGAGCCGTGATATTTCACATTGCTCAATTCACCCTTAATCAAAATGGAACTGCATAAAAAATCCTGAGTAAACATATTCTTGATGTAACTGTTAACCTGGCTTACGGAATATACATTCTGTTTCATTGCCTATTTATCTTCCTTTGGCACAAACTTGGCAAGAACACCGTTGATAAACGCCGGAGAATCTTCAGCCGCAAATTTCTTGGCCAGCTCTACCGCCTCATTGATCGCTACAGAATCCGGAATCGTCTCATCAAATACGATCTCATAGACAGCAAGTCTCATAATGGCAAGTTCTATTTTGCCCAATCGCTGCACGTTCCATCCAACGGATTTCTCGTCGATCATCGCGTCAATCTCTGCAAGCTTTTCTACAATGCGGTCAAATTTGTCCTGAATCTGCTGTTGTTCCTTTTCTGTCAATCCTTCCTGCTGCTCATCCTCAAAGAAAAACTCTGCCTGCTGCGGGAGTTCTTCTTCTCCGTTGAATGCAACACGAAATACCAGTTGAAATACTTTTTCTCTCAGTTTACTTCTGCTCATCTGCTAGTCCTAACTTTTCGTCCTTATTTCTCTTCCTGCATATTGACACCTGCAATACGGATATTTACATCCGATACAGTGAGTCCTGTCATATTTTCAATTGCAGTTTTTACTTTATTCTGAACATTCTGACATGTCTGCGGAATATTGTGTCCGTACTGGATCATAACTGCCAGTTCTAAAGAAACCACACCTTCTATCACTTCTACCTTAACACCCTTTGTGAGCTTCTTCATGCCCACTTTGCTCATAAGCTCATTGGTAATATTACCTACCAGCGCAGAAACGCCGTCCACCTCTGTTGCTGCAAGGGAAGCGATCATGGCAACTACATCATCCGCAATCTGCACAACACCTAATTTATCATCTTCTTTTAAATTGTAAGTACCACCCTGGTTCATATCTTTTTCCATTTTGTGGTCCTCCTTTCACTATTTAACAATATATAAAAAGTATATCAAATCTTTTTCTATTATTCAATCCAGAAAATCAGTGTATACAAATCGTCATTGCAACTGTAAGCAACGCTCTGCGAACTGTCGAGATATTGAAAAACCAACTCATCCGTAATCAGGCTGTTTTTTACCTGTCCGTAAAGTCCGCTGTCGCAGCACATAAACGTGACATATCCTGCCCCGCTGTTTTTGGCCTGTTCAAATATATCGGACAGCGCCGCTTCATCGTATACATTTAAATACAGTCCCTCTCTCACGTAATAATTGTTTCTCGTGGAAATACAAGCCGGAAGCGGCACCACGTTATCAATGGCATGGGATCTCGAAAGCTGCTTTGTGGTAATGAGAAAATACTCATAGTTGACGGAGCGGGGATCACTTTTTGCCGATGTGCTTCCCGGTCTTACATACCCGGCATCTCCCCAGGTCGGGTCCATGTAGTAATAATCGCCGTCCACGCGAACCAGATTCCACGAATGAAAATCATTTTCCACTCTTCCGTATGCCATGGTAATCTCAATTCCCATGCGCATCAAAATATATTGCGCCGCCTTGGCATACCCCTGACAAACACTTTGTCCGTTCAAAAAAACCGAGCAGATATTCTGATTATTTTCACAGTTAAGCACATATTCCGTATGCTCGATGATATACTCATATACATATTTGACCTTTCCGTATTCATCCCCGCCGACCGGAGCCTGCGATATGCATCTTTCCACGTAGGAATCAATTCCCTGCTGGCAACTGTCCTGTTCTTCCTCCGTCATATGATACCCCGGAGTAAACGTAAGTTTCACAACATCAATTCCCCGCAGCTGTTTTTCCAACGTGTATGACGCAGAATAGAAAATCTCCGGATGATCGTTCATAACGCACTGGTATATTTTATCCACCACCGTATCGTCCAGAGTCTCAAGCACCACATCTTCTCTCGATGTGACCGCCCGGTATATCTGCTCATAGATGATTTGTTCCTGCTCATTCAACGCATGGTAATAATAGTAAATCGTACCAACAGCCATCTGCTCTGTTTCCCCGGACTGCGAAGAAGCCTCTGTCTTCTCCGGATTGTCCGCATCTACAAATCCGGACTCCGAACCAGAGGAAGCCGGAATTCCCATATCCGTACCGGGCTTATCCGGCAAAACCGAATCCGGCACAAGTGCCTCCAGCATAATTCCTGCGATGCAGACCAGTGCCAATATTGCAATTATATTTCTAAACTTTTCACTCATATTTTAATTTTTACCAAATTCTGACAGTTCTAATCCTTCGTTTCGATTTAATACCATCTGCACGCTCCATTCATTGATAAAAAGAAGAAGCGGTCTTTCTTTCAGGTCCGTTACTTTTTTCATATCTGAAGTACCCACAATGCGGTTCAAATCAATCTCTTCATTTTCTACCCATCGGATATACTCGTACGGTAACGGCTCTAATCTGATTTCTACGTTGTATTCGTTTTCCAGTCGGTATTTGAGCACGTCAAACTGCAGTACACCGACGACTCCTACGATAATCTCTTCCATACCGGTGTTAAACTCTTTGAAAATCTGGATGGCACCTTCCTGCGCAATCTGCGTGATACCTTTTACAAACTGCTTTCTCTTCATCGTATCCATCTGACGCACTCTGGCAAAATGCTCCGGTGCAAATGTCGGGATACCTGCATACTGAAAATTCTCTTTCGGCATACAAATCGTGTCACCGATGGAGAAAATACCCGGATCAAACACACCGATGATATCGCCTGCGTAAGCCTCATCCAGAATCTTGCGCGAATCCGCCATAATCTGCTGCGGCTGCGACAGACGCATCACTTTGTTCCCCTGTACATGCTTGACTTCCATGCCCGCATCAAAACGGCCGGAACAGATACGCATGAAGGCTACCCTGTCGCGGTGGGCCTTGTTCATATTGGCCTGGATTTTAAACACAAACGCCGAAAAATCATTTTCTACCGGGTCGATTGCGCCCTTGTCTGAAATACGCGGAAGCGGCGTTGTCGTCATTTCCAAAAAGTGCTTCAAAAAAACTTCCACACCGAAGTTGGTCAGCGCCGAACCGAAAAATACCGGTGTCAGATTTCCCTGTTGTACCTCTTCCAAATCAAACTCTGCACTTGCTCCGTCCAAAAGCTCGATTTCATCATTCAGCAGAGAAAATGCATCCTCGCCGATCTGTGCGGCAAGCTTGTCCTCCTCGTCGACGGAGATAATTTCCGTCTCACCTTCCTTGGTACCCTTCTCCGTATCGGAAAACGTAATGACATTGCGGGATTTTCTCTCATACACTCCCTTAAATTCTTTTCCGGAACCGATCGGCCAATTCACCGGACAAGTGGCGATCCCAAGTTCCTTCTCGATTTCATCCAGAAGCTCGAAGGTATCGTTGGCATCGCGGTCCATCTTGTTGATAAAGGTAAAAATCGGAATTTTGCGCATCACACATACCTTGAACAGTTTTCTGGTCTGTGCCTCGACACCTTTGCTGGCATCGATGACCATGACCGCAGAATCCGCCGCCATCAACGTACGATACGTATCCTCCGAGAAGTCCTGATGTCCCGGTGTGTCCAGAATATTGATGCAAAATCCGTCATACTCAAACTGCAATACGGAAGACGTAACGGAAATACCTCTCTCCTTCTCAATCTCCATCCAGTCGGACACTGCGTGTCTGGCTGTGGCCTTTCCCTTTACACTTCCCGCCAGGTTAATCGCACCTCCGTACAACAGAAATTTTTCTGTCAAAGTCGTTTTACCTGCATCCGGGTGGGATATGATGGCAAACGTTCTTCTCTTATTGATCTCTGCACTATAATTGCTCACTGCTTGTTTCCTCCAACTCTTATGTTCCTAAAATCACAGCATACTGCTGCCTGCTATCTCACTCTTCACGCCGAGATAAGAAAGTACCGTTGCACCGATGTCGGCAAATGTACTTCTCGTTCCCATATTGTCCCCGGCTACCGTCTGCCCGTAAATCAGGCAAGGTGTATACTCTCTCGAATGGTCGGTAGACTGTATATATCCCGGATCACAGCCATGATCCGCCGTGATGATCAGTATATCTTCCTCTCTCATTTTATCCATGATCTGTGGCAGTTTTTCATCAAAATACGCAAGTGCCTTTGCATAGCCGTCAATGTCATTGCGATGACCGTACAGCATATCATAATCCACCAGATTCACAAAACACAGCCCTTCGAAATCCTTATCCAGATAGGAAAGTGTCTTTTCGATTCCGTCCGCATTTGAGGTCGTATACGTATGCTCCGTGATACCGTCACCGGCGAAAATGTCGTATATTTTACCGACTGCGATCACATCTTTCCCCGCATCCGCGATACAGGAAAGCATCGTTCTTCCCGGTGGCACAAGCGAATAATCATGTCTTCTCGGTGTTCTCGTATAATTGCCGCTCTCCCCTGTAAAAGGACGGGCAATCACGCGGCCGACACCATGCTTTCCGACAAGTATCCTGCGCGCAATCTCACAATATTCATAAAGCGTTTCTACCGGAACGACATCCTCATGGGCCGCGATCTGGAATACGCTGTCCGCAGATGTGTACACGATCAGATCCCCTGTCTTCACATGTTCATCCCCATACACCTTGATAACTTCCGTACCGGAATATGGTCTGTTACAAAGCACTCCTCTTCCTGTTTTCTCACAAAATGCGCTGAGCACCTCCTGCGGAAATCCGTCCGGATACGTCGGAAGAGGCTGCTTTGAAATCAAACCTGCAATCTCCCAATGACCGATTGTCGTATCCTTTCCGTTGGAAGTCTCCGTCATTCGCGCCACCTTTGCAAGCGGTGCGCCGGTAGGAAGCACCTTCCCCGCCACATCAACACCGTCTATATCAAACAGACCGAGCCTTCGCATATTCGGCATGTGAAAATATTCTGAAGTCGCACACGAACCTATCGTATTGGTTCCCGCATCATGGTACGCATCTGCGTCCGGCATCGCTCCGATTCCGAAGCTGTCAAGTACGATCAAAAATACTCTTTTCATAAACGTCCTCCTTCTCTGTCTGTATTCTTCCCGTTTTTTTCCAAAATAAAGTATATCACAACCCACTCTTTTTGACACTATTTTTCTGCCACCGGAGAAATAATGATATTTTCCGGTGAAATTCCGGTCTTACGCTGTACAATATCCTCAATCTGCGCTCTCTGCGCATCGGTAAGCTCCGTCGCAGCCACAATGACATCCGCCATCTCTCCCGTAATGCTCACAACCACATCCGAAAACCCCTTTGCCTCCAACAAAATTTCTGCGGAGCATTCCTTCTGCGCAATGTCCGTCAAGGCGATCATGCTGTCCACCGCCTCCTGCTTTGCACTGTCCGGAAGACTGTCGGAATTAATAATTTCCATCAAAGCCTCTTTATTTTGAGCCCTTGTCTGTTCCTTGAGCAGATTTGCCCCCGCGATGGATGTGATCGCCGTTGTGCTTGTAAATACCGCTTCTCCCGGCGTCTCCCCGTCATAATCTTCCGTCACTGCCGCCGTGACATCCTCTTCTGCATCCTCATCCAAATAATTACTGTAAATCATCTCCTCCTCTGAATCCATGCTGTCAATGTCCGTCAAAGCAGTCGATGCATCCAGCTCGTCGGTATCTTCCGTAATCAGCGCAAGCTGCTCTGTCTCCGTCACATCAGACAACGTTTCCAAATTTGCTGCTTCCTCCCCTTCGGTGCCGGTGATATCCGCCAGTTCTTCCGTCCCTGTCACATCCGTAACATCCGCTACCTGTACTTCCTCAAATTGCGCAGATGTTGTAAAAAGTGCCTCCTCATCCACTTTTTTCCCCATAAAATTCAGATAACCTGCGATGGCAATCATAAGCGCGAGCGCTGTGATCATAATCTGATTTCTTTTCCATAATTTTTTCACCGGTAATCTCCTTTCCTGTCTATGTATTTAATTTTACTACTCTAATTTTATGTTCTTCTATTCCAAATAATGCCATGAGAAGCTCTGTAATATTGGTTTTTACCGCTTCGTTGTCCCCTCCCTGTGCTGCGACCGCAACTCCCTCTATCACCGGTGCAATTTCTTTTACAATCACCGGCTTCTGACTCCCGTCCGACGCCTCCACCAAAACGACCTCCGACTGATTTTCCAATTCTCCCACAATTCTTTCCGATCCCTGAGACGTTTCCTCCTCTGTTCTTTTGCTGTACGGACTGTTTCTTTCCAAAATGATCTCCTCCGACGAGTGCATAGTTATGTAAACTTCTACCCGACCTGCACCGTCCACCTGCTGTAAAAAATTTTTCAGCTGCACACACAATTTTTCCCTATATTCTTCCAGTGATCTGCTCTCCGCTTCTCCCCCTGCAATCTCCGTCTCCTGTTTTTCCTGCCGCATGTCATCTTCCGCAGATAAAGCATTCTTACTTTCTTCGTTCTCACCTAAAGGCATGGCAATGAACACAAGCAATAGTCCTGCCAAAAACAACAAGCCAAATCTGTCCTTCCCTATCTTTTGCAATTTTCCCGTGACATTTTCCCATTTCATGTTATTCGCTCTCCTTTGCCAGATTTTCTATATCTTCGGCAAGATTCTGTATGACCTCTTCACTCTGCTTTTGAAACATGGCTGCATCCTCCTCTTTGGATGCTTCAAGCCGGTTCTGCCACTGCTCATTCCACATTTCATAGTTTTGCTTTGACCACTCTCCTGACAAAAACGGCGAAAGAAAAAGAAAAAAGGCAACCCACCCCGTCAAGGCACTGATATATTTCTCATATTTTTCATTCGGGCACATGTGAAGAAAGATTCTGGCAAAGATAAAAAAACAACAGATTTTTTCTATGTAATGCATCACGCGCCTCCTCTCATCACGAACATCGTCATTGCAATCACAATACAAAACGACAACGCCGCACACATAACCGTCCGCATAGCCAGAATTCCTCCTTCTCCCACTTTGGAAACGATATCGGACAACCGGTTTTGCCCCATGAAGCGAACGCAGGCTCCTGCCAGTTTCATAGTCGCGGACAGGCACAAAATTTTCCAAAGGGGACGGAGAATGACAAGAAACAGAAACACCATAGCAACCGTTCCGATACTGTTTCGGATGAGCCCGGCCGAGCCCATCAATACTTCCGTCACCGCTTCCGACATATCGCCGATGCCCGGAAGCGCTCCCACTGCCTTTTGAAACACTGTTTTCTGCATTCCATCCAGATGAATCGTAACCGCATTTTGCACACCGCTGACCATCAGTGTGATTGTAAGACACAATTTGATTCCCCATGAGATCATCCGCTCCACAAGACGGATAAATTCCTTCATGCGATTTTTTTCATCCAGTCCGTCCATAACAGCGAGAAATACATACGTTTGTGTCACCGGCAAAAGAAGCCCTGCCAAAATATAATCCGTACCGAGCAGCAAAAGAAGGATCATCTCGTAATTGACGGCTGCACTGACGCTTCCCGACGAAAGAGAAACCGACAGACAGTACGATGGGATTAATGCCGTGACAAATTGCTTGCATACTGACAGCACCTCTCCTGCTGTCTCCATGATCTGTCCGAATGCGGACAGAAGCAAAAGAACCAAAAGCAGATAGACAAAATAATACGCCATATCCGTCACCTGTCTGCTTCTGACCACCCCGAAGGTATAATGCAGAAGCATAGCAAACAATCCGAGAAGCACGATTCCGACAAAAAGACTTTTACTTTCCAAAATTCCGGGCACACATATGTCGATAACCGCTTTTTTCAACATGGAAAAAGCCTCCTCAAACTCCCCCTGCATTACCGTTGCAACCACATCCGAAAAACGGTTCCCGCCTTCTCCCAGCATATTCTTCACAAGGCGATCCACCTGCGACCATTCAAATTGCTCCCAAATTTTTTCGTTCATCCGCCATAATACCCCGTGATTGTCTCAATAAGTGCCCATAGTATAGGCATTCCCAGCAGCATAACCGCTACCTTTCCGCACAAATCAATCTGTCCGGCAATCAATGTATTTCCGCTGTCTCTACACACATTCCCGGCAAACTCACACAAGTACGTAATACCGAGCGCTTTCCACAACACGCCCATATACGGAGTGATTCCTCCCAAATGCCTTTCCCATGATGCGAGTACCTTAGATAAATCCAGCAAAAATCCCAGCATATACACAGCGATCAGAACCCCCGCTCCTATCGATAGCAGCACCGCCCATTCACTCTTATAGGATTTCAAAAAAAGAATCAACAACACCGCTGTCAATCCCAGCAATGTCACCTTTACGACATCCATACTCAGCCTCCCAGATTAAATAGCGACTCAACTGTCTCAAACAGTTCACCGATATACGGAACCAGCCATGACAGTACAAGAATCAACCCTGCAAGTCCCACAAAAAAAGAATATTCTTCTTTTCCGCTGTTTTTCAGCACCTGACCGAGTATCATCACCAATATTCCGACCGCCGCCATTTTGAACAGCAACGCAACACTCATTTGTCTTCTCCCTTCTATAACAGAAGAATACACACAAATAAACCCGACATGATTCCTATGGTCTGATACAATTTGCATTTTTCTTCCTTTTGTTCGGATAATTTATGAATTTGCAGATCCAGCCTTTGCTCATAAGCTTTCAATGCCTGACTCTGTCCTTTTACATCCATGAATCCGGTCTGTTTCATACAATCCGAAAATTCCAGATAATCCTTTTTGTTCATATTTCCCTTCAACATAGCGGCATTGCTCTTCCATAAAAAGGCAATATCTTCCCCTGAAAAATCCTCCAGTTGGTATGCCACCTTTTCCAAAAAACTCCCGAACGGATCTTCTATTCGCGCAGAAGTTTTTCGAAATGCTTCCGGAAGACACACATTCTCATATAGGACAAGATCATTTATATAGTGCATCATATGTTTTATCTGTTCCAGCACCCGGATCCGCATCGTATATTCCCCCACCAGAGAAAATCCGATACCTCCCGTCCCTGTCAAAACGAGCAAAAATCCAATCCACTTCATACCAGCAGTTCTCCTTTCTCGTCATACAATCTCGCTTTTCCTTTCTCCTCTATCAGCAGAAATCTCTTGAAATAAGTCGTTTGAAACAACGGTTGTAAATAGGTTTTCTCTTTTACTTCCCGCAAGCTTTCTCCGTGGATGGTTGCAATCACTCTGACTCCGCAGTGAAGGAGCATAAGCAACGTCTCCACATCTTTTGCGAGTGCTATTTCGTCCACGGCGATTACTTCCGGCGCCATGGAGCGCAGCATCATTTCCATCCCATATCCTTTCGGACAGGCGTCCATGACATCGGTGCGTACTCCGACATCATTCTGAGGTTCCCCCATAAAACATCCTGCGATCTCACTCCGCTCATCCACCACGGAAACCGAGCAGCCTCTCCTTAATTTTGTGCCGTCCGAAACTTGTCGTATCATATCCCGCAGCATCGTTGTCTTACCCATTCCCGGCGCAGCAATGATCAGACAATTATGTATCTTGTCCCCCTTCTCTTCATACAAATAGGGAACATACGGCGTCGCAACCTGTTTGATTTCATGCGATATCCGAATATTAAGAAAACGAATATTGCGAATCACTTCGATTCCGCCGGGCGAGGAAACAACCTGTCCCGCAACGCCGATTCTATGTCCTCCGGCCACCGTCAGAAATCCATGCCGAAGCTCCTCCCCGTATGCATATGGTGAATATTGGCAAAGATGAACAAAAATACTGTCAACCTGTCCCATATCCGGACAAAACCCGTCATTAAATTTGTTACCCTCAACTAACTTTTCAGTGCCATTTTCCATAATATAATATTCTTTTCCGCGTCTGTGAATCAGCACCGGATTCCCCGCACGAATTCTTATTTCTGTCAAATCCTCATAACGTGCGCAGGTACTTTCAAAATATTTGCGCAGTTGACGCGGAAACATCTGTAATATACTGTTTTCTTTTTTTATCTTGACCACCCCTTTACGAAAGTATATGAAAAGGAGACAAACTTATGACAAAGAAAAAAGACTCACATTTTGACTGTGAGTCTTTTGGTTTTGCGTTTATTCTTTTTCCGCTTCCTGCGCCTGTTTCATCTGCATCTCCTGCACAACAAACGGATCGTCGATATGAAGCATAAGCACCTCTATCTGCTCCTTATGCTGATCAATCTCCTTGCGAAGAGCCGCTGCCCTCTCCCGGAACGCTTCTCCCGCCTCATCCAACTGCTCTGCATACAATTTTTTCATCTTCTCAAGCTCCGCCTCATGTTCTTCCTTCAGCTTGGCAATCTCTTCCTCCTGCTGCATGATCAGGTTCTTTTCCTTCTGCGCATATTCTTTCTGCAGATTTTCTTTACACTTCGCCTTTTCTTTTGCCAAAATATCAGAAATCAGTTCATTGGCCTTTCCCAGTTCTTTTTCTATTTCTTCCTCTAAACTATTGAGCGCCTTTCGCCATTCCATTCCCGGCGTGATATATACCACATCTTCCTCTTCCTGCTGGGAAAGCGCTGCCTTCATAGCTTCCACTGCCTCAATAGCCTCCTTGGATACCTCCGCTGTTACTTTTTCTGCCGTTACTTTGTTGTCCATCTTCCTTCTCCTCGTGTCATTCTCTTATGTTTGTATCTCGCTGCCCCGCTGTTACGATAACAGACTGCCTATCTGTGCTTTCAACTTATCGATCTGCGCCTGAAGATCTGTGTTCTTTTCTCTGAACGCCGTCTGCACTTCCATAAGCTGCTCATCATAAAGCTTTTTCATCTTTTCAAGCTCGGCCTCATGCGCCTGCTCGTTATTTTTGAAAAGCGCAAGTTGCTCATTTGCTGCATCAAGTTCCTGCTTCTGCTGCGAAAGCTTGCTCTGGAATACCTCCTGAATCTCCGTAATCATGCTCTCATAAATGTTTTTCATCCGATTCATTTCGGATTCATGGTCATTTTGAAGTTTTGACATACTATCCGCACTGCTGTCAAAAAGCTCAAGGGCCATAGACTCCTTCTTCTGGCGGAACGCCGTCTGAATCTCCTCAATCTGTTCATGGTAAAGATTTTTCATCTTTTCAAGCTGTTCTTCCTGCTTTTTATTTTCTTCTTCGAACTTCTCACTCTTTGTACGGTACTGCTCCATCTCTTTTTTGAGCGTATCGTTTCTGTCGCGGAATGCTGTCTGCAATTCATCAATCTGCTCATGATAGAGCTTTTTCATCTTGTCAAGCTCCGCCTCATGTGCCGCTTCCATTTCCTCGGAATTGTGCGTCATCTTATACTGCTCAAAATCCTGCTTAATACTGGCTGTTTTTTTCTGAAAGGCTGTCTGAATCTCGTCAATCTGTTCATGGTAGAGTTTCTTCATCTTGTCAAGCTCCGCCTGATGCTCCTTTTTGCTGATTCCACCTAGTAAATTTAATAAAAAACTCATTTGTATCACACTCCGTTTTTTTGTTATTTTAGCACTTATTCCTGTGCTTGTAAAATAGAAAAAAGGGAACTTTACACGAATGCAAAGTTCCCTTGAACTAACAAATATTTTAACGCTGCAAATTACTGTGCGTCCTTGATAGAGAAGCTGAGTCTTCCCATCTTGTCTTTTCCGAGACATACAACAGTGACAACGTCGCCGAGTGTGAGAACATCTTCCACATGGTTGATTCTCTCTTTTGCAACTTTGGAAATGTGAACCATTCCCTCTTTGCCCGGTGCAAACTCGATGAATGCGCCGAACTCTTTGATGCTGACTACAGAACCTGTATATTTCTCGCCTTCTACGAAGTCGGAAACGATCATCTTAATCATTTCGATGGCTTTGTCCATTCCCTCTGCGTCATTGCCGCAAACAGAAACTGCACCGTCATCTGTGATATCAATCTTAACACCGGTACGTGCGATAATCTCGTTGATTGTTTTACCGCGCTGTCCGACAACATCACCGATCTTCTCCGGATCAATCTGAATCTGAACAATCTTCGGAGCGTACTGGCCAACCTCTTTACGCGGCTCAGCGATAGCAGGCTTCATACATGTATCCATGATGAAGAGTCTTGCTTCTCTTGTTCTGCGGATTGCTTCTTCCACGAACGGTCTTGTCAAACCGTGAATCTTAATATCCATCTGGATGGCTGTGATACCGTCTGTGGTACCTGTTACCTTGAAGTCCATGTCGCCGAAGAAGTCTTCCAGACCCTGGATATCGGTAAGAACGATGTAATCATCGTCTGTATCGCCTGTTACGAGACCGCAGGAAATGCCTGCAACCATCTTTTTAATCGGTACACCTGCTGCCATAAGTGACATACAAGATGCACATGTGGAAGCCATGGATGTAGAACCGTTTGACTCAAATGTTTCAGATACCGTACGGATTGCATATGGGAATTCTTCTGTAGAAGGAAGAACTGCCATAAGCGCTTTCTCAGCAAGTGCTCCGTGACCGATTTCACGACGTCCCGGTCCGCGGCTTACTTTTGTCTCACCTACGGAGTATGACGGGAAGTTGTAGTGATGCATGTATCTCTTGTTTGTGATGTTTGCATCAAGACCGTCCACTCTCTGCATCTCAGAAAGCGGTGCAAGTGTTGTCACGTTACAGATCTGTGTCTGTCCACGTGTGAACATTGCGCTTCCGTGTACGCGAGGGATGATATCAACCTCTGCGTCAAGCTTACGAATCTGATCGATCGCACGACCGTCCGGACGTCTGTGATCTTTTAAGATCATCTTACGAACTGTCTTTTTCTGATACTGGTATACTGC
>JAZSMO010000008.1:0-43269 GCA_045535935.1 Lachnospiraceae bacterium | reverse complement strand
GATTCAGTTGAATGACCCGCCAAAAATGGTGCATCGTTCAACCAAATTATACCCTCTCCCTGCTAATCAAAGAGCTTTACTTCTGTGACTGACACGGGCACAGAAACAAAGCTCTTTTTCTCTGCTTCAAAACCGACCTTGCCGATTTTACATCCTTGCCCCGGAAATCAAAAAAGCACCGTCACCATCTTCAAAGGGGATGTTGACAGAGCTTCTTTATATTTATCCAAAAGTTGTTTCCTTGCAATACTGTGTAAGCGTGGGTTGTGGTGTAATATCTATAACTGCACCTGTTACATATTGATTCATTTTCTTGCACCTCCATGCCAAAATCATAACTGCACGAGGACATGTTTTCTACCTACGAAAAGTAGAGAAAATCATGTATCAATCTTTCATTCGTATGTATATCCCGGCTTTTTATACAAGTGCGGTTCATCCGCTATAATCTGTGCATCCCATACTTCTTCTTTCCACCGGTCTTTCGGAACATCTTTAATTGAAACAGAAACACTTGACATCTTACAATCCCATGTCTCCGCTAGCACTTCCACAATTTTTTCTGCGCATAATGCTTTCTGCTGCTCTGTTCTTCCCGGAAAGCATTTTATTTCTACATGTGGCATATTATCGTCCTCCCTTTATTTTCTATTCCCCAACACACGAGCCATGGCCATTTTTCTAAAATGGTTTCATAACTATAGCCTCCATCTAATCTCAACCTCACTCCACAAAATACATGATTCTGAGCCTCTGCGCCTCATTCGAATCAAATCCGAACTTTTGGTAGAACAGTATTTTATCCGGCATTGCACATAATTCAACAGCAATATTTGTATTTGCAATTCCATTGTCGTTGATAAATTTCAGCAGCTCGTCGATCAGCAAACGCCCTATTCCTTTTCCCTGATATTCCGGTCTTACGACAACATCCTTTATGTAATAGCATAATCCCATATCGCCGATGACTCTTGCCATTGCCACAATGTTGTCCCCCTCATATACAGAAACCCTAAAAAGTGTACGCTCCATGGCAAGCTTTGTTTGCTCGAAGGAAGGGGCTTGTCCCCAAACAGATTCCCATAACAAAATAAATTCTTCTGCACTTAATTCATTATATTTTATGGTTAAATTGTTCATCGGTTTTCTCCTATGGGAATTGGATTTCATCTCTCAAATGTTCTATCATATCCAAGGCACTCCCTAAACAAGCTTCTACCAATATATTTCCTGAAATCAAATGCATACCCGCGATAATACTCATTCCAATAACTTATCATTCTTGAGTAACTTTTGCTAATTGAGACTTTATTTCTCAAACAAAAACTTTGAATGTCTGTGTTGTCTCGTTCCTTCAGTTTGTCATATATAATTTCAAGAATTTCAATAACATATTCGTCACAAAGCTTAACTATAAACGGAATGCTCCATTGTTCATACGGCATATCCAATAATTTTCGCAAATATTTTTCTCTAATATAACCATTACAACTCCTTGTGTAGATACAACACAGTATTTTTTTTTGAGTTTGACTTAGTTTTTCATACTCTGCATCAGCAATATCTAACAAATACATTCTATACGGAAGTTCAACAACATTGTTGTCAAGGGTATATGTAATGATATTATCGCTGATTATGCTAGAAACATTATTGAATGTATTATTAGGCATGGCTTCTATTACTTTATTTATGTTTTCTTTCAAATCACTTGGAAAAGCACAATAAAACATTCAATCACCTCGCAAATTTAAATTTTCATATGTCTTAGTTCGAAAACATCACTCTGTCATACGAAACGAAAAGATTTATATTTATAAATTATTTAAAACCCTTTAATCTCTCCACCAACAATGGAAGTGCCTTGTCCATCCAAAATTCTCCACATATCTGTCCACTGGACATACCACCATTTGCGTATTTGGATAAAAATATATGACAATCACTTGTTAATGGATTTCCGGTATGCTTTTCAAATGCTTCTTTAAATTCCTTTACAAAATCTTCTAATGATATTGTTATCGGCACTGTCGAAAATTCCTTTTTTAAATCTTCCCACAAATAAGGATCTCCTCGCAATCCCCATTGTTTTGGTTTCTCTTCAAAAATTGCTGAAACAAAGATTGAAGTTGCTTTTATATTTTCCATAGTCACCTCACAAAATTAGTACTTATCAGCCGATGTAAAAATTCAAGGATTTACCACTCAACCCTTCTCCAAATACACAAATTGCAGCTCCTCAGACACCGCCTCTTGTTTGAAAATTTTATATCCCTGTCGTTCATACAACCTTATATTACTCACACTTTTTGTACTGGTAAAGAGTTCATATCTTCGGCCCGGATACTCCTTTTCAATTTTCTCAAGAAGACTTGTTCCGATTCCCCTCTTTTGCATGTCAGGGTGAACCATTAATTTACCGATATAAATAGTTCCGTCCTCCTGATGCGCTCTGACAGAGCCTATTATCTCCCCTGCGTCATCCACTGCTTTTAAAATCGTCCCTTTTCGTAATTCTTCATACACTTCTTCTATCGTCTGTTTTAAAGGCGGAATGTCCGTATTCCCAAAGAGTTTCGCCTCGCTTTGGTAAGCCAAATATTGCAGCTTTAGTATGTTTTCCAAATCTTCCTTCTGTGCTTTTGTTATCAAAATCATCTTTCTTCCAACTCCGTCGGCAAATCTTCCCAAAGCTCTGTCCTGGTCTTGTATTTTCTCAATCGCTCTAACACTTTCTTATCCGGATTCGGATAAATTGTAAATCCATCTTCCTCGCCTTTTTCCGACCGGACAGGAAATGCGAGGTACTCTTTGTCTAATGAGAACTGCGCATTCACACCTTCTTTGTTTCCCCTTGCGTCAAGGCGTATCCACTTTTTATATTCATTGATATATACTCCGTTTAGCCCGTGATAAATCAGGACAGGCGCAGTATCATCATCTAAAATTAGCTTTTGATAACAAAATCCTGCCGGAATAGATTTATAGCGCAACAAAGCAGCCAGCAAGTGCGACTTTGCAAAACAAATCCCATGTCCTGCTTTTAAAACTTCCGATGCGCAACATGTCAGAACGTCCTCATTTATGTCTGCCGAATGTGAAATATGATCTCTCACAAATTCGTATGCTTTTCTTATGTACTCCACTTCACTAGCCGCTTCTTGATATAATTCATCTGCGAGCCGAGTGATGTTTTCGTTTCCGAAATCAATTACAGCATCTTCTTTTAAATATTCATCTATGTTACCCTCGGACAACGTGATACCCATGGCTAACCTCCATTAATTTCATTTCCTTATCTTCGCAATTAACGCACCGATTATATAGCTCACTTGAAAAATCAAAACAAGTACATAAACAATAGCAAAGCTCCATACAATCAAAATCAAATAACTCCAGATTGCAGGCAAGCCATACATTAATTCCCCGTCGCTCATAGCCGGCATAGCCCAGCCGGAATCTATTCCATATGCTGTACCGAGAAATACTGCTATGGCAATAGTAATCGGATAAATCAAGAGAGATATTTTAAATATTATTCTTATTCTATTAATTGCATTTTTCATATTCTGTTCTCCAATCATTTGCGCTTCCTTTACTTTATCTATTTTCTGGGAAACCACGGAATACATCTATTAACTCTTTTACAATAATCAATATATTCTTGACCATATAACTCTCTAAGCCACTTTTCTTCTGTCGCTATCAAGAATATAGTCATATATATCCAACACACAACAATTACCGCAAATAATTCAAGCTTGTTAGTTAAACATACAGCACCGATACAGGCTGTAAACGCTCCACTATAAACGGGATTTCTGACTATACCATAAATCCCATCAACAATAAGTTTGTTATCGGCAACATTCTCGAATAGTTTCGATTTTTTCTTAGCGCTATAATCCAGATAGAACCCTAAAAAAATTAGGATAATCCCTATTACTTTCATTGGAATATTCAAAATATCAAATTTTAAATAACTCCATTCAAATACATAGGATATAACAATGGAAATTCCCGTAAACAAAAACTGTCCGAATACTATGATAGGTCCAACACCGAACAGCGGCAAATGCGCTTTTCTATTCATGTTTTTCATTTTTCTTTTTACCTCTTAAGAAAATCCCCAAATCCCCTCCTCTCCATTTTAAACACTAACCCACTCCCAGTCAATACAAGCGCAAAAACGGGATAAATCCGAAGACTTATCCCGTAGCTAAGGCACTATTCTTTTGATTCATACATTTTCTCCGGCGGCTTTACAAAGTACGCCACGATCAACGGAATAATCATCACGATCCAACTGATCGGTTCTGTCAGTGCAACACCCAGATACGCCAGTGCAGGCACCAAAAAGCTTGCAGACAATACTTTTACAACCATCTCCATCAAGCTGGAAAACAGCGGAATAATCTTTCTACCCATTCCCTGCAGCGCACAGCGCATGACAAAGAGCGGTCCGAGCACATAGAAAAACCAAACACTAACCTTTAAATACATTACTGACGCATCAACAATCGCCCGGTTGTCCGTAGCTGTCACCCATATTAGCAATGGCTCACCAAGCAGGTAACAAAAGGCAATTAATATTGTCGTAAATCCCGTCGCAATCAAATTTGCATGGCGTACTCCCTGACGCACACGCATAGGTTTGCCTGCTCCCATATTCTGACTTGCGTATGTCGTCATTGCAATACCAACCGTGTAAAGAATCACCGACATCACGTCAAAAACACGTCTGGAAGCTGTATGCGCCGCCACGATATCCGTTCCGAGACCATTGATGGCTCCCTGCAAAACAATTGTCCCCACATGGACAATACATCCCATCAGTGCCATGGAAATTCCGGTCGTAAACAGATTTTTATAACGTTCTTTTTCAAACTTCCAGTCATCCTTATGCGGTAAAATTTCCTTAAACTTAAACAAAATAATCAATAGACATAAGCTTCCTGACAGCGCTTGCGCAATGACAGTAGCGTAAGCTGCGCCTGCAATTCCCATTTCAAGATCACGCACAAACCAGATATCGAGGACAATATTGGTCACGACTGCCACCATGAGGCAGTACAGCGGATTTTTGCTGTCACCGACCGCTCGAAGCACATTCGCACACATATTGTAAAGGGATGAAGTCGCCATACCTGCAATGATAATCTTTACATATATCGTCGCAGCTTCCATAATTTCCGGCGGCGTCTGCAAAAGTTCAAGGAGCGGAACAATAAATATAAGCCCGGCCACCGTTATAATGACTGTCACAAGCACAGTGTAGACAATCGTTCCTGCAACAAACTTACGAAGACTCGGCATATCCTTTGCCCCGAAACTGTTTGCAATAAGTATGGAAAATCCCTGTGTAAGACCATTGACAAAGAAAATCATCGTGTTAAACACAACCGCCGTCGCACCGACTGCTGCCAGCGCATCCGTTCCGACATAAGTGCTGACAATCTTGCTGTCTGCCATATTATAAAACTGCTGAAATATAGATCCGAACATGAGCGGAATGGCAAACATCATAATGACCTTTGCCGGATAGCCCTTGGTTAAATCTTTCATTTTTTTCTTCCTTTTTTCGTAGTTATTTCTATCGTTTATATTTTTACCATTGCACACTATATCATAGAGAAAGTAGATTTTCAATGGGATATTCTTCTCGTGGCCCACCTTTTTAATTCTAACAGTTTAGTAGGTCCCCAAAATCATACCACTTGTATCTGCTTTTTGATCATGAGAACCCTAAATAATTGAGCGACTTACGGTTGAATTTATAACTATAGTCAGCTCAACCGTAAATCACAAAAATACTTACGGACTAGTTTGCTGAAATATGTTTTCAGAACGTAAAACAGCCGTCCATTCCCTTTTGAATGGACGGCCCATACTATTATCAAAACAACCTTGACCTTTACATATCCCTTTTCACCGTATACTTCGCCACAAGCACCTGCTCGCAATCATCCGCGGCGTTATCCGCAAACAGCTCTCTGTCAAATCCCATCCCGTGATGCGCAAAGCACACTTCCAAAAATAACAGGTAAATTCCGATATCAATCCTGTTGTAATAAGCAACCTTATCTGCTGGCATAATTCCTCGTTTCCCCGGCTTTTTGTAACGGTAAACCCAAAACTCGCCGTCTGCTTCTTCCACTTTCCATGGCTGCGTATTGCAGGCGCTCGGTGCAAATCTGGCAATGTTACCAATCTCCTGAAATTCTTCACTAAGCCAAATTTCCGAAAGCGGTTTTCTCTTACTCTTAAACATGTCTTTCCGAAACTTCTCCGCAGGCATCTTTGCAATCGCAATCATGATCACAAAATCAAGCCCGTCGTACTGCGACTCATCGACTTTTCCGATGCCGAACCACAACGCACCAATATCCTGCGACGCCAGATACAAATCGAGCTGCTGTCCGATATAGCCGATATTCGGAAGATAACCGCCCTTTTTCTCACTGTAAAGCAATATGCAATATTCCTGTCCGCGCTTGCAGGTCGTCTCTTTGGACGGCACAATACGCATTGCAGTTTTTATATCTGCATCCAGCGGCTGCACGTTCTGATAAAACGCCTCTATCGCCTCAAGTTGCTCCGGCACAATGCAACCAATGTCCTTGAATATGTGAAATGACTTTCTCTTAAAAATCATCTCGTAAAACATCTCGTTTTGCTTCATGTTTTCTCCTTTTCTTTCTTTGATTCGGATATCCATGAATTTAGCGTAAGTTAATTTAAAATATTATTCAAGTACTATTTACAATAAATTTCAATCGCTTCGGAAACAAACTTTGCCGTACCTTTTCCGCCGGCTTTGTCGATGTTTTCCGTCATGCTTCCGCCTGCGGCGTACATCTTTCCGAGACCAGCCAAGATTTCATCCGTGCATGTATAAAAATGCTCGGTAATATAGTCCTGCAGTTTCTTCACCTGTGCCTGCACCGGTGCGTCTTCCGGATTAGCCGGAAGCAACTGTCCGAACTCCTTAAAAATCTCCATCATCTCGATGCCAAGCCCGTTTTTCTTCTCTTTGCTTAAGCCTTCCGTTTTCTTTTCGTACTCTTTGTAAGCATCCGTATCGCCCCAGCTTGCCTTTGCCTGCGCTGCGTACTCATCCATTTTCTTTGTATCAAATGCTGAAAAATCCATATTCTTCACTCCCATCAAATGTATTATTTCAAATATTTGTCAAACACCTCAAAATGACACGCCGACAATCGCTCATACATCTCAATGCCATCCATCTTACCGACCATCATTTTTACCGGTATAAAAAATTTAACATCACAAAATCCGAGATGCTTCATGTCTTCAAAAACTTCACACCGCGCGAACGCCTCCGTTCCCAAAAGCGGTCTTGTCATCGTAGGGTAATTTTCCTTGCAACAAATCTGCAGGAAAGGCTTTTTCATCACCATTCCCTCGTAATTACCAAACAGACTTCCGTCGATATTGACACCGCAGGAAATCTCTTCTTCATGTTGGCACAAATAGTAAGCCGTAGCACCTCCGAGCGAATGACCGGTCGCACCAATGCCTTTGGAAAAATCAATCCACTGCGCATATCTTGCCCTAAGTTCACGGACCACACACATTGTATCCTGCGCCCAAACTTGAATACGTTCCACCATATAGCTGCCATATTTCTTTTGAAACACATCAAACGTTCCATACAATTCTTCCGGTGTTCCCTTTGCTTTCAACAATTTCGTCTGCGCAATCACCAAACGCAAATATCCAAAGAAATTACCATACATGAACTTATTTATGTTTTTATCCATCAAATCAAAACTTCCGTCCTCATACTCGTTAGCCACGGCTTCATATGCGTGTCCTACTGTCGCTACAACATAACCGTTTGACGCCAATTCACAACAAAGAAACGTGTTAGCCTCCGCATACGCACCATAACCGTGATTGTAAATCACAAGCGGAAACTTCTGATCTTCCGCATGCGCTGCACCCTCATAATAGTCCGCCTCCGGCAACTCACCTTTCGGCATTTTAAAATGAAATGTTTTCTGAAGTTCCTGTAATGTCCTCTCTGTAAAAATAGGTGCTTTTTCTTTTCCTTCCACACTGTTTTTACTTGCCGGATAGTACATCCGCACAGCAATCTTTCTCGGCCCTTCTCCCGATCCCAAAGTTTCTGTTCTTTCATAGTCTGCAATCGAAAAGGTTTCTGTTCCGACCGCATATGGTCCTGTTATGTAATTTGGTATCTTCACCTCTTTGCTCATCTTTATTTCCTCCTTTTACTCCTCTGCTCCCAAAAGATAGTTTACAGTTTTCGCCAGCACCCTATGCTGTGCCCGCACATCATACATCTGCGCAATCGGATTTTTATTGTAACAATGATACACAATCGCACATGTTTGAATTCCCGTATATGCGGATGAAATGTATGTAATCAGTTCCTCCGGACTAACCTTCGCCTGTAATTGACCGGTAGCTACCTTTTTCTGATAAAACTCTGCTGCGCGATGCATCAAATATTCTTTATTCCCGACGCCTCCGGCACTTTTCAAAATCTTTTCCACACGGTGTGGCGCATTCATGGCAAGAACCGACATTTCAAAATCCACTTTTTGAATCCCCATCAGCTCCGACTCCATGTAATCTGCCAACATATCAAAAATACGGTATGTCACCTCTGCTGCAGACAACGTCTCTTCCTGCGCAAGAATTTCATCCAGCCGTTCCTTTATCGTCACGCGTGTCCGCATGTCCGCAAGCATATCTGCAAAAATCTCATCGATATCTTTGTAAAACCGATAAATTCCACCCTGACTTAATCCCGTCCGGTTGATAATATCCTGCATCGTAACTGTACTGACTGTCTTTTCCAAGCATAGTTCATAGGCCGCATCCACAATCTTCTTTTTCTTGTTGGCAATATATTCCTCAGTTACTTTTGGCATACGCTGTTCCTTTCTTGCCTTAAAATGAATATGGTTTCATTTTAATTTACCCCGCGGTTTTTGTCAACAATTAAAATGAACATCGTTTCATTTTGACAAAAAAAGAGCAGATTCCACAAGAATCTGCTCCCCGGTCTGCTCTTAAAATGTAATTGTCTTCGGCGGCTCTGTAAAAGAACAAATCTGCGCGGTTGCATTTTTCAAGTAGTAAACCGCTGTATTTCCATCTCCTGGCTGGTACATCGACTGAAGATTCGGATAGGCATCAAGCATATGTTTCTGAGCCTCAATGCGTTCATCCAGTACCGCTTCTGCTGCCACTCGGATCCATCTGCCTTCACACATAGCTGAAATCTCAACCTTAGGATTGGCATTCATTTGTTTTGCAACCTCTTTCACAAGTCCCGTTTGAATATAGATTTTATCCTCAAACAAATCCACGGTTCCGAACGGACGGACTCTCGGCTGATCGCCTTCCACTGTTGCAAGATAGTAGGTTTCCGCTTTTTTTAAAAATTCATATACTTCTTTCATGATACATTCTCCTTTACTTTTTTAGATTTTATTTTGCAATCCCCGCATAACCGGTTTTTTCAATAATTTCCTGTCCCTCCTCAGACAGTACCCACTCAAGCAGGCGATCTACATTTTCATTGTCATTCCCTTTGTAAGTAACCGCATACAGCGGTCCAACCACCGGATATCTTCCGTTTTTGATATTTTCCACCGTCGGCGCTACGCCATCGATGCTGATCACCTTGATGTTCGGATTCTGAATGATTCCCTCCACATAATAGCGGAACGAAAATCCGATGGACGCTGTCGTACTCTTGTAATCAGACACACGTTCAATAATCCCGGACATCAGGTCGTTGACTTGCTCACTCGGCGCCTTCATAATCGGTTTTCCGTCCATAAAACGCACCAGCATACTCTGGCTTCCGCTTCCCTCATTTCTCTGGAATGCAACAATCTTTTCGTTTGCCCCTCCGACTTCCTTCCAATTGGTAATTTCTCCGGAATAAATGCCCTGTATCTGCTCTACAGTCAAAGAATCAATCGGATTATCCTTATGTACAAAGAACACACACGCCTCGCTGCCGATCGGTGTGTACTCAAATTCCGTGTCCAGCTCCTTTGCATATGCGATCTGCTCTTCCGACGGATATGCGCCAAAGAAAATGTCTGTCCGCTTTTCCGCCAAAAACATATATCCACCGACCGTATTGTTGTATTCAAACGTTCCGTCGTAAAGCTCTACCGTATCCGGATAGGTCGCATTGACAAACGCCGAATACACCGGGAATACCGCCGCTGCGCCGTCCAACACCGGAAGGTCGCCGGTCAGTTTCAGACTCGCCTCCCCGTCAAGTGTCACAATCTTTGAAGTTTCGTCAAACGGCAGATATTCATTTACTTCAATATTCGGCGAGGTGTCAATCGTAATGCTTTCATTGTATGCATTGATACCGACATTAATAAAAACCGCCGCCAAATATACCGCCAGAAAAATCCCTTCGATTTTCAAAGCCCTTTTCTTATTTTTCACCAAAATAAGCGGAATCAGTATTGCCGGAATAACAAACGCACTGATTGTCGCAAGTACCACATGAAGTCCCATCGCTGTGGTTATGAGATAAAAATACAACCCAAAGAATACATCCACAAAAAGTATGAGAGCAATCGCAAGGATTTTCCATGCAATACAGAACCATTTCGGTAATTTTTTCTTATTTTCGTTATCCATGACTTACTCCTTCCCCGAAGGCTCCCTTTCCAGTTTCCAACCAAAATCATCATGGTAAACCATCTGTCTTGTCATACCGCCGTCTATACATATGTTTTCTCCGGTAATAAACCCGGCTTTCTCACTGCATAAATATAACACCATGTTAGCAATGTCTAATGGATTTCCAACTCTGCCTGCAGGCTGCTGATAGGCATCCGGGCCATCATACACCTTGTAAGAAGTATCAATCCATCCCGGAGAAACGGAATTCACACGGACCTTTCCTGACAAACTCACCGCAAGCGAATGTGTCAGTGCATGAATACCTCCTTTTGCCGCAGTATAGCTCTCACTCTGCGGTTGACTCATACGGTCACGGCTGGATGAAATATTGATAACACTCGCACCTTGCGTAAAATAAGGCAGAAACAACTTTGTCAAATAAAACGCTGCTGTCACGCCGACATTTAATGCATAACAAAACTCTTCATAGGTACACTCCTCAATCCCCTTAAACAATGGCGCCGCATTGTTGATAAGACAGTCCACCTGCCCGTAATCCGCAATCACCTTCTCTGCAAATGCTTCCAATGTCTGTTGGTCTGCCAAATCGCCTTTGAAATAGGAATTGTCCTGAAGATCAATCACGCAAACCTTCGCACCCTCTTTTTCAAATTCCTCGCAGATACATTTCCCAATGCCCTGCGCACCTCCGGTCACAACGACAACTTTATTTTCAAACTCAGACATATGATATCCTCCTTATTATAAAACACCCTACACCAACTAAGTTAGTGCAGGGTATCCTTCTTTCTATTTTACAAATACATATTTATTTTTTCCTTCATACTTCGCCTGATATAAGGCTTCATCCGCACGGGAATATAGTGCCTCCAAACAGTCACCATCCTTCGGATATACTGCAATTCCGATACTGCAGGACAGCTTAACATCCTGGTACTCTCTGCATACTCTCTGAATGGCCGCCAACAGATGTTTGGCTTTGTTTTCTATCATCTGCATATCCTGTGCATTTCGCATCAGCGCAAAAAACTCGTCGCCGCCCACTCTTCCGATTACATCGCTGTCACGGAAACTCTTTTTCAACTCCGACGCAAAATCAATTAAAAACTCATCGCCGACCCGGTGTCCGTGGGTATCATTCAGGACCTTGAAATTGTCCACGTCTACCATGAAGAGTGCATGAAGATTTTCATCCTCTCTGTTGAAAATCTGCCGGATGTACTCCATCGTGGTATCCCGATTAAGTACCATGGTCATCTTATCCATTTTTGCAGCCATGAGCAGTTTATTCTCTTCCAGCTTCTCTTTGTCGATATTTTTTGCAGAAAGCATAACACACGCATGTCCGCTGTCTACATCCGTCATAAATCTAAGTTCATTCTGTACCCAGTGCTTTTCTCCGTCAGACAAGACTCTTTCGTATTTGTACATCATGTGCGTCTTGCCGCTTTCGAAAATACTGCGCAACAGTTCCTGTGTAAAATTGCGATAAAACTTGGACGCATCGCTCTCTTTATCTAAAATGGAAGCAACCGCTGCTTCTGCAAGTTCCTCCACCGTCTGACAAGCCTGTAAAGTACCTCGTTCCACCTTCTGTCTGCGCTGACTGATGACACGCCAGTCATCAATATCAATATAAGAAACCGCATACATATCCAAAGGAAGCTCAAACAGATATTTTAATTCCTTTTGATAATTCTGACGTGCCAGATAGTCTTTGGTAATATCTCTTGTAATTCCCAAAATACCTGCCACTTTATTTTCTTCATCATAAAGAAGATATTTTGAAGTGGACCCATATCTATGCTGCCCGTCCTCATCCGTAATCGGTTCAATATAATCCTGCAGATTCACACCGCTGCGAATCAGCTTCTTATCATCTTTGATATATCTTTTTGCAAGATTTTCGTCATCGAAAATCTCCATATCTGTCCTTCCGATGATCTCATCCGGACTTTTCTTCCCAACCATTTTCACAAAAGGCTGCGAAGCCGCAACATAGACCAAATCCGCATTTTTTACGAACATCATATCTCTTGTATTGGCTATCATGGCCCCGAAAGCTGCCTCAATCAAATGACTCATATTTTTATCTCCCACACAAATTCCCCTGTCACAAAATTGAAAGTTTTCCTGCAAATATTATACTACTTTTTCTGAAAGTCGACAATCATTATATCAAAATTAACACAAGAAATAGTTTCCAAATATTATCGTCTGTATTTTGCCCAAAGTACTGCTGTTAGCAAAGTAAGAACCAGCCCTAATCCACCGCCGGCCAGCAAAATTACTGCAATGGCAGCACGAAATTCTTGAAATTCATCCTGATCCAATCCGAATTCAAACCACCACGTCGATGCATCCAGCGTGTACATCTCCTCATAATAGCTGTCATATTGCAGATTGTTTGCCATAATCAGCTCCCACATCTCGCCGTCTTCCATATCGACACTCGTCCATGTTCTTGCTGCGCACGGTAGCTGAACCTTGCCCTTCTTCGGAATATCCACTGCGCTGTCGTTGATTAAGATTAACATCCTGTCCCTCTCCTCCAGCGAAAGCACATAGTATTGGGCATAAATCGCTTTGTACCGATAGAAAAAAGCTCCGAAATCATTCGTCCGTTGCGGAGCGGAATTGGAAGGTGTAACAACCGTGCCACTGCGTCCGCGATTGTACTTGGAATAGCTTGATCCACTCGGAGAACTTGAAAAATCAAACACCTTTTCATATACTCCCGTCGGCTTCAGCCGGGAAGCATCCACCTCCAGACAGATGACTTCATCCTGCACCTCCAGAAAATGTTCATAGGATCTCAGTTCTGTCTTCATTCCCGAAGTCGGATATCCGCTGAATTCAATTGGCAAAAAGGTATCACCGCTCTCCGCAGCCGAAGTTTTTTCCTGCTCGTATTTCTCCCATGTCACCGGCTCAGTATTTTCATACCAGTATTTTTCATAGTGCGGATAATAAGCGATCACCCATGAGAACACCATGCATAAAAGAAAGAACACAAGCAGAAAGGAAAATATATTGTCTGCAATCACATCTTTTTTGGCCTTTGTTTCCATACCCTAATTCGCCTTCTTTATCTTTCTGTCTTTCAGCAGTGCTATCCCTGAAAGAATCATAATCGGAAAAACAAGCGCTGCCAAAAGTCCCGATTTCAGATCATCCTGCAAAACGTTCGCCGCCAATCCGACCACCGTCGGTCCCAGCGAGCAGCCTACGTCACCTGCAAGCGCCATAAACGCATACATGGCAGTTCCCGCCGTCGGAAGCTTGACTGCTGCCAGCGAGAAAGTGCCCGGCCAGAAAATCCCCACCGAAAAACCGCACACAGCACAACCAATGAGCCCCATGACCGGGCTGTTCGACAGTGCCGCTGTCAGATAGCAAAAAATACACAAAATTGCGCTTCCCACCATCATCTTCTTCAGCGGTATCTGTTCACTGTATTTCCCGTAAAGTGCCCGTGCAGTCCCCATAAAAATTGCAAACGCACATGGTCCTGCCAAATCACCGATCATCTTGGACACACCAAGCGCAGACTCCGCAAAGGTGGAAGCCCACTGGCTCATCCCCTGTTCCGAAGCCCCTGCTCCGATCATAAGAAGCAAAAGAACCCAAAAGACTTTTTGTCCAAACAGTCCTTTCACAGACATATCTGCATGACCACCTGCAATCGGGTAAATTGGCACCATGCAAAAATAGACCGCATTCAAAAGCGGAAGAATCGCCCACAAACAGGCCAAAAGCTTCCAGTTCTGTATTCCGCAAATCTGGAAAAACAGCGTGGAGCCCAACACGACAGCTACATGTCCCCAACAATAGAAAGAATGGAGCAGACTCATCGCCGCCTCTTTCTTCTCCGTCGGACACGCCTCCACAATCGGACTGATCAGAACCTCGATAATACCGCCGCCGATGGCATATAATACAACACATGTCAAGATCCCTATGTAAGCATTCGGTAACAATTCCGGCAAAACAGCCATTCCGATAAGTCCTGCTGCCGCAAATACGTGCGCTGCAACCACCGAAACGCGGTATCCAATCTTATCAATGAACTTGGCAGAAACCAGATCTACCAACAGCTGTACGGCGAAATTGATTGTCGTAATCAGCGTAATCTTGTCCAATGTCAGATGATACTGCCCGGAAAGCGTCAAAAACAAAAGCGGCGCAAAATTATTGACAATCGCCTGCGTAATATACCCCAGATAACTTGCATATATAGTATGTTCATATTTCTTTAAAGTTTTCATTTCAGTTCTTTTCCTATCATAATCGCTTTCGAATCATAGCCATGTCCGATATTACGGGTCACTGCAATCGGGAGCGAATCCGGCGCAAATCGTTTCACCATGGTAACTGCATCCGGAACACAGTTTCTCTTTTCCATCTGTGTAAATGTACCGAGCAAAATACCCGCCACCTTCTCAAATGCTCCCAGCTGCTGCAACTGCGACAAATATGCTTCCATCTGCGCCACGGCTCCGCTGTAGCTTTCCAGCAGCAGTATCTTGCCGCTTAATTCCGGAAAATATTCTGTCCCTGCCAACTTCAGAAAACAGCGGATATTTCCGCCGACCACAATACCCTGCATTTCACTGCCCTGTGCAAAGTCATACGATATGCGAAACAAATCTGTCTTTTCCTGCAGGATCGTATTTTTAAAATCAGTTAGCTGCTGCTTACTTTCACTTGCCACAAGATTGCGTACCTGATACAAGACGGACGCCTTTCCGGTCTTGGCGTAAATCGCATTGATGACGCAGGTCAGATCACTGTAACCCCAAAGCAGCTTTTCACTCTGGGAAATCACATCATAATCCAAATATGGTAAAATACCATTAGCAAGATCTCCTCCGGAAATATCAAAAATTCCCTTGATCTCCCCATCCCCGTAAAAATCCATCAGTGCCCCCGCCCGCTGCCTGGCGGTCCCGGAAAAGACACTTTCTGTCTCATAGATATATTCACTGAATATCGGTACAAGGCCTATGTGTTCCAACGTTTCAGCCAAAACTTTCAGCCTCTCTTCATTTTCCTTTGTCTGCCCGTTGGAACAACAGACAATCCCTACTTTATCTCCAACTTTCATCCTATGCCTCATATAAATCTGTGGACAAATAGCGATCACCGGAATCCGGTAAAATCACTACAATATTTTTCCCTTTGTTTTCCTTTCGCCGGGCCACTTCGATCGCTGCGTGCAATGCGGCACCTGCAGAAATTCCCACAAGGATTCCTTCCTTCTGTCCGATCCATCTCCCTTTTTCAAAGGCCTGCTCATCGGAAACGGTAATCACCTCATCAAAAATCGTTTCATCCAAAATCTCCGGAACAAATCCTGCACCGATTCCCTGAATTTTGTGTGCACCTGCTTTCCCTGCAGAAAGTACCGGAGAAGACGCAGGCTCAACTGCAACAACCCGAATCTTCGGATTTTTGGATTTCAGATATCCTCCGGTTCCGGTAATCGTTCCGCCTGTTCCGACTCCCGCAACAAGGATATCCACCTTGCCGTCTGTATCCCGGTAGATTTCCGGACCGGTAGATGCAAAATGTGCTTTCGGATTTTCCGGATTGATAAACTGACCTGCCATCATACTTCCCGGTATTTCCTTTACCAGTTCCTCCGCTCTGGCAATAGCTCCCGACATACCTTTTGCCCCATCGGAAAGAACCAGCTGCGCACCGTAAGCCTTAATTAACTTTCTGCGCTCCTCAGACATCGTATCCGGCATAACAATAATGACCTTGTATCCTTTTGCCGTCGCCACCAGAGCAAGACCGATTCCCGTATTTCCGGACGTCGGCTCCACAATTACAGCTCCCGGTTTTAATTCTCCGCTTTTTTCTGCTGCTTCAATCATCGCAAGCGCCACTCTGTCCTTGATTGAACCTGCGGGATTCATAAATTCCAATTTAGCGAAAATTTTTGCTTCCAATCCTAATTCTTTTTCAATATGTGTCAGTTCCATAAGCGGCGTATTGCCGATCAGCTGATCCGCTGAAGTATAAATTTTTGTCATATAATCGCTCCTTTGATTGCTGTGATTCATACTATAGTTTGTCTTTTTTGTTAAATATTATTTTCATGATAGTATCCTCACATACTTCATCTTCTACTCCGCCGCATTCATCGGCTTACCCGTCTCATCCACATAAATCCACTTAATTGTATATTGCTTATCGGTAACTCTTCCAATATTATTCACGTAGTCTCCCAACAGTTTTTGTGCTCTTTGCTGTGCATTTGAAAGCAAAACTGTATCTGCCTTTGCCGTCTCTTCCATTTTGTCCTGTGCCACTTTAAAAGCCTCGGTTTGATCTTCCGCCTTAATGTCCGCAGATTTCTGTGAAACAATTATCGAATCATCTTCTAATTTGTCCGCTTTACAATCCATGACATATGCAGGCGGTATTGTTATTTCCACCACATTATCATTTATCTGCATCTTTACAAGAGAAGCATCAATTCCGACTTTCACAACCCCTGTATATTCAATCCAAAAATGCTTGTCTTTTTTCCAAAGCCAAAAACCTTCTGCATCCTCTTCTTTATACTTAGCAACATTATGGTAATAGCACTCCAAAGTTGCTAATTCACAAATCGATTTCATTTGAGTTTCTTGTGGCTGAATCGGTGCTTCTTCCTTTCCGCAAGCACAACACAAGAGCATTATCCCGCACAATAATGTAACTACAATCTTTTTCATTTTTTGCCCCCTATCTGATTACAATCACGTACTCTGCATCCATCTGATCAACAAACGGTCTTACAAGTGCTTCTATCACGTTTTTTGCATTCTGCTCAGCCAAATCGCAAATCGCATCCTCCTGTGAACTTTCACGTTCAACGTCCGCTTTACAAGCCTCATATGCTTCTTGCGCTACCGTTTCGTTATTTGCCTTGTCATTTATAAATATGTAATCCAAAGAAGCAATGTCCACACTGATGTCATTAATCTGAATTTCCGGCATTGTCACAATAATTTCTTTTGCTTCATTATTCACATCAATTATTATCTGCTCAAAATCAATGCCGGCCTTCACAGTCGCTTCATATGATACGTAGTAATCCGTTTCATCCTCTTTTTTCTCATTCATAACCTGTGCCACTCCGTTATATACGGCCTCAAATGTCGACAATTCGCTGATTTCAATAATCTCTTTCAACGTCGCCGACGTTATAATTTCTTTTTTATTTTCTTTCCTGAAATTTACTGCTACTATCGCAACTATTATCATAATAAAAACCAAAGCTATTGCCCCAATAACTATAGGTACTAATCTTTTCTTCATAATACTCTTCCTTTCACTTTTGTCTATGTACAAAAAATACTGATAACCATCATTTCCCAAACCATACACATACCGTTTGATCCTTTGTTATAATTTGAATTTATAAGAAGCGATATACTCCATCTCGTTTTTACGAGAGATATCAGGTTCTGCAAGTACAAACTCCGTGCAGACACCAAGTTCTTTTGCCATAAGTTCAAAATGGCAAAGAGCAATTCACATGTCGATCTTTTGCATAAATGTGTACAACTTTTCTTTATCTTCAGCTGTCAGTTCTCGTCCGTCAAAGGTGCGAACACTTCGGCGCTCACGAACATGCTTTTCAACCCCACCTGTGAGGTATTCGGCAAGATTAAAGGTCTCCATAATAATAATTCCCTCCTACTGTTAATTTGCTCTTCACTCCACATTTCTTAGCTACTACAATCATAATATTGAACCATGTACGTGTCAATTACGCAAAAAAAGGTGTGTCAGCAAGACCTCATCCCTTCCTCACATAAAAATTCTCCCGAAGAAGCAGCCAGTTGGCACGGAACCACTGCATGATCTGCCAATAACCGCAGCCTCTGAGTCCAAATTCCTGCAACAGATCAAACTTAGCCTGCAGGCTGCGGACATCCTCAAACCACACCTCATGCTCCAGTCCTGTACCATAATCCACATAGCGAAAATACGGGCTCTGCGAAAGTTCGTCGAAGCTAATCTCTGCTCCCCGGCTGACCGCAAGACGCACAGCTTCCACGTTGCCCAATGTTCTGGCCATACTTACACCGCGTTCAAATGGCAGTGTCCAGTCATATCCGTAATTCGGTATTCCCAGATCCAGCTTTTCTCTCGGTATTTCCGTCACCGCATACTCCACCACACGGCGCACCTGGTTAATCGGTGCTACCGCCATCGGCGGTCCGTAGGTATAGCCCCATTCGTAAGTCATCAAAAGCAAATGGTCCGCCGCCTCTCCCAGCGCCCGATAATCTTTTCCCTCATATAATACACCCTTCTGATCTGCGGAAGTTTTCGGTGCAAGCGCCACAGAGGTGTGATACCCATTGGCTCGCATCGCCTCGGCCACCTGCCACACAAAGGAAGTAAACGCATCTCTGTCCTGTGCAAGAATATATTCAAAGTCGATATCCACTCCCTGATACCCTTTCTCCCGCATCAGCTGCAGCATGTTTTGGATCAGATTATCGATACCGGCCTGATTGTTGACCACCCCGGAGATCAGCTGGTTGCTGAAACGCCCGTCCGGCCCGAAGGGTGTCATAGTCAAAATCGGCTGCACACCGTTTTGCTGTGCCAGTTCTATCATCCACGTATCATTCCACAAAGGCGGTATCAATTCTCCGGCAACAGTAAACCCGTAGGAAAATATAGGCAATTCAGACAAGTATGGAAGCGTCTGTTCCAATACCCATCGACTGATAAAAGGATATGCATATCCGCTGACAGAAATCGTCCGCACCGGCTGACGTTGTCCTATACCAATAAAAAGAGCCTGTCCCGGGACAAGCTCATAAGGATATACCAATTGATTGTCATAAATAAGTTGATTGATATCGATACCGTAAGACATCGCAATGGAATTTGCACTGTCTCCCGGTTTAACAACATAAATTTCCATGCTCATGCTCCGCATGTTTTTTTATAATGTATGCTGTATTTCTATTTTCCGTACCAAATTGTGTTCTTTTCGATCTGCGAAGATATCTTCCCCTCATTCTTCAGCCAGGTCAGATAGGAGCGCACAGTGCTTCCAACCAAAGCATGCTGCTCAAAGGTCATGACAAGATCATATTCCTCAAACAGTTTCCCAAGCAGTCCTTCAAAGCTGACCGGCTCTTCGCACAGCTCCACGATTTTGTCTGCCACCTCAAGCACCTTGTCAATGTTGTACTGTGCTAACTGCGCAATATCTTCCACCGGAGCCGTATGAGAAGGTACAAACATCTTTGCCTTCATTGTTTTTACCATTTCCAGCGTCTCAAGATACGCTCCGACATCATAAATAAAACCGACTTTATATTTGTCGATGGTCTCCTTGCTCGACAGACAATCCGCCAAGTACACCACATCATCCGGCGTGCGAAATCCAACCATATCAAAGGAATGTCCCGAAAGCGGGATTAACTGCCAGCCTTCCGGCAAAGCGTTCTCCGTCAGAGCCTTCGCATCGCTTTCCTGCGCCATCAAAAATTTGTGCCGTAGCTCTTTTGCCGGGTTTCCGCCATATAAAAACGTCGGTTCCAGCACCGGCGCACATGTGAAATACTGCTCAATACCCGGTGCATAAATTTCGCATCCGGTCTGCGCCTGTAAATATTTATTTCCGCCGATGTGATCCGCATGGGAATGCGTATTGTAAATCGCCCTTAATGTCCAACCGTTTTCCTCCAAAATGCGGCGAACCTTTTTGCCCGCATCTTTGTCATTTCCGCTGTCGATGAGACAAACTTCGGCATCGTTCACCTTTACCAGTCCGATCTTCGCCGGACTCTGAATATAATAACTGTTTCCCGAAACTTGAATTAATTCGTACATTTTTTACTCCTCCGGTATCTGCACCCACTCCAGTTTTTTCGCCGGAACTACCTCGTAATTGTCTGCCCCTTCTCCGACACGCAGATACACATTATTGATACCCGCCTGAATAATCGTCCTTGCACAAAGCGGACAAGGTTTTGCCTTGTGAATAGAATTATCCTTCGGATTGATGCCCGTCAAATACAAATCCGCCCCGATTGTCTGCTGACGCGAGCAATTAAGCAAGGCATTGGCCTCCGCATGCACGGCACGGCAGATTCCGTAACCGTCACCCTGATGCATACCGCGTTCCATGCGCGGACATGTCCCAAGATCACAACAATTATCAAATCCTCTCGGTGCTCCGTTATAACCGGTGGAAATAACCACATCATCCTTCACTATGACAGCACCGTATTTTCTTTTAATGCATGTACTTCGATAAGCAAACACCTCCGCACAATTTAAATACGTGTCTATTTTAGAAATTCGTTTTCCTTCCTGTGGACTTACCATAACATTTCCTCCTACTTCACATACTTCCCAAGCAGTTTATACATCAGCCCGTCTGCAATCTCATTCGGGTTTTCATGAAATATTGCAATCTTATCACTGTCACTGCTGCGATCCGAGAACGCCGGATATAGAAACCCCCAAACAGGCTTACCCGGCTCGTACTCGCCGACGAGCGGACTCACTGTACAAATGATAAAATCATACACCTCTTCCGATTCCCAAAGGCTTTGCTTGTCCCTCGCTTTGATCGGTACATCGTAAGTTCCGTGAAACACAAAAATCGCCAGCTCATGACTAACCGGATATCCGTCCGTAATCTGCTCATACAACACTTCCATCAGTGCGTCATTGCGGAGCCCGCATTCCTGCACAGCCGTAAGAAGTTGCCACATGCTATCTTTTCCTTTGGATGTTACAGGAAATGTATATTCCTTCAATTGATCATTTGTCCTTGCAAAAGGAATAGCCTTGGCTAATTCCAAATTCTTCGTCTTCTCGGACGCAGAGAGATTTCCGAAGTGGATATTAAAACTCTCATCCACCTCACCCATGTCATTTATGTAAGCACCGGCTATCCGGTCAAAACAGCTTCTCGACGGCGTCATGCGCCTCGTCAGCTCCAGCATATCATTTCTGTTAATCATAGGTTACTCGCTCTCCTTGGCATCATACATGAATCGGAACGAAAAGTCATCAAAATCTGCGTATGAAGTGTGCAATACAACATATCCCGGTATCTTATCCTTACTAAACCAAATATTATAGGAAATGTCTCCGGATTTTTTAGAAATAAATCTGGACGACACAACAATATTTTCTTCAAATTCTCCCGTCGGAATCTGTTCATATTTCTCTTCCGGAATATAGATATACAGAAAACTTTCTGCATCGCCTTCCAGATAATAAGCCTTATCGGTGGCAAATTTGGCATTAGCAAATCCATGCCCGTTCCAGTCATCCGCATCATATAATTCAGCGCCCTCGCTGATGCTGTACTGCGAAGTATCTGCGCCGACATTCATGTAATAAAAATCATCGCATTGTCCGATAGAAAACTTCTGCGACGTCGCTTCTCCCTGCTCCACCATCAATGCATCCTTTATATATATCGCATAGTTATGTATCGCAGTATCCATCTTTACCCTTGAATGAACATCCGAAAGCTCCCTATTCTCCCTGCTTTCATACGTCACAAAAACAGAATGCACATATTTGTCTTCAAACAAAGAAGTCTTGTTTTTCTCGTAAAGTCCTTCTAAATCAAGATCGCCGACAAACTCCGCACAACAGTATAAAATTTCCTCTGTCAGTACTTCTTCCAAGTTTGTCCCATCATAATATGTACTGTAAAACATATCAAAAAACTCTTCGCCGTTCCCGATGGCGGCCTGCTCGTTTTTGCCACCGGAGACATCGAAAAAGTCAGGTTCTACGCCGAAAATCGTCGTCACTTCCTCCTTCACAGCCTCCACAAGTTCCGCCTTCTGATAATTGTCGGCCGCCTCATCCATATACTCTTCTTCGCCGTCAACAAGAACCTTAAACTGCTTTCCTTCGTACTCCATGGTTACAAGCGTTTTGGATGTATATTTCGCAGAAAACAAAGATTCTGTCTTCTGTGTCGCACTATCCACCACCGTCGCTTTAAAACCGTATTTTTCCTCTATGTAGGACACTGCATTTTTTTCTGCCTGCGCCCGCCACGCCTCCGCCTGGGCACGCTCCTCCTCAGAAATGCATCCGGTAAGAAGCATGATAATTGCCATCATACAGACACCAAAACAATACTTGCTTTTTTTCATAAAAACCATGTGCTCCCTTGCAAATTGATACTCCAATTATACTATCATTCCTCTCACCACTCCTGCAAGTTCCATCGGAATGTCAACCTGCGGACTGTGGCCACACTTCGGAAGAATGACTATTTCCTTGGAAGGAGCCGTAATCTGCTCTACATAAGACTTCGTAACTTCCACATGGCAACTTCTATCGTACTCTCCCGATATAAATGCCATAGGAACCGCAAACTCTGTTCCCGCATCATATATATTCGCTTCCACAACATAATCCAAAAGCTGTTGATTACGGCGATAGTGCTTTTTCCTATGCATCATGCTGACAAACCACCGAAGATCTGTCTTTGAGCGGTCCGGAGATGAAGCAAGCAACGCCAACTGATTTCTCTTTCGAATATCGACAAATTGCATCTGATAATACGTCAGTGTAAGCATTTGAAACGACGATAATGTGTCCAACGTCGGCGTCTCTTTATATTTTTTGTAAGCCTTTGCTATCTTATCCGCTTCCTTTCCCGGTTCTATCTGACCCATAATTTCATTGTAATTCCATGTCTGTGTCTCCATGCACGATACATGCTGACCGATTCCGATATATTTCTCCACCTTGTCCGGATGTTTCCGAACATAGCGGATTCCAAGCAGCGTTCCATAGGAATGTCCCATGAGAATGACTTTACTCTTCTTGAAACGTTTGCAAAGATACTTTACAAGCGCATGCACATCCTGCACCGCCTGTTCAAAATCCGCTGTTTTATTGTGCGGATCTACTTTCTTATTCTCATAATAAGTTCTGCCGCAGCCTCGCTGATCCCAACAGACAAACGTAAAATCCTTACTGATTTCGTCCGCAAATTCATATATCAAATAAGCATCCGGGCTGGCCGGTCCTCCGTGCAGATTCAGCAGAATCGGATTTTTAACATCCCTGCTTCGAATGGATATGTATTGATTCTGTCCGTTCACCGGTACATATATTTTTTCGTCCAAAGTTTTTTCCTGCATTTTTATATGTCATCTCCTTTGTGTAATGTATTTCAAAGAACTCATTTCAATTACTTTTTAATTATGATATATGAGAGCACCTCCAATGAAGATGCCCTCACATCTCAGTCCTTTTTCAACCACTCCAAAAACTCCCTGATATACCTCTCCTGCGGAGTAATCACCTGAATGTCCAGCTCCGGACATTGCTTTGCATATTCTTTCAATACTTGCTGCAAATTCTCTTTTGACTTCATATAATCCGCAACAATATACGCCTCATCCATTCCCAAGTGCAACAGCAAAATCGCAGACACCACACCGGTTCTGTCCTTGCCCGCGTTGCAAAAATAAAGGACATTTGTCTCCGCTTCCAAAATTGTCGCAGCAATTGCCTTCATCTGCTCATCAACCATGCGTATGTACGACTTTGACACGTCATCAACGGACGGCGGCACTACATTTCCACCCGTCACAGGCATACAAAGATACCGAAAACGGTTGTCACCTGCTAACGGACATTTTCTTTTCTCCCGTTCTTCCTCTGTCCGAAGATCTACAATCGTTGTTATATTTTCTCCCACCAGCCATTCTGTCTCCTGCTCCGTCAGCCTGTCCGGAACATCGCTGCGGACATAGCGCAGACTGTCCGGAAAAATGGCGCGGGTATTTAATGTTGATTTCAGCATAATCACAACTTCATCCTCATATCTCTATAATTTTGCACCTTATCCTCAAAACCGAGTTTCTGATAAATCGGATATCCTTCATCTGTTGCCATCAGGTTAATGCGACATAACCCCAGCTCCTTACCGTATTCGATAAGATGTTTCATAAGCTGTGAACAAATACCGTTTCCGCGATATGCTTCCTCGGTGTAGACGCTGAGAACTTCTCCTTCGAGACCATTTGGCAAAAACGGATTCGCCGGCTTTTCAATGATGAGTAAGTAAGCCGCCGCTACCAATCTTCCTTCTGCCCTTGCCACAAATGCAATCAAGTCTTTCCCCAGTCTTCTCTCAAAATAATCCGGCAATTGCGTCTCCATACAGGCTCTTTCATAGTCGCTAATCGTCCCGAAATCATCTATCATATAGGCAATGCGAAGACGGATCAGTTCTGCAATATCCTCTTTCTTTGCCTGATCATACACGACACTCTGCATATTTAAATTCTTCTCTTTCTCGAAAAATGCTCTGCGGAGCATCTCGTATTCTTCCGTGGTACACACGCTCTTGCATGACGGCGCAAAGGATGCAGTTACCTCAAAGCAATCTTTCAAATTGTCACAAGGATATTCCGCACATTTCCCACAATTTTCAATTCCTTTTTTCTGCGTACATGCAATTACTTTATATCTGCACCAGTTCTCCGCTTTACAGCCCGTACATGAAATTTCTTCATTGGAAACCACGTGATCTCTGTATCCGATTTTCATCCAAAGCTCCGCAGTATGCGTAAGTTCCGCACCTGTTTTTTCATACGGCGATGTCACATATCTCGGACAAACTGCGCAGTCGTTTCCGCACGCTGCAAGAATTTTTGCTGTTTCTTTCATAACGATATCCTTCCTATGTACTTAAGGTTGTTAACAGTGAAGAATATCTTTTCGATTTATTTCTGATATCCTCTTCGGTTACGCCATAATAGATATATAAATCCTGTGCTATTCTCTTAAGCTGTTTCATTACTTTTTTATTTCCGCTATAGGACACTCCGAAGATGTCCCAAATATATTCTGTTCCGATTTCCAACACGCCATCATCGAGCCGGATTTCAAATAAATGAAAATCCATAGGCATTTCACTGTCAGGAATTTGGGCAATTATTTCACTGCGAGCCTCTATTTGTTGATGCAACTTCCATATGGAATCTTCATCGTAGATATTGGGTCTTTTGATATCTTCCATGTCACCCAATAATTCCGGCTTTTGCTCTAAAATCAGACTCTCTTTTAAACATTTTCGCTGCTCGACATACTTGTTTTGTGTCGTACCAATTTCAACTGCCAAATACTTATCCTTTGCATATACAACCACTTCTTCGATTGAATGTGCACCCGCAAAAATCTTTTTTTCCGCCTTTTTACGTTTACATTTATATATATAATTTTTTATTCTCATTTTTAGTGGCTTCTTCCCTGATTTGCCAACAATAAAAACACTTGTCGGTCCGTCCGCACCACCTATTATAGATACTGATCTTTTACTCTTTTCCTTCATAGCGCTCCAATGAATTTTGACTTCCTCTAATTACTCTCCCAACTTCTCCAACGTATCTTTTCGTATTTCCTCTCTCAACGCCTTAAGATACTCCGAAAATTCAACCTTATCATCCGCATAAGTCTTATTCAGCTCGTATTCCTTCGGAATCCATGTCGACAAATCCGAAATATTGTGCTGAATCAATGCCTCCAGGCTGTCAATCGCCTTATATATCTTAGATTCCAAAGTTTCCCGTTTTGCCATTTCCTCATATAAAGCCATCATTTCTGATCTGCTGCTTTCAGGCAAAGTATTGACCCACGCATGCAATAACTCTTCTTCGGTTTGCTCATTTTTCTGCGTCTTTTCGAAAGTAGGAATGTCACCTGTAAAAGCCTCACCCAAATCGTGAATGATGCACATTTTTATCACTTTATCCATGTCCGCTTCCGGAAATTCTTCCTTCATAAAAAATGCCATCAAAGTCATCATCCAGCTATGTTCCGCCACACTTTCATGACGGCCGTTTTTCGTATAGCAGTGACGCGTTGCATCTTTCAGTCGCTCTGCGACGCTTATGGCTTCTAATAGTTCTCTTGATTGCATATGCCCTCCTACTCCGTATAATACTCCGCCTGAAACGCTGCATTACACTCTGCAATTTCTTTCGTTCCGTTGATATAATCCGCGTACATATCCCACAAATCAATATCACACCCGTCCATCACTTCATCTTTCTATTTACAATTATTTTATCAGCCCCAAAACCAATAAATGTATCGGATAAAAGGCATAATACGTATACTGAACTATTTTATTGTGGTAACCTTGCTTTCCACGATATAGCCATATAGGAATCAAGGCCAGTAATGCAATACCTTGACGGGAAAGAAAATATATTTCATTTCCCAAAGGAATCTCATAGGCAAATCCTCCCAGCATCTCGACATTAATATACCACAGACAAATTAATTGCCCCACATAGCACCACCATTTTCTATATCTGAAAAAATAGAAAACAAGAACTGTCAAAATGCCTGCATGATAAAAATCTACCATAGTCAACAGACCAACTACATATCCAATGATTACAGATAAACATCCGACTAAAATCTGCTTCCAAAGCTTTTTCTCTTTTACTTTTTCATTCCAGTGGATAAGTCCGATTGACATCAAAAAGCTCCACAGCACATTTTGATGAATCGGATAACATATTCTGCTTCCCATCGCCAAGTTAAATGGGATTTCAGAAAGAATCGCAAATAATAATAGTCGACATACATATTTCTTTAAATTTTTTGTATGGAAGTATCCTTCTACAATCATAAATGCAAAAATAGGAAACGCAATTCTTCCAATACAAGTTAACCAGTCATTGCCCGGAACAATTGTCCCCCAAAGATGGTCACACAGCATAAACACCATTGCCATTATGTGCAGTGACACGGAAGATGTTTCTATTCTTAGCTTGCTTTCTTTTAACATGCTTGTCTCCTTTGATTATCAGTCATTATACTCGTAAAACATCTCATCCAACAACCTGTCCAGCCCTGTTTTGTCTCCCATTGCTGCTTTTAAAAATGTCCCGATATTTTGAAACATCAGTTTGAAATACAACCAATCCCCCAAATCATCATATTTTCTCGTTGAATTAATCAGATAATTTTTGCGAAGTGTCGTATATTTCTTGCCTTGTTTTTTTCCGTATTTCTTCAGCATTTTGGCCGTTGCCACATCTTCCATAGCCTTTTGATCCGCAAAACCTCCGATTGCATCAAAGCTGTCTTTTTTTGCCCAAAATATACCACTGTACAATCCTGTAACGCCAAATGATATCCTACACAGAATATCATTGCACCATAGCGGAAATGAATACCGTTCAAAGCGTATCGGTGCTCCTCCTCCGATATATTTTCCGGTTCTGAGAAGGCTGTATATTTCCGACAATGTCCCCTTCGTCATTCGATTATCGGCGTCTATTGTAACGATAATCTTTCCTTTGGCTGCTGATATCCCGGCATTGCGGACTTTTGCAATACATCTGTCCTCATTGAAAATAACTTTTGCCCCATTATTTTCCGCAATTTCAGCCGTCTTGTCGGTACATCTGTTACACACAACAATAATCTCAACCGTTCCCCGGAACTGTTTTGCCGATCTTTTTATGGATTTTACGCATCTCTCTATGTATTTTTCTTCATTATGCGCCGGTATGATGACCGAAATATATACCTTCATTTAATCTCTCCTGTATTTTCGTCATATAAAACATTATACAAATCGGATATTATAATATTGTTATTCCCAAAATCTAATTGAAAATAAACATGCCACATATAGCCATCTTTAAGTGCATCAGCATCTAACAATTCTACATTATCTCCATCTTCCACAATTTTGGTCTGCAATAATTCCGTTTCATCCAATGTTTCTGTTCCGCTCGGTGTTGCAAACATTTGAATACTGTTTGGTGTACCGCCTTCCCATTGCACTAGAATACTTTCTATATTTGCAGAATTATACCAAAGTGCCTCTGCCTCTACAATTTTTTGGTTTTCGTCATAAAATGTAATGCTTCTAATGGCAGGTTCTTGTTGTCCTCCTACTTTTTCTTCTCCCCCTAAAACATCTTTCATGCAAATTATGACCAGTATCATAACTAAAATCGTTGTAAATCCCCAACCCAGTAAGGCTGGTAAATTGATCTTTTTTTTCATGGCAACTTCATTTTCTAAAACATCCACTTCCAAAATCTGTTTCAACATATCTTTATTAATTCCCTGTGGAACAGTAAGATTGTTTTCCCATTTCGAAACAGCCTGTCGACTAACCCCCAACCGGGAAGCAAGTTCTTCTTGTGACATATTTTTCATTTCTCTGGCATACTTAATTTGTTCTCCTAATGACATAGCGAGTACCCCCTTTGTATAATTATTTCATAATTGAATATATAAAAAATTATACCCGCAACTGCAGTTGCGCTCCACCTACTTATCGCAACTAGCGCAGTTGCATGCGCAAAAAAGAATAAAGTCTACAAAATAAACTCAAATCTCTATCCAATATTCTCTGTTTGGGGAATAATGAACATTGACACACTTTTCTTTTATGTACGAATCGACGTTTTTACTGTACTTTTCAGAGACTACTATTTCCTCCATACCGGTGGCCGGATCCTCAAAAGACACAACAATACGCCAGACAACATTTTTGTTTTTATAATAGAAATACGGATTGTCGGGGAATTCTTTGCCAAAGAAAAAAGGTATGCGCCGAATCTCAATAACTTCTCCTTTTACGACAGGACACGATAACATATACTCCATGTGCATCATCTTTTTCTTATTTTTCATATTGGATGTTACATCAGAAAATATAAACATTAGCGCCAATATGGCTGCTACAATTCCAAAATATTTAATATCAGCTAAAGACGCTCCGCTCATTACAAACATACTCATAAGAAGCACTGTTCCTATAACAATTGCTACTGCCAGAAAAACACCTATTCTTTTTCGCGAATACCCAATTGGGGTTATTTTACCCATAATGTCACCTGCCTTAACATTCGGCGTTTTGCCTGTGTAGCAATTATAATATAATCAAAAATCTATTTCAATTGGGAGAATACCTTTCTATCATGGCAGGTGTAATTTCGTATTATATTTGTAAATGGTTGGATAGAAAAAATGAATAGGCAACCGGCCTAAGGATTAAGCCTCCTTGCAAAAAACGGCATAGAAAATCATTGATTTCAAGTAGATGTATATACTTTATTTCATAGATTTATTTTTTCACTATTTTTACACTATTTTTCTATATCATACTGCAAAAATCTGTTATTTTATCAATTCCTGCTGCAACGTCCTCTTTACATTCGACGGAGCATTTTGGAATGTTTCTCTTAGCTTTACTGACATTCATTTATTTGATTTGTCACTAACGTAACAAACCCTTCCCTGTACTTTGGCTAGTGAGGGAAGGATTTGTATTTTTCTTTCATCCAGGTCAACCACTCTGTACCCCTAAGGGGCATAAATGGCGATTGCCTTTTATGGTTTTATTATAGCAGCGAAATTATGTGATGCAACACTTTTTCAAATAGATTTCTTATCATCATTGAGCAAAGATATTAGCCTTATATTGTATTATCAACTTAATAGTTCTCCTTAAAATTTTATCTCCCTTTCCATATACCACTTTTTAATCCATCTGCTCCAGATATTTATGCCCCTGTTTCTCTTCTAAAATCATCATCTGATGTATTGCTATCTTATTCAGTTTTATCAATCTCTCTTTTTGCGAAACTCCATCCTCAATCAAAACGGCATTAATATTTTCCATATTCGATAAGCAAATCAACTCATTAATAGATGCATAATCTCTTATATTTCCTTTTAAACCAGAATTACTTTCTCGCCACTGTTTTGCCGTCATTCCGAATAATGCTACATTCAATACATCTGCTTCTGAAGCATAAATAATGGACGTCTGTTGCTTTGTCAGTTCTTTTGGAATTAGATTTTGTTTTATTGCATCTGTATGAATGTGATAATTCACTTTTGCAAGTTCTCTTTTGACGTTCCACCCTAATTTTTCCTGCTCCTTTTCTTTTAAGCGTTCAAATTCTTTAATTAAATATATTTTAAATTCTGGGCTTATCCACATTCCGAATTCAAATGCTATATCTTTATATGCATATGTACCACCATAACGCCCTGCTTTTGCGAATATCCCTATAGCATTTGTTTTCTCTGTCCATTCCTTTACACTAATCTTATAGCTGTTTAATCCTGCACTACTTCTAATTATGGCGAATTCGCCATAATTAAAATCAGGATTATGTATCTGCTCCCATATACCTAAAAATTCTACTGTATTTCGATTTCTTAACCAATCAGAGATAAAAAAATCACCATCTTTGGCTTTTAACATATCTGTTAATGAAATATAATCTTTATCATTTAAAGTTAATATAGATATTTCTGCTCCTTTTACATTAACACTACTTCCCATATCTTTTCCTCCTTTTCAGATATATTCTTCCACACGCATTTTCTATACATCCGCTCTTGTTTTGCAAACATATGTTCTATACATATTATATCATAATCGGCATCTTACAACAAGAACATTTGTTCCTCTTCTATTACTATTTTCCATAAAGGCTATACATACATCCAAACACCCCAAATAGGAGATGACAATATATCCAAAAACAGAGTCCACACAAAAAAATAAGCGATGATATGCATCCCAAAAGCACATCATCGCCAATATTTGTCTTAATTCTCATTCATTTTCAATAACTTCGCCGCCTGATCCGCTGCGATACAAGCATCGATAATTTCCTGAATATCACCGTTCATAATCTTATCCAATTTATACAAAGTAAGATTAATTCTGTGATCTGTCACACGGCCCTGTGGGAAGTTGTAGGTTCTGATCTTCTCAGAACGGTCACCGGTTCCGACCTGGCTTCGGCGCAGCTCAGCTTCCGCGTCGTGGGCTTTCTGCTGCTCTAAATCGTACAGCTTGGTACGCAGAAGCGCATATGCCTTCGCCTTATTCTGAATCTGTGATTTTTCTGTCTGGCTGTAAATTACGATACCGGTCGGCATATGGGTCAGTCGAACTGCAGAGTCGGTCGTGTTGACACACTGTCCGCCCGATCCGGATGCACGACATACGTCGATACGGATATCCTTTTCATCGATAACTACGTCCACTTCCTCCGCCTCAGGCATCACAGCTACGGTGATGGTGGAGGTGTGGATACGTCCGCCGGATTCTGTCTCCGGAACACGCTGTACGCGGTGTACACCGGACTCATATTTGAGAACAGAATAAGCGCCCTGTCCGGTTACCATGAAGGTAACGGACTTCATACCGCCGATTCCGATTTCTTCCATTTCCATCGTCTCTACTTTCCAGCGACGGCCTTCCGCATAATGTACATACATACGATAGATTTCCGCTGCAAAAAGTGCAGCCTCATCTCCACCGGCGCCTGCACGGATTTCTACGATAACGTTCTTGTCGTCGTTCGGGTCCTTCGGCAGAAGCAGAATCTTGAGCTCATTTTCCAGTTCTTCCACACGCTTCTTTGCATCGTTCAACTCTTCCTTGAGCATTTCGCGCATATCTTCATCGGACTCTTCCTCCAGCATGGAAAGACTGTCGTCGATGGTCTCTTTACATCCCTTATACTCTTTGTACGCCTCAACGATCGGTGTCAAGTCACTCTGCTCTTTCATCAGGGAACGGAAACGCTTCTGATCGTCCGCAATACCCGGTGAGCTGAGCTCAAACATAATGTCCTCAAAACGATGTACTAAATCTTCCAATTTGTCAAACATCTTTTTTTCCTCCTAAGAATATACCGTACACGACGCGATCGAGTCCGGCGTAATCCTTTTTTACTTCAATCTCTTTATATCCATGATGTTGCATGAGGGTAACTACATCCTCCGCCTGATCATGGCCTATCTCAAAGAAAAGCTGTCCGCCTCTCTTTAAGTATTTTTCTGATTCTTCTATGATTCTGCGGTAAAAATAAAGTCCGTCCGCAGTTCCGTCCAGCGCCATGCGAGGGTCGTGGTCACGCACCTCCGGCATCAGCGTCTCGATCACATCCGTGCGGATATACGGCGGATTGGAAACGATGATATCAAACGTCTCGTCAATCGCCTCAAACAGATCACTGTGCACAAACCGCGCACGCTCTTCCATTCCCAACCTCTCGGCGTTAGCCTGTGCTACCTCAAGAGCCTCCTTAGACAAATCCACTCCCACGCCGGTCGTATCGTTGGAGTAATGCAGTAAACTCAACAGTATGCAACCGGATCCCGTACACATATCTAAAATGTGCACTCCGTCATGCAAATCCCGCATCACTTCTTCCACCAAAATCTCTGTATCCTGTCTCGGAATCAGTACATGTTCATTTACCGTAAAGGTAAGTCCCATGAAATCCTGCTGTCCGGTCAGATGCTGCAGCGGAATATGCGTACTGCGCTTTGCAATCAATTCTTCAAAACACTCTTGTTGCTCTATGCTAACGTCCTTCTCCGGATGAGCAAAAAGTGTTGTCCGGTCCGTCTCGCAGATAAACTCCAAAAGAAGTCTTGCATCCAGCGCCGCCTCCGCAATCTCCGCCTTCTCTAAAGCAGTTTTTCCCTGTGCATATAAATCGGCGTATCTCATGACTCTTCCTGCTCATCGGCAGTTTCCGGCTCAGCCACCTCTGTCGGCTCGGCCTCTGCCTCCGCCTTCAGCTCCTCGGCGATCTTCTGTGATTTTGCAGAAACCTTCTGCGCCTCGTCCACATCATAACCAAATTCGGTCTTGAAATATTCTTTCCAGTCAAACACAGCCTCGATAGCTGCAATCGCCACCTCAATCATGTCATCGTCCGGCTCTTTGGTCGTCAATTTCTGAAGCCACATTCCCGGTGCGGAAATAATACGCACAAAAATATTGTTGGTCTTTCCCGCAAGGCGGATAATCTCATAAGAAATTCCTGCAATAACAGGAATCAACGCCAGACGTACCACCAATCTGAGTACCGGCTGATCCACTCTTATAAAGAAGAAAAGAATCACACTGATAAACACGACAAACAACAGGAAGCTGGTTCCGCAACGTTTGTGCTGACGTGAACTTTTCTTCACGTTTTCTACATTTAAAATTCTTCCCTTTTCCAGACAGTTGATGCACTTATGCTCTGCACCGTGATACTGGTAGACACGGTGGATATCCTTCATGAGCGAGATCAGCACCACATAGGAAAGGAAAATAAGAATTCGGATAATTCCTTCAAAAAGCGCAAGCAGCGTATCGTTTGCCACTACCTTGGAAAGAAGCTCCGCCAAAAAATAAGGAAGAATCATAAAAAGTGCCACCGCCATAACAATAGAAAATGCTACGGTCAACCCCATAAAGACATCCTCTGCCTTCTCGCCGAACAGCTTGCCTGCTGCCTTGTCAAGCGCACTGTCTTCCTGCACATCCTCTTCCTCATAGAAGGACGCCGAATACGTCAGACACTTCATACCAAGCACAAGAGAGTCCACAAAATTGAACACACCGCGAATAAACGGAAGCTGTTTCCACTTACTGTCCGCTTTTCCCTTATACTCTTCTTTTTTCACTTCTATCTTTCCATCCGGTTTACGGACAGCCACAGCGTAGACATCTTTGTTTTTCATCATGATGCCCTCGAGTACCGCCTGACCTCCGATTCCACAATAATGGTCGCTTGCCTTTTTCGCCATTTTTTACCTCAGCTCCTGTATGTCTCAAAAGTTTCTTCTCTGAAACAGTTATAAAAAAATAAGGTTGAGATAAGAAATCTCAACCTTTTTCGTCACATTATTTGCTAACAACGCCGTATTTCTTATTGAACTTATCAATACGTCCATCTGCTCTTGCTGATTTCTGCTGGCCTGTGTAGAATGAATGGCATTTTGAACAGATTTCAACGTGGATTGATTCTTTTGTAGAACCTGTCACGAATGTGTTTCCACAGTTGCATGTTACAGTAGCCTGATTATAATTTGGATGGATTCCTTCTTTCATTTTTTTCACCTCTCTATATGAATTATCTTTACGTTTTACGTCTTTACATAAACAGCTTTTACATTGTATCACAGCGTTTTGGGTATGGCAAGACTTTTTTACAAGAAAATTGCAAAGAAATTTTCTAAATAAATTTAATCTTCTGTACCATCTTGACAAATTCCGCATTTGTTTTGGTACGTACAAACATATCCAGTATCTTTTCTACCGCTTCATCCGGCTTCATGCTGTTCAGCGCACGGCGCATGATACTCACCGCCTGCAATTCATCCTCGGAAAGAAGAAGATCTTCTCTACGCGTTCCGGACTTCGGGATGTCAATAGCCGGGAATACTCTCTTTTCGGAAAGTTTACGGTCAAGCACCATTTCCATGTTACCGGTTCCCTTGAACTCCTCGTATACCACATCGTCCATCTTGGAGCCTGTATCTACCAATGCTGTTGCGAGAATCGTGAGACTTCCGCCCTCACGCATATTACGGGCCGCACCGAAGAAACGCTTTGGCATATGGAGCGCCGCCGGGTCAAGACCTCCGGAAAGGGTACGTCCACTTGGCGGAACCGTCAGGTTGTATGCACGGGTCAGACGCGTGATACTGTCGAGAAGGATTGTCACATCCTTTTTAAGCTCGACAAGACGTTTCGCTCTCTCGATTACCATTTCCGACACTCTCTTATGATGCTCCGGAAGCTCATCAAAGGTAGAGTAGATAACTTCTACATTCGGTCCCTCGATCGCTTCCCGGATATCTGTCACTTCCTCCGGACGCTCGTCAATCAAAAGGATAATCAGATGCATATCCGGATTATTCACTTTGATGGAACGGGCAACTTCTTTTAATAAGGTCGTCTTACCTGCCTTAGGCGGGGAAACGATCATACCACGCTGTCCTTTTCCGACCGGACTGAGCAGATCCATGATGCGCATGGCAATGGAGGATCTTCCCGTCTCAAGACGCAGTCTCTCATCCGGGAAAATCGGTGTCATATCCTCAAAATGAGTCCGTTTCGCTATTTCCGAAGGATGAAGTCCGTTGATCTTTTTCAGATATAATAAAGCGCTGAACTTCTCGCCCTGTGTCTTCACTCTCGTGTTACCTACGATAATGTCACCTGTTTTGAGTCCGAACTTGCGAATCTGGCTCGGTGCCACGTAAACATCGTTCTCGCCCGGAAGATAATTGTCACTGCGGATAAAGCCGTAACCATCCGGCATAACCTCAAGGATACCGGCCGCTTCCATTCCGCTGTCGAGATCGGAACTGAGTTTCTCCGGATCGATCTTGCTCTTCTCGTCCTCTGCGAGCATCGCCTCTACCACATCCGACTTTTTCATCGTGGAAACACCCTTGATACCTCTTGTCTTGGCAATTTCTTTCAAATCAGAAAGTGCCAGAGATTCATACTTTTCTCTCATACTTGCATCCATACAAAAATCTCCTATCTGCTTCTCTATCGAAATCTTTTTATTCAGCTACGTTTTTGGGAATTTTCTCGAACTGTTACTGATTTGCTGTCTCTAAGTATAATCTTTTCTCATGAAATAGTAAAGTCTTTTTTATTTTGAAAACAATTATTGCGCCGTTTTTGATGTTGTTATATGATTGTACTGGAATAAAATTCATATTATTATGTAGATAATGAAAAGAGAAATATAGAAGGGAAAGGAGCAGTGCTGTCTTAATCGACACGCACGACAAAGACTATGACAACAAGTGAAAAAGCATTATCGCTCCACGAGGAATGGAAAGGAAAACTGAATACGGTTTCCAAAGTAAAAGTAAACACAAGAGAAGCCCTGTCACTGGCTTACACGCCGGGCGTCGCCGAACCGTGTAAGGTAATTGCAGACGACATGGAAGCTGCTTACAAATATACAATGAAGAGCAACACAGTTGCAGTTATCTCCGACGGAAGCGCCGTTCTCGGCCTGGGCAATATCGGACCGCATGCGGCGATGCCTGTTATGGAGGGCAAATGTGTACTCTTTAAGGAATTCGGTGATGTCAACGCCGTTCCGATTTGTCTGGACACACAGGATACCGAGGAGCTGATTAAGACAATCACATACCTGGCTCCGAATTACGGCGGTATCAATCTGGAGGACATCAGCGCACCTCGCTGCTTTGAAATCGAGGAGCGCCTCAAAGCCACGTTGGACATTCCTGTGTTCCATGATGACCAGCACGGAACTGCGATTGTAGTGCTTGCAGGTATTATCAACAGCCTGAAAGTCATCGGCAAAGAAAAAGAAAACTGCAAAGTCGTAATCAACGGAGCCGGAAGTGCGGGAGTTGCCATCGCAAAGCTTCTTCTGACCTACGGATTTCCTTATATTATCATGTGCAACAGCAAGGGGATCGTCTCCAAAGATTCCGACCGTCTCAACTGGATGCAGCAGAAAATGACAGAGGTGACCAATCCGGACAACATCACCGGAACACTGGCCGATGCGGTAAAAGGCGCAGACATTTTCATCGGTGTTTCCGCTCCGAACACGCTGACCGGCGATATGGTCCGCTCCATGAACAGCGATGCCGTCATTTTTGCCCTCTCCAATCCGGTTCCTGAAATTATGCCGGACGAGGCCAAGGCCGCAGGCGCAAAAATCGTCGGAACCGGACGCTCCGACTTCCCGAACCAGGTGAACAACGTCGTAGCATTTCCGGGTATTTTCAAGGGTGCCCTGGAAGGACGCGCACCGCAGATTACAGAAGAAATGAAACTGGCTGCAGCCGTTGCCATCGCATCCCTCGTAAAACCGGAGGATTTAAACGAAGACAATATTATGCCGGAAGCTTTCGACCCGCAGGTGGCCGAGGTTGTAGCCGGCGCCGTAAAATCATTGATCAAATAGCGCAACACTTATGAATATACCATACAACAGCCTCAGTGCTTATCTGAAAAAAGAATACGGGGAAAAAGTGTTCAAAATCGCTTTGGACGGTGGTTTCACCTGTCCAAACCGTGACGGCACCAAAGGAACCCGTGGATGCATTTTCTGTTCTGCCGGAGGAAGCGGCGAATTTGCCACCTCTGTGACAGAAAATAACATTCCGCAGCAGATTGAAGTTGCACTTTCCCGCTTTGGTTCCAAAAATATAGGGAAAAAATATATCGCATATTTTCAGGCCTACACCGGAACCTACGATACCCCGGAAAGACTTTACGGTCTGTACAGCGCCGCTCTTTCCCATCCGTCGGTCTGTGGTATTTCCATCGCCACAAGACCGGATTGTCTGGGCGAGGATGTGCTGGATGTTCTCTCCCGCTGTCAGGCGGATTTCCCGGACAAATTTATCTGGGTAGAGCTGGGACTGCAATCCATTCACGAGCGAACCGCTGCTTATATACGCAGAGGTTATCCTCTTTCCTGTTTTGACGAAGCCGTAAATAAGCTGCACAAGCTACAGATTCCAATCATCGTGCATGTCATCCTCGGACTTCCGGGTGAGACGGACGAAGACGTACTTGCAACCATCGAATATTTAAATTCCTGTCAGATTTTCGGCATTAAGCTTCAGCTTCTTCATGTGCTGAAGGATACTGACCTGGCGGATGAATACGCAAAAGGCGCATTTAGCTGTCTGACAAAAGAACACTATATTTCACTCCTGATCCAGTGCATTGACCGGTTGGATCCAAGCATCGTCCTTCACCGGGTAACCGGCGACGGTCCTGCGGATCTGCTGATTGCACCGGAGTGGAGCCTCTATAAATGGGATACATTAAACACCCTGCACCGCCTTATGAATGAGGGCGGACACTATCAGGGACGAGAAAGGAAGTAATATGACACAGGATCCACATACCATATATAAACTCATTGTCCTGTATATGCTGGGTCGCGTCACGTTTCCGCTGACACGAATGCAGATCACCGATTATATACTGGATAGGGAATATACCAATTATATGACCATGCAGACTGTTTTTTCCCAACTTTGCGAAAGCAATATGGTACTGGAAAAGACCGTGCGAAACCGGACACAGCTCTATATTACGGAAGAAGGCGAAGATACCTTACATTTTTTTGAAAATCGTATTTCTCCTGAAATAAAAAAAGACGTGGATACCTATCTAAAAGAAAAATCCATGTCTCTGAAAAACGAAGTGTCCGTGATCGGAGAATATTTTAAAGGAACCGACGGAGAATATAAATCCCATCTGACAGCCCGGGAGAAAAACCAAACTTTGGTTGACATAACATTATCCGTCCCTTCCGAAGAAATCGCTTCTTCCATCTGTGAAAAATGGGAACGTAAAAATCAGGAAATCTATCAATATTTAATTGAGCAGCTGTTTTAACAGCTGCTCTTTTCTTTCAATGTCACCCCGAGAATATCTGCAAGGATCGGCGCCTCATCGTATAAATGCATCTCTTCCCGCAACATTCCAGGCTCTGCCCCGTATCCGCTCATCATAAAGAAGGTCTCATACCCCGGAAGATCCGGCGTATATCCGTGCGTCGCCCGCATGCGGTGTCCGGTCATTTCTTCCACCTTCTCATATGGTTTTTCAAAAGCATTTTGGAAATAGTACCCCGGTTTTGCTTCCAGCATACATACACAGTTTTCATCCGCACCCATCTGCTTTACTTCTTTCCGCGAGACAATCTTTGCAATCATCTCCTCCGGAATCTGTCCAAGACAAGCGCGCAGTGTCGCCATAAGGCTTTTTCTCTCGTCCTTTGACATATCTTTCATATCACGCAGAAGCTCATCGCTCGCATAAATATAGCAGCTTCCGTCACAGTGCTGCGCATAAAAGTCATAAGAATCTATTTTGTCACCCTTACACGTAATAAACCCGGATTTCTTTAAATAATAGTTCGGATAAACAACCGTGTGCACATCCATCTGACAATGATCCCCCAGAACAACCACCGTCGTCTTTTCCATGTCGCCGGTCTCCTCCAGCGCTTCCAACAAACGGCCGAGTCTCTCATCATGGCGGCGCATAGCCTCCTGTACCTGCGGTGCATCGACACCGTAAATATGACGGTGTGTATCCACATCTGTCAGGTGAATGAGAAACAGATCCGGATTATATTTGAGAATGGTATATTCCGCCGCGTCTGTCACAAAATTGTCCAAGAACGGCTGTTTCGTCCCCTGCAGCTGATCTCCGAACTTCTTAAGGAGTTCTATCTGATAAGGAATCGGTCCGTTCACAGCCGAAATCATCACCTGATTCTGCCAGCTCCGGTTTGGAAAAATCTCCGGAACACAGTAACGAATCCCACTTCTTGCCGTCACCGGCCACAAAAGCGAAGCGGTCACGTACCCGTTTCGTCTCGCCGCATCATAAATCGTATCTGCCTTGACATATTTGCGATGCCACAGCCAGTCCTCACGGCCGTTACGCTCCGGCTGCACGCAAAGATTGTTGACTACGCCGTGCTGCGCAGGCCTGAGCCCCGTCACAATCGTCGTGTGGGCAGGGTACGTCACAGACGGATAAACGCTTTTCACATGATCGCAATACGTTGCCTTCTCTCTTAATTTTTTAAAATTCGGTAACCCGCTCAAAAATGCAAGATCTCTCTCCCCGACTGCATCCAGGGAAATGATGATCATCCGTTGTCCGTCTCGTCTTCCTTTAGCCATTTCATATGCTCCTGTACTTGCCTCTCATAACCCATTTCCGTCGGCTCATAAAATGCAGTTCCCACCAGCTCATCCGGCAGATACTGCTGATGCGCATAATGCTTCGGATAATCGTGGGCATATTGGTACCCGATTCCGTGTCCCAGCTTCGCCGCCCCTTTGTAATGGGCATCCTGTAAATGGGTCGGAACCTTCAGATTTCCTGTGGCTTTTACGCAATCCGATGCTGCAAATATGGCATTGCACGCTGTGTTACTCTTTGGCGCCGTCGCAATGTAAATCGCCGCCTCAGACAATATAATCTGCGCCTCAGGCATTCCGACACGCTCCACCGCCAGCGATGCACTGACCGCCACCTGAAGCGCATGCGGATCCGCCATACCTACATCCTCCGCCGCACAAATCATCATGCGACGAGCAATAAATGTCACGCTCTCCCCTGCATACAGCATCTTGGCCAGATAATACACCGCCGCATCCGGGTCAGAACCTCTCATACTCTTAATAAACGCCGAGATTGTATCGTAATGATTATCCCCGGACTTGTCATATTTCACCACACGTTTTTGGATACATTCCGACGCCACATCCAGCGTAATGTGAATCTTTCCGTCCTCACTGCGACCGGTGGTCAAAACGCCGATTTCAATCGCATTGAGCGCGTGACGGGCATCGCCTCCTGCCACGTCCGCCAAAAACTCCAGCGCATCCTCCTCAATACAGGCATCATAAGCTCCCATTCCTTTTTCGGAATCCTCCACTGCTCTGCGAAGAAGCGATTTGACATCCTCCTTCTCCAAAGGCTTTAACTCAAAAATAATGGAGCGGGATAAAAGAGCTCCGTTCACCTCAAAATATGGGTTCTCTGTGGTCGCACCGATCAAAATAATCGTTCCGTCCTCCACAAACGGCAGAAGATAGTCCTGCTGACCCTTATTGAAACGATGAATCTCATCGATGAAAAGTATCGTCTTCTTCTGGTACATACCAAGGGTATCCTTCGCCTTAGTCACAACTTCTTCCATATCCTTCTTGCCTGCAACCGTGGCATTAATCTGTGTGAACTCCGCACTGGTCGTATTCGCAATCACCTTGGCAATGGTCGTCTTTCCGGTTCCCGGCGGTCCGTAAAAAATAAGGGAGCTGAGCTTGTCCGCCTTAATCGCACGGTAAAGGAGCTTATCCTCCCCCAAAATATGCTTCTGTCCCACAATCTCTCCGAGGGTGGTCGGACGCATTCTGGCCGCCAGCGGCGACTCCTTCTCCATTGTATTTTCACGCATATATTCAAATAAATCCATGTTTCCTCTATCACTTTCTTTTGATCTGTCGATTTTTCCTGCTCAAACCACGAAACTACCGACTATCTTAAAGTATATCCGACCACCGCACGAAATTCAATCCTACGGATTTAAAATATCATCCAATGTCACGAAGGCATATCCCTCCTGCTTGAGTTGATCCACGATGCTGAGGGCTGCTGCCACACTGGTTGCTGACGCATCATGCATCAGAATAATCGCATTTTCCTCCGCTTTCGGCAATACATTCATCACCACCGTCCCCACGTCATCAAGCTCCCAATCACGTGAATCAATCGTCCATAAAACCTCTATCATCGGCGGTTCATAAACAAGTGCTTGATGATTCCTACCAAACGGCGGGCGCAAAAACTGCGGATACTGTCCGGTTATCTCATAGATTACTTCATTGGTTCTTCCAACCTGCAGGATTGCTTCCTCCTCACTGAGCAAAGACAAGTCCACATGATAAAAAGAATGATTTCCGATCATATGTCCCTCCTCTGCAATTCTGCAGACAATCTCCGGATGCTCCGCCACTTCGTTTCCAATTAAGAAGAACGTCGCCTTGACCCCTCTCTCCTTCAGTCCATCCAGGAGCGGCTCCGTATAAATATGATTGGGACCGTCATCAAATGTAAGCGCAATCTTTTTGCACTCCGGTGCATACTCCGCCTGTGATGAATTGCTCTGTGACGACACTTCTGCAAAATGCTTATTGGCAAGGGTACTCTGTGTCCTATTGCTTCCACTGCTCTGTCCGTTGTACAAAATATGCCCCCATATCGCACACAGCAAGATGCAATCTGCCACTGCCAAAAAGAGAAGCAGCTTCCATCTGCGCAAACTCTCGCTCATCCTAAATTCCGCCTATAATATCCTCTGTAAAATATATGCGGTATCAACGATCAAATTCCAACATATAATCCCGATAGCGCAGGGCGCAAAGCGTTCTCTGGCAGCGGTAATTCCTTCTCTCCTCAATGGCAATCGTCCGAAAAAACAGCTTCCACAGCCTCTCGTACTCCTTTGATCTGTTACTTTGCCACAGACGCTCTATCGCCTCCCGGTCGATCGGTGCCAAAAACCACGGCTTCCCCCTCTCGTGAAAAGCTCCCATTTGCGCATTGTCGTCTATAATAGCAAAATGCTCCTCCGGAAACCGATCCGCAAAATGCCCCACCATCAACGGAAGCACAAAATTTTTCGGGCGGATCCTCGCCAAAAGTATTCCGTTTTCCAGCTCTGCAAAGCGAAGAAACTCCCGAAAGCTATGAGCTTCGTTGGTCACATTTCTACATAATTCAAACAATCTGCACACTTCTTCCCGCCCATGCATATCCGTCACAGACGCTCCCACCTGAAAGCCAAGCCTCAAAAAACGGTAAACGGCCATGATCTTGTCTTCTTCATGGGAAAGAGAAGCCGCATACATCTGACGATAGGCTTCCGGAGATATTTTCCGACTGACAGACCTCGCTACCTTCACCGCCTTTTCCATGTCGGTCTCCACATACCGGTACTCGGCAAAAAGCTCAAATGTATAGTCCCCGTCCACTATGATATTCAGCCGTTCATCGGGGATATGGGCCGCCCACGCATCATAGATCGCCGTAAAAATCCCGTCCGGCGTATTTTCACATATGTAAATTATCTTTTGGTGATCCATTTCATACCCCTTACGCAAAATTTTTATCATCAAACAGGGAGAGTTGACGGAAGGTCACATTGTAATCCAGTTCCCAGTTCTTTTTGTGGTCCA
>JAZSMO010000037.1:0-54517 GCA_045535935.1 Lachnospiraceae bacterium | reverse complement strand
TGGCTACGATCCGACTTTTCACGCAGCTTAACCATATGAAAAGGAGGATTCTTATGAGCATCAAAACAACTTTAAAACATTTGAGCATCTTTGCGGTGACTTGCATTTGTTTCATTGCATGCCTCGGAACAACCGCAAATGCTGAAGATCACCCGGTCAACGGTAGCTACGTATCACATACATACGATACACCTGATACCGACGTAATCCATTCTTTTACACTGACTACATCGGGGACCGTAACCATCAACGTGAACACAAATTTTAGTACTGCTGCACTTGTCTATAACGCATCTATCGACGAACCATATGTAGCAGGTACAAACCACGGCATCTACGGTACACCGTCTTCCCCTGCTACGGAAACCTTTAAGTTGGATTTAGAAGCCGGTAACTACTATATTAAAATTAGCGGCTCATCACTTAACGAACACAATACCGGAACCTACCGCATTAAAATTGCGCAAACAGCATCCGGTGCCAATGAAAAAGAACCAAATGACAGTTTTGAACAGGCAATGGCATTAAACTCCGGAACTTTAATCACCGGTTTTATCAGTTTGGACAATCCATGCGACTTTTACAAAATCACTCTTCCAAACAATCAAAAAATTTTATTAACCATGATTTTACACGATAATGCCGAAAGCGAGATATCAAAACGTATCACCGTCTATAATTCCGACTATGAACAAAAGAGTACTCATGACTTCTATTCCGACACCGCAGGCGGAAGTGACACAAAAGAAATCGAATTGACGAAAGGAACCTACTATCTCAAAGTCGACAACGCCGGATTCCATCAGTACACCGGTAAATATCAAATCCGCTGGACAAAAGCACCGGTCAAAGTGGAAAGCATCAAAGTTTCCGGTGACAAATCCGTAAATGCAGGCAAACAGATTACGTTAAAAGCAACCGTTTTACCTGCAGATGCAGACAACAAAGCAGTTACATGGACTTCTTCTAATCCTTCGGTTGCAACCGTAAACAGCGCAGGAATCGTGACCGGTAAAAAGATCGGAAAAGCTACGATTACCGCCACCGCAGCTGACGGAACAAAGGTTACAGGATCATACAATATCTGTGTCGGCCCGAAACAGGTATCCGGTTTGAAGGCAAAAGCGAAAGGCAACAAGAAGGTACAGCTTCGCTGGTCCAAGCAAAAAGGGCTCACCGGAATCCAGGTGCAGTATGCGAAAAAGAAAACTTTCAAAGGCTCTAAAAAGAAAACCGTAAAGGTCTCTTCCAATGCTACCAAAGCAACCGTCAAACTGAAAAAAGGTACTTACTATGTGAAAGTTCGTGCCATCACAAAGATTGACGGCAAAAAGTATTACGGCGACTGGAGCAAAGCAAAAAAAGTAAGAATTAAATAGGATATCAAAAAAGACGGGACACACCATAGCGTGTATCCCGTCTTTTTCATATACCATATGCAAAATTTCTATTGATCAAATCTTCCTTCATGCTTTTTCAGAATCTCAAGAAAATACTCTACATTATCCATCAGTTCTCCGTCAAACACCGCCGAACCCGAAACTAATATATTGGCTCCCGCCTCAATGATCTTTTCTGCATTTTCTTTATTGACACCGCCGTCTACCTCTACATCGACATTCAGCCCTCTGTCCTGAATCGCCTTGCGGATTGCCACGATTTTCTGTGTACATCCTTCGATGTATTTCTGACCGCCGAATCCTGTATTTACAGTCATAATAAGCACTTTATCCACCTTGTCAAGATATGGCATAATCGCAGATACCGGCGTCTGCGGATGAAGCGAAATGCCGGCCTGAAGCCCAAGGCTCTTAATATGTTCAATGGTCTCAATCATACATTTACATGCTTCCACATGAACGGTGATACTGTCCGCTCCTGCCTCCGCAAACTCTTCGATATAACGTTCCGGCTCAGTAATCATAAGATGCACGTCAAAATAGCAATCCGTCAATTTACGAATCGATCTTATAATCGGAAATCCAAATGAAATGGATGGTACAAATACACCGTCCATCACGTCGATGTGTATTTGATGTGCACCTGCTTTATCCAACTGTACAATCTGTGCACCCAGCTTTGCAAAATCTGCTGCTAAAATGGATGGGGCCAACTTCATCATGGTCAGTATCTCCTCTTCTCTTTACATTCATTATACATCATTACATAGCTGTCATATCTTTTTTGGCTTATTTTCCCCTGAAAAAGAGCTCCCTTTACACCACAATCCGGTTCGTGGATATGGCAGCATCCTGCAAATCTGCAGTTCCCTTCCTGCGCATATATTTCACGAAATCCCTTAGAAATATCTTCCTTCTCATATTCATCCATTCGAAGGGATGTAAAACCCGGTGTATCCATAATAAACGAATCTTCATCGAGCGCAATGAGTTCGCTGTGTCTTGTTGTGTGACGCCCCCGCGCCGTCTTCTGACTGATATCGTTTGTCTCCATCCGTACACTACTTTGCAGAAGATTGATGAGCGACGATTTGCCGACCCCACTCGGTCCCGCTACTGTTGTACATTTGTGTTTTAAAAGTTGCTTGAGTTCATCAACCCCCTGCTGCTTTTTCGCACTGGTGTACACAATCGGGTAACCGCTTGCCCGATAGATTTCTTCTATTTCTTTATATATAGTCTGATCCTCATCCAAATCCGATTTATTAAAACAAATCAGGCTTGGAATATCCAAAAGTTCCATCCTCGCCAGAAAGGTATCCAACAAATGGAAGTTCGGCTGCGGATGAATACTGGCAAAAATGACCAGCGCCTGATCAATATTCGCAACCGCCGGACGGATCAGCTCATTCTTTCTTTTTTCAATTGATTCGATATTACCTTTTTTCTTTTCTTCATCTACGATTGCAAAACTCACATAATCGCCTACCAAGGGTTTCATCCTTTCGTTGCGAAAACTACCTTTTGCTTTACATTCGTACACCTCGCCCTGCGACGTCTGCACATAATAAAATCCGGCAATACCTTTTGTAATTCTTCCTTTTTTGTTCATGCTTACTCCTGCACAAACTCAACAGTGATTGGCGAAGTCGTGATTTCTTCTGTCACTTCCTGCTCTTCTTCCACTCCTGTTTCCACATTGATGACAGTCTGCTTGGTAACAGACATATATGAGTAAGTCAATGTACCGCTGCTTACGGAAAATCCTGTCTCATTTACCGCACAAGGGAAAGAGGATGCCACAAATGATCTGACATCTCCATCCGATGCAGTAATCGTAATCGTAACATTTCCGCCGGAATATCCGCTCGGTGCATCCAAAGTCGCCACATATTTATATGTGTGTTTTTCCGGTCCGATGCTAAGCTGAATATTTACACTCGTACCTTCATCCACTTCCGTATCCGGACTGTAGCTCTGGGAAACAACACACCCCTGTGTCACAGTATCACTGTATGTCTCGGAAACACTTCCGCATGTAAGGCCTACCTCAGCCAGTTTTTCTTTTGCTGCTGTTTCTGTCATTCCGCGAAGATCCGGAACCTTTACTTTCACAATCTCCGGTCCGCTGCTGACCGTCAACGTAATTGTAGCACCCTCTTCTGCTTTGGAACCTGCCACCGGATCCTGGGAAACAACTTTTCCTTCCTCCACAGTGTCCGAAGATGCGGTGGTAACCGTCACCTTGAAACCAAGATCCTCCAGCGCACTTTTCGCAGTCGCCTCGTCCTGACCTGTCACATCTGACACCTCAATACCGACCGTACCGCTGCTGACAACGAGATCAATCGTTGTATAGAGCGCAACTTCATCACCTGCCATCACACTCTGCTCAATTACCTTGTCTACTTCATATTCATCGGACTCCTGTTTCGTCACTTTGGTTCCGAGTCCCAAATCATTTAACTTCTTCTTTGCTTCCTCTACATCAAGGCCGACAACATCGATCATAAGTACTGTTTCGCTCTGTGTCGACTCTGTGCTTTCCTGCGTCGTTCCCGGTTTATCTCCCTTAAAAATACCAAGTGCATTCGCCACAAGAACCAGTGCAAGAATTCCGATGATTACTGCTGCCACAATGGCAAGAATCGTGGTGATACGTTCCATTTTCGGATCCATATCGTCATCATCATACTCTTCATCATCTTCCTCGTCGTCTTCCGGCTCCGACTGCTGGTATTTACTCTTTGCCGGCTGTTCATACGACGCTGCCATCGTCATATCATCTTCTTCATCCAGATCAAGCTCTGCCGAAGTCATCTTCTGTACCTTGCGGTCTTTCAAGCGCATCGGCTCATCCAAATCAATATGATCTGTGCGCTGCTTAATCTCTGCAATATCTTCCTCGGAGATCATTTTTGTTTCTCCGCCGGTCTCGGCTGTAATAATCTTTACGAAATTTTCTTCCGGATACATGAGCGATTTTTTCAAATCAACAATCAGTTCACCCATAGACTGATATCTGCGATCCGGACTCTTTTGTGTACACTTAAAAATAATCTGTTCCACGCACACCGGAATCTCTGACACATACTCACGCGGAGAAACCATTTCTTCCTGAATATGCTTGATTGCAATGGCAACTGTCGTCTCTCCGTCAAACGGTACGCGACCCGTTAACATCTCAAACATCGTACATCCAAGCGAATATATATCACTTCTCTCATCCGAAAATCCGCCTCTGGCCTGCTCCGGAGAAGTATAATGAACAGATCCCATCACATTGGATGTAATCGTATTGGAGGTCGCTGCCTTGGCAATACCGAAATCAGCAATTTTAACTTTTCCCTCTTTGGAAATCATAATATTCTGCGGTTTGATATCTCTGTGAATAATATGATTGTTGTGGGCAGCCTCAATACCCATTGATACCTGAATTGCGATACTGATGGCTTCTTTTACGGAAAGTCTCGCTTTCTTTTCAATATAATTTTTGAGAGTGATTCCCTCAACCAATTCCATAACGATATAGTTGATTCCTTCTTCCTCACCTACATCATATACATTGACAATGTTCGGATGCATCAGTCCGGCTGCTGCCTGGGCTTCTACATGGAACTTGGAAACAAAGTTTGTATTTTCGGAAAATTCCTGTTTCAAAACTTTTACAGCAACATAACGATTGAGTTTATGACATTTTGCCTTATAAACATCACTCATACCGCCTGTTCCTATTTTTTCTAATATTTCGTATCTGTCACCTATAAGCATTCCTATTTTAATCATTCTTTCACCTCGTCTGAAAACGGTTTAACTAATACAATTCCGATATTGTCTTTTCCGCCGTTGGCATTCGCTTCATCAATCAGAGCCTGCACTGTCTCAACCAGCGTCCGGTCATCTCTATGCTCATTCATGATCCGGAGAATATCCTTATCCTCCACCATATTGGTCAATCCATCCGAACACATAAGTATCCGGTCGGAAGGTCTCAGTTCCACGGTAAAGAAATCAATATCAACATCTGCTTTCGCTCCTATCGCCCGGGTAATGATATTCTTGTCAGGATGAAGTCTTGCATCCTCACGCTTAATTCCTCCGAGACGTACCATCTCTTCTACCAAAGAATGATCCCTCGTAATCTGCCGGATTTCTGAACCGTTCACAATATATAACCTGGAATCACCTACATTTGCAACCTGCAGATAGCGACCGATTACGGTAGCAACCACTACAGTCGTACCCATACCGGTCAGATTCGTATCTTCGGATGCTTTTTCTCTTATTTCAGTATTAGCAACCTGAATCGCCTTTTTAATAATGATGGAAGGATTTTTTTCAAAAGATGCTTTGATTTCTCTCTCTATGGTCTCCACCGTATAGCGCGACGCATAGTCTCCTGCTTTGTGCCCTCCCATCCCGTCTGCTACAATGAACAGATTAGGCATATTACCGATCGGATTGCCTGATGAAAACACATAATCCTGATTCAATTGTCTTTTTCTTCCGATGTCGGTTACGGAATATGATTTCAACACCAAGACTCCTCCTCGTTCTTTGAAATAGCAGTGTCCCTCCATATCCGGGCACACTTACCCATACTTTGTTATCTTATCATACATACAAAAAAAGAGCAAGCGTATGTCGCCTGCTCTTTATAGTCTCCGCACTAATCACTTATCTTTCTTAGTTCTTCCACTGCCTCGTCATCCAGACCGGAAATCTCCTGCGCTTCCTCGCACGTATATCCTCTTGCAATCATACGCTGAAACACTTCCCGTCCTTTTTGCAAAACACCTTGATCCACGCCCTGGCTAATTCCTTGGCTGATCCCTTGACTGATTCCCTGACTGATCCCTTGACTGATCCCTTGACTGATTCCTTTGTTCATCCAATATTTTGCCTGATGCATCAATACTTTTCCACCCATAATATTCCCCACTTCCTTTCTGACATTTTCATGCTTTGCTGCAATATTTCGGATAACCTTCCTCGTCATATCCGTAATAATCGTCTTTGTATATGCATCCAAGAGTCCTTTCATACAGACATCTTGCAACCGTTCTGCAATATCATAAAAGACCGTTTTTAATTGTTTCATTTTCTTCTTGTCGGTTTCATATTCCTCAAAATCTTTCTCATATGTAAAAATATGAAAAGGAATCAGATAATACAATTTCTTTTGAAATATCTCATCCACAGAATATGTTTGTAGCTTAACAACCGGAATCTCATATTCCACACTTCCGCCCGGCGTATGCAGTACTGTCTTCAATTTATCCGGTGTGACCGAATTGTGTCTCAAATACAAAACTGCCGAATGCGGAAATGTGATTTCAAGTCTCTCAGATGTATAAATTGCATTCTGAAGAGCCGATTGCGAATCATACTCATACATCCGTACAATCATACTATTCTCTACTGTGCTCTGACTTTCAAGATGATACCATTTCCTATATCCATTCTTTGCAACAATCATAAACGAAGCATCTTGAATCCGTTTCTCTGTCTCCCCTTGCTGATCCATGAGTATTTCATTTTGAAGAAGGATTACTTCTTCTGTCCCTATGTAATTTTCATTAAACACCTCATTTACCAACGGTATCATGAGATGTTTACAATCTGTTACAAGCGTGCGATGCACGTCGTCATATGGAGTAGTATCCACCATAATACTTTCCTCTGTGATCTACTCCGGACATCTTCTTCCCTTATCCTCATTCTATATAGTGAATTTGCAAAAAGCAACCCCCGTAATTCGGGTGTTTTTGATGCGATTTTTTGTGCACAATACACAAAAAATTTATATCTGTCCGAGGGTACTGTAAAAACGTCGGTCCTTAGGTCGGGCAATCTTGCCCGGCCTTAGTACCGCTACGTTTTTAGCGTAGCGAAAGCGTACCCGAGACAGATATAATTTTTTTCTACTCCTCCATATGTCTTCTGCGAAGCTGTCCGCAGGCACCGTCAATATCGCGGCCCATTTCTCTTCGCACCGTTACCTTCACCTTGTTTTTCTCAAGTTTTTCCTTGAACGAATACACATACTGCATGTCCGGTGCCACAAAATCACGCTCTTTGATCGGGTTGACCGGAATCAGGTTGACATGGCATCCGAGAGGTCTGGCAAGTTCTGTAAGTTCCCGCAAATCCTCCTGCGAATCATTGACCCCTTTTACCATACTGTACTCAAACGTAATTCTGCGTCCGGTCAAATCTGCATAGTTTTTGCACGCAGGCATCAGTTCGTCAATGCTGTATTTATTCGCAATCGGCATCAGTTTTTGTCTCTTTTCATCCGTTGTCGCATGCAGACTGAGCGCAAGGGTAATCTGAAGCCTTTCCTCTGCCAGTGCATACATTTTCGGAACCAGTCCGCACGTTGAAACGGTGATATTTCTCTGGCTGATATGGAGTCCGTTCTCATCGGTAAGCATACGGATAAACACGAGCAGATTGTCGTAATTGTCCAGCGGTTCTCCCGTTCCCATCACAACGACATTGGATACCCGCTCTCCGGTGAGTCGCGTAATCGCATAAATCTGATCCAGCATCTCCGATGGTTTTAAATTCCGCACAAGGCCTCCGATGGTGGACGCACAAAATTTGCACCCCATGCGACATCCCACCTGCGAGGAAATACATACACTGTTTCCGTGCTTATACTTCATCCACACGCTCTCAACCACGTTACCGTCTGCTAATTGAAACAGGAATTTTTTTGTTCCGTCCATTTTGGACTCTTGCTCGCGCAGAAGGGTAAGTGCGGTAAACTCATATTCATTTTTACATTTTTCACGAAATGCCGCAGAAAGATTTGTCATCTCATCAAAGCTGCGCACAAGATGCTTATGCATCCACTCGTACATCTGCTTTGCGCGGAATTTCTTCTCGCCGATTCGTTCGATTTCTGCCTGCAGTGCCGAAAAATCCAGCGATTTAATATCTGTTTTTTCCATCATATCTTTATCTTTCTTTTTCTGCGGAAATCCCGGCCGTTACACCTTGCGCCTAAGACGCACCATATAAAAACCGTCCGATCCGTCTCTTCCCGGAATCATCAAGCGTTCCTGCTCCTCCTCAAACGGAAAGTTTTTCAAAAACCACTCTTTGTTTCCTTCATTTTCTTTCCGGTTGATGGTACATGTACTGTACATAAGCACTCCGCCGGGTTTTACATAGTTATGTACAACGGACAATATGTCTCGCTGCAACGCCTCCACCTCTTCCAAAGACTGCTGTGTAATGCGGTATTTGATATCACTCTTTCTCCCGATTACACCGAGCCCGGAACAAGGAAGGTCTGCAATAACCACATCCGCTTTCCCGATTGCGGATTCATCCGTAACTGTGGCATCCCACACTATCGCATCCATGTTTGCGAGTCTGAGACGCTCTATATTTTCTTCTATCATGGAAACTTTATATTCTGTCAAATCTCTTGCCTGCACCCGTCCGCTGCCACAGAGTTTTTCCGCCGCATGGGTCGCTTTTCCGCCGGGCGCCGCACAGACATCGATGACGTAATCATCTTTTTTGATTCCGGCCATCTCCACCACCATGGCAGATCCGATATCCTGCACAAAAAACTTTCCTTCCTCATATCCGTAAAGTTCACTTATTTTGTCCACTTTCTCCAATGCGAATACATACGGAAGTTCCGTTTCGGCAACGACAATTCCGTCATCCATAAGATGCCCCAAAAGCTCCTGCTTCTCTTCCTCCGAAAGAGCTCCGCTGATACGTATCGTAAGCGGCCTTTTCCCCAGAAGACTTTCCAGCATCATCTCCGTCTCCGCTGCCGAATACTGCTCTTTCATGAGCGCAATGATTTCTTCCGGCATGGAATACATCACTTTGAAATACGTCGTCTCATCCATTTCTCTGTCCGGATACGAAATATTGTCCTTATTCCTTGAAATATTGCGAAGCACCCCATTCACAAACCCCTTAAGCGGTCCGAAGCCGCGCTTTGCCGCCAGCTTCACACTCTCATTACAAACTGCTGCATCCGGAATCCCGTCCATAAAAAGGATCTGGTACGTCCCCATACGAAGCAGTGTGCGAATAAGCGGCTTCATCTTCTTCACTTTTGTTTTCGAATACTGATCAATCACATAGTCGATACGGATCTTATGCTCAATGGTTCCCTCGCACACTCTTTTGATAAAGCTTCTCTCCTGCTTTTCAAGAAAGCTGTATTTCCCCAGAACGCCCTGCATAATCAGATGACTGTATCCTTCTTTTTCCAGAATTTCCATCAAGGCATCCAAAATGACTTCTCTTGTATTAATCACGTCTTCTTCCCCCAAACAGTAAGACCAGTCTCAGCAGTTGGATAATTGATGCCGCTGCAGCTGCCACATAGGTCATCGCTGCAGCCGAAAGCACTTTCTTTGCCATGCCCGACTCATAATCCTCCAGGATATTCTGTTCTCTGAGCAGTGCAAGCGCTCTGGATGACGCATTAAATTCAACCGGCAATGTGACAAGTTGGAAAATAACCGCCAAAGAAAAAGCGATGATACCAATCTGGATCAATGTCTGATTATAACTGAGTATGCATCCGATTAAAATAATCGGTATCGCCGCTTTGGATCCGATATTGGCAAGCGGAACAAGTGTAGAACGCAAATTCAAAGGCGCATATCCCACATCATGTTGGATGGCATGACCGCACTCATGCGCCGCCACACCGATAGCTGCTACCGATCTTGAGTTGTAGGTGGAATCCGACAAGCGCAGCACCTTGGATCTCGGATCATAGTGATCGGATAATTTTCCGCTCACATGCTCCACGCTGACATCGTAAATACCCGCACTCTGCAAAATACGCTGCGCCGCCTCTGCCCCCGTAAGGCCTCTCGCCGACGCCACTCTGTTGTATTTTGAAAACACTGCCTCCACTCTTGCCGACGCAAAAATAGAAATAATTGCACAAATAATAACCAAAATATAGGTCGGATCAAAATAATAATAACCATAACCTCCGTACATCACATCTACCTCTTTTCTGATTCAAATAAAATGCCTGTCTCAAAAGAATGTCCCAGCATAAAATCTTTGACACTCATTCTCTTTTTCCCTTCGGGCTGAATTTCAAGAATGCGCAATAGTCCGTCACCGGTCTGCACAAAAATGCTTTCTTTGTCCTTTTTGACCAGCACTCCCGGCATTGCATCACTGCTTTCTGCAACCGGCTCCGCACGCCAGATCTTCATCATTTTATTGTTATAGTAAGTATAAGCACTCGGCCAGGAATTTAACCCTCTTACCAAATACCAAATTTCTCTTGCAGACTTGGAAAAATCAATATTACCCAGTTCCTTTTTGAGCATTTTGGCATACGTGCTCTTTGATTCATCCTGTCTGACCGGACAGAGCGTCCCCGCCTCAATCTGCGGAATCGTTGCAAGCAAAAGCTCACTTCCCGCCTCACAAAGCTTGTCAAACAAACTCTCTCCCGTATCTTCGTCATCAATCGGCACAATCTTCTGCGTCAGAATGTCTCCGGTGTCAAGCCCCTCATCCATCTGCATAATCGTAACTCCCGTCTCCTTTTCACCGTCAATGATTGACCACTGGATCGGTGCCGCCCCGCGATATTTCGGCAAAAGAGATGCATGTATATTCACGCAGCCGTATTTCGGCATTTCCAAAATTTCTTTGGAAAGAATCTGTCCGAATGCCGCCACCACAAACAGATCGGCCTCATATTTTTTAAGCTCTTCCACCGCTTCCGTCGTTTTGATTTTTTCCGGCTGAAACACGGTAAGATTCTGCGTCATTGCATATGCTTTTACCGGCGGAGGCATAAGTTCCTTACTGCGTCCTTTCGGTTTGTCCGGCTGTGTTACCACCGCTGTCACTTCATGCCCCGCTTCCAGCAGTGCCTTTAAAGGTCCTACCGCAAAATCCGGGGTTCCCATATAAACAATTTTCATAGTTTACTCCTCATCAAAATCTTCTATCTCTTCTTCCGCCTGTACATCTAAAAGCGGGCCTTCCACCTTTTCCACATAAAGATGACCGTCCAGATGCTCAATCTCATGCAGCAGTGCTCTGGCAAGAAGTTCTTCTCCCTCAATGATAACCTCTTCCATTTCCTCATTGAGTGCTTTCACCTTGGCATAATTCGGCCGAGTCACAATACCACATTTGCCCGGCACGGACAGACAACCTTCCTGACCTCTCTGTTCACCGCTTGTCTCAAGCACGACCGGGTTGATCAGGACAATCGGATCACCCTCTCCGTCCTCGCCGCCGCAGTCGATTACCGCAATGCGTTTTAATATACCGACCTGCGGAGCCGCAAGTCCGACACCGCATGCCTCATACATCGTCTCAAACATATCGTCGATCAGATCCATTGTTCGCGGCGTCATTTCCTTTACTTCCTTACAAGTTTTTTCAAGAATCGGATCTCCCATTTCTCTTATTTTTCTAAGTGCCATTTCTCTTTCCTCCACCTTATCTTTAATACGCCTGCACCGGATCCATGTCAAATTGAACCGATACATATCTAAACCATTCGTTCTTTTCCTTTATCATACGCTCTGCTGCATCTTTCGCACGGATCAGTTCCTCCGGCGCTACACTTTTTAAATAAATGACTCTGCGATAATAATCATTGATCTTGCCGATACCGGCCGGTGCCGGTCCGATGATGCGAAGCGTCCCTCCCGGTTTTTGCGGCCACAATATCCGAAGGTTCTCCGCAATCTTGTCCGCACATTCACAGGTAACCTTCTCATCCTTACCCGCAATCAACAACGCCAGCATATGTGCAACCGGCGGATAGTCCATCAGCTGCCGATAAGCAATCTCCTCCGCATAAAACTCATCGTAATTCTGCGTCACACAATGTTGCAGGCAATAATGATCCGGCTGATAGGTCTGAATAATTGCAGTCCCTGATTTTTGCCCGCGCCCCGCTCTTCCTACCGCCTGTGCCAACAGCTGAAACGTCCGCTCGCCCGCCCGATAGTCTGAGGCGTGCAATGACAAATCTGCTGCAATTACCCCGACCATCGTCACATTTTTAAAATCATGCCCTTTTACAATCATCTGCGTTCCGATCAATATATCGGCTTCTCCCTGTGCAAATGCGGCAAGAATATTTTCATAGTCTCCCTTCTTCCGGGTAGTATCCGCATCCATACGCAAAACCCGCGCCCTGGGAAACATTTCTTTTACTTTTTCTTCTATTTTTTCCGTCCCGGCCCGGAAACCGTAAATATACTTGGAGCCGCACTCCGGACACTTTGACACCTTCGGCGCCTCATATCCGCAGTAATGGCATATCATTTTTTGTTTATGTTCCGCCAAAGACACATCACAATGCGGGCACTTGAGTACATGTCCGCAAGCCTTGCACGACACAAATCCTGCCAATCCCCGGCGATTCAAAAACAACATAATCTGCTCTCCGGCAGAAAGCGTTTTCTGCATCTGCTCCTGCATACAACGGCTGAACATACTCATATTGCCGTTTTTCAGTTCTTCGCACATATCCACAAGCGTAACCTGCGGTAACACCGCTTCTCCGATTCGATTACAAAGTATATATTTGCGATACTCGCCGACAGCCGCCTTGTAACCGGCCTCCAAAGACGGCGTCGCACTTCCCATGAACACAGCCGCTCCGGTCATTTCTGCCAGATGGATTGCGACCTCTCTCGCATGATATCTCGGTGTCGTTTCACTTTTATAAACCGGCTCATGTTCCTCGTCAATCACAATGAGTCCCAAATTTGCAAACGGGGTAAAAAGAGCGCTTCTCGGACCGATCATCACCTTTACCTTTCCCTCTTTTGCCCGTTGGAACTGATCGTATTTTTCTCCTGCGGAAAGTCTTGAATTCACAACGGAAACCACATCTCCGAACCGTCGATAAAACCGCGATACGGTCTGATAGGTCAGAGCAATTTCCGGAATAAGCACAATGGCTTCTTTTCCTCTTGCCAACATCCCCTCAATCAATTCCATGTAAACTTCCGTCTTGCCGCTTCCGGTCACTCCGTGCAAAAGAGCCGGATTACGGACTCCCTTGTCATAATCGGACAAAAAGTCATCCACGATCTCCTGCTGCTCTTCCGTCAGCTGCTTCCTTTCCGGCGCTCTATTCTGAAAACGGATCGGATTTCGATATTCCTGAAATGTCTCGATCCTGATGACTCCCTGCGTCTCCATACTCTTGATTGTCTGCGGTGACACAGAAAGTTTCCCTGTCAGCACAGAATAATTGACCGTCGCTCCCGCTATCAATGCCTCCAAAAGACGAACTTTCCCCGCTTGATGTCTGGATATCGCCTGCGCCAGATAAGATGATGCTTCTTCGTGATCCACCGCAAGCGAAACCTCACGCTGCATCACCGGTTTCATCTCCTGCTTAACCGGAAGCACCGTCTTCATAGCCTGAATCATCGTTCCGCCATAATGATTTTTCATCCACCACGCAAGTTCGATGCTGCGGGATTCCATCGGTACATTCTCAGCATCAATCTGAGCAATCTCTTTAATTTTTTCTTCCGGATAATCCGTTTCATCCGTCATATCAATCACATATCCATTGCGCAATTTATTTCCTTTACCGAAAGGAATGCGCACACACATCCCGATTGCAAGCCTGTCAGCCATCCTTTCGGGAATCCTGTACTGAAATGGCCGATCTACTTTTTCATGGGATATATCTATGATCACATCTGCATATTTCTTTTGCATATTCTCTATTTTCTGCTCTCAAGTATCTCCGAAATGATCACTCTTTCATCCATCGGATACTTCTTTCCTTTGATTTCCTGATAATCTTCATGACCTTTTCCGGCCAGCACGATAACATCCCCCGGCTGACCATGATCAATCACATAAGCAATCGCCTCCCGGCGGTCTATGATTTCCACATAAGCACCGTCTGTTTTGGCAATTCCAGTTTTAATGTCATCTATAATATCCTGCGGCTCTTCATTTCGCGGATTATCCGATGTGATCACCGTCAGATCCGCAAGCTTTCCGCTGACTTCTCCCATCTCATAGCGGCGCAGTTTGGAACGGTTACCGCCGCAGCCGAACAGACAGACAAGTCTATTGGGTTCATATTCCTTCAACGTCGTCAGCAGGCTTTCCAGTGACATGGCATTATGTGCATAATCGATCATCAGCGTAAAGTCATCGGATACCTTGATCATCTCAATGCGTCCCTTCACTTTCGCATCCACCACTGCCGACTGTATCTGTTCCTTTGTCACTCCGAAATGATGGCAGATGGCAATGGCGCACAACGTATTGTATACGCTGAATCTGCCCGGCGCATGTACCTCCACATCCATATCCACAAGACCGCCCGCCTTGAAATCGATACCCAAAAATCCGGATCCCTGTATCAGCTTCAGCCCGGAAGCCCTGTAATCTGCATTCTCTGAAAAACCAAATGTCTCTATCTCACATGTATGACCGCTGATTACATTTTCATAATTTTTGTCATCCGAATTGACGATTCCGACACGACACTGTTTAAACAACAACCCCTTGCAACGCATATAATCGTCAAAATCCTTGTGCTCCGCCGGTCCAATGTGGTCGGGCTCAATATTTGTAAAAATACCGATGTCAAATACAAATCCCTGGGTCCGGTGAAGCATCAGCCCTTGGGAAGAAACCTCCATAACGACCGCCTCGCAGCCTTCCTCTGCCATGCGGGCAAATGTCTCCTGCAAAATATAGGACTCCGGCGTCGTATTGCTGGCCGGAATATGCGTATCACCAATAATTGTCTCGATAGTTCCGATCAATCCTGTCTTGTGTCCTGCCTGCTCCAAAATAGATCTCACAAGATAAGTCGTCGTTGTCTTTCCTTTTGTTCCGGTCACTCCGATTACCTTCAGTTTTTGGGCCGGATGTCCGAAATATGCTGCTGAAATGAAAGCCATGGCATATCTGGAATCTTCCACACGCAAAATAGTCAGATCCTCTCTTGCAACTGATTTGATACTCTCACTGATGTCTTTTGTCACCACAAGAACCGATGCCCCTTTGGCTGCAACCTCGGCCGCATAGGAATGTCCGTCCGATACAGCTCCCTCAATACAGATAAACATACAGCCCTCTGTCACTTTACGCGAATCGTATACAACGGCGGACACTTCTTTTTCTATCCCGCCCTGCAAAACCTCATATGTAATTTCCTTAAGCAGATCCTTTAACAAAGCCATTTTCGCATGCCTCCATTACATTTTTCCTAATAAATTATAATACCACATTTACAGCTGTTTTCCAACGGATAACCGATTTTCTTTTCTTTTTATAGTTTGAACACATTTTGTTCACAAATCCGCTTTATAGTAAAAACAGATAGTTGAACCACAACTCACTATCTCCCCCTCATAAGAATTCATAAACGAAAAGAAGCCGGTGTCATGTAGTTTACATGCAACGGCTTCTTTTCATTTCATCACTTTATATACTTACTTTTTCACTTTAGCTTCTTTTCCGATACCTTTGTTTTTAAGTAATTTTTTATATGCTTTTAGTTTCGATTTCGGCACCTTGATGACTGCTTTCTTATAAATACCTTTAAATGCTTGTTTGCCGACTTTTTTATTTGTCAACTTCGTCGTTTTGATCGTAATCTTTTTCAGATTTTTACAGCCGTAAAATGCTTGTTTGCCGATTTTATTCACTCCGGAAGGAATCGTGATCTTTTTTAAGGATGTACATTTGTAGAATGCTCTTTCTCCGATCGTCTGTACATTCTTACCGATCTTTACGCTTTTCAGTTTTGTGTGCTTTTTGAATGCATTGGCAGCAATGCCCGTTACCTTGTATACCTTCCCGTTAATCGTGACTGTCTCCGGGATCGTAACGGATGCTTTCTTTTTGTTTGTACTCTTTTTAAATGTAACGGTATAAACACCGGTCTTGGCATCTGACGAAGTTACATTATACTGTGCACCCGCAACCGTCGCCGTCGTTCCGACTTGAGCTCCATCCGGAACAAACTTTGCAGAAATCTTTACATTTCCTCTCGGCATAACAAAGGTTGTCGTTGTCTGCATCGAATCTGCAAGTGCAACATCGCCGCTCTCAACGGTCCAACCTGCGAATTTTTGTCCCTCCGGTGCCGCATCCGCTGTCAAAGAAATTTTCATACCGGTGATCGTTTCCGTAATTCCGGTTCCCATGGAATCAGATGCCTTGCCACCGTTTACCGTAATCTTATATGCTGTACCGACATGAATGTATTTTGCAGTCAATCCATTGCCGTATTTATACGTGTATGCGTCAAACGGACTCAGTACGACGGAATCCCATGAAACAGCATATAATTGGGACTCTTTTTCACCTCCGACTACCTTCTGTCCCGCAGTCTTAAAATAATCACTCATCACTGCGATCCCGCAAGTACCACCCTCTGCAATGAGGACACTGCCATCCTCCATGATCACCGAAGCGGCAAAAATTCCGACACTATAGGAATCACCACCTTGCTTAGCCGGTCCACATTTTACAGAAAGACTACTGTTTTCTTCCATCATAAGCGTTCCGTTGATCACATTAATCCCCATACCGGATCCACTGTCACCACGAGCAACCGCATATACCTGTGCTCCGTTTGATAATACAAGATTTCCCCAAACAGTACTTATCGCACAACTGTTTTGTGCATTACCCACATTCAGTTTTCCGGATCCGCTTATGTAGAGACTTTCCGTAATTGCTATACCGCATCCGGAATTCTCGGCTCCTTCGACAGTATTATTTCCGTTAAGGACAATTTCCAAAGGTATCCTTGATTCAATTCCGTTCTTTGTAAATGTACTTGCGTCTCCTTTGATCTTTGCGTTTGTGAGCGTAAGTTTTGCAACATCATCATAATCTGCAGGCGGTGTAAACACCCATCCGGCCGCCGAATCAGACAACTTCTCACTTGTCACTTCCACGCCTTGGATATATACCTGATATCCGACTGCCTGCCCATCGGATGTGGCGGCCGATACCTTCGCCGCCGGAATACCTGCTACTATCACCATTACATAAAGAAGCAGGCTCCATAATTTTCTTATCCGTGATTGCTTTTTCAACTCTGTGTCCCTCCTATACAAAACAATAACAAATTATCTTCGACACAGACATCATACTCTCAGCAATCCACATATACAACCATCTTTAGATTGCAAAATTATAATGTGTCGCAACTATCTGTAACGTCCGGTTCCCCCGAAACTCATTGATATCAGGATAGTATATTATATTGATCCGGTTGCCGTTTTCTCTAACCTGCTGCGCAAACAGCTCCGCTTCACCGAAATAAATCCCGTTCACACGGTAACCGTTTTCGTCTTCCAGCACAAATCCGGCCACATTTTTATTTTTTCCCCGCACGGTACAATTACGTACCTGCAGATTTTTCTGGGCAAACAGCGGTTTGTGATTGCCGTTCCCAAACGGTTCCAACAGCGCCAGTTCTTCTGCAAACTGCATTGTTGCATAAGGAAGCGGCATAGGAATATCAATTCGGATTTTCTGTACAAAATCGTCCTCCGTAAGTCGGGACTGCGCATTAATCCGACGCCAAAATTCCGAAAGATTCTCCGGTTTAAGAGAAAGCCCTGCAGCCATTTTATGTCCGCCGTATTTGTCCAGAAGTTCCTCAACATCATGAAGACCATCATACATGGAATAACTCTCGATGGAACGACCGGATCCCTTCAAGCCTTCTTCGCCGTCCGTCAGCACAAACACCGGCTTGTAGTATTTCTCCTTCAGACGCCCGGCAATAATACCTGCAATACTTTCATGGCAATCCTTCAAATAAACTACAATAATATCATCCTTCTCATAACCGCATTCTTCTACCTGGCGAATGGCATCTGCCACGCCCTTCTCCGTCATGGATTTGCGGCTCTCGTTCATTTCTTTCAGTTCAGTGGCAAGCATACAGGCTTCTTGTACAGAGCACGTATCAAACAGAGCTATCGCCTTCATGGCCGTATCCAACCTCCCCGTCGCATTCAGGCAAGGTCCGATCACAAACCCTACGTGATAGCTTCCGATTTTGGCATCCGAAAGCCCGCAAACATCGATCAGCGTTCGCAGACCAAGATTAGCAGAATCTTCCATATATTTCAGACCGTACTTCACTACAATCCTGTTTTCATCCAGAAGTTCCATTACATCGCACACCGTAGCAATGGCTGCAAATTCCAATAGTTCTCGAAGCAGAACAGAGGAATCTTTTCCGGACATCTCCCACATCATCTGAACCAGCTTATAAGCGACAAGTGCTCCGCAAATCCCTTTATATGGATATGTACACGCCTGCTGCTTTGGATCAATGACCACATCTGCAGGCGGAAGCAACTCTCTGCGCATCCCGTCCGCCTCTTCATAGGGAACTTCATGATGATCCGTCACGACCACTGTCATCCCCAGCTGCTTGGCTGCAGCAATCTCTCCCGCAGCGGCAATTCCGTTGTCACAGGTGACGATCGTATCCACCCCGTCCGCGTGTGCATCCTCAATCAAATGCAGATTCAATCCGTAGCCGTCATTCACCCTATGCGGTATTGCCACAGAAACCTTGCCGCCTAACTGTTCTAATCCCTTTTTTAAAATAATCGATGCACATACACCGTCCACATCATAGTCTCCGATGATACGTATGAATTTCTCTTCTTTGATCTTTCCAAGAAGAATCTGCGCCCCCTGCCTCATACCGTACATCAAATCCGGAACATGCATATCATTCATCGTGCCATTCAAATACCTCTCTATCTCCCGCTCTTCCACCACGTCTCTGTTGCGGATGATTCTTGCGAGCATAGGACTGATATGAAACTTTTGTGCAATCGCATTAAAATCGGCTTTCTTAGCCGTAACTACCCATTTTTCCCGTGTCATATATATCCTTCCGTCACTTTATTCGGAAACCGGTCTCTCCGTCTCCGTCTCATCATATACTCCATTCTCTTCTATGTACTGTCCAATATCGCGGACCAACTGATCCCATGCCTCCTCATGCTCCACATAATATTTCGGACAGTTTTTTCCGCCCTCATCATAATGTCTGAGGACATCCTCTTCATTCAGTTTATGTTTCCCCAAAAGCCATGCAGTCAACCGTATCAGCGATTGATAGGTAGCCTCGGTAAACTTTCCGTTTTCCTCCATGTAACAACATTCGATGGACACAGAATCATAGTTTCGTCCCTTTACCGCATATGCAATTTCCCACAGCGGAACACACTGAAGGATCTCGCCCTCATATCCAATAATAAAATGCGCACTGGCAGAAGTTTCTCCGGTCTTTGCCAGATTGGCAAAATAATTACGATTCTGCACCGCCGTCGTTCCCGGATTGGCCGTATAATGTACAAAAATCGCATTAACTTCCTCCAAAGGCTCCCCCGGTCTGGAATATGGATTCGGCGGCAATAAATCCACTGCAAATTCCGGGCGCTCCAACACTCTCTTTTGTTTTTTCGAAAGCCAGCCATCTACTTTTGCATCCAGCACAGTCGCCATGGCCGTCTTATCTCCTGTCACAAGACGCACCACCGTACGAATAACAAAAAAACTCCCCACAAGCACCCCTAACACAATACCAAGTGCGATCAATCTTGCCGTGTAAGCTCTCACATATGCTTTAATTTTTCTCTTTTGTCTCCTCGTCAATCGAAGCACCGGTTTCTTCCTCCACCCATCTTTTGTCAAAAAAATATGCCACCCATATGGTGGCATATTTCATACCTCATTACAAGACGATGCTGCAAATCTTAAGAAAAAATTATCTGGTACTTAAATAATCGTTAATCTCAGTCACAACCGCATCGTATTCTGCAATCATTGCATCGTAATTTTCTTTTATGTAATCGAATTCACCGGCTTTGCCTGCTTCCTCCATTTTGCGAGCCATCTCAGAAAGATTTTCTGCACCGATCATCTTGGATGTGCTCTTAAGCGCATGAACAAAAATCGTGTAGTTTGGATAATCCTCTTTCTCGTATGAAGACACAATATCTGTCTTGTTCTTTTCCACATTGTCACGGAAAGATTCGAACAGGAAGATCACACAATCTTTATCACCTTCTGCCGATTCCACAGCCATCGGAATATCAAGAATCTTAAACTGATATTCGGAAAGGATGTCGTCTGCCACTGCTTTCCAAAGATTCTGATATAATTTCTTCTCCATATCGTCATACTCAATCATGACATATTTATCTTCCGGAAGGAATTCAACAATCTTTTCTTCCAGACGTTTGCCCTGGATTGGCTTAGACATGTAGTCAACGAAGCCTTCCTCAAGATACATTTCCTTTGCACCGGAAACTGCATTCGCAGTAAGAACAATGACCGGTGTATCAATGTTAGGACCGTCTTCCATGGCTTTGATATTCTTCAGTGTCTCAATACCATCCATATAAGGCATCATATGATCCATGAAAATAATATCATATTTCAGATCGCCGCAAAGCTCAAGTGCAGCTGCACCACTGTTTGCACAATCCACCTGAATCGTCGTATTCTTGAGAAGTCCCTCCACAACCGAAAGGTTCATGGAGTTGTCATCAACAACAAGAATCTTTGCATTTGGAGCCACGAATGTGGTTCTGTATTTCTTGCTCTTCTCATTGCTGTATGCATATTTCTCACGGAACTTACCAACCGGCTTACGATCACGAATACCCTGCTTTAAAGTGAAGGAGAAGGTAGAACCTACGCCGTATTCACTTCTTACATTGAGGTTACTGTTCATCAGTTCAAGAAGCTCTTTGGTAATACTGATTCCGAGACCGGTTCCTTCGATATTGCGGTTACGTCTCTCTTCGATACGTTCGAAGGATACAAACAGGCGGCTCAAATCCTCTTCCTTGATACCGATACCGGTATCGATAACGGAAACGATGAGGGATACAGAGGAATCTCCTGCTTCCTTCCAGTCTACTTTTAAAATAACGCTTCCTTCCTCCGTATACTTCACGGCATTGGTCAGAAGGTTGGTAATAACCTGTTTCAGACGAATCTCATCACCGAACAAAAGGTATGGCATATCTTCTGCAACGATAGCTTTAAACTCAAGCTTTTTATTCGCTGCTTTGATCTCGATCATATTGATAACTTCCGTAAGTACATTGGCAATCTCATACTCTACCGGAAGAATCTCCATCTTGCCGCACTCGATTTTGGAGAAATCAAGAAGGTCATTTACAAGTGATAACAGCGTAGTACCTGCATCACGGATATTTTCCGCATAACCTTTGATCTGTACATCGGTCGCCTCTCTGAGAATGATTTCGTCCATACCGAGCACAGTATTGATCGGTGTACGAATCTCATGGGACATGTTTGCAAGGAAATTTGACTTGGCTTTGTTGGCCGCATCCGCCATTTCCTTCAACTCTGTCAGTTTTTTATTGGTTTTATAATGCCCGGTAATATCTACCAGCCATACGAACTTACCCTGCACACTCTCCTCGGAGATCACTTCCTGACGCACCTCGTAAATCTTAGAGAGCACTTCCGAAACATACTCTTCGTCTTTAAAGAGACGCATCATCTCCGGATATGCAGAAATAGATGTCGAATTAATAACTTCAGGGAACAACTGTACAAAATCCTTATTATAGAACAAAATCTCATTGTTGTCCGTCACAGCAAGAACCGGACCTACACCACCTCTGTCCAGAATGCCTTTTGTCACAGTCTTGACCGAGTCCTTCGGATTAGATCCACCCTGCTTCTCGCGATACAAGAGAAAAGCAAGTGCACAGGCTACAATAGCCAAAATGATTGCTAAAACTGTCATATCTACTCCCTCCAATTGTATAAAATCCTTTACCAATATAGTATACCAAAGTGCCCCCTGCAAACGCAAGGGGCACTTTCACTTTTCTCTAACTATTTTTTGCTTTTTGCCGCTTTTTCTTTTTTGCCGATCTTGGTACGCATCAGATACCACAAAGATCCCGTGATACCTACGGATGAATATGCTCCGGCAAAGATACCTACCATAAGCGGAAGTGCGAAATCGCGGATGCTTGACACACCCATGATATACAGAACAAGCACCATAACAAACGTTGTCAGGTTCGTATAAACACTTCTGGTAAGCGTCTGTGTAATACTATCGTTCACAAGCAATTTCAGCGAAGCCTCGTCTTTTGCTTCTCTTAAATTCTCACGGATTCTGTCAAAGATAACAATCGTTGAGTTGATAGAATATCCGACGATGGTCAACATACATGCAATAAATGTATTTCCGACAGAAATCTTAGCTGCTGCATAGAATGCAAGCACAACAAGCACGTCATGCAAAAGTGCAAATACTGCACTGGCCGCAAAGCGGATATCCGTAAAACGGAACCAGATATAAACAAGCATGCAGATTGTCGCAATCACTACCGCAAGAATCGCATCCATTCTCATTTCATTGCTGACTGTCGCACTGATTGTTTCTGCTTCAATCTCGTTTTCTTCCACGCCGAAATTGTCAACCATTGCCTGTACAAAAGCTTCTCTCTCTTCCACTGTAAGTGTTCTTGTCTTAAACACAACCTGTGTTGTGTCATTGATTTTCTGCGCCTGTACATTGCTGTCGCCTGTAATCTGCTCAATTACCGGCACAACGTCCGCGTCGATATCTTCAATGCTCTTATCCTCATTGAATGCAACTGTTGTGGAAGTACCGCCCATAAATTCAAGACTGTAATTTAAAATATTTCCTGTACTTGACTTATTCACACCAAGGAACACAAATCCCGCAATGATAATCGCACCGGAAATCGCAAAGAATACCGCTTTCTTTGATGTAAAGTCGATGGTCTTCATCGTCTTTGCCTTTCCGTACCATTTTTCATCCTTGAGTCCTATGGCATAGAATACATTAAGCAATCCTTTTGTGATTACAAGAGCCGTAAACATGGAAAGCACGATACCCAGCGCCAATGTAATAGCAAAACCTTTTACGGTACCGGAGCCCATCATTCCAAGCACAGCCGCCGCAATCAATGTTGTGATATTACCGTCCACGATGGCCGAAAGCGCTTTATCAAAACCAATCTTGATTGCCGACTGAACCGTCTTTCCGGTTGCAAGCTCCTCACGGATACGTGCGAAAATAATAACGTTGGCATCCACCGCCATACCGATGGAAAGAATGATACCCGCAATACCCGGAAGGGTAAGTGTAATATTCAATGCATTTAATGCAAGTAAAGTCAAAATAACATATAAAGTAAGCGCAATCGCTGATACAAATCCAGGAAGAAGGTATACAACAATCATGATCAGACATACAATACCGAATCCGATCGCACCTGCTTTTAAGCTTGATGCAAGCGCATCAGAGCCAAGCTGGGCACCTACTACTTTTGAACGAAGTTCTTTTAATTCCAGTTTCAGACCACCGATACGAATGGTAGAAGCAAGGGTATCTGCTTCTTCAAACTCTGTCAGGTTTGTAATCTGTGCCTGTCCGCCGGTAATCGGTTCTGTTACATTCGGAACGGAAACAAATTTTCCGTCATAGTAAATACCAATGGTCTCACCGCTCTGATATGCTTTGGTGGTAGCTTCTGCAAACTTCTGTGTACCTTCCTGTGTAAATGTAAGAGACACCACATACTCACTTGTGCTGGCGCCCTGTTTTTCCTGATAAGCACCCGCCTGTGCACTTGCTACCATGGTACCGTCCAAAACGATACTGCCGTCTGCTTTTAACTCATCCAGACTCTTTAACAGTCCATAGTCATAAGAACCATCATCCAGAACCGTGATTCCGTAGTTCGCATTTCCTTCACTGTCTGTCTCGCTGATAAAATACAAGGTACCCGGTTGTCCGAGTTCTTCCAATACCGCATTGGCATCGGAAATGCCCGGAATCTCAATATTGATACGATCGGTACCTTCTTTATATACCTGCGCTTCTGTACTGTATTTTTCAACACGTTTCTGTAACTTGTAAATGGTATCGTTCATATCTTCCATGGAAGCTTCTTCCTCTCCCACTACCTGATACGTAATGCTGACACCACCCGCAAGGTCAAGACCCTGCTTAATGTTTGCTGCCGCCCCTGTCTTTCCTGCACCGATACCAAACATCGCAATATAGCCGAGTCCGACAATCGCTGCAATGGCAAGAATCAGGCCAATGACACCTGTACTTTTCTTCATTGTTCATTCCTCCTAATCACTAAGTGCCGCTTTTATCATAATCGCACATTCTACTCTTTTGCGCTGCAACTCGCAACCCACATCATACACTCCATCAATCTTTCCCGTGAAATTGTATGCGTTCGCCGCACAGCCGCCGCTACAGTAAAACTTTGCGAAGCAATCTCTGCAGGCTTCTTTTGCATATACATTGCACTGTTTAAACTCCTCACAAATACACTGCTTTGTAATGCCTTCGTAGACATTTCCGAGAAGAAACTCTTCCTGTCCCACAAACTGATGACACGGATAAAAATCTCCCCACGGCGTCACCGCAAGATATTCCGTCCCGCTTCCGCAGCCGGATAAGCGTTTGGCCACACAAGGACCGCCTTCCAGATCTATCATAAAATGAAAGAAGTTAAAACCTTTCCCTTCCTTGCGTCTGCGAATCATCTCTACCGCAAGGTCATCATACTCTTTTTTCAAAATCAGAAGATCTTCCGGCTTAAATGCATAATCATCTGTCTCCTGTGCCACAACAGGCTCCACAGAAATCTGCTTAAACCCGAGATCCGCCAAATGCAGGACATCTTTTGAAAAATCAAGATTATGATGTGTAAATGTTCCTCTCACATAATAATCCATCTGATTACGGCTCTCTGCCACCTTGATGAATTTCGGTACGATCTCATCATAACTGCCCTGCCCGCCTCTGTGCGGACGCATCCTGTCGTGTACTTCTTTTCTTCCGTCAATGCTGAGAACGATATTGCCCATCTCTTTGTTGGCAAATTCTAAAATCTCATCATCCAGCAGTACGCCGTTTGTCGTCAAGGTAAAACGGAACTTTTTATTATGCTTTTCCTCAAGAGAACGGCCGTATGCTACCAGATCCTTTACAACCTGCCAGTTCATGAGCGGTTCGCCGCCGAAAAAGTCTACCTCCAGATTGACTCTGCTTCCGGAACTTTTCACCAAAAAATCCAGTGCCTTCTGTCCCACTTCATAGGTCATCATCGCTCTTCGTCCATGATACTCGCCTTCCTCGGCAAAGCAATACTTGCACGCAAGATTGCAGTCATGGGCAATATGCAGACATAAAGCCTTCACTACGGTCTCTCTGCTCTTGAAGCTGTCAATGTAATTTTCGTAAATATCCTCTGTGTAAAGCATGTCCGCCTGCGCCAGTGCCAAAATCTCGTCGATTGCTTCCGATACATCTTCTTTTGCATACGGAAAGCCCTGCTTTTCAGCAAGGTCCAGCATGGCCTCTTTATCACCCTTTGATGATACAAGCGGCTCTAACAGAGGAACCAGGTCATATACAATGTCATCTACCACATGGACGGATCCGCTGTTTACATCCATCACAATGTTGTAGCCATTGTTTTTATAACAATGTACCAACTTACATTCCTCTCAATTCTTTATTGTCAAAAGATAAGCAGCGATGCAAGTCGCTGCTTAATAATACGCTATTATTTTACGTTTTCGCAACTCTGGTTTCCTACGGTACAAGATGTCTTACAAGCTGACTGGCAGGATGTCTGACACTCACCACAACCACCTTTTTTCATGGATTTTTTTAAATCTCTTGTGCTTAATGTTTTGATATGTTTCATCACATTGCCTCCTTAATAAATTAAAACTATTGCTAGTATAGCACACTTTGCATGGCAATGAAAGAGTTTTTTTCAACTTACCATCCCTCCCAGCATTCCGCTGCCAAGACACAAAATCATGGTCATGAGAAAATCCTGCCCCAGATCTGCGAAAGATTGTTTTACCGCAAACGACACCAGACAGAGCACAATAAAATAAGCTGCTCCCAGTCCGAGTCCCCACACATATTTCCTGCGCCCCATCGTCTTCCCCGCCAAAAATCCGGACAAAAAATTGGAGATCACGTAAATTAAAATGATCGATACCGTTATCACATCATCCGACAAATAAAATTTGTAAAACAAAAAAGCCAACAGCAAAAGCAACACTATGCTGAACAAAAAAGACGCCAACAATAATTTCAGAAAAGTACCGATATATGTTTTCATTTCCGAATCCGTTCCACTATGTTCTTGCTCTATTATATGGTCGTTTTCCCTCCTTTAGAACGATACTGTTTTATGTCACTGTTGCTTCCGTTCTTGCATAAACTATACAAAAAGCTTTTTGCAGGTAAACTATGACCACGATTGTACTTGACGCCGGACACGGCGGATATGATTACGGAGCAGTGTGGGAAGGCCGCAGGGAAAAAGACGACGTCCTTGCACTCACTCTGGCCGTCGGTCAGATTTTGTCCCAAAATCCCGACCTCAACATCCTTTACACAAGGGAAGGGGATATCTACGAATCCCCTTCGCAAAAAGCGGCCGAGGCGAATAACGCCGCAGCCGACCTGTTTATATCTATTCACAGAAATTCCACACCGGTTCCGGAAAGCTATTCCGGTCTGGAAACCCTCGTTTATTCCGACACCGGAGTCGCAGCCGACCTGGCGCGCAATATCGGAAGCGAGCTGGAAGCCATCGGCTTCCCGAATCTCGCAATCACCGAACGCAAAAATCTTGCCGTTCTGTCGCAGACCAACATGCCCGCCGTCCTTTTGGAAATCGGCTACATGAACACGGCCCGGGACAACATTTTCTTTGATGAAAATTTCACCGGAATCGCCCAGGCTATTGCAAACGGCATCGAAACTACCGTATCAGATCTTTGATCACCTCACCGGCCACAATAAATCCTGCCACAGAAGGAACAAACGCAACGGAGCCCGGTGCTCTCTTGCGGGTTTCTTCTTCTGCAGGCGGTTCAAAAAGCGGCGTCCTCGCCTCCTCCTTGGAATAGACAACCTTCACCTTTTCGATTCCTCTCTTTTTCAGTTCCCGGCGCATCACCTTCGCCAGCGGGCACACGGAAGTCTCTGAGATATCCGCCACCTCAAACCGCATCGGATCCAGCTTATTGCCCGCTCCCATGGCACTGATGACCGGAACACCGACCTTTTTTGCCCGCTCGATGATTTCCAATTTCGCCGTCACCGTATCTACCGCATCCACGACATAATCATAGCACTCAAAATCAAATTCCTCCGCATTGTCCGGAAGAAAAAAGCAATCTCTGACACGCACATCGGCATCGGGATTTACTGACAAAATTCTCTCCTTCATCACTTCTGCCTTCTTTTTTCCGACACTGTCCATTGTCGCAATAATCTGTCGATTGATATTGGTAACACTGATCGTATCGTGATCGATCAGCTCAAATGCACCGATTCCTGTCCTTGCGAGAGCCTCCACTACATATCCGCCGACACCGCCGACACCGAACACCGCCACCCGCTTCTTTGACAGTACATCCATATTATCAACGCCGAGAAGCATAGCACTTCTCTCAAAATTCTCTCTCATAAAACAGTTCTCCTTCCTCCACCATAGCGGGAATTAACGTTTCCTGTTCGCCGCCTGCTTCTTCCTTTTTGCCTGCGACTGCCCATGCATAATCCACATCGATCATCCCCTGCCAAATGCGATATTGCCTTTGTTTTGTCGATACAGATCTGTGATCATCGCATTCTCTGAGCATATCCCCCAGCAATTGCCCGATTCCGCGTCCTGTCAACTTTGTTTCCGCCTCTTTTCGTGCCCAAATTGCTGCAAAAACTCTCTCTTTCTCTTCTTCCTCCGGGCACAACTCTACGCGTTTCTTCTCTTCCTCAGAAAAGAAACGACGCAGTAAACTTTCCCGGACTCTCGTCCGCCTTTGGACATCTGCTCCGACTTCAAAATCTGCCATCGCACAAATGACATAATCTCCGGAATGGGATAAATTGAAATATACTTCCGGCGTCATCCCTTCCGAAAAAACAAATTCCGGTTTTCCGCCGAGCCCCGCCCGGACCTTCGGCAATTTCTCAGACAAACCTTCTGCATCTTCCGGCTTTTGTGTATACTCAAAAGAGTTAGCATTTGCTAACTCTTTTAGTTTTTCTGTTCTGAACTTTTTGTATGCATTTTCCAGCAAAAGTCCTGCTGCAATGCATCTCGCCTTATCCTCCGGCATTTTCAAAACATCCGCCTGCATCTGTCGTTCCTCTGTGGATCTGAAATAGCATTTTCGAAAACACCTTTCGTCCTTAAGCGGCGAAATATTGACTGCAAAAAGTCGTATCATAGCCAACCTCTATTCTGCGCTGCTCTCCTCGCATGCTTCCTCTTCCGGCTTTGTAATGGCAATGCAAAGCTCCTCCAGCTGCTGTGCATCTACCACGTTCGGCGCCTCAGACATGAGACAGGATGCATCTTTCACCTTCGGGAATGCCATAACTTCACGGATGCTGTCCGCTTTTACAAGCAACATAACCATACGGTCGAGTCCGTACGCAAGTCCCGCATGCGGTGGAACACCGTATTTAAATGCAGAGAGAAGGAATCCGAAACGATCCCATGCTTCCTCTTTCTGAATACCGATAACTTCAAACATTTTTTCCTGCACGTCATCCTGATGGATACGCACGGAACCTCCGCCGAGCTCCACACCGTTAAGTACGATGTCGTACGCCTTTGCGCGCACACGTCCCGGATCGGTATCAATATACTGCCAGTCCTCTTCCATCGGCATCGTGAACGGATGATGAACCGCAACAAAACGCTCATCTTCCTCATCCCACTCAAGAAGCGGGAATTCCGTTACCCAGAGGAAATTAAATTTATTATCATCAATCAAATCAAGTTTCTTTGCAAGATCGATACGAAGCGCACCGAGCACATTCCATACGATTTTATTTTTGTCTGCTGCAAAGAGGAGCAAATCTCCCGGCTCACCGGCCATCGCAGCCACAAGATTCTTAAGTTCTTCCTCTGTCATGAACTTTGCAAAAGAAGATTTGTAAGAACCGTCCGGCAACACTGCGAGATATGCAAGACCTTTTGCACCGTTTCCTTTCGCTGCGTCCACGAGCGCATCAATCTGCTTTCTCGGCATTTCCGCCTGCCCCTTTGCATTGATACCGCGCACGGAACCGCCGTTCTCCAAAGCTCCCGTAAACACGCCGAAACCGCATCCCTTCACAACATCGGATACATCCACAAGTTCCATTCCGAAACGTGTGTCCGGTTTGTCGGAACCGAAACGGTCCATCGCCTCCTGCCAAGGCATTCTCGGAAGCGGGAGCTGTACATCGAGCCCGATGGCTTCCTTGCACACATGCTTAATTAATCTTTCATTTACATCGATAACATCCTCTTCATCCACGAAGGAAAGTTCCATATCAATCTGTGTAAACTCCGGCTGTCTGTCCGCACGCAAATCTTCGTCGCGGAAACATTTTGCAATCTGGATATAGCGGTCATATCCGGAACACATAAGGAGCTGTTTAAAAAGCTGCGGCGACTGCGGAAGCGCATAGAAATTGCCCGGGTGCACACGGCTCGGCACAAGGTAATCTCTCGCACCTTCCGGTGTTGATTTATTCAAAATCGGTGTCTCAATTTCCAAAAATCCTTCCTTTGCCATAAATGCACGGACCTCTGTGCAAATTTTGCTTCGAAGGATGAGATTGCGCTGCAAATCCGGTCTGCGAAGATCCAGATATCTGTATTTCAAACGCATTTCCTCTTTTGTTTTACTGTTCTCCTCGATTGGGAAAGGAGGAGTTTCCGCCTCGGAAAGAATACGGATCTGCTCTGCAATGATCTCGATATCTCCCGTTGCAAGATTTTCATTGACTGCACCGGCTCTCTTCTCCACTTTACCGACAACAGCCACAACAAACTCACTTCTGAGTTTCTCGGCCTTTGCAAAATTTTCACTGCCGCATTTATCCTCTTCAAAAATCAGCTGCAAAATACCGCTTCTGTCGCGGAGATCCACAAAGATGATACCGCCTTTGTTTCTCTGTTTTGCCACCCATCCCATAACGGTTACGGTCTCGCCGATGTTAGCCGCTGACACCTCCGTACATCTGTGGGTTCTCTTTAATCCCTGCATTGATTCTGCCATGTCTGTATCCTCCTAGTTTTTCAAAGCTTCTCTGTAGAAGTCCTTAAACTCAGTATATCCTTCTTTTGTGAGCTGTTCCTTCTGGAACTTTTTATTTTTGTTCATGCGCACCAAAAGTACCTGCCAGCCTTCCTTACGAAGCTGCTGCGCCTCCTTGATGACCTCGGACAGTCTCTCGCCCGCAATTCCTTTTTCCACAAGGAAAGCCACTTTTTCGCCGCTTCCCGGAACCTTGAATCCCTGATCCATCAAGATTGTGATAATTCGCTCAAATCCGATGGAGAAACCGCAAGCAGGCGTATCTTTGCCGGTAAACTTGCCGACCATCTTGTCGTATCTTCCGCCGCCGGCCACACTGCTGCCGAAGTCAGGCATTTCAATCTCGAAGATAGTTCCTGTATAGTAAGACATACCGCGCACAAGCGTCGGATCAAATACAATTTCAAAATTCTCTGTCACAGCACCGGAAACACTGTCCTTGATTTCAGCAAGGCTCTCTGCCACGCCGTCTTCCAGATAATCGCCGAGCTGCTCTGCCAGATATGCAATCGCATTCTCTGCCGCCTGCATACCATCAAAAAGTGCAATATATTTATCCACAGCTTCCTGCGCAAAACCGTTATTTAACAAATCTTCTTTGACACCGTCGATGCCGATCTTGTCCATCTTATCCAAAATGATAAACACAAGATCAAACTGCTCCTCCCCGAATCCGGAGTAAGCTGCCATCGCCTTTAAAATACGGCGCTCATTGAGACGAACCTTGAAATTGGAAAAGCCGAGTTTTGCAAGTGTTGTCGTCGTCGCAAGAATCAGTTCAATCTCAGCCAAATTGCTCGGCTCGCCGAGAATATCGATATCGCACTGCATAAACTGGCGGAAACGTCCCTTCTGCGGGCGATCCGCTCTCCATACATTTCCCATCTGCAGAGCCTTGAACGGACTCGGAAGTTCGTTGGCATGGTTGGCATAATAACGGGAAAGCGGAAGTGTCAAATCATAGCGGAGTCCTCCGTCCACCAGATCATTTTCCGTCTGCGCCGCATCGATGTTTAATTTGTCGCCGCGTTTCAAAATTTTAAAAATCAGTTTTTCATTTTCTCCGCCCTGCTTTGAGCAAAGATTTCCGATGGACTCCACACACGGGGTCTCTATCGGCGTAAAACCGAACTTACGATAATTCTCTTTGATCACGCCCATGACATAGTCACGAATCTGCATTTCCTCCGGAAGAATATCTTTCATTCCGGTAACCGGTTTCTTATTCAGTGCCATACTACTTACCTATTCTTTCTCTTTTTCAATATAATAAATCATTCACTTGCCAATTTTACTACTTTTTGGGGCATATCTCAAGAGTGTTTCTCTTCATTTCCGCTGAATTCTTCAATTTTCTCCTTCGGTAAAAGGCTGCATATCAGTTCTTCCAGCTTTTCCACCTCGATCGGCTTCGAGAGATAATCATCAAATCCTGTCTCTATATATTCTTCCCGACAACCCGCCAGCGCATTGGCCGTCAGCGCAACCACCTTGGCATGTTGGTTCGGGTTATCCTCTTCTTTTCGGAGCATGTGCAATGTTTCCACTCCGTCCGGATCCGGCATCATATGATCCAGCAAAATGATGTCATACGTTTTCCGGCGGCTCTTCTCCAGCGCCTCCAGACCACCCATGGCTGTGTCAATCGCAATCTCCGTCCCTTTCAACAATCCCTTGATTACTGCCAGGTTGATTTCATTGTCATCTACCACCAGAATTTCTGCCTGCGGTGCCTTAAAAGAGCTTCCTCGTCTTCTTCCGGAATTTGCATCTGTTCCGTACTTCTCTTTGAACACTCCCATTGGTGTTGCATCTACAATCTCCTGCGGCAAACGCACCACAAACTCGGTGCCTTTTCCGTATTCACTGGAAACCGCGATTTCGCCCTGCATCAGGTCGACCAGCAGCTTCGTGATATTCAGGCCGAGACCGGTTCCTTCAATCGTACGGTTTTTACTCTCATCCAGTCTTGTAAAGCTGGAAAACAGCTTTGACATATCCTCCTGACGGATTCCGATTCCGGTATCTTTTACCGAAATCACCATCAAAAAGTCACCTTCCGCATCACTCGTTCCGGTCACCGACAGTGTCACCGTCCCCGTCTTTGTGTATTTCACGGCGTTGCTCATGAGATTGTTCAAAATCTGGCGGATTCGGAACTCATCCCCCCGCAGTACCTTCGGCAAACTTTCCTCCGCTTCCACTTTCAGTTTCAGATTCTTTTTGGTTGCACGGGGATGCATTGCCTTTACCGTATCAAAAATCAGGTCGTGCACATCATATTCCACCGGGTATATTTCCACTTCACCCGCCTCAATCTTGGAAAAGTCAAGCACATCACTGATCAGCGTCAAAAGAAGCTTTCCGGACCTTTCAATATTGCCGGCGTACTCCAGCACATCTTTCTCCTGACTTTCTCTCAATATCATTTCGTTCATGCCGAGAATCGAATTGATCGGGGTGCGGATTTCATGGGACATATTGGCAAGAAAACGTGCTTTTGCCGCATTGGCATGAAGCGCCTCCTGCTTTTCCCTACTCTCTGCCAAAAGCTCCCGGACAGTTTTGGTCGAAGCCATAAAAAACAGGAAAATCAGACCCAGGCTGAGCGGTACTCCGTTCAAATTGTAAAAAGCCACATAATACGCTGCCATCTCAACAGCTGCCGACGCAACCGCCACCAAAAGACCGATCGCCACCATGGCGTATTCACGGATATATTTTTTCACACAATCAATCACAATCGTAACAATAATACTGACAGACGAAATTCCGATGATCAGATGGGAGCCAAGCAGACATTCCTGAAAATCCCTGATTCCCAATATTTGCAAGCCTACTGTAACAATCAGATTGACGCCGCCGGCCAAAATAGGAATCATATGCCATTTCCTGTATCTCTGGTTTTGTATCTCATTGATATAGAAAATAACGGTCACAGGCAGCATCATCAGTGACAGGAAACTGATTGCCGTCACCGCCGACACATTGGAGAAAAGCAATTGCCTAAACTGACTTTCGGACAGTCTCCATGCAGCCACAAAAAACAACGCGCTGCACAAATATATGTAATCGAAATTTTTACGGTAAATTGCCCACAACACAAAGCAGAATATCAATCCGATGCACGCCAAAATGAGCAAAACAAATTCCAAAATAAAGGCTATTCCGTAGTTTTCAAAAAAAGTAAGCCAGATTCCGTACTTGTCCCCCACATACACCGTATTCATTGTTCCGGTGTAAGAAGACAATGTACTGGTAACCACTTTTAACTCTTTTCCCGCATCCTCACGGAAGAGTTCCACAAAAACATAAGTGGTGGCACTGTTTTTTCCGAACGGCCGTGTACTTTCCGTGGAATAGCGCTCTCTCAAAACGCCGTCCACAAAAAATTCCATGTCCTGCCAATACCCTTCAAAACAAAGCCATCTCTGGTCCTCCAGCGTCTGCGGTAAAGTTGTCACCACCGTTACCGCTTCCCCCGGATACGCCTCATAAACGCCCGGCACTTCCACTTCATGGCTTGTTCCGTTTGGCATAAGCCGCATCCAGTCACTTTCAAAAACTCTGCAATTATACCCTTCTGCACCTGCCAACAGCGTTTTTGTCCCGCCTTCGTTTTCCAAAAATATCTGGCCGAGAACAAAAGTCACCACAATGACAAAAAAACTGACTCCAAAAAGACATTTCATGATATGAAGCAACTTATTTGCCGATTTTTTCATATAAATTCCCCTTATCTTTCCTATCTGAATAATTCCCTTTTACGTTCTATCATCTCATCGATTTTTTGGATATACAATGACACATCTTTTACATTATCACACCGCTCAATGCGTCCGTCCTCAAACACCCGTTTCGTGATGGAACCGGCGCCGAGCGCCACAATGGTCTGCACCTCTTCCATAATCAGAATATTATAAATTCCGGCCTTGCCTTCCTTTGCATAACCGACATTTTCAAAATTTCCCGACATATTTTTCTGGCGATACAAATAGTACGGATTCATGTCCATGGATGCTGCCCCCTGTGCAGCAATCATCATCGTCGCATCCGTATTCACAAGCATATCCATTCCGTTTTCCTCAATGAATTGACGAAGCTTGGATGCACGTTTCACCGCCAAAGAATGTACAGTCAGGCTATCCGGTTCCAGCTCGCAGATCCGGTCAATTGTCGCCTGCACGTCAGCCTCTTCTTCCCCCGGAAGCCCCAAAATAATATCCATGTTGATATTGTCGAACCCGCACTTACGTGCCATCTTATATGCTTCCACCGTCTGCGCCGCCGTGGCCGCACGACCGATGCTGCGGAGCGTCTCCTCCTTCATCGTCTGCGGATTGACCGAAATACGGCTCACGCCATGCCGATACAGCACCTGTAATTTTTCTTCCGTGATACTGTCGGCTCTTCCTGCCTCCACCGTAAACTCCTGCACGGTAGAAAAATCGAAAATCTCTTTCAGGCTCGTAATCAGACGGTCCAGCTGCTCCGGCGAAAGTGTCGTCGGCGTTCCTCCTCCGATATAAACCGTATCCAGTATTTTTCCGGCCATCATACAGGCTGTCTCTCTCATCTCCTTGATAACACAGTCGACGTATTCCTCCACACGCTTTTTGTATGCGCCGATCGGATACGAAGTAAACGAACAGTACAGACAGGTGGACGGACAAAACGGAATACCGATGTATAAGCTGTATCCGTCTTTATAATGAAGCGAAGACAAAATCTCCCGTTCTCTCTGCGCGATATCGTAGGCTAACTCCGTCTTCTCGCGGCTCACAAAATGTTCTCCCTCGAACATCGCAAATACATCTTCTTTGGAAGCCCCATCCTCTATCATACCCATGGCGATTTTGGTCGGCCGTATTCCCGTAAGGTTGCCCCAAGGCAACTCTTTTCCGCACTCCGCAGCCAAACACTGATAAAAGATACGCTTAAATTCATTTTTTCGCCTCTCCGGTTCTCTCTCCCACCGGTGCTTTACAGCTTCTTTGCCGCCGAAGCAGACAGAAACCTCATCTGCCGTGTGACAAATCCGGATTGCCGCCGGGCAACTTTCGCCCCCTTCCGGCTGCGCTCCCTGCTCCGGCGAAAGGACCTTCACCGTACGCTCCGGATAAAACGCCTTCACAAGCGAATGTACATCATATTCCCATTTCGGCTCATTTATTTCAACAAGTAACATAGATTCTCCTACTGAACAAACGGATTGTATTTTTTCTCATGACCGATGGTCGTCGCATCGTTATGTCCCGGATACACTTTGGTATCCTCCGGCAAAACAAATAATTTCTCCTTGATGGAACGCACGATGGACGACGTGCTTCCCGTCGGGAAATCCGTGCGCCCGGTGGATTCCAAAAACAGGGTATCACCGCTGATCAGCATTCCTTCCTCCTCAAAATAATAGCAACAGCTTCCGATGGTATGTCCCGGCGTTGCAATCATTTTAAATTTCATTCCTGCGATGGTTACCTCCTCGCCGTCTTTCAAATATACATCCGGCGCAATGGTACATTTGCGTCCGAACATGGTAGAAAGATTCACATCCGGATCCTCACACAATTTGCGTTCGTCTTCACAGGCATAAATTTTAGCCCCGGACAACTCACGAAGTTTGTCGGCGCTTCCGATATGATCATAATGCGCATGCGTCAGCAAGATACCTGCCACCGTAAATCCTGCCTCCTCCAGTTTGTCATAAATTCCTTCCCCGTGATCCGCCGGGTCTACAAAAATAACTTCTGACTTTCCTTCTTCATATAAAAAATAACAGTTCGTCTGGCAAACGCCCATCACAATTCTTCCTATTTTCATCTTTTCCTCCATTCCCGAAAAAACGGGGTGAGAATCACCCCGTTGTTCGCTCGATGCTTAATACACTTTCTACATTGTTCAATTTATCGATAATACGATTCAGTTCGCTCTTGGAACTTATTTCGAAAGTCACAGACATAGAAGCGGTCCCACCTTTGCTGACTCTGGTGTTCAGACTCAGAATATCGATATTTTTCTCTGTGAGAGCTCTCGACACATCCGCCAAAAGTCCGTTTCGATTATTTGCATAAATGATAATCTCTGCAAAATATTTGCCCTTGCCTTCCATGCTGTCTTCCTGCCACTCCGCATCGATCAGCCTGCTGCGATCAATCTCAGGAAGGTTGAGCATATTAACGCAATCTGTTCTGTGGATGGAAATACCGCGTCCTCTCGTGACAAATCCCACAATCTCATCCCCCGGCACCGGAGAACAACATTTGGAAAAACGCACTGCCACATCATCCACACCTTTTACTATAATGCCATTGGCTGTCTTTGATCGAGGAAGCATCTGCTTTGCTGTTGCGTTCTCCTCCACCATCTTCATGACTTCGTCATCGCTCATCATCTTCGGGTGCTCGCGGTCAAACAATTCCTTCATCTTGTTGACAACCTGACCCTCTTTCAGCCCACCGTGACCGATGGCCGCCAAAAGTGCCTCCCAGTCATGGAAACCAAACTTTTTCATGGTTGCTTCCATATACTCCGGACGCATAATCTCCGTCTGGTTAATAGACTTTGCTTTACAATAAACGAGCATAAGCTCGCGTCCTTTGATAATGTTTTCATCCTTAAACTGCAGCTTGAACCACTGGTTAATCTTATTTTTTGCCTGAGTCGATTTTACGACTTTCAACCAGTCACGGCTCGGTCCGCTGGAATTCTGACTGGTGAGAATCTCCACGCGGTCACCGTTGCTGATCTCATAATCGATAGCCACCAGCTTCCCGTTGACACGTGCGCCCACCATGTGATTCCCCACCGCCGAATGCACGCTGTAAGCAAAGTCAATCGGCGTAGAGCCAACCGGTAGCGTCTTTACATCACCGGTCGGTGTAAAGCAATATACGCTGTCGGAAAACAAATCCAAATCACTCTTTAACAGATTCATAAACTCCCGGTTATCGGACATATCTCTCTGCCATTCCAAAATCTGTTTCAGCCATGAAAGCTTCTCTTCTTCCGACTCATCACTCTTTACTTTTTTACCATCCGCAGCTTCTTTGTATTTCCAATGCGCTGCGATACCATACTCTGCCGTCTTGTGCATCTCGTAAGTACGAATCTGTATCTCAAACGGCTGACCGGAATGACCGATCAATGTCGTATGCAGGGACTGGTACATATTTTCCTTCGGCATTGCGATATAATCCTTGAAACGTCCCGGAATCGGTTTGTAAATTTCATGGATCACACCTAGCGCCGCATAACAATCCTTCACGGTATCTACGATAATACGAACTGCGAACAGGTCATAGATCTGGTCTATGGTCTTGTTCTGGTTCTTCATCTTTTTATATATACTGAAGAAATGCTTCACGCGGCCGTCGATCTTCGCCTCAATCCCGGCATTTGCAATGTGGGCACCTACTTCCTCCACTATTTCCTGTACATACTGCTCTCGCTTTGTCTTGCGGACAGCAATCTTATCCACCAGATCATAATACACGTCCGGCTGTAAATATTTGAGGGAAAGGTCATCCAGCTCCACCTTCAGTTTCATGATACCGAGACGCTGCGCAATCGGCGCATAAATATCCATGGTCTCGCGAGCTTTTTCCTGCTGTTTTTCCGGTCTCATATGCTTGAGCGTACGCATATTATGAAGACGGTCCGCCAATTTGATAATGATTACACGGATATCCTTGGCCATGGCAAGGAACATTTTACGGAGATTTTCTGCCTGGACTTCCAGTTTGTCACCTTCATACTGCAACTGTCCCAGTTTGGTCACACCATCTACAAGAAGTGCCACATCGTCTCCGAACTGCTCCATAATCTGCTCTGTCGTCATAATCGTGTCTTCCACGACATCATGAAGGAGCCCTGCGACAATCGTTTCTTTATCCATTTCCAATTCCGCAAGAATGATTGCAACACAAAGCGGATGAATAATATATGGTTCACCCGACTTTCTCACCTGATCCTTGTGCGCCTCATCTGCAATATGGTATGCCTTCTCTATCAAGGAAATGTCATCACTTGGATGATATTTGCGCACACGGTCAATCAGATCCTGATATAACTCCTGCGGCTCCTTGAACTCCGCCATTGCCTGAATATGTCCGTCATCAATTACCACTTCTGTCCTCTTCGGGGTAGATAGTTGTATTTCTGCTGTCTGATTTTTCATACTCTCACTCCGTCATATTTCTTTCATTACCCACTGTAACGATTATATTATCAAATAAATAATTCGTCAATAATCGCCGAAGCTTACCATTTTATGAATATTTTATTGTCTTTTTCTTCCACCGATATATTGATCCCGGTCATTTGCGCCACGCCAAGCAGGCCTTCTGCATACTCATCAAACGGGACGATCTCAGTATTTGCGGTCAAAACCAATCCATCGCTCTCTTTTTGTACACAGATCGCATCAAGATAACCCTGTATCATTTCCGTATCGACTCTGCCCCTGCACAGATGCAGCGGTTCTGCCTTCTCTGCAAACAAAAGAAGACACAGAAGCGGATCGTTGCGCCATGTGACTTCCGGCCGATAAAATCTCAATGCCACCGCACTGTGACACATGAGCGTCAATGCTGCGTATGCGTAGATTGTCCGTCCGCTCTCATCCTGCCCTTCATTTTTTGAAATCAATTTTGAAATTGCATGCTCATAAAGAAGAAGTCCTCCCCAAATTCCATGATCCATTTTCTTTTTTCCGCAACAAATCCGCCTGTAATAGTAAAAATCAAGCAATTCTTCTTCCGTCAAAACACTCTTCGTCACTGCATAATCATCACCAAACATTAGCGGAGTGTTTTGCAAATTAAAATCCGGGATTGCTTTTATGCTCTCTTTCCCTTCAAACAGGACTCTTCCTCCCATTTCATGAAAACGACAGACCAAATGCCATATCTTCAAAAAAGAATCTTTCTTCCCGGCGCAAAAAAAATCCGTTTCCCTTTTTGATGCTTCCATTAGCAGTTTCCCCGTGACATACAACGATGCGGTGCATGCTGTCATGCGGTCTTTTCTTTCACATTTTTTGTACAAATCCCATAATGTCATGTTTCCCACCTTTCCGAAAACAAAAAAGCGCCTGAACATGTTCTTGTCCAAACGCTTTTTATTTATCGATTTTATCTTTCGCCAAAATACCGAAATTTGTGCATCAACAAAGAAATTTCTTCTTGAATGATCTGCAGTTCTTTATCACCGCAGCGAGATAACATTTCGTTAATCTGATTCATCCGTTTCCGTCTCGTGACAAACGTACTCTCTTCTTTGTCATGCAAAGCCCCCGCCTCTGCCTCGTCTGATTCACCGTAGCTTTCCGCTCTTTCCCGGACGAGCAAGTTTGCTACCGGAACCCTTAATGCATCGGCAATGCGATTCACATATTCCAGACTGACAGACTGTTTCCCTCGTTCTATTGCACTCAGATAAGATGCGGAAATATCGGCCTTTTCTGCAAGCTGTTCCTGCGTCAGATTACTCCTGACCCTTGCCAGCCTGACATTTGTCCCGACAATCTCCCTATTCATACCTTGGCTCCTTCCAATATTTTCTATTATTTTAAAGGATTATTTTGCCAAAGTGTATGTCCGATAGTATCAATTTCGACATTATTATGGATTTTTTCTGCCTATTGTGTGATTTATCGACAATTATTCCTTTGAAACAGCACGGATAATCGCTTCAATCACTGCATTAAGCACACCAAATGCAATCTGTAAGGCAAACATAACGCTCCCTCAGACCCCGCTTTCACACTGGTTTGCTGTGTTATGTAAACCATTTGGGCATATAGAATTTTTCTCACTCCTGGTGCCCCGATTTTTGAAAAAAACGGGGCGTAGCGCACAAGTTTTTCTCTATATGCCCCGCCGGTTTACATAACTCAAATCACAAGGCACAAAACGGGGCATACGAGCACCTAAAGTGCTCCATATGCCCCGCACGACGCAAATTTTATATATTCAAATATACGACGCAAATCTTATATCCAAATCCTATCCTGCAAATCTTACATCATTCCGCCCATACCTGCGCCGGCCGGCATAGCAGGAGCGTCCTCTTTGATGTTCGCTACGACAGACTCAGTTGTAAGAAGTGTAGAAGCAACACTTGTTGCATTCTGAAGTGCACTTCTTGTCACCTTTGCAGGATCAAGAATTCCTGTTGCTACCATGTCAACATATTCTTCTTTGAGTGCATCAAATCCTACACCCGCTTCGGATTCTCTTACTTTATTAATGATTACACTGCCTTCCAGACCTGCATTGGCTGCGATATGGAACAGTGGAGCTTCCAGTGCTTTGAGAACGATCTGTGCACCTGTCTTCTCGTCACCTTCCAATGTATCCGCAAGAAGCGCTACTTCCTTGGAAGCATGGATGTATGCAGAACCACCACCTGAGATGATACCTTCTTCCACTGCTGCCTTTGTCGCTGCAAGAGCATCCTCCAGACGAAGTTTGGACTCTTTCATCTCTGTTTCTGTTGCAGCTCCCACACGGATGACTGCTACACCGCCTGCAAGCTTTGCAAGTCTTTCCTGTAATTTTTCGCGGTCGAAATCAGATGTTGTCTCTTCCACCTGTTTCTTAATGGAAGCGATACGAGCCTGGATTGCTTCTTTGGAACCTTCGCCGTCCACAATGACTGTATTTTCTTTCTGCACTTTTACAGATCTTGCACGACCGAGCTGTTCCATTGTTGTGTCTTTGAGTTCCAAACCGAGTTCGGAGCTGATTACCTGTCCGCCTGTCAGAATAGCAATATCCTCAAGCATAGCTTTTCTTCTGTCGCCGTAACCCGGAGCCTTCACAGCTACCACATTGAATGTTCCGCGAAGTTTGTTCACGATAAGTGTTGTGAGTGCTTCACCCTCCACATCTTCTGCAATGATGAGAAGTTTTGCACCACACTGAACAATCTGCTCAAGAAGCGGAAGAATCTCCTGGATATTAGAAATCTTCTTATCTGTAATCAAGATGTAAGGTGTATCAAGCACTGCCTCCATCTTATCCATATCTGTCGCCATGTAAGCGGAAATGTAACCGCGGTCGAACTGCATACCTTCTACCAAATCAAGTTCTGTGAGCATGGTCTTGCTCTCCTCGATGGTGATGACACCGTCACCGGAAACTTTTTCCATGGCATCTGCCACAAGATTACCAACCTCTTCGTCGCCTGCAGAGATTGCTGCAACCTTTGCGATATGTTCTTTTCCGTTTACCTTGGAGCTCATCTTTGCGATGGACTCTACTGCGCAGTCTGTCGCCTTCTTCATACCTTTGCGGAGGATAATCGGGTTAGCGCCTGCTGCCAGGTTCTTCATACCTGCATTGATCATCGCCTGTGCAAGGACTGTCGCTGTGGTTGTACCGTCACCGGCTACATCGTTTGTCTTGGTAGCTACTTCTTTTACAAGCTGAGCTCCCATATTTTCAAATGCATCCTCAAGTTCAATCTCTTTTGCAATTGTCACACCGTCATTTGTGATGAGCGGCGCACCGTATGATTTGTCTAAAACTACGTTTCTTCCCTTTGGTCCCAATGTCACTCTGACCGTATCTGCCAGCTGATTTACACCGGATTCAAGAGCTGCTCTCGCATCTGCTCCGTATTTGATTTCTTTTGCCATGTTTATGACCTCCTTATGCCTGATTCAAATTATTCTTCCACAATCGCCAAAATATCGCTCTGGCGGACTACCATATATTCTTCTTCCTCAAGCTTCACTTCCGTGCCTGCATATTTGGAATAGATTACCTGATCGCCTACTTTCACATGCATGGCAATCTCTTTTCCGTCTACCATTCCGCCCGGTCCGACTGCAATTACCTCTGCCTGCTGCGGCTTTTCCTTACTCTGTCCCGGCAATACGATACCGGATTTGGTTGTCTCCTCTGCTACCAGCTGTTTCAAAACAACTCTGTCTCCAAGTGGTACTAATTTCATAACTAAAAACCTCCTTCTATTTTCAATCTGTTCGCTTTTGTATGTACGACTTTTATTAGCACTCTTTATGTCCGAGTGCTAACCACAATGATTATATTAGTTTTTTTATATACCTATTGCAAACCAAATTAACCATCATTTCCTTGCTATTATCTCTCTTTATCTCACTTTTTCTCGCTTTTGCTTAGTTTTGCCTTATTTTCCCTGAAAAATGAGATTTAATAAACGGTTTATAAATACTTTCTTTTTTCGAAAGAAACCGTTCATGCGCCAATCAAACCAAAATGTAAAAGCGCATTCCGGATACCGTCTTCGTACAGACCTGTCGTTATGTAGTCTGCATTCTCTTTCGCCACCTGAGTCCCGTTCCCCATGACAATCCCCACCTGTGCGTAGCGCAGCATTTCTATATCGTTGATACTGTCGCCAAAGGCAAATGTATTCTCCCTCGGAATCCCAATCAGTTCACATATGCGCTGTATTCCTGCCGCCTTCGTAAATCCATGCGGAACAATCTCCGCAATATTCTCTTCATGGAGAAGCAGCTGATAATAATTTTTTGCCCGTTCAAACACTTCTTCCTTGCGGGACATCGGCACCTGAATACTGATCTTATTGGCATGAATCTCTTCCACAGAGTCCGGGACAACCCGAAACCGGTCCGGAACCATCTCCCGGATTGATCTCACATACCAGTCATCAATCGCATGATGTATCGTAAGCTCATCATAATAAATATATTCGCTGCCTTCCAAAATATACATAGTTCCCGTACTTTTCAGCACAGGGATAATGTCGGAAAGCTGCTCGCAGGTCATCTCTTCATCAAAAAGAACTTTTCCATTGTAGCTTCCGTACATTCCGCAGGCAGCAATCACGCCATCAAATCCGATGGAAAGAATCGCTTCTTCCGGAACCATGATACGGCTTCGTCCGCTGCACACAAACGCCAGATGACCGTTTCTTCGCAGTTCACAAATAGCCTTTACCGCACTTTCCGGAACTGCATTTCCCTGTTCAAACAAGGTTCCGTCAATATCGAAAAAAATTGCTTTTCTATCTGCCATGATTGATCTCCCTTTTAGACATAATACAGGCTGCAAAACCGGACACACCGACTTTGCAGCCCCAACCTCTCTTTATTTCTTTTCCAGGCGTTCTCTGTAGCCCGGCGCATTTTTAATCTCGAATTTGTTGTTGAACATCTCGTACTCCGCATCGGACACCAGATTCATCACTGACTGCTCAACATTGGTCTTAAAAACATAACCGCAGGCAACGGACGGTGCTATTCTTTCATCTTCAAAAGCGTCACATGCAGCCTGCACTCTGCTACAGTAATCCTCCGCCTCGCCGTCCTCCACCATCGGGATCAGGATATGGAAGAAATCTCCTCCGCATCTGCCGATGACGTACTCGTTTTTGGCCTCTTTTTTGAGTATCTCCGCAACCACTTTAATTAAGCGGTCACTTTCCTCATCTCCGTATCGGTCATTGACATATTTCCAGTCATTAATATTCGCACAGATGACAGCCACCGGTACCACATCAGAACGATCGATTACATTGGCACGATTTTCAAAATAAGTACTGTTGAGCGTCCCTGTGAGTGCATCCTTTTTCTCTCCGTGTTTTACCTGATACTGCTCCTTCTCAAGACGTTTCTCCAGTTCATCCACATAAATTGAGGTCTCCATATTGGAATATGTACTCTCCGCAAGCATCGTAAGGTGTCCGACGATACCTTCAACAAACCTCTTCTGTGCCTCTCCTGTCAGTTCCTCCTCTCGCGTGTAGAGATGCGCTACCGTACGCCCGCTGATTCGGATCTTGTCTCCCGGAGCATTGACCACATCCGGGTTAAATCCTGCGAAATCGCCGATACTGAAAACCTTTTCTCCATGACGATCCACAAGCAGAAAACTGATACCGCTCACCAGATATGCCGCTTCCAGATACTCTGACAGTTTACCTATATCAAACAGCAGATCCAGACTGTAATTTTTTATATTATCTTTCATTCTCTTTTCCAAAGATATAAGTCCAAATGCCATAAGTGTATCCTCCCATATAAAAGGATTATATCTTTTTTTTTAATTTTTGTCTATGCTCTTTCTTGCCATTTACGGCGCTTCATGTTATTATAAAAAAAAGTTTATGCGCAGAGGAAAGGAGGAGTCCTATTATGGATATTGCTGCATTATCAATGGCCATGGCCAAGAATCAATTGACGACGGATTTCGGTGTTGCGATGCTGAGCAAATCACTGGATGTCTCCGCAGATCTCGGCGATTCCCTGGTGGCGATGATGGATCGTTCCATGATGGAGCAATCCGTTACACCATATCTGGGCGCCAACATTGACCTTACCGTTTAAAACTACTTGTATTACTTGAATGAAAAACAAAGGTTTCCTATATATATCATATAGTGAAACCTTTTTCGTTTGTATTACAATAAATATTTGTACGCAAAGGGGAAAACTCATGAAACACTGGCTTCACAGAATGAACCGCTATCTAAACGGAACATTGACAATTGATAATTCTTTTAAATATTCCATTATCTGCTATGTGGCAGGAATCATACATATGAGCATCACAGTGACATTTTTCTTTCTGAACATCACTCCGATCTATTATTACAATGTTTTTGCCACGATTTTTTACTTCTACATGGCAATTGTCTTTGTTCGTCAGGAAAAATATCTTGCCATCTTCCTTGGCACAGTCACCGAGGTATTGTTCCATTCCATCTTCTTTTCTGTTCTGATGGGATGGCAATGGGGATACATGACATATGTCATTGCCCTTGTTCCGGTTTCTTTTTATCTGTCGCTGACATTACCGCAGATACGAAGACACATTTTAAGTCCGATCATCAACGGCGTAATTATCTGTCTCTGCTCCCTTGTTACCAAAGTGGTATGTGACAGTCGACCACCCATGTACACAAACGTGGCCTCACCTGCTTTTATTACCACAGGCTTTTGCATAAATTCAACAGTCTCGTTTGCCATCGTAATCTTCTTCTCGGTTCTGTTCTCTATTGAGATCCGTCAGATGCAGCGAAACCTCATGCACGAAAACGAGACACTGGATAAGATGGCAAGCCACGATCCACTGACCAAGCTTTTGAACCGTCGAAGCATGGAGGTGCACCTCAATCACGTGATGGACACAGCCAAAAAGACCGGTACCCAATTCAGTCTGGTCATGGCAGATATCGACGACTTCAAAAAAGTAAATGACACTTACGGACATGATGTCGGCGACCAGGTACTGATCCATGTGGCGGGCATTATGAAGACACAGCTTCGCGGCAATGACCACGTATGTCGCTGGGGCGGCGAAGAAATGTTGCTTCTGATTAACAATGACGGAAAGATCGCCACACAAGTGGCAGAACGAATTCGCAGTGCGCTGGAGAATTCTCCGATCACCACAAAAGACGGGGATAAGATCACCGTCACAATGACCTTCGGTGTCACCGGATATATTCCGGGCTTCAACATCAATAAGCTAATCAAGATTACCGATGAAAACTTATATAAAGGTAAAAGAAACGGCAAGAATCAGGTAGTATCCTGATTCCTGCCGTTTTTCTTTTATAACCCCCAATACACGTCTTATTTCAAACTCTTACTCTTCAATGGATTTTCTCTTACTTACCAATACCTTTTCTTCCAGACAGGTGAAAATCTTTTCTACCTCATCTTCCTTCATCTTAGGTGTAACCAGACTGACAAGCGGAACAACAATAAGTCCTGCTATCATGGCGATTGCACCTGCGTTGATCGGAGATGCAATGTATTTCAAGAAGATGTTGGAAACCGTAATGCCGACACCGACAATAAAGCTTGCCCAAACAGAAGCTCTTGTCACCTTTTTCCAGTACAGACCGTACAGGAACGGCGCAAGGAATGCTCCTGCCAGCGCTCCCCATGAAATACCCATGAGCTGCGCGATAAAGGTCGGCGGATCCAATGCCAGAATTACGGAAATAGCGATAAAGAACACAAGAAGAATTCTCATGCAGAGCACCTGTTTCTTTTCACTCATTTCCTTTATAATATTTCCCTTAATTACATCAAGCGTCAATGTCGAGCTTGATGTCAGCACAAGAGAAGAAAGTGTCGACATGGAAGCCGAAAGCACAAGCACAATCACAATACCGACCAGCATATCTGGCAAAGTGGAAAGCATGGACGGAATGATTGCATCATAAACCACGCTTCCGTCCGCATTGTGAATGGCCGGCGTATCAAACAATCTTCCGAAACCACCGAGGAAATAGCATCCACCGGCAACTACAACCGCAAAGAAGGTAGAAATAATCGTACCGCTGCGGATGGATTTTTCGTCTTTGATTGCATAGAATTTATGTACCATCTGCGGAAGTCCCCATGTACCGAGTGAGGTCAGAATAACGACTCCGACAAGATTCAACGGATCCGGTCCGAAGAAGGATGTGAATGCACCTTTCTGTCCCATGGTCAGAGCCACATCACTCTCGATCTCCGCAAGATCTTTTACCGCATTGATAAAACCGCCCTGTCCGTTTAACACAGCTGCAATCACGGCAATAATACCGAAAATCATAATAATACCCTGAATAAAGTCATTGATGGCAGTCGCCATATATCCACCGAGGATGACATACAATCCGGTGAGCACCGCCATAACAAGCACGCAAACTGCATACGGAATATCAAATGCCATTCCGAACAAACGTGAAAGTCCGTTATATACGGATGCAGTGTAAGGAATCAGGAAAATAAATGCAATCGCAGATGCTGTCACCCGAAGCGCATTGCTGTTATATCTCTTTCCGAAATAATCCGGCATTGTCGCAGCCTTTAAATGATTGGTCATAACACGGGTTCTGCGCCCTAAAACAACCCATGCAATCAGTGAACCGAGTACTGCATTTCCGATTCCAATCCATGTGGAAGACAATCCGTACTTATAACCGAACTGTCCCGCATAGCCGACAAACACAACCGCCGAAAAATACGATGTACCGTAAGCAAATGCAGTCAGCCATGGTCCGACACTTCTGCCACCCAGCACAAAATCATTCACATTCGTCGCATGCTTTCTGGAAGAAATTCCGACTCCAAGCATGATTGCAAAAAATACAACAAGAAACACAATTTTTACTATCACAACAGTGACCTCCTAAAATGTTATCTTCTTTCACTTTAACGATTTAAACTTTTACCGTACACCGCTTTAAACCGTTAAAGCATTTTCATTATACAAAAGCCTTGCTAAAAATGCAAGGCTTTTTCTTAATTTCTTTTTAAATGTTTAATAGTCTGCAGGCATTTGCCATATAGATCATCGTCTTTTCCTCTTCCGACAGCGCCGTGCCTTCTACAAGTTCCATCGTCGCCTTCGGATCCTCCCACGGAGAGTCGGTAGCAAACAGGATTCTGTCCGCTCCATGCTTTTTCACGATCCGTTCAAACTGTTCCTTTTCCATATAATCATGACAGAATGCAGTGTCAAGATACACATGTTTTCCTACCAGATACTGTTCCACATCATCCCACTGTTTCCATCCTCCCATATGGGCAAGCACCAGTTTCGGCGGTTGCAGTTCGTCAATCAGCTCTGCCGACTTGTCCGGCGGACAATGCACCGGATTCGGAAGTCCGATATCGATTCCCGCATGCACAACGATTGTAAAATCCAGTTGGGAAGCATAGTCTATAATGTGCTTATATCCGATATCATCGATCATCGTCCCCTGATAATCCGGATGGAGCTTGATTCCTTTGAGCCCCAGCGATTTAATATAGTTCAGTTCCTTCTTATAATTTTGTGTCAGCGGATGTATTCCGCCGAAGGAAAGAACCTTATCTCCATACATCTCATTGGTCTGCGCCGCAAAATTGTTGATGGTCTGAAACTGCTCCGGTCTTGTCACGACGGGCAAAATCACCGAAAGACCCACGCCGGATCTACTCATGGAATCCATAAGTCCCTTAAGTGTCCCATCGGACTTCGCTGTAACTCCCGCCACTTTCCCGAGGGAAGCAATGGTCTTTTCCGCCATTTTATCCGGGAACGTGTGCGTGTGAAAATCAATGATATGTCTTACTTCTGTCTGATTCATAATCGTCGGTCTCCTTATAATAATACCGGCCCAAAAGGCCGGTATCAGTTATTTCAGATTAAATATTGGCAAGATCTTCCTGTGTTACGAAGCATGCGCCTGCTTCCTTCAACACTTCCGCCGCACGGTCGATATCAGACGGTTTGATAACAATAGAGGCTTCGTCCTTTCCTGTTGCAAGAGCATACATATACTCGACATTAATCTCTGCCTTGCAGATAATGCCCAAAACCTCCTGCAGCTGTCCGACTTTATGCGCCATCTTAATGGCAAGCACATCCGTTGTACGACAGGAGACCCCCGCCGCTTTCAGCACTGCTTTTCCCTTTTCCGGATCCGAAACAAGCAGACGAAGTACGCCGTAATCACTCGTATCTGCGAGAGAAAGCGATGCAAGATTGATATCGTTATCCTTTAAGATGGTCAACATATCCTGAAGACGACCTGCTTTATTTTCAATAAAAATCGATAACTGTTTAATAAACATAGAATAACCCCATTCCTTTCCTATTATACAAGTTTACGTTTATCAATGACATGAACGGCTTTTCCCATACTTCTTTCCAGAGAGTGCGGCTCTACGAGTTTTACTTTCACAGCCAGACCGATTGCCTGCTGGATGACATGCGCAATCTTTTTGGTCAGGTTCTCAAGTTCGCGAATTTCATCGGAGAAGAAACGTTCTTCCACTTCCACCTGTACTTCCAGTGTGTCGAGATTGTTCACACGATCAACAATCATCATATAATACGGAGATGTTCCGCCCATTTCAAGAAGCGCAGCTTCAATCTGGGATGGGAATACATTGACACCGCGGATAATAAGCATATCGTCAGAGCGGCCTTTAAATCTGGAAATACGGGCTGTTGTTCTTCCGCATTCACATTTTTCACGTGAAATACTGGTAAGGTCTTTTGTACGATAACGGATCAGCGGAATACCTTCTTTCGTCAGAGTTGTAAATACAAGCTCACCTGTTTCCCCGTCCGCTACCGGCTCCAGTGTATCTGCCGAAACGATTTCCGGATAGAAATGGTCTTCCTGTACATGGAGACCTTTATGGTAAATACAGTCACATGCCACACCCGGTCCCATAATTTCGGACAATCCGTAAATATCAAACGCATTGATGCCCAATTTTTCTTCTACCTGAAGACGCATCTGCTCCGTCCAAGGCTCAGCACCGCAGATGGCGGATTTGAGCTGCACATTACCGATATCACCGCTTTCTTCCAGTGTCTCTGCAATATGTAATAAGTAAGAAGGTGTACATGCAAGGGCTGTCACACCGAAGTCCTTCATCATAGTAATCAGTTTTTTGGTGTTACCTGTGGACTGCGGAACCACTGTAGCTCCAAGGTTTTCTGCACCGTAATGCGCACCCAGACCACCTGTAAAAAGTCCGTATCCATACGCAATCTGAATAGTATCCTGATTGGTCACACCGGCTCCCGACAAACATCTGGCAACGCACTCAGACCAGATATCGATATCTTTTCTGGTATACCCTACTACTGTCGCTTTTCCTGTCGTTCCGCTGGATGCATGAACACGCACAATTTCCGAACGCGGTGCTGCAAAGAGACCGAACGGATAGGTGTCACGTAAATCATCCTTTGTCGTATAAGGAAGCTTTGTGATATCTTCGATTCCTTTAATGTCTCCCGGTTCAATACCGACTGCCTGCATCTTTTTGCGATAGTACTCTACATTGTGATACACACGGTTTACGGCTTTAACCAGTCGCTTACTCTGCAGAGCCTGCATTTCGTCGCGGCTCATACATTCTTTTGCTTCGTTCCAAATCATTGTTTTACCTTCTTCCCGTTTTTATTTTTAAGGCTGTCTCAGCCTTAAGATTCATAACCTAATAAAAATGCTTTTTTGTTCATCTCTACCGTCTTCGGCGGAACCGTATTCTCAATCACAGTAAGCCAGTCCTCTTTGGAGAAGTCCATATGTTTGGCTGCCACGCCGAGAACGATGATATTAAATACTTTGGAGTTACCGAGCTTTAACGCCTCGCCCATCGCATCTACAGAATATGTTTTATACTTTTTGCTCAAATCTTCGATGATATTCTCCGGATACTGTGCTGCTCCTGTCACTACCGTAATCGGCTCGATCTTCTGGTCGTTGACAACGAGTGTTCCGTCTTTTTTAAGGAAATGGGCATAGCGTTTTGCCTCGAGTTTTTCGAAGGCGATCAAAAGGTCTGCCTGACCTTCCTCAACGATTGGTTCCGCTACTTTTTCTCCGTATCTTACAAAAGTAACTACGCTACCGCCGCGCTGTGCCATACCATGCACCTCGGAAAGCTTGACATCATATCCCGCTGCCACTGTGATACCGCCTAAAATACGGCTTGTAAGTAAAGTTCCCTGACCGCCGACACCGACGATCATAATATTTTTTGTCTTATTCTCTGCCATAGTTTACGCCTCCACTTTCTCGATTGCACCGAACTTGCAAAGCTGCATACACAGTCCGCACCCGTTACACATTGTTTCATCAATCACCGTTGTTCCGTCAGCCGTTTTGGTAAGCGCCGGACAACCCGGGCGGAGACAAGCGCCGCACTTTTTACATTTCTCAGGAATCACTCTGCACTTGTTCGGGAAAACATTTCCTTTCAAAAGCACACACGGAGACTGTGTGATGATTACACTGAGTTCTTCGCGCTGCGTTTCCTCTTTGATTACTTTTTCCAATGTTTCAAGGTCAAATGCATTGACCACTGTCACATGTTTTACTCCGATGGTCTTGCAAAGTTCGTAAATATCAATCGCCGGAACTACTTCACCTTTTAAGGTTTTTCCTGTCGCTGCATGATCCTGATGTCCTGTCATACCGGTTGTGGAATTGTCAAGAATCATAACCGTTCCTGTCGCCTGATTGTATGCCATGTTCATAAGGGAATTCACACCGGTATGAAGGAAGGTGGAATCACCGATGACAGCCACCCAGTTCTTCACGTAGTCTTTGCCTTTGGCTTTTTCCATACCGTGAAGTGTGGAAATACTTGCACCCATACAAACTGTTGTATCTACTACGTTAAGCGGAGCAACGGCGCCGAGTGTATAACAACCGATATCGCCTGCTGCATGAATTTTTAATTTATTGAGCACGGAATAAACGCTTCTGTGCGGACAACCCGGACAAAGGATCGGAGGTCTTGCCGGAACCTGTGCTGCCTCTGCAATCTCAACCTTCTCGCCGAGCACTTTTTCACGGATCATATTGGCACTGTACTCGCCCTGAAGCGTGAAAATTTCTTTTCCGACACACTCAATACCCCAGGATTTAATCTGCTCTTCGAATACCGGCTCAAGTTCTTCGAAGATATATAATTTATCTACTTTTGCAGCAAATTCCTCGATCATTCTACGAGGAAGCGGATGAACAAGACCGAGCTTTAACACGGATGCTTCCGGACAAGCTTCTTTTACATACTGGTACGCAATACCGCTGGCGATGAAACCGATCTTGGTATCGCCCATCTCCACGCGGTTGATCGGCATATCTGCTCCGTCCTCCGCCATCTGTTTCATGCGCTGTTCCACATAAATATGTCTCTGTTTTGCCATACCAGGCATCATCACGAATTTCTGGATATTTCTTTCATATGGTGCATCCACCGGCTCCACACGGTCTTCCAGCGTAACCGGTCCCTGGGAATGGGAAAGTCTGGTTGTCGTACGAAGGATCACCGGTGTGTCATACTTTTCGGAAAGGTCAAAGGCATATTTCATGAAATCCTTTGCTTCCTGGCTGTCGGACGGCTCGATCACAGGAACCTGCGCTGCTCTCGCCACGCATCTGGTGTCCTGCTCATTCTGGGAGCTGTAAAGTCCCGGATCGTCTGCTGCCACGAGAACGAGACCTCCATTCACACCACTGTAAGAGATGGTGTAAAGAGGGTCGCTTGCCACGTTGACACCGACATGTTTCATGGATGCCATCGCTCTGACACCGCTGATGGAAGCTCCGATTGCCACTTCCATTGCCACCTTTTCATTCGGTGACCACTCTGCATAAATTTCATCGTACTTTACGATATTTTCACTGATTTCTGTACTTGGTGTACCCGGATACGCTGCGGATACCTTCACGCCTGCTTCATAAGCACCGCGTGCAATCGCTTCGTTACCGAGCATGATTTTCTTTTCGCTCAACTTTTTGTCCTGCCTTTCTTATGTCCTTCATTATCCTAATATGTATATTCTACTAAAGTTACCCTATGCTAACCCATGTTCTGGTCTGCAATAAGCTTCGTTGCGCCGTAGATCTGGCGAAGCTTCGGTTTTTCAATCTTTCCGGTAGGGTTACGCGGAATGTCCGCGAAGATAATCTTGCGAGGTCTCTTATAACGCGGAAGCTTGAGACAGAATTCATCCAGTTCTTCCTCTGTCATCTGCTCGCCGTCTTTGAGTTCCACAATCGCTGCTGCGATCTCGCCGAGACGCGCATGCGGAAGTCCGATGACCGCCACGTCATGTACTTTATTGTTCGTGCGGATGAAATCCTCAATCTGTACCGGATAGAGGTTCTCACCACCGCTGATGATAACGTCCTTTTTACGGTCTACGAGAAGAATGAAACCATCCTCATCCTCCTGCGCCATATCTCCCGTAAAGAGCCATCCGTCTTCCAGCACTTCTTTGGTCGCCTTCTCATCACGGTAATAACAAATCATGACACCGTCACCTTTGACTGCAAGCTCGCCGACCTGACCTTTTTCCACTTCGTTGCGGTTTTCGTCCACAATCTTAACCTGCCAGCCATAGCCTGCTTTTCCGATGCAGCCGACTTTATGTATATTTTCCACGCCCAGATGTACGCAGCCCGGTCCGATCGATTCGGAAAGGCCGTAGTTGGTATCGTAATCGTGATGCGGAAAAATTTCCTTCCAATGCTTGATCAGACTCTGCGGAACCGGCTGCGCACCGATGTGCATCAGTCTCCACTGGTCAAGCTCGTAATCATCCAGATTTACTTTCCCGGACTCTATCGCCTCTAAAATATCCTGCGCCCAAGGCACAAGGAGCCAAACAATCGAACATTTCTCCTTGGAAACTGCGTCCAGAATAAACTCCGGCTTTGTTCCGATCAGAAGTACTGCCTTGCTTCCGGACAACAAACTTCCGAACCAATGCATCTTGGCACCGGTATGGTACAGAGGCGGAATGCAAAGGAATACATCATCCTTCTGCTGTCCGTGGTGATTCGCCTCTACCTGCGCCGAATGCATGAGCGCTTTATGTTTATGTAAGATTGCCTTCGGGAACCCTGTCGTTCCGGAAGAGAAATAAATCGCCGCATCATCGTCATCGGTAATTCCGATGCATGGCGCCTGACTGGAGCAGTTGGCAGACAATGAGTTGTAATCATCCGCAAAGCTCGGGCAGTTCTCACCCACATAAATCAGGAGACGTCCCTTGCTGATCTCATCTGCGATTTCCTCCACACGCCCGATGAAGGACGGTCCGAATACAAGGACATCCACCTCTGCGAGCTGCACGCAGTATAAAATTTCATCCGATGAATAACGGAAGTTAAGCGGTACTGCAAGTGCTCCCGTTTTTAAAATACCGAAATAAATCGGTAACCACTCGAGACCGTTCATCATAAGAATGGCTACTTTGTCTCCTTTTTTGATTCCGCGCTGAAGCAGAAGGTTTGCAAAACGGTTTGCCTTCTCATCAAACACACGTCATGCAATCTCACGCCGGTAGGTCTGTTCCGGGTTTGTCTCGATCAGTTCGTATTCTTTTCAGGCCACCCTTCTGTTTTCTTTTATCTCAGGCTTGATCTCAACGAGACAGACGTCATCCTCGAATTCC
>JAZSMO010000014.1:0-10347 GCA_045535935.1 Lachnospiraceae bacterium | reverse complement strand
ATTGCAGGTACGCAGAATACTACGTCTACATCATCATTTGCTACTAATGGTTTTAATGTGTTTACTAATTCTACTGCCTGGCTTGGAGTCATGTTCATTTTCCAGTTGCCGGCGATGATTTTCTTTCTTGCCATGATTTTGGCCTCCTATGTTTTTAATATGTAAAGGCGAGAGGCGCTACGCTATCTCGCCTTTTTACTTTTTGCGCAATGCGCTTCGCTGTTGCGCTCGCTAAGTGCTTACTTAAGCGACTCAACTAAGTTCAGCCTGCGCCTTCGGCTTGGCTTCACTAAGTTTCCCTGCATAAGTTCGCACTAACCTCAAACTTCGCCTATCGGCTCGTTTTCGCTAAGTGCTTACTTATCATCAGCTGCTACTACACCCGGAAGTGCTTTACCCTCTAAGAATTCAAGGGAAGCTCCGCCACCTGTAGAGATGTGGCTCATCTTGTCAGCGAAACCTAACTGGTTAACAGCTGCTGCTGAGTCACCGCCACCGATGATTGTTGTAGCGTCTGTTTCTGCTAAAGATTTAGCTACTGCGATTGTACCTTTTGCAAGTGTAGGGTTTTCGAATACACCCATCGGTCCGTTCCAAACAACTGTCTTAGCAGATTTTACTGCATCTGCGAATAACTCAGCTGTCTTTGTTCCGATATCAAGACCTTCCATATCAGCAGGAATCTTGTCAGAATCTACGACAGAAACTTCGATTTCAGCATCGATCGGATTCGGGAATCCTGCAGCGATTGTTGTATCGATCGGAAGTAATAACTGTTTGCCTGCTGCTTCCGCCTTAGCCATCATTTCTTTACAGTAGTCGATCTTCTCATTGTCTACTAATGAGTTACCAACTTCGTATCCTTTTGCTTTTAAGAATGTGAATGCCATACCACCACCGATGATGAGAGTATCACATTTTTCGATGAGGTTGTTGATTACGTTTAATTTATCAGCAACTTTTGCTCCGCCGAGGATAGCAACGAAAGGTCTAACCGGATTTTCTACAGCATTGCCGAGGAAATCGATTTCTTTCTGCATAAGGTATCCAACTGCGTTCTCGCCGCCTTTTTCTGTGATGTATTTTGTAACTACAGCTACAGAAGCATGTGCTCTGTGTGCAGAACCGAATGCGTCACATACATATACATCAGCAAGATCAGCAAGCTCTTTTGCGAAAGCTTCGCCTGCATCTGTCGGTTTTGTCTCCTCTTTGCCACGGAAACGTGTATTCTGAAGAAGAACTACATCACCTTCGTTCATAGCTGCTACTGCTGCTGTTGCAGCTTCGCCTGTTACGTTGTAATCAGCAACGAAGTTTACTTCTTTTCCTAATTTCTCAGAAAGTCTCTTAGCAACCGGTGCTAAAGATTCGCCTTCGTTCGGGCCGTTTTTCACTTTGCCGAGGTGTGAGCAAAGAATTAATTTTGCTCCGTCAGCTAATAATTTGTTGATGGTAGGCAGAGCTGCCACGATACGTGTCTCGTCTGTAATCACGCCATCTTTGAGAGGTACGTTGAAGTCACATCTTACGAGAACTCTTTTGCCTTTTACCTGGATGTCATCTACGGATTTCTTATTTAATCCCATTTTTAATTCCTCCTAGTTATTATGATAAAAAATAGGGTCCGGTCCATAAGACCGGACCCTTAAAGGTCTTTGTACTGATTATCAAAGATTATGCTAATTCAGCAAAGTATTTGATTGTACGAACCATCTGGCTAACATATGAGTTTTCATTGTCATACCAAGAAACAACCTGTACTAAGTTGTCTTCGCCAACCATTGTCTGTGTAGCATCAAAGATAGAACCGAATGTGCTTCCAACGATATCGCTTGAAACGATTTCATCTTCGTTGTAACCGAATGATTCTGTAGCTGCTGCTTTCATAGCTGCGTTGATTTCATCTTTTGTTACAGATTTTACAACTGTTGCAACTAAGATTGTTGTAGATCCTGTAGGTGTAGGAACACGCTGAGCAGATCCGATAAGTTTTCCGTTTAACTCTGGGATAACAAGGCCGATAGCTTTAGCAGCACCTGTTGAGTTAGGAACGATATTAACAGCACCTGCACGAGATCTTCTTAAATCGCCTTTTCTCTGTGGTCCGTCAAGGATCATCTGGTCACCTGTGTAAGCGTGAATTGTGCTCATGATACCTGATTTGATACCAGCAAGGTCATTTAATGCTTTAGCCATAGGAGCTAAGCAGTTTGTTGTACAAGAAGCTGCAGAGATAACTGTATCTTCAGCTGTTAATGTATTGTGGTTTACATTGTAAACGATTGTAGGAAGGTCGTTTCCTGCCGGAGCAGAGATAACAACTTTACGAGCACCTGCTGTGATGTGAGCAGAAGCTTTGTCTTTAGATGTATAGAAACCTGTACACTCTAATACTACGTCAACACCGAGATCTCCCCATGGAAGTTCTGCTGCGTTAGCCATAGCGTAGATTTTGATTTCTTTTCCGTCAACTGTGATAGAGTCTTCGCCAGCTGTTACTTTGTCAGCTAAAGCGTATTTACCCTGAGCTGAATCATATTTTAACAAGTGAGCTAACATTTTAGGGCTTGTTAAATCGTTGATTGCAACTACTTCATAACCTTCAGCACCAAACATCTGTCTGAATGCAAGACGACCGATACGGCCAAAACCATTGATTGCTACTTTTACTGCCATTTTAAGTTTCCTCCTAAAAATGAATTTTTTTATATCATTCTGTCAAAAAAGGCATAATATACCGCTTGACAGAATTTTGTCAGCGAATTTATTGTAACTAATTTGTCCTAAAAATTCAAGCCTTTTCTGGACTTTTTACTTTTATTTTTGTTTTTTGTTTAAAACAAACAAAGAAAACCGATTGTCAGTCTGTTTTTCGTTAGTTATACTAAAAAAGAGCCGGCGAATATTTTACGGTCCAATATTAAACAAGGAGGGTTCTTATGCCTATTTATGCTGATACACATGTACACTCCACCTATTCCGGAGATGCAAAATCCACCATCGAAGAAATGGTGCAAAAAGCCATTTCCCTCGGGATGAAACAGATTTGTTTTACCGATCACAACGATTTCGACTATCCTTATCGTGAGCACGACAAGCCGGATATGTTCCTTTTAAATGTGGACGCTTATCTCTATGATCTGATCCGTGCCCGTGAAAAATATCGTGGGCAGATCAAAATTTTATTCGGAGTGGAGCTTGGCCTTGCTCCGGAGATCAAAAGAAAGAATATTATTCTTGCAAAATCTCATGATTTTGACTTTATCATCGGATCCTCACATTTATGCCACGGTCGTGACCCTTATTACGCCGATTTCTATGAGGGGCGCGAGGAAAAAGTTGCTTACCGGGAATATTTCGAATCTATTTTAGAAAATGTGAAGGGCTTCCAAAATTTTGACGTATACGGGCATCTGGATTATGTCGTGCGCTACGGTCCGAACAAAAATGCCGACTACTCTTACGCCGACCATGCAGATGTGATGGATGAAATACTGCGCACCTTGATTGAAAACGAAAAAGGAATCGAAGTCAACACCGGCGGTTTCCGGTGCGGTATCGGCACCACGAACCCATGCAGGGATATCGTGAAGCGGTACAAAGAACTGGGCGGTGAAATCATCACCATCGGCTCTGATGCCCACGAAACAAAATATCTGCAGGATCACTTTGACGTGGCTGCAGATATGCTGAAGGAAGTCGGTTTCAAATACTACTGCGTATTTGAAAACCGGATTCCTGAATTCTTGAAATTGTAATTTGTACGTCCGCATTTTATTTCTCGGCGGTTTGGATGATTCCGCCGCCGAGGACATATTCCCCGTCGTAAAAAACAACCGCCTGTCCCGGTGTGATAGCCCGCACCGGTTTTTCGAAATGCACTTTCATTTTTCCGTCCGCAAGCTTTTCCAAACTGCAAACATCCCCTTTGTGAGCATATCGCACCTTAGCCATGCACTGCCTTTGCTCTTTTCCCTCTTCCATTCCCATGTAATTCACTTCACTGCAGATTAAATCGCAGGAAAAGATATCTTCATTTTCTCCGATGACAACCTCGTTGGTTTCCGGTCTGATTTCACAGACAAATACCGGATGTCCCATAGCAATACCGAGTCCCTTGCGCTGACCGATGGTGTAATGCGTCACTCCTTTGTGGCGACCGATCACGGTTCCGTCCCGCAGCACAAAATTTCCTTCTCCCGGAATTTTATCCGGAACCTGACGTTCCAAAAACGCTCCGTAATCGCCAGCCGGAATAAAACAGATATCCTGACTGTCCGATTTGTTTGCGACAGGTAACTGTTGCTCTGCAGCAATCCGGCGGATTTCATCCTTGGTATAATCTCCGATCGGAAGGATGGTATGGGCAAGTTGCTCCTGGGTGAGATTGTACAAGGCATAGGTCTGATCCTTCTGCGCCGTAGCCGAATTACGAATCGCATATTTTCCGTTTTCAAGCCGGTCGATACGGGCATAATGACCGGTGGCAATGTACTGCGCCCCCTGCTCCTTTGCCCATGCAAGAAGTGCTTCCCACTTGATGCGTCGATTGCACACATTGCACGGATTCGGTGTGCGTCCTGCAAGGTACTCCGAGGTAAAATAATCTACAACTTCCGTTTTAAATTGCGCGGTAAAATCAAGCACATGATACGGAATATCTAAATGCTTCGCCACTTTGCGCGCATCCGTCACCGAGGACGGTTCCATACCGCCCGGTGCCCACATCAGCATAGTCACTCCGATCACATCATATCCCTGCTGTTTTAATAAAAATGCCGCCACCGAGGAATCCACTCCTCCGGAAAGGCCGACCACTACTTTCTCTTTCATCATTCCACTTCCTGTTTTTTAATAAACTAATCATACCTTTTCTGTCCTTTCAAATCAAGACACAGCTTTTTCCATGTTGCATGTTCTATGTCTGTCTCTTGCGCATAGACTAGTAAATAAACATTGTCTCAGGTTGTTATGTTAAAAAAATATCCTTTTTTATCCGGCACTTTGATTCTGACACTGACCGGAGTCATCAGCCGAATCATCGGCTTTTTTTATCGCATATTTCTTTCTCACCACATCGGCGAAGAGGGGATGGGAATCTACCAGCTCCTTGCGCCCGTAATGGCCTTGTCCTTTTCCCTGACCTGCGCAGGCATACAGACATCGATTTCCAAATACACCGCATCCTACATTGCAAAGAAGCAATATAATTCCGCCCTGCGGTTTTGGATCACGGGTTTTTCCGCATCCATGCTTCTCTCCGCTGCAACCGCATTTTTTCTTTATCAAAATTCTGCCATGATCTCCGCTGAGCTTCTCATGGAGCCAAGATGCGAGCCGCTTGTGCGGATCTATGCACTCTCCCTCCCGTTTGCAAGCATCCATAGTTGTATCAACGGTTATTATTACGGTCTGAAAAAATCTATGATTCCTTCTGTTACGCAGCTTGTGGAGCAGCTTGCCAGAGTAGGAAGTGTTTATGCCATTTACACCTACAGCGAATATATGCACTGCGAGCCTTCGATAGCCGTAACTATGCTCGGAATTCTGATCGGAGAAATCTGCTCGACAGTCCTGAGCCTTGCTGCCTTTTATCTGCATCTTTCCAAGCAGAAACGTTATGGCGGAACCTCTTCTTATTTTTTGCATTTACAAGAGCTGATGCGTATGTCCGTTCCGCTGATTTCCAATCGGTTGGCACTGAACTTTCTGCAAAGTGTCGAAATGGTACATATTCCCCACCGGCTCACCATGTTCGGTCTGACAAAATCAGAAGCCTTGGCTAACTACGGCGTATTGACCGGAATGACTTATCCTCTGATTCTATTTCCGAGTGCAGTCACTTCCTCCGTCTCCGTCCTGCTGCTTCCTTATATTTCGGAAGCCGGTGCAAAAGGGGACCGTGCAAAAATCCGCTCTGCCATAAAAAAAAGTGTAATTGCCTGCGTTCTGATGGGAAGTTTTTTTTGCATTTTTTTCCTTCTTTTCGGTCCCTTTCTCGGAAAGCTTTTATTTGACAGCGAATTAGCCGGAACTTACATACAGATGCTCAGCATCGCCTGTCCGCTTCTATATCTCAGCGGAATACTGACGAGCATTCTGCACGGGCTCGGGAAAGCATTCCATGCCTTTGTCTATAATGTGGGATGTCTTCTGATCCGCCTCGGATTTGTTTTTTTCCTGATTCCGCACATGGGGATCCCCGGCTATCTGATCGGTATATTTTTCAGTGAATGTTTTCTTATTTCCGTAATGCTGATCACACTGAGAAAACTTGCAAATTTCAAAGGTGTGGACTATAATATGTAAGGTATGCAATCTTATTATTGCTACAAAAAATCACGTCGCAGTGATATGTACGAAAGGAAAATACCTATGGGAATGGAATTTATACAGAAACTGCCTACCCCGGAAGAAATCAGAAGCGAATATCCGGTTCCGGCCGCACTGGCAGAATTGAAAGAACAGAGAGATAAGGAAATCGCCGACGTACTGACCGGCGCAAGCGATAAGCTCCTTGTCATCATCGGACCATGCAGCGCCGACAACGAGGATGCTGTCTGCGATTATGTAGAAAGACTTGCAAAAGTAAACGATAAAGTCAGCGACCGGCTGATTTTGATTCCGCGAATCTATACCAATAAGCCGAGAACAACCGGAGAGGGCTACAAGGGTATCGTCCATCAACCGGACCCTTCCAAAAAACCGGATCTTGTGCATGGTATCATTGCCATGAGAAAAATGCATATTCATGCAATGGAAATTTCAGGACTGACTTCTGCGGACGAAATGCTCTATCCTGAAAACTACCGCTATGTATGCGATTTCTTATCCTATGTAGCCATCGGTGCACGTTCTGTGGAAGATCAGCTTCACCGACTGACCGTCAGCGGTTTCGATGTTCCGGCCGGAATGAAAAACCCGACCTCCGGTGATCTTACGGTAATGATGAACAGTGTCTATGCGGCGCAGCATCCACACACCTTCACCTACCGCGGATGGGAAGTAAAAACAACAGGTAATCCGCTTGCGCACACGGTGCTTCGCGGCTCCGTCAACGCATACGGAAGAAGCTTTCCGAACTACCATTATGAAGATCTCAGCCGCTTGATTGAATTATACAACGAACATGACCTTATGAATCCGGCCGCTGTTATCGATGCCAACCATAACAATTCCGGCAAAAAATTTGAACAGCAGATCCGCATCGTCAAAGAGGTGATGCATTCGCGCAAAGTAAATCCTGATATCCGTCATCTTGTCAAAGGTGTCATGATTGAAAGCTACATTGAGGAAGGATGCCAGAAAATCGGCGAAGGAATCTACGGAAAATCCATCACGGACCCATGTCTCGGCTGGGCCGATTCCGAGAAGCTGATTTATGATCTTGCAGAAATGAATGTATAATTTTTGTAATATCTCATGAAATTACGAGCCCCGTCTGTAACAGGCGGGGCTTTTTAACTCACACAAACTGTATTTGCTTTAATATGCTGAAAGTTTCACCTTATTCCCTTTCTTTTATTTTCATCACAATAATAGGCAACAATAAAAATGCATACACATACTTTTTCATATAGACCTCCAAAATTATAAATCTTCAATGCACTTCAACAATGGCTCTAAATACGCTTTATCTGTCCAATCACACTTTTGCCCCACTGCAGACATCAATGCTTTTTGCCAAGGTTCATATTCGTCTGGATTTTGCTTCGCAACTGCTTTCTCTAACATCTTGCAAAGCGTTCTATCCGCAAACTTCATTTTCTCTTCATCCCATGCTCCACGACAATAGAACGATGGAATATTACTAAGTGCATCTTTAAAATGCAGCTCCCTTATCTGTTGTATTGCATTCTCATCATATGGAGAAGCACCAACTGCAAATACTACTATCTTCTTGCCTGTCAACTGCCCTATATTTTTCTTTAAGAATTGCAGCCCTGCAATACCAGAAGCATAAACACCTCCACCTAAAATGATAACATCATAATTCAGCAAATTAGCAACTTTAGCATTCTTAGTTTCTGCATAATCATAGCCAAGTTCCTCCACTAACCAATCCACATATTTTTTCGTTGCTCCATATTTAGATTGATATAAAATAATACCTCTACTCATAATCTCAAATCTCCTTTAAATTATCTTCAATTTGTATAATGGTCTGTATAGTAGTCTGTAACTGCTCCTCAGACACTCCTTCAAACATTCTCTTCAAAAGCGTCATACTCATTTCATCGTTTTTCTCACAAAACTCCTGGCAATATGGCGTAAATTCAATACGTTGCTTTCTCTTATCCTGTTCATCCACAGAAATACTTACAAACCCCTTCTTCTCCAGTTTCAACAGTATCTGTTTCACATTCTGATGAGAGCTACCCATGATCTCTGCTAACTCCTTAACTGTAGGAGGAGTTTTGCATAAGTTGATACATATGATTGCAAAAAACTGTTTCCAGCTAATTTCTTTCATGGTACTGTCCGCCATTGCCTGAAATCTATTCTCAAAGGCACTTAGCAAGCCTAAAAGAAAATAGGATGATTCAACGCCTGTAAAATTCACTTTATCACTTCCGATTACTTCCTTTAAATTCATTACGCCCTCCAATAGGTAATATATTACTTTCTTTAAGGTAACACATTACCTTTTCTTTGTCAATAGAAAAAGACGGACAAACTATCCGCCTTTAACATATCAGAAAATTCAAATTCATACGTGCTTTCAGACTCATTAAAAGCCTAAAATTTATCTAAACTTCTCCAATCTATATACCTGTTCTTCGTCTATTCCTTCCATTCCGTTTTTATAATCATATCCCATCTTTTTGTAAAATTTTACTGCTGTTTTGGAAGCCGGTATTTCGATCCGTTTAGCCCGTAAAAAGTATTCATCCTGTTCAAGGGTTTCTATAATTTGTTTTCCGACACCTTTTCCCTGATAATCAGGCAAGACAAAAATAGTCAGTAAAATACTTTCGGTTGTACTGCCCCAATATCCTGCAATCGCTCCACATCCGATGATTTTCGAGCCATCACAAACAACATACATATGCCCCTCATTAGCTCTTGCACTTAGGACCTCCGCTGAATGCGAAGATATAGTGGCTTCAATATATTCACTTGAATAATCCTTGCTGTTACTTACTCTTAAAGTTTCAGCAATCATTTGCGCTGTTTCTATAGCATCATCCTGATTAAACAATCTGATTTCCATTTTATATCTCTCCTCAACTTCAAGATTCATCTCTCAGTATTACTGAAAGTATGCGTCCCCTTTATTGTTGATTGGCACTTTACGGTTCCGATTTCTAATACTGGAAATCCACCCGTAAAATTATAGGTGTTTTACGTTTCTTTTCAACGGTATCTGACATCAGCCGTACTAGCAAACAAATTCAAATTCGTTATAAGGCATTAAATGTGTTTTCCAATTGCTCACTTTACTCAAAAAGTCATTTCCATTTGTAGCAATCAGATAACACCTCTTCTCTGCATCAATATAACAGATAGATATATCCGCTTCTAAATCTGTCGATTGCCCTACAGAACCTATATATCCTCCAACACTATCTATCCGCTATTTTTGTGCTTAATAGACATAGCATTTACAGCAGTTCCCGCCAGAACAACTTCCGCATCATTCACACATACGCCAATACACATATCTGCTTGCGTTGTATCTAAATAAACTTTTCTCATAACGCACCACCAGCTTCCTTATTTTATTAAGAGATACCCTGTTTTATTTTATGTGACATCTAATGTCTCACATCCCATGATGTAATTTCATTTACAAGCCCCTGCAGATTGGATTGATGAAGATAATGATCCCCTGGAATGCTTGATACCTTGCTATCCTTATTCGTTATTACGTCCTTGTGAAGTTGCTCCCATTTCGCATCTTCTCTTACGGTATCATTTGCAAGTATATACAAGACAGGCACGGTATCAGGAAATGTAAGCTTCATGCACTTTTCCTCATTAGAGACCATATTTTTATATTCATTCAGCCTTGTATCATTGTACTGTGCTGAACACCATAGTGCTTTGCACAATTCTAACTCATCCGCCTTTGCAGCTGGAAACTGGTCCTTAATTACTTCTTCAGAACTTGCCAAGCGTACCAATCCTGACTTAATCATTATTGTTCGTACATACTTTGCATTTGCATATGCTTCACGGTCTGCTTCTTCTATTTCTGCCGGTACTGTTGCATCAATTCCTATAAAAGCTTCCACTTCATCCGGATATTGATTGGTATAATACAGTGAGTATAAGCCGGAAAAAGAATGTGCGATTATGGTATATTTGTCATACCCCAAATGTTGCATCAATTCATGAAGT
>JAZSMO010000046.1:0-67404 GCA_045535935.1 Lachnospiraceae bacterium | reverse complement strand
GTAAGATATCTAATCTACTCTCTCAACGCCCCAGAAGAACAGCACGACGGTACCCGGACCGGTGTGGGTTCCGATGACGGTACCGAAGGGGTTGGTCACAACTATTCCGTTCATGTTCCGGAAAGCAGCTTCTACGATGTCAGCAAGGGCTTTTGCGTCGTCGTAGCAGGCAGCATTGGCAATATAGCATTTTTCACTGTAGTTTTCTCTGTCCTGTGCAAGTTCTTTCATCTTGTCGGCAACCGCCTGAAGAACTTTTTTCTTCGTGCGGACTTTCATGCGGGGAATTAGTTTTCCTTCTACATTCAAATTGATGACCGGACAGATACTAAGCATGTTTCCGACAAAACCGGAAGTTTTGGAAACGCGTCCGCCTCTTACAAGATATTTTAAGTCGGTCGCAATTACCCATGTATGCATTTTCAATTTATTGTTCTCGGCCCACTTAGCAAGTGTGTCGATATCCATGCCTTCGTCGCGCAGATCTGCGAGCTTATCCATAAAGAGACCGTAACCGGAACAAGCGTTTAAGGAATCAATCACAATAAGTTTGCGATCCGGATATTTTTCTGTGAGCACATTGCGTGCAACACATGCGGAGTTATAAACACCGGAAATTCCGGAGGAAAGGGAAAGATGAAGAATATCTTTGCCTTCTTTTAAAAATGGTTCAAAAAATTCTAAAAATTCTTCCACATTGACTTGGGATGTTTTTGTGTCAGCGCCTTCAGACATCGCCTGATAAAATTCGTCGAAGGAAATACTCTTTCCGAGGTCGTCCGGATATGTTTTATCATCTAACTGAAAATGAAAACAAACGTAGTGGATATCTCTGGCATCAAAATGTTCCTGTGTCAAATCGGCTGTGGAACAACAGCTTAAAATGTAGTTACTCATAAGAATTCGACCTTTCTGTGTGGTTATAGGAATTAAGGGTTTATGGTAAAAGTTATTTTAGTCTACTCTTTCATCTCCCCAGAAAAAGAGTGCAACCGTGCCCGGTCCGGTATGGCTTCCGATAACTGTTCCGATGGAATAAAGCTCTACTTTGCCGTTCAGTTTCGGGAATGAGTCTTCGATGATATCCGCAACCGCGCGGGCGTCGTCATAGCAGGCGGAGTAAGAAATATAACATTTTCCATCATAATCTGCTCTGTTTTCTGCGAATGAAATCATTTTGTCTGCAATAGCGCGAATCGCTTTTTTCTTTGTGCGAATCTTAAAACGCGGTATCAACTTTCCTTCCACGGACACATTTAAAAGAGGACAAATATTAAGCATGTTTCCGACAAAACCGGAGGTTTTCGATACGCGTCCGCCCTTGACAAAGAAGGTCAGGTCAGAAGAGAAAAACCAGTGATGGAGTTTTAATAAATTCTCCTGCGTCCATTTGGAGAGCGACTCAATATCCATTCCTTCGTCACGGAGGTCGGCAAGTTTATCCATTAATAAACCATAGCCGGAAGAAGCGGCAAGGGAGTCAACAATGTAAATCTTGCGCTCCGGATATTTTTCTGAAAGTTCACCGGCAGCAATTTTTGCTGAGTTAATAACGCCGGAGATACCGGAGGAAAGTGTGAGATGAAGAATATCCTTGCCTTCTTTCAGAAATGGTTCAAAATATTCCATAAATTCTTCTGCATTAATCTGGGAAGTTTTGGTATCAGCGCCGTCTGTCATGGCTTGATAAAATTCATCAAACGGGATGCTCTGGCCGAGATCATCCGCATATTGTTTTCCATCCAGCTCAAAATGAAAACAAATATAGTGGATATCTCTTTTTTCAAAATGCTCCTTTGATAGGTCTGCAGTAGAGCAGCAACTTAAAATATAGTTACTCATGACATACTGTCCTTTCTTTATAAAAATTATACATGGATAACTTAGTTGCAAATTACAACATGTAGTTTAAAAAACTACGTCACGCATTTATACTATAACTTTTTTCGGTGTTCGTCAATATAATATGAAAGAAAAACCGCAGAAAGATTGCAGATAATGCAAATCCGTGCTAAACTTTTATTCGGAAAAGAAACGAAATGAGCTAAGGAGGACATTATGATTAAGTTATATGATGGCGGAGCCTATCTGGTAAACGGAACAGAAATCATTCCGGATGGCGGCGATGCGCTTGCAGCGGTGAAATCAAAAACAGGAAAAGACGTGACGCAGCAGGAAGCTGCAAAGCAGACGATTGCTTACGGAATTTTGGAAGAACACAATACTTCCGGTAATATGGATAAATTAAAAATTAAATTTGATAAATTGACTTCTCATGATATTACATTTGTAGGTATCATCCAGACAGCGAGAGCTTCGGGACTTGAGAAGTTCCCGATTCCTTATGTTCTGACAAACTGCCACAACTCACTTTGTGCAGTCGGCGGAACCATCAACGAGGATGACCACATGTTTGGTTTGACTTGTGCAAAGAAATACGGCGGTGTGTATGTTCCGCCTCATCAGGCTGTTATTCATCAGTTCGCCCGCGAGATGCTTGCAGGCGGCGGTAAGATGATTCTCGGATCCGATTCCCACACACGTTATGGTGCCCTCGGTACGATGGCGATGGGAGAAGGTGGTCCGGAGCTTGTAAAACAGCTTCTTTGCCAGACATACGACATCAATATGCCGGGTGTTGTCGGTGTTTACCTCAAGGGTGAACCGGTGAAAGGTGTCGGTCCGCAGGACGTGGCACTGGCTATTATCGGTGCAGTATTCGGCAACGGATATGTGAAGAATAAGGTGATGGAGTTCGTAGGGCCGGGTGTATCTTCTCTCTCTGCAGATTTCCGTATCGGCATTGATGTAATGACAACTGAGACAACATGTCTTTCTTCTATCTGGAGAACGGATGACGAAATCAAAGATTTCTATGATATTCACGGAAGAAGCGGCGAGTATAAAGAGCTGAATCCGGGTGAGGTTGCTTACTATGATGGTCTGATTGAGATTGACCTTAGTGCCATCCGTCCGATGATCGCAATGCCGTTCCATCCGAGCAATACATACACCATCGAGGAACTCAATGCGAACCTTACCGATATTCTTCATGATGTGGAGAAGCGTGCAGCTGTCAGCCTTGACAATGCCGTTCCTTACTCATTGCAGGATAAAGTTGTGAATGGCAAATTTATGGTAGATCAGGGTATCATCGCAGGTTGTGCAGGCGGTGGATTCGAAAATATCTGTGCAGCAGCGGATATCTTAAAAGGAAAATACATTGGTGCAGACGGATTTACACTCAGCGTATATCCGGCTTCTATGCCTGTTTATATGGAGCTTATTAAGAATGGCTGTGCAGCGACAATTATGGAGACAGGTGCAATCATGAAGACTGCATTCTGCGGACCTTGTTTCGGTGCGGGCGATACTCCGGCCAACAATGCTTTCAGTATCCGTCATTCGACACGTAACTTCCCGAACCGTGAAGGTTCTAAGCTTCAGAACGGACAGATTTCTTCTGTTGCACTTATGGATGCGCGTTCCATCGCAGCAACCGCAGCAAACAAAGGTCAGTTAACTGCAGCTACCGATTTTGACGGTGAGATCGGCAAATACAAATATCATTACGATGCTAATATTTACGCAAACCGCGTATTTGATTCCAAGGGTGTGGCTGATCCTTCGGTTGAGATCCAGTTTGGTCCGAACATCAAAGACTGGCCGGCTATGGTAGCATTGACAGACAATCTTGTTTTGAAAGTAGTTTCCGAGATTCACGATCCGGTTACGACGACAGATGAGCTTATTCCGTCCGGTGAAACATCTTCTTACCGTTCCAACCCGCTCGGACTTGCTGAATTTACACTTTCCAGAAAAGATCCGCAGTATGTTGGTCGTGCGAAGGAAGTACAGGCGGCAGAAAAAGCGAGAGAGGCCATGATTGCAGGTCAGGAGACAGAAAAACCTTGTCAGATCCTTCCGGAGATCAAGCCGGTGATGGACAAGATCAAAGAAAGTTTCCCAGAGCTTACTCACGAGACTTTTGGTATCGGTTCCACTATCTTTGCGGTAAAACCGGGTGACGGTTCTGCGCGTGAGCAGGCTGCAAGCTGTCAGAAGGTACTCGGCGGATGGGCGAACATTGCCAACGAGTATGCAACCAAGAGATATCGTTCCAACCTCATCAACTGGGGTATGCTTCCGTTCATCATTCCGGAGGGCGAGCTTCCGTTTGAAAATCTGGATTACATCTTCATTCCGGATATCAAGAAGGCAGTGGAAGAGAAATGGGATGAGATTAAGGCTTACGTTGTAAAAGATGAGCTTGTAGAGTTCACAATGACACTGGGCGGCCTCACCGACGAGGAGAGAGAAATCATCCTGAAGGGTTGTCTCATCAACTATAACAGAATTTAAGAATTAAGAAGCTTTTGCAAGCGGAGAACACAACTCCGTAAGCAAGGGCTTCTTTTTTATTCTAAAATATATTTAAATTCAGCCGATATAAATACTGCAGAGGTTACACGGTTGATAACTGATTTCCTATTATAAACTAAGGAGGGACTATTTGAAGATTGATTCCAGTATGATAGGAATGGAATCCGCCAGAAGATATTCTTCTGTGACCAAAAAAACAGCCAATGTCAGCCTGGTAGACATGACTGTTTCTCAAGGACGTGAATTAGAAAAGGATAACTTTTCAGACTTACTTAATACCGGGACGCAGGATGAGAGCGGCAATTTCCTGCTTGACGAAAACAGCCGCGTGATAGCGAGCAGAGCAACCTATAAGACGTCGTCTATTTCTTCTGTCAGCGAGAAGAAGACGTTGCAGTCTATTCGGGAAATGTGTGTGCAGTATCTCATAAGGTGGCTCTATTCCAACATCGGAGCCGGAAGAGGAAAATCCGAGGGTCCGGCAACGGACTACATGAACGGTTATGCAAATAACTACCCGGGGAATAATCAGGTGCAGAACATCGCAAATACCGGAGGGACCTACAATTTCGGGCAATTTAAGCTGAATATGAGCTATTATCATGAAGAGATAGAGCAGACGCAGTTCAGCACAGTCGGAACAGTTCGGACATCCGACGGAAGAGAGATTAATTTCAATTTAGGACTTTCCATGAGTCGTCGTTTTCAGGAATATGCGCAGACGACATCCGTCGGTGAATTTGTGCAGATGACCGATCCGCTTGTCATCAATCTGGATACTGCTATGACAACATTGTCTGATCAGAAATTTGAGTTTGATCTGGATTGTGACGGGATCAAAGAAAGCATTTCGCAGTTAGGAGGCGGTAACGGTTTTCTGGCATTGGATAAAAACGGAGACGGAGTGATCAACGATGGTTCTGAACTTTTCGGAACAAAGAGCGGAGATGGTTTTGCAGATCTTTCACAGTACGATGAGGACGGAAACGGTTGGATTGATGAGAACGATGCGATTTTTGAAAAATTGCTTGTCTGGGCAAAGGATGAAAACGGAAATGACGAGCTCTACACCTTGAAAGAAGCGGGTGTGGGGGCAATGTGTCTGCAGAGGGCGGCCACAGATTTTTCTTTGAATTCTCTCAAGGACAATCAGGCCAACGGAAGAATTCGCTCCACGGGAATCTTCCTGTATGAAAACGGAAATGTCGGAACCATGCAGCAACTGGATCTGGCACAATAAAAAAGAAAAGATAGGGAAAGAGGTTGTCTTAGGGCAACCTCTTTTGTTGTGAATGGCAACCTGTTCTTTCGCATATATTATCACGGAGAGGAGACTGAAATGAAACAAAAACGTGATTTTGAATGGATGAAAGATGTGGTGGCGGTCATTATTTTTTTGCTTCTGTTTCCATACTTTGCCATTTCCTTTAAACAGCAAAAGGAGCAGTTTTTGGATAAAGAAAGCGAAGGAAGAGAGTTGCAGACATACTACGAGCAGCTTTCCGAATTGCCTCACAATCAGAAATATTTTGTTGCATGGGAGGAGGATGGCGTTTGCCTAAGGTTACCGGTAGAGCATTTTTTGATTGGAGCATTGGCAGCGAGTATCCCCATATCCTATGAGGAGGAAGTTCTCAAAGCACAGGTCATCGTTCTTCGAAGTACACTCTGCCGGATGTATGAAGAGACAGAGCCGGACGAACAGGGAATGAAGGTCGTGGCGCTGAAGGCGGGAGAAGGGGATTTCTGGACGGATCGCCGGATGCAGAGTGCATGGGGAGAGACTTATGAGGACAATTTAAAAAAATGTACTTCAGCAGTTATGGATACACAAGGAGTTTATCTGACCTACGCAGGAAATGTGATTGACGGTTATTATCATGGTATGAGTGCGGGCAGGACAAGAGACGGGACGGAGCTGACGGAGGAAGGAGATTTTGGTTATCTTAAAGCAACTGAATGTGCGGATAATCTCAGTGACCGGACATATATTTCGGAAAAGAAAGTGAAGATTGCAGAGATAGGAACGTTGGAGAAGAATCAGCAGACGGAGGAGGGATATGTGATCTCCGTAAAAAGAAACGGACAGCAGATGACGGGTGAACAGCTGAGAGAGGAACTGGGAATCGCATCTTCCAATTTTACGTGGAAGGAAAAAAACGACGAATACATATTTACGGTGAAGGGCTCCGGACATGGTTTCGGTCTGGATCAATATTACGGAAATATTCTTGCGTCAAAGGATAAGAATTACAAGGAAATCATTGATTATTTTTTTGCTGATGTAACCTTTCAAAAAATGGAATAAAAGACAGAAAACAGGAGACACTATCACTGAGGTGATAAATATGCAAAAAAATAATAAAAAGCAAAAGAGAAGTCTTATTTTTTCTACCACGGTCGTAATCGCAGGATGTATTGCGACGGCAATCTATGTAAATCAGACCATGGAAAGTGCATCGGACTATAAAGTTGATCTGGCACAATTAAACAAAGACATCAGTGAAAATGCAAGCATTGCAAATGATCCGGAACTGAATAGAGGTGCTTCCCTTGCCAGAGTCAGCGGCAGTGATGTGGTAAACGAGGAACCAAAGGAACAGGCCGGCGAAAAGAAGACCGGGGAAGAGCAGGCCGGGGAAGAACAGATCGGGAAAGAGCAGACGGAAAATCCGGAGCCAGAGGAATCATCCGATGAGCAGGCACAGGAGACCGCTTCCGATTCTGTAGTGTTACAGTCTGTGGAGTTGGCTTTTGATCCGGAAAATGGAATGGGTTGGCCGGCGGTCGGTGATGTGATCCTGAATTACAGCATGGACAGTGCGGTTTATTTTGCAACGTTGGAACAGTATAAATATAATCCGGCTGTTTTGATTAGTGCGCAGCAGGGAAATCCGGTCAGTGCTGTTGCCCGCGGTCAGGTAGTCAAAATCGGAAAGTCGCCGGAGCTTGGTCGGTATGCAGTCATGGATATGGGAAGCGGCTATGAAGTTACTTATGGACAACTGGAGAATCTTCAGGCGGAGGAAGGCGATGTAGTTGCAAGAGGACAGGTTTTGGGATATGTGGCTAAGGTAAGCAAATATTATTCCGTGGAAGGTGATCATGTGTATCTGAAGGTTACCAGAGACGGAGAACCGATAGATCCGCTTGATTTGTTGCAGTAGGAGATAATTATGATCGCTGTCATTAACGCAAAGATAGTTACGATGGAAAAAGAGACGGGAATTCTCGAAAAAGGAACGGTTCTCATAGAGGATGACAAGATTCTGAAGGTGGGAGAAAATATTGCAGTTCCTGCGGGATCCGTGACGGTGGATGCAAGGGGAAATATGTTACTTCCCGGCTTTATCGAAGCACATTGCCACATGGGTATTACAGAGGAGAAAAAGGGAAGAGAAGGGGATGACTGCAATGAATGTGTGGATCCCTTGACGCCGTATTTGAGGGCTGTAGATGCTATTAATCCCATGGATGCGGCTTTTCACAGCGCAGTCGCAGCCGGAATAACCTCGGCGATGATCGGACCGGGAAGCGCGAATGTTGTCGGAGGACAATTTGCGTTCGTAAAAAATCACGGAAGATGCATCGACGATATGGTGCGTTTGGCACCTGCTGCCATGAAGGTCGCATTCGGGGAAAATCCGAAAATGAATTACGGAATGAAGGACAGCAGTCCTTATACCCGTATGTCCATTGCAGCAATGCTCCGGGAGGAACTGAGCCGGGCAAGAAATTATATAAAGAAGTATCCTGATGTTCAGACACCCGGTGAGGAAGAAGATGTGCAGCAGGAATTTCGCTTCGGCTGTTACCGGGATGTCTTTTCCGGGAAAATTCCGTTGAAGGTTCATGCGCACAGAGCAGATGATATACTGACGGCAATGCGTATAGCCGAAGAGTTCGGGCTTGACATTACGCTCGATCATTGCAGTGAAGGACATCTGATTGCAGAGAAAATAAGCGAGTCGGGATATCCGGCGATCGTCGGTCCGGATCTGGCCAGCAGAAACAAGATCGAGGTGCAGAATATGGCATTTAAAACAGCGGGACAGCTGAGTAAGTCGGGAGTAACAGTTGCAGTGACAACGGACCATCCGGTGTCGCTCATACAATCCCTGCCTCTCTGCGCTGCACTGGCGGTAAAGGAAGGACTGTCCATGGAGGCGGGGCTGGAAGCAATTACCATAGGTGCTGCAAAAATCTGCCGAATGGATCATAAGGTGGGAAGTATCCGAGAGGGAAAACTTGCGGATCTTGTGTTGTTTAGGGGACATCCGTTTGAGACCTTTTCCAAAGTTCTCTTTACCATGATCGACGGAAAAATTGTTTATCGCGATGCAGAAATGTCTCTTTAACTCTTTACCTGTTCCCATGCGTAGGGTATAATACAAACGTGTGTGGAGGTTGATTTTTTACAATGCAGAAGAGATTTCAGACCAGAGGAAAGAACCTGTTTTTTTGTCTGATCTGCATGACTTTTTTATCCGGATGCCGGACGATACCGGATATTGTCACGGAGCCGGATACCGTTGCAGAGTCTACTGTTGCGGAAACGGATGTGCAGAGTGATTATGAAGCGGAGATGGAGCAGAGAGAAGGTTTCATCGGAGAAGAAGAGTACGAGCAGAATTTTAAGAGACCGCAGGTGAATTCAAATATATATGTTGATTTATTAGGATATACGCCGGAGGATCAGAAGTATGCATACTTTGTAGGTGAGGAGCTTTCTGATACCTTTTATATTTACGACAGTGCCACTGATACAAGGGTTTATTCGGGAACCATTAGAAAGATGTCGAACCAAAAAGTGGACGGAAAAAATGTTTATCGGGGAGATTTTTCTAACATTACCGAACCGGGCGTATATTACATACAGACTGCTATTATAGGGCAGTCCCATACGTTCCGTATTGACGAGGGCAGATATGAGAACCAGCGAAATGAGCTAGGGGAGGAGTTTCTCACACTGACCCCCGGCAAATATTACGGTAAAACAGATACCTATGTCAAAAGAATGCAGATTTACTACTCGTTTCAAAAGTTAGCTACGGCTTACCAGTTTTTTGGGGAGTCCTTCGATGAGGAGTACGAGAAAAAGCTGGAGGAGCATTTGCAATGGCTTTTGGAATTGCGCCAGGAAGTTCTGGCGGATCGGGCAACGGGAGAGAGACCGAATTACACAGATCCGTCTGTTACAGAGGAACAGGGTATCAAGGAGGATTACCTGTTTGCTTCGGCCATGGCAACAGCATATACAGTGATTCAGCCATATAATGCACCGCTGGCAGGACAAAGTTTGCAGCAGGCGCAAAAGGCCTATCAGAACGCATTGCGCTTCAAGATGACCGGCGACCAGCAATACATGGCAGCAGCTGCGCTGTTTCGGGCTTCCGGGAACTATTCTTATCATGCGGTGATAAAGGAAGCCTACAGTGGAAAAGAGACGTTAGCACAGGCTAATGGATATGGGGTTTTGTCTGAGGATAAGGATATATTGTGTGATTATGTTTTGTGGGGAAATCTGTTTTATATGACGTCTGCAAAGGGGGCAGATCTGAACATCTGTGACAAACAGATGTCGGAGATGATGGAGTTGTGCGGAGAGTATTTAAACGATTCACCGAGAAAGGCCTTCGGACTCATTGATGAGAAGAAGACATCTCTGGAAAAATCCACCTGGCTTACGATGGCGGATTATATTATAGTTAGCCGTGAGTATCGAAATGTTTGTAAAGAGCAGCTTCATGCGCTTGTTCATGATATGAAAGAAATTTATCTTTCCCATGAGCAGAAATCCACATTGCTTTTGATTCTTGCGAATCTTGCAGAAAGTGAGGAGACAGAATGAAAATTGTAGTTTTGGCAGGAGGAACCAGCACGGAGAGAGATGTTTCTCTGGTGACGGGCAAAATGGTATATCAGGCATTGAAACAGAACGGCCATCAGGTAGTTCTGTTGGATGTTTTTATGGGATATAAAGGGGATGATGCGAAGGATATCTTCGCAGCAGAAAAGGATTGGGCACAGGAGACGGTAGGAATCAGTGAGAGCGATCCGGACATTGAAGCAATCAAAAAAATCCGGGGCGGAAAAGGATTTTTCGGTCCGAATGTTCTGGATATTTGCCATCAGGCGGACATTGTATTTATGGGACTTCACGGCGCCAACGGCGAGGACGGAAGAGTGCAGGCAGCACTTGACCTTGAGGAAATCAAATATACGGGAACAGGACCGCTCGGTGCGGCGATTGCCATGGATAAAGGGTTTGCCAAGGAGATTTTTGCTGCATCCGGTGTTCCGACGCCGCAGGGAATTGCTATGAAAGAGGGCGATGACCTTCCGGAAAACATTTTGTATCCGGCGGTGGTAAAAGCCTGTAACGGTGGTTCCAGCGTAGGTGTCTACATGGTAAACAATGAGGCGGAGTGCAGGGAAGCCCTTGAGAAGGCTTATACATATGATTCCAATGTAATTGTGGAGCAGTACATAAAGGGAAGAGAGTTTTCTGTGGGTGTCATTGAAGGAAAGGCACTTCCGGTGATTGAGATTGCGCCGATCAGCGGATTTTATGATTATAAAAATAAATATCAGGCAGGAAGTGCAGTTGAGACCTGTCCTGCTGAAATTTCTCCGGAGCTGACGGAAAAAATGCAGCATTATGCAGAGGAAGCATATCGGGTTCTTCGCATTGAATCCTACGCCCGCATGGATTTTATGATGGACGGCGAGGGCAATATGTTCTGTCTGGAGGCAAATACTCTTCCGGGAATGACACCGACATCTTTGCTTCCGCAGGAAGCCCGCCAGGTAGGATATGATTATAATCAGCTCTGTGAATGGCTGATTGAGGTGTCTCTGCGCAAATATGAAAAATAATTGATGAAATGGTGACAGTATATGATGAAAAACATGACCCCGGAACAAATTGCCCGGGTATGCAGCGGAATCTACCACGGTTCGGAAGCTATAAAAGGGCAGTGCGTGGAAGGAATTTCCATTGATTCCAGACAAATAGAAAAAAACTGGCTTTTTGTTGCGACAAAGGGAGAGCGTGTGGACGGTCATTCCTTTGTGGGGCAGGTTATAGAAAAAGGTGCACTTTGCGTTGTTGTAGAGAAAAAGCCGGAGACAGAGTGTCCGTATATACTCGTAAAGGACAGCTTTCAGGCAATCAAGGATATGGCGGCGTTTTATCGCAGTCAGCTTTCCTGCAAGGTAGTCGGTATCACGGGAAGTGTGGGAAAGACAAGTACAAAGGAAATGATTGCAGGAACCTTATCCGCAAAATTTCAGGTACTGAAAACAGCGGGTAATTTTAATAACGAAGTCGGCTTACCTCTCACGGTGTTCCGCATCCGCGAGGAACATCAGGTGGCGGTTCTGGAAATGGGAATCAGTGATTTCGGCGAGATGAGCCGACTCACGGCGATTGCCCGTCCGGACATTTGTGTGATTACCAACATCGGCGAGTGCCATCTGGAAAATTTAGGAACAAGGGACGGTGTCCTGAAGGCGAAAACCGAAATTTTCGAAGGTTTGTCAGAAGACGGGTTCGTAGTTCTCAACGGAAATGATGACAAGCTGTGCACCGTAAAACAGGTTAGCGGAAAGCAACCGTACTTTTTCGGAAACGGACAGTGTTATGCAGAAAATATAGTAAGCCGTGGCTTATTCGGAACGGAATGTGACATCCATATAGGGGATAAGACCGTTCATGCAAAGATTAAGGTTCCGGGTGTGCATCAGACAGGAAATGCCATGGCAGCAGTCTGTGTTGCGGATATTCTGGGACTGACGCCGGATGAGATGGAAAAAGGAATCGCATCCGTGGAAGCCATCGGCGGAAGAAGTCATATCATGAAGGGTGAGACCTATGTGATTATCGATGACTGCTACAATGCAAATCCGGTTTCTATGAAGGCATCGCTCGATCTGCTCTCCGAGGCAGAAGGAAGAAAAGTAGCGATTTTAGGTGACATGTTTGAACTGGGAAGCAACTCGGATGCACTTCACGAGAGTGTGGGAAGTTACGCTAAGACAACCGGAGCGGATGTGCTCATCTGCATCGGCCAGAATGCCCGCCATATATACAATGGTGCGCAGGGCGGTCCGTTGAAATGTTATCACTATGAAACAAAAGAAGATTTTATCAAAGAAAAGGATGTGCTGCTTGAGAAGGATGATACGCTTCTGATCAAGGCATCGCACGGAATGGCGTTTGAGACAATAATAAAGGAATTGGCCGACTAGACCAATTCCTTATTTTTTTCATGTGTTTCAATTAATATATTGCTGACATATTTTCCGATGTGACGACGATCTTCCGGAGCTAAGTCCGACATGTAAAACGGTTTGGAAAATTCCATAATTACATGCTGCTTCTCAACACGCGGCATATGAGCCTCGAAGATGTTTCGTGTATTGTTGTAGGTGATAACGACAATCGGGCATTTGGACTTCTCTGCCATCTTAAAGCTTCCGTCATGGAAAGGAAGAAGGAGCTCGTCTGTTTTATTGCGGGTTCCCTCCGGGAAAACGGAAACGGAAACGCCCTCTTTGAGCAGTTCGATATTGGCAAGAATCGTTTTCAATCCCTGTTTGATATCGCTGCGGTCGATAAAGGTACAGTCGATACGTTTCATCCAGTGATACAGCAACGGGTAGCGTAGCATTTCTTTTTTTGCAAGAAAGCTGATTGGTCCCTTCACATACTGGGAAAGCAGCATAATATCAAAATAGCTTCGGTGGTTACCTACGAAAAGCACCGCTTGATTTTCCGGAATGTTTTCCAGTCCGATGGTCGTCACTTTGGTTCCGGCCAAAAAGAGACAACAGCGGAATCCCCATTTCACAATGGCATTGGATGTTTTGCGCCTCAGCTGCGGATGAAATTTATCAATGATCCATTCGATAATCAGTAGCGGAATTGTCAATATTAAAAAGAATATCAAAAAGATGATAATCGCAAAAAATCTTAACATAATAATTCACATCCTTTCTCCACTAAACAGTACATATTATAGCCCAAACAGACCCAAATAACAACCGTCATATTTTTGCGCCGGCTCCATACAATATAAAGAAGAAAGTTTGGGAGAATACATTTGAAACTGATAAAAAAGAGACTTGTTTGGATCGGTATTTTTGTGCTGTCCTTTTTTTTGATCGGATGTAAAAGTGACAAACTGGATCAGAAAAAAGTGAGGGATCTGGAATATACGGTGACAAGCGAGGACCGTCTGCCGGCGGAACTGAAAAGTCTGATGGAGAAAAAAAGACAGACACCATTTAAGATGACATACCGGGACGGAGAATATCTTTACATCTGTCAGGGATACGGCGAGCAGCCCCGTGGAGGTTACAGCATACAGGTAAAAGAGGTGTATCAGACGTCCAATGCAATATATTTTTCCACTGCACTGATCGGTCCGTCACAGACAGAGCCGCAGACAAAAACACCGACCTATCCGTATATTGTAATAAAAACAGAATATCAGGATATGACAGTTGTTTTTGACTGATAAAGTGGTGTATGATAAGAGACAGAAAAGAAACAGGAGGAACTCCGGATGAAACTGATTCAGGGAGGTACGATCGTTGACCCGCAGAGCGGGACGATGTATCAAAAAGACATTTTAATAAAAGACGGAAAGATTGCAGAGATTGCAGAGAATATTGATATTTCCGGTTGCGGCGAAAAGGTGCAGATCATTGATGCATCCGGCAAAAAAATCGGACCGGGACTTGTGGACGTGCATGTGCATTTCCGTGATCCGGGATTTACCTATAAGGAAGATATCGAAACAGGTGCAGTGGCAGCTGCGGCCGGCGGTTTTACGGCGGTGGTCCTCATGGCGAATACGAAGCCTGCGGTAGATAACGAAGAAACGCTTTCCTATGTGATCGGAAAAGGGCAGCAGACAGCGATCCATGTGCATACCTGCGGTGCAATCACCAAGTCTCTGCAGGGAGGAGAAATGACGGATATGCAGGCACTGAAATCGACGGGGGCAGTGGGATTTACCGATGACGGAATCCCGATTCTCTCCGAGGAATTGGTGCGAAAAGCCATGGAGGAGGCTGTAAAGCTCGATGTACCGCTCAGTTTTCATGAGGAAGATCCTTCCTATATTGAAAATAACGGGATCAATCGAGGAAGGGCTTCCGCACACTTCGGTATCGGCGGTTCGGACCGCATGGCGGAGATCAGTCTGGTAAAAAGAGATCTTGAGATTGCGCTTGAGACAGGTGCAGCATTTAATGTACAACATATCAGCGCAAAGGAGAGCGTGGAGCTGGTCCGCGGGGCAAAGAAACGGGCAGCTGAGCTTGGGCAGAATAACATTCATGCGGAGGCGACACCGCACCACTTTACATTGACGGAGGATGCGGCCATCATGCATGGTACACTGGCCAAGATGAATCCGCCGCTCCGCGAGGAGGCGGACCGACTGGCTGTGATTGAGGGTCTTGCAGACGGAACGATCGATTTGATTGCAACGGATCATGCACCGCACAGCAGCGAGGAGAAAAGCCGGCCGGTCACAGAAGCACCGAGCGGAATCATCGGACTGGAGACCGCATTTGCGTTAGCGATAACTCACCTTGTAAGGCCCGGTTACCTGACGCTTCCACAGCTCTTTGAGAGAATGAGTCTGGCTCCGGCGCAGATGTATCATCTTCCGTACGGAACCATAGAGCAGGGAAAAGAAGCAGATATTATCCTTTTTGATGATGATAAGGAGATTACTTTTGAACGATTTTTGTCCCGTTCTTCCAATTCCCCGTTCCTCGGACAAACATTTTATGGTACGATTGAAATGACGATATGCAAAGGCGAGATTGCTTTTGACAGAAGTAAATAAAAGACAGAAAGGATCAGACTATGGCACAGAAGAAAAAAGTAGTTGCAAAGGTATTCCGACAGGATGAGATTGCAACCGATATTTATGATATGTGGATCGAGACAGATTTGGCGAAGGACGCAAAGCCGGGTCAGTTCATCAGCGTATATCCGAAAAACAAAGCGACACTCCTTCCGAGACCGATCAGTATATGCGAGGTAAATGAAGACAAGACGATGCTTCGTATCGTATACCGCGTGGCGGGACAGGGAACGGAAGAGTTTTCAAAATATCACACAGGCGGAGAAATCACCATTCTCGGAACACTGGGAAACGGTTTCCCGCTGGAAGCAGCAGACGGAAAACGAGTGTTTCTTATGGGAGGAGGAATCGGTATTCCTCCGATGCTCCAGCTTTCCAAAGAGCTGAAAGCCAGAGGCAAAGCCGAGAGTATCCGTGCAATCCTCGGCTATCGCAACGAGCTGTTCCTTTATGAGGATTTCAAGCCATATACGCAGGTTTATGCGGCGACGGAGGATGGCAGCACCGGAAGCAAAGGTACTGTTATGGATGCTATAAAGGAAAATGACCTGACAGGGGATATTATCATGGCCTGCGGTCCGATGCCGATGCTCCGTGCAATCAAACAGTTTGCAGAAGCTAACGGAATGGAAGCATACATTTCTCTGGAGGAGAGAATGGCCTGCGGTGTGGGAGCGTGTCTGGGCTGTGTGTGCACCACCAAAGAAGTAGATCATCATTCTCATGTAAAAAATGCAAGAATCTGTACCGACGGACCGGTCTATGATGCAAAGGAGGTAATGATCTGATGAATACAAAAGTTACAATTGCAGGAGTAGAATTTAAAAATCCGGTCATGACCGCATCGGGAACCTTCGGTTCGGGAATGGAGTACGGCGAGTTTGTAGACTTAAATAAATTGGGTGCTGTCGTCACAAAGGGTGTGGCCAATGTACCTTGGCCGGGCAATCCGACACCGCGTGTTGCGGAGACCTACGGCGGTATGCTCAATGCCATCGGTCTTCAGAATCCGGGCATTGAAGTGTTTGTAGAAAGAGATTTGGAATTCCTCAAACAGTATGATACAAAAGTAATCGTCAACGTGTGCGGAAAGAGTATCGAAGACTACGTGGAAGTAGTGGAGCGTCTCTCCGATGAAGCGGTGGACATGCTGGAGATCAATGTTTCCTGCCCGAACGTAAAAGAGGGCGCGATCGCCTTCGGACAGAACGCAAAAGCGCTTTCTGAGATTACGACAGAGATTAAAAAGAAAGCAAAGCAACCTGTGATTATGAAGCTGAGTCCGAACGTGACGGACATTACCGAGATGGCGAGGGCTGCGGAGGCAGCAGGCGCAGATGCCCTCTCCCTCATCAACACAATCACAGGAATGAAGATCGATATTCACAGAAGATCGTTTGCACTTGCTAACAAAACAGGCGGTATGAGCGGTCCGGCCATCAAACCGGTAGCGGTTCGCATGGTGTATCAGGTGGCTAACGCCGTGAACATTCCGATTATCGGAATGGGCGGTATTGCAAATGCAGAAGACGCCATCGAATTTATGATGGCGGGTGCGACAGCTGTTTCCATCGGCGCTATGAACTTTGTTAATCCATATGCAACCGTAGAGACGGTAGCAGGTATTGAGAAGTTTATGCAGGAAAAAGGAATCGCGGACATCAATGAGATTGTCGGCTGCGTAAAGTAAAATAAGTGACATAACCTCCCGGTTTAGTACATACAATGTATCAAGAAATCGGGAGGTTTTTTATGAACATCGTACGCAATAACATACATATGGACAGGGTAAAATGCAGAGCAGTCAGCCAGATGAGTCTTGAGGATGATATCAATCTTCCGGAGATCAGTCCGGATTTAAGTAAGATTATTTTCAAGGAAGGCAACGTTATCGTTTCGGATGTGAAGGTGTGGAAGGACCATGCGCAGGTGAAAGGAATTCTGGAAGTGTTCCTTCTGTACCTGACGGAGGATGACGATGAAAAGCTGGCGCGCATTGAAGGGAAAATACCGTTTGATGAGACAATCTATGTGGAAGAAGCACAGCCCGGCGACGTGATGGATGTAAACTGGAAGATAGAAGATCTGTCAATCAGTGTAATCAACTCACGAAAACTCAGTGCAAGAAGTGTAGTTACCTTATGCTTACAATCCGACATACTTTACGATGAGGAGGCGGCCTGTGATCTGGAAGACGCAGACCATATTGAGTACCACCTGCAACAGATGGAATTGGCGCGTCTTGCCATCTGTAAAAGAGACATATATCGGGTGAAACAGGAGTTGGAACTCCCATCGCATATGCCAAACATATTCCGTCTGATATGGCAGAGTGTGAAAATCGCTTCATTAGATTTTAAGCCGTTGGATGACAAAATCGGGCTTAGCGGCGAACTTTCCGTGTTCCTTCTCTACGAGAGTACGCAGGAGAATGATAACCTGCAATATTATGAAACCTCTCTTCCGTTTAGCGGAACCATCGATTGTCAGGGAAGCCGGGAAATGATGATTCCGGATATCAGATACTGCATATCCGGGCGTGATTTTGAGGTGCGGCCGGACTTTGACGGAGAAGAGCGTGGATTTGCCATGGAGCTTGTGCTGGATCTTAGCATCAAAATGTACGAGGAAGAAAACATATCGATACTCAGCGATGTGTATGGAACCCAAAAGGATGTGGATGCGGAAGTGAAAAACGGAACCTTCCGCAGAATCCTTGTGCGCAACAACGGAATTTGCAGAATGAATGAGAAAATACCGGTGGGAGGAAATGTGCAGATTCTGCAGTTGATCCACAGCGAGGGAGAAGTATATGTAGAAGAATGCACGCAGGTAACCGACGGAATACAGATAGAAGGTGTCATTGTCATGAAATGCCTTTATGTGACCAGTGATGATAAAATACCGTATTCCTCTCTGGAAGAAAATATACCGTTTTCTTATGTTTTGGAGGCAAAGGGAACAAAAGAAGATGTACTTCCGGGGATAAAAGTTAGTTTGGAGCAACTTTTTGTGAGTATGCTGGATGCAAATGAGCTGGAGGTAAAAATAGCACTGGATATCACGGGCATTCTTTTTGAAGAATTTGAGAAGCAGCTTGTGACAGATATACATATATCGGAACCGGATAAGTTGCAGCGGAGAAAACAGCCGGGGATTGTGGTTCACATGGTTTCAAGCGGAGACACACTCTGGCAAATCGGGAAGAAATACTGTATGCCGGTAAATAAAATAAAGGAGATGAACGGACTGACCGGCGATGAAATCCGACCGGGAGATAAATTATTGCTTGTCAAAGAAAGGGAATAGGTGGAAAAAGTGCCGGGAGAAGTGACTCCCGGTTGCTTTTTTGTCTGTTTCGGTATATATTAATTCTAACAGTGTATACAAAATGCAAGGTAGGTACAATATGAAGACAACGACCAGAAATGCATACGCAAAAATAAATCTCGGACTGGATGTTACCGGCGTTTTACCCAATGGTTATCATGAGGTAAAAATGATCATGCAGAATGTCGGAATCTGTGACACGCTCACTTTTTCCGAGAGGGAGGATGACCGGATCGTGATCGAGACCGAGGACGGAAATCTTCCGGTCAATGAGGACAATCTGATCTACAAGGCGGTGTTGCTTTTGCGCAGACTGACCGGTGATCAGAGAGGTGTGACGATCCGTTTGGAAAAGAGAATCCCGGTGGCAGCGGGTATGGCAGGAGGAAGCACCGATGCTGCAGCGACACTTCTCGGGGTCAACGAGCTTTTGGAGCTGGGGATTTCCAAAGAGAAACTGCAGGAGGAGAGTGTCTGCATCGGAGCGGATGTTCCTTTCTGCGTGCTCGGTCAGACCGCACTTTCCGAAGGCATCGGAGAAAAATTGACACCGGTTCCGGCGCCGCCGCAGGCATTTCTTGTTGTGGCAAAACCGGACATATATGTCTCAACACCGGTAGTATATAAAAAGCTGGATGCCAAAGAAAATTATGAGCATCCGGACATTGACGGAATGCTTTGCGCATTGGAGGAGAAAGATCTAAACGGTATCGTAAGCCGTCTCGGAAATGTGCTTGAAACGGTAACCGTAGAGGATTACCCAATCGTTGATGAGATTAAAAAGTTACTGATGGATAAAGGTGCGCTGGGCGCACTTATGAGTGGAAGCGGACCGAGTGTATTCGGTATATTTGCAGATGAACCGACAGCCCGGAAGGCTTATCAGGAATTAGCAGAAGCTAATCTTGCCAAGCAGTTGTTCGTGACCACTTTTCAAAATGGAGAAAACGTATGAAAGATATGATGTTAGAAAATATGGATGAATATTTACCGCTTCGCGATGTCGTGTTCAAGACATTGCGCCAGGGAATTTTGACCGGTGAACTGAAGCCCGGTGAGAGACTGATGGAGATTCATTTGGCGGACCGCCTGGGCGTCAGCCGCACACCGATTCGTGAGGCAATCCGCAAATTGGAGCTGGAAGGTCTTGTGACGATGATTCCCCGCCGCGGGGCAGAGGTGGCTCAGATTTCGGCCAAAAACCTCAAGGATGTTCTGGAGGTGCGTCAGGCGCTGGATGCGCTCGGAGTGGAACTCGCTTGTGAGAGAATCACGGAGGAGGGGCTTAAGGAGCTGAAAGAGGCCTGTGACCATTTTGCCAAAGTGACGGAGACGAAGGATGCGACGGTAATCACCAAGGCGGATGTTGCGCTTCACGATGTGATCATCCGCGCAACCGGAAACGAACGTCTCCAACAGATGATATCCAATCTGGCGGAGCAGATGTATCGTTATCGCTTCGAATATATCAAAGATTCTTCCTATCATGCGCTTCTTATCGAGGAGCACAGACGTATCTATGAGAGTATTGCAGCCCGTGACAAGGAGCGCGCAGTCAAGGAGATTCAGGAGCATATCAACAATCAGCTCAATACGATCATGGAGCATTTGAATCTGAAATAATGTTTCCGGTATCGGGATAAAATACCGAAAAAGGAATACATCGGAAAAAAATGTGCATACTCCTACCAGATGAAACATCTCAAAGGAGCTATGCAATGAAAGAAAAAACAGAGAAAAAAATAGAGACGCTTATGTACGGGGCAATGAGTTTTTTGTTCGGAATGGCTTTTTTCTTCGGAGTGCTTTATCCGGAGCACGGTCTTTCGGCCGGAGCCTGTCTGGAGAAGAAAGTACCGGTCGAGACAAAGCAGCCGGCAGCCCGAACCTATGGCCGATTGCGAAACAATCTTTGGGAGGAGATCAATGACTGTGAGAAATCCCAAATCCGATATCGGTTCTATATTTACGAGCGTCTGAAAAACAGTTAGGAGCAGTTTTATGTCAGAACATTTAAAAGATGCACCGATCGGCGTATTTGACTCCGGTTTCGGCGGTCTGACCGTCGTTCGGGAGATTATGCGCCAGATACCGAATGAAAAAATCGTATATTTCGGAGATACGGCCAGAGTTCCTTACGGAAGTAAGTCTAAGGAAACTGTTACCCGTTTTTCGCGCCAGATCACCCATTTTTTGCAGACACAGAATGTAAAGACAATCGTGGTGGCCTGCAATACGGCCAGTGCATACGCATTGGATGAATTGGAAAAAGAGATTGATATACCGATGATCGGTGTGGTTAAGCCGGGAGCAAAGGTGGCTGCGGAGGCGACAAAAAACGGGAAGGTCGGTGTGATTGCAACGAGCGCAACAATCGGTTCTGAGATTTATACTACATACATCAAACAATTAAAACCTCAGGTCAGTGTGACGGGAAAAGCCTGTCCGCTCTTCGTACCGCTGGTGGAAGAAGGACTTTTGGAGGATCCGGTGACGGATGAAATTGCTTCCCGCTACCTTTTGGAGCTCATTGATATCGATATCGATACGTTGATTCTCGGATGCACGCACTATCCGCTGATCCGCAATACCATCGGTCGCGTGATGGGAGACAAGGTGACACTGGTCAATCCGGCCTATGAGACGGCGAGAGAATTGAAGCTTTTGCTGGAACAACACAATATTTTGCAGGACAAAAAACCGGATCTCGGGGAAAATCGTTATCAGTTTTTCGTTTCCGACGGAGCGGAAAAGTTTAAGACGTTCGCCAACTCTATTTTGAAATACGGTATTTTGTCAGCCAAGACAATCAACATTGAGGAGTATTGACATGACAAAGGATGTACTTATTTCCGTGGCATCTTACCAGACAGCACAGGATGAGACAGAGCGCATGGAAGTAATTAACAAGGGAAATTACTATAAGAAAAATGATTATCATTATGTGCTTTACGAAGAGATGATTGAAGGCTTTGAGCAGCCGGTCAAAAGCATGATGAAATTCAAAGAAGGCGATCTGACCGTGAGCAAAAAAGGGTTGCTCAACGTCAACATGGTTTTTGAAGAGAACCGGAAAAACAGTTGTTGCTATGCAACTCCTTACGGAGATATGATGCTGGGGATTGATACCAGAGGTGTGGAAGTTACAGAGGAGGAAGACCGTATCTGTGTCGATGCCACATATTTGCTGGAGGCTAACTATGAGCCGCTTGCGGACTGCGAGATCCATATGGAGATCCGCTCCCGTGAAAGCGGAATAGAAATTATGTAAGTATATAAAACGAGACTGTACACAAGATACAGTCTCGTTTTTTTATTTTACCTGAGTTACACCGGCTTTTTCTTTGGCTGTGGCCCAAGCGCGCTGGAACACATTCTTTTTCTTTTCCGGTTCGGCAGTTTTGCTGTTGCGGATACCTTTTACGTCAAGAATATAGATACCGCTGACGGAAGCCTTTACCTCTTTTTTGACAGGAACTTTGTCATAAATCTTTTCTTCACAGACAAGGGAAAGAATCTGCGGACCGACTTTTGCTTTTACAATCGGAAGCTTCGTGCCTCGCATAAGCTTCGGTGTCTGGGAGATTACCGATTGCGGAAGTCCCGAATCTTTGATTTTCATTCGCTTCTTGTCAATAATCAGCATGGAGACGGTCTGCTTGGTTGCCTCCATCATTTCCTGCTGCTCTGCCTGTGTTTTCTGTGCCTTTTTGCCTACAAAATATAAAACAATGATGGCAATGATCATAATGGCCAATATAACTAAAAGTACAATCGTTGCGGTGTTCATAGAGCCCTCCTTCATAAATCTGTTACAAACATAGGTATTGTAACATTCTTTTTTTATAAGTGCAAGAAACTATGAATCAAAGTATGAATTCTTTATGAATTTTTTACAAAGGCTTTCAAGGAAAATAAAAATGTGGTATAAGTAAAGGGATGCATTCATCAAAAACATAACGAGGAGATTTTAGATATGAAAAAGAAATTATTGGCGATGCTGCTTGCGGCCGGAATGGTGATGAGCCTTTGTGCCTGCGGTTCCGATGCCGAAAAGAAGGAAGAAGGAGCAGCAACAGCGACAGCGACAGAGACAACAGAGGTCGGTGTGGTTTCAAGCAAAGACTTTAATCCGGATGATTACGTGACGCTCGGAGATTTCTCTTCCGTGCAGGTTACGGTGGATGTGGTGAATTACACAGATGAGGATGTAGAGACACAGTTTCAGGATGAAGTAGAATACTATGTAGATTCTATGGATCTTTATAAGTATACGCCTTCGGATAAGACAACGGTGGAGGAAGGCGATGTTGCCAATATCGATTATATGGGCAAAAAAGACGGAGTCGCTTTTGCCGGCGGAACAGCGCAGGGGCACAACCTTGAAATCGGTTCCGGCTCTTTCATCGACGGTTTCGAGGAAGGGCTGGTCGGAGCTAAAGTCGGAGAGACATTGGTTCTCAACCTTACATTCCCGGAAGGATACCAGAATGAAGAGCTTGCTGGTCAGGCAGTAACCTTTGATGTGACGGTAAATTCTATCAATGAAAAGGAAATGCCGGAAGTGACAGATGCGCTGATCAAATCTTTTGACCTTGGTTTTGACACAATTGCAGCATATAAAGAAGATATTAAGACATATCTTCAGGAAAACTGTGATACTACCAATAAGACAGAAAGAGAAAGTGCTGTCTGGGAGCAGGTATATGCACTTTGTACCGTAAATGATCCGCCGCAGGAAATGATCGATGATGCGAAAGCAACCGTGAAGAAAAATGCGGAAATGTACGCAAGCTACTACGGAGTTACCTTCGACGAATTTATTACCGAGTATATGGGTTATACAAAAGAAAGTTTCGAGGAAGAAACAAATACCTCCGCTATCGAGACTTCCAAAGAAAAGTTAGCAGTTGCTGCCATTGCAAAAAAAGCGGGAATCGAGTTGTCTGATGCTGACGTAAAGGCGGAGGCAGAGGCAGAATATGAGGATTATGGTTATGAATCCGCAGATGCTTTGATGAAAGATATCGGAGCCGGAACATATTATGATTATGTATTGGCTGCGAAAGTATATGAATATCTTGCAACTTGTGTTACAATTATAGAGAATGATCCGATTTCCGTTTTGTCAGATGAGTACTATGAAATGGAAGACGAAGAGTATCTCGACGATGAAGAAGTGAATGATGAAGATGTCATTGTTGTCGGAGAAGACGGAGAGATCGTAGACGAAGAATACACAGAAGAGGAAGACTTCGAAGAAGATCCGACAGAAGGATTTATTTTACAGACAGAATAATTTGATGGTGATCAGATGAAAAAATTTCATTGTTTGGCATTGAGTATCATATTGACAGCTCAAATAGTGGTTCCCTCATGGGCAACCACTATTTCGGGTGTTAAGAATCAAAGAAATCAGACCCAGCAAAATTTAAATCAAATAACCAGCGAAATCGGAGATATCCAGTCTCAGAGGGACGAAGTCAACACTCAGCTTGAGTTTATGAATAATCAGCTTGTTGATATACTGACCAGTATCGAGATTTTGGAAGAAGAGATTGTGCTGAAACAAAAAGAAATTGATATCACCCAGAAAAATCTCGATGTGGCTCAGCAAAAAGAGACGCAGCAGTATGAGGACATGAAAAAACGTATAAAATTCATGTATGAGCAGGGAGATTCTGCGTATATGCAGGCGATTCTCGGTGCAATCAATTATTCGGAAATGATGAATAAGGCGGAGTACATCGAACAGATTTACAGCTACGACAGAGAGCTTTTAATTGAATATGTCGAAAACAGACAGAGTATCGAAGATATCAAAGCAACGCTGATCGAAGAAAAAGGTGCGATGAAGACAGCAGAGTACGAGCTGGAACAGGAAAAAGAAAGCCTGGAGCTTCTGGTTGCCCTCAAGCGCCGGACGGTAGCAGATTTCGATTCTCAATTAGAAACCGCAAAAGAAAAGGCGGCTGCTTATAAGAAACAGCTGGAGCTTCAGAATAAAAAGATCAGAGAAATGGAAGAGGAAGAGCGCAAGAAAAAAGAGGAAGAGGAGCGCAAAAAGAAAGAGGCGGAAGAAGACGAGGATGGTGAGGATTCCGACGGGGAAGACGGCGAATCGGATGAGGATGATGACCTCAGTGCCGGAGCCGGAGATGAGTTGGATGATGATGTTTCACTCGGACAACAGATTTGTGAATATGCATGTCAGTTCGTAGGTAATCCTTATGTGTTTGGCGGAACTTCTTTGACAAACGGAGCGGATTGTTCCGGTTTTACCCAGTCTGTATTTGCGCATTTCGGTATTTCGATTCCGCGTGATTCCTTCAGCCAGAGAAGCTGCGGTGTAGCAGTTGACTATGCGGATGCGCAGCCGGGAGATATTATTTGTTACGCCGGACATGTGGCGCTTTATCTGGGCGACGGACAGATCGTTCATGCCAGCACGGAGCGTACCGGTATCACTTACGGATATGCTACTTACCGAACAATCCTCGCAGTGCGAAGAGTGATTTAACATTCCGAAGATAAGAGGGAAAAGAATGTTTCAAAAGAAAGATTATATATACAGTGAGACGATGGGCGTGTGTCGCGTGGATGATGTGACAAATCTGGCACCGAAAAAAGGAAATGCAGTAGCCTACTATGTGCTTCGCTCCGTCTATCAGAAAGAAAAAGTTGCATACATACCGGTGGATAACCATGCAGTAGAGCTCAGAGAGCTGATTTCGCCGGAGGAGGCGACGGCTTTTTTGGAGAAAGGGCAGTCCATGGATGAACAGGACAAAGAGAGCGACCAGGTTCTGCTACAAAAAGGAGAAGCAGAATTTGTCCTCAAGCAGGAGGAGCTCAAGGTCGTTAAAAAGAATGAAAAAAAGAAAAAAGCTAATACTGAAACCGTAGCTACATAAGTGGCTGCGGTTTTTTGATGGAGGTAACTTTTATGTGCACGGCGATCACTTATCATACCAAAGATCATTACTTCGGGAGAAATTTAGATTATGAGGTCACATTCGGGGAAAGTGTGGTGCTGACACCGAGAAAGTTTCCGCTGACTTACAAATGTGTAAATGGTGAGTGCGATGCTCACTATGCCCTGCTGGGGATGGCGCTGGTTGCGGATGGCTATCCGCTTTATTTTGATGCCATCAATGAAAAAGGACTGGGGATGGCGGGACTTCATTTCGTGGGAAATGCACATTATGAGGAGAGGTCAGAAGAGAAATACAATATCGCACCTTACGAACTCATTCCGTGGATTCTCGGCCGGTGCGAGACGGTGAAGCAGGCGAAGGATCTGCTTTTACAGACCCGCATTGTCGCAGTTCCGTTTAACAGCCGCTTACCACTTTCGCCCCTGCATTTTATGATTGCAGACAAGAAAAGAGCAATCGTTGTGGAACCGGTGAAGGAAGGACTGAAAATTTATGACAATCCGGTAGGGGTGCTGACCAACAATCCGCCGTTTCCGTTCCATTTGGCTAATTTAAACAACTATATAAATCTGACGGCAAAACCGCCGGTGAACCGTTTTTCGCCGGAGATTCCTTTGGAAAGCTACAGTCGCGGTATGGGAGCGCTCGGGCTTCCGGGAGATATGTCGTCGGCGTCGCGTTTTGTGCGGGCCGCTTTTGTGCGTGCGAACTCTGTGTCATCGGAAGGGGAGGAGGAGAGTGTCAATCAGTTTTTTCACATTTTGGGGAGTGTGGAGCAGGTGAGAGGTTGTGTGCGACTGGAGAATGGTGCGTATGAAATCACGACGTATGCAAGCTGCTGCAATTTGGATCAGGGGATTTATTATTATCGGACCTATGAGAACAGCCGGATAAGGGCGGTATCCATGGAGGGTGAAAATTTGGATGGAAGGGAATTAAGAGTTTGGAAGGTGGATTAGAAACTGAAATGGGCTGTCCAACGGACAGCCCATCCTATTTTTTAGTTTGGTTTAATAAATTTTGTCTTTCCGTCACTGATTTTTAAAAGTCCGTTACAATACGGGCAAACTTCGCTTTGCTCCGAGTTCGGTGCTCCGCAGCTTGGACAGGTACTGTACAATACCATCGGCTCGGAAGACAATTCTTCCGGATGCTCCTTGAAATAACGATATGCAGTATTTTTCTTCCGAACGTTTTTTAAAATGGAAATATAAAAAATACTGTAAAAGGCAAGCAACATCAACACTGCAGGTGCGCCCGGCCAGTAAATGGAAAATACAGCCAATTCATCCATGACAGAGCGGAACGAATAGTCTATGGCATCATATAAATGCAGACCGGACATTCCCTTGTGGAAATTGTCAATTAATTTGTCAAAGGATGCATCGGATAAGCAACGGACCGTGTCATCGCCGCAATAGAAATCGTATTCAAAGTCGTAGTAGTCTTCGTTGTTATCTGTTGTATACAACAAAATCATGGCATCTTCTTCCATGCCGATGCTGTAATATAGTTCTTCGGAATATACCTCGATGTTCGCATAGTGGTCACGCCACTCGAAGTCATCCGTGTAGACTGTCACGGGCATTCCCGAATTTTCGTACACTTCCTGCAGCAATGCAAGAACCTGCTCTTCTTCGTCCGCAGTCAGGGCATCTGCCTGATCCACGATATAAATCCGGTCGGCGTCGCCGCTTACCTTTTTACCAAAGTGAATAAAATTAGACGCAAAACCGGAAACCATGATAAACATATGAATTGTAACAAAAAACAGTATAAAAACAGTTGACGCATTCCATCCGCTGGTTGTACCGAAACTTCGGCTGCTGGTGTAGTAACTGTGGTATTTTCCGTGCCGGTCATAGTAAGATCTGTTGTAGCATCCGCGGAAAGGTGTCCTGGATGATCTTACGGAGCTGCCGCCCCGAGATCCGCCTCCGCTGCTGCCTCTGGATCCACCGCTTCTGGATCCGCCGCCATGTCTTCCCATAATAATCCTCCCTTGTAAAACGCAATCATATAAACAAATTATAATATGCTCCGCCCGGGGTGTAAACAAAAAATGGAGGTGATTCTATTTCTTGACAGAGTACTCCTATCATGATCTAATCAATATATAGTGATTGATCAAGATGATGGAGGAGGTTAATGTATGATTGGGAATAGAGAATTGTTTGACAAGATAGCAGAATCACTTATAGCCGATTATGCACGTGTTTATCTTGTTAATACAAAGACGAACAAATACAGCCGGTATTATATTAATCCGGACTCCCATCTTCTGATTGAAGACAGGAAAGGTGACGATTTTTTTGGCTATATAGCAGAGGGCGCAGGGCAGGAGGTATGTGAAGAGGATAAGCATTTCTTTCAGAAGGACCATTTAAAAGAAAAACTCTTAAATCAGCTTCGAAATGACAGCCATCAAAGTTTTGTATATCGTCTTGTGGAGAATGGAAAAAAGTATATCATATTATGCGCCTCATTCATCAATACATGGATGTACTTATGATCCGTGTACATGTAGAGCACTTGTGATAAGAAATCAACATGGGGAGCCGGAGTATTTTGGCGGTGTACTTTTTATTTGATTTATTAAGAGGTATAATTATGATGAAAGTATGAAAAAGGTAGTCAATTGGCTGCCTTTTTCATTTATAAAAATATTGTTTTAGGGTATCAAAAATCAAAAAATACAAAAAATAGTACCGTGAAACGCGAATTAATGATATAATAATTTCCAGGAAAGGAAAGATGATATGTATAAAAATGTTTATCCCAGAGAAAAATATTTATCAAAAATTCGCCCGTTTTTTGATTCAGATATTATTAAAGTCATTACCGGTATCAGGAGATGCGGAAAATCTTTTTTGCTAAAGGGTATCATGAATGAGCTTTTAATGAAAGGTATTTCTGAAGAGCAGATTATTTATATACCGCTGGATAAGAGAGGGTACAAAAATATTCGGACGCCTGAGCAATTGGAAGAAAAAATTGAAACTATGGTTGGAAAGAATATGTTCTGCTATCTTTTTATAGATGAGGTTCAGAATGTACATGGTTTTGAAAGTGTAATACAGGCATATGCAGAAGAAGGATTTTCTGTGTTCTTGACGGGGTCTAATTCATATTTGCTTAGTGATGAGATATCTACAAAACTGACAGGAAGATATTTAAATTTTGAAACATATACGTTAGATTTTAAAGAGTATCTTGATATGAAAAGTTTTTTCCATATCCCTGTCAGCAATGATATGGAAGAAGAGTTTAATGAATATATATTAAATGGTGGATTCCCCAAAACGCTTGAATTTCCGGAAATTAGTGCAAGACAGGTGTACATGCGGGGAATTATCGGAGAAATATTTGATAAGGATGTAAGGAAAAGAAAACGTATATCCAATGTACCTGTGTATGAGAGAGTGCAGTCCTTTCTTTTAAACAATTATTCCGCTCCCTTTTCTATTTCCGGATTGATGGAGTGTCTGGAAAAAGAGGGGTATGCAACAAAGCCTTCCACGGTGCGTGGATATATAGAAGAATTGAAAAAGGCTAAGATTGTCTACGAGTGTAATCGTTTTGATCTGAAAAGTAAAAAAGCGATAAAAAGAGAGCAGAAATATTATTTGGCGGATCTTGCAATTTACTTTGCAATGAATAAGGATAATAGATTAAGCTATGGTCCGAGCCTTGAAAATATAGTTTATCTGTATCTGGCAAGTAATGATTATCAGATAAGTATTGGAAGGATAGGAAAACTTGAATGTGATTTTATTGTAAGAGACAAAAATCAAAATTATGCTTATATACAAGTGGCGTATACTTTACAAGGAGAGGATTTGAAAGCGACAGAAAAAATTAAGGAAAGAGAATACAGGCCATTTAGAGATATAAAAGACGGGTATCCAAGATATATTATTTCATTGGACAAGTTTCGGGATCAACAGGAAGGAGTCAGACATATTAATGCAATAGACTTATTCCTCGGAAAAGAGAGTATATAGATTTTACAGAGACGGATTGGGATATAAAACGGATTGCAAAGAGGACAATCCGCAGGTATGTTTCTTTGATACGCCCGGAACAAAGTTTGAATTGTATCCATTAGATTTATTGGCAATAGACATAAACGAAAGTAACCCGCCGCAAATAGGAAACGGGTTTGGTGGCATAACACTAACTTATAATGTGGAGAAAAAAGAAGAAGTTAACAATGTTATTGAACTGGTAAGAAATGCAGGCGGAACGATTGTAAAAGAACCTCAGGAAGTTTTTTGGGGTGGTTATCACGCATACTTTGCGGATTTGGACGGATATTATTGGGAAGTTGCCTGGGGACCGGATTTTAAATATGATGACAACGGATTGTTGCAGTTTTGAAACTATTGTGTGAGAGGTAAAGTATTGTGAATATAAAATTAATCAGAGCAACCATGGAAGATGCTGCGCAGTTATGGGAAATGCAAGTGAAATCGTTTCAGGCACTGCTCGATAAATATCAGGATTATGAAACCAGCCCGGCAAGTGAGCCGTTAGAAAAAATGATACATAGATTAAATCAAAAGGAAACATTTTACTATTTTATAGTTGTAGATCATATTAAGGTCGGAGCAATCCGGGTTATTGATGATCAGACAGGCGGGAAGAAAAGAATAAGCCCGATATTTATATTGCCGGAACATCAAAACAGAGGAATTGCTCAAAAGGCTATGAAGTTATGTGAGGACATACATGGTTATGAGAAGTGGGAATTAGATACCATTTTACAAGAAGAGGGGAATTGCTATTTGTATGAAAAAATGGGATACTACAGAACCGGTAAGAGCGAAGTGATAAATGATAAGCTGACATTGGTTTTTTATGAAAAATAGGAGCGGAAAGTTTGAAGTTTCATAATATCTACTTTGAGTGGGTGTAATGAGGCTAGCAGTTGGTTTATAATGTTTTTGAAAGGAGCAGTACATTATGAATCAAGAAAAAATTGGTAAATTCATTTCAGAATGTCGAAAGGAAAAGCAACTAACACAAGAACAATTAGCAGTGCAATTGGGTGTTACAAGTAAGTCTATCTCCAAATGGGAGAACGGAAACTGCTTACCAGATGCTTCGAAGTATAAATCTTTATGTGAGATATTAGGGATTACAGTTAATGAGTTGTTTTCGGGGGAAAGGTTAAGTTCTGAAACTGAAAATGAAGCGAAGGATTACTTAGTGGATTTGTTGGCTAGTAGAATATATGATGTAGATTGTGGTGTGAGTTATGAAGATTTCAAGAACGCTTTGCTCAGGATGTCAGAAACAACAGTAATGTTATCCAAATTCAAAAGTAAAGAGGATGCGGTTGAGTATTTGGTAAAGGAAACGAGACTTTCATTCGAAGAATGCTCTAATGCATATGATTTTTACTTTAACTTATATAAGGTTAAGCACTTGTAACTTTCAGTCTTGTGGAGAGACTGAAAGCACACGAAGATTTGAAGTTTACAGCTTGATGTTTAGCAGAAAGGAGCTTGTTAAATTGGAAAATAAGCTATTGAAATTTGAATGTGGTGGAATCGACGCACAAGGAAAATTTCGTCTTGAATATACAGGATATGGTAAGAATATATCGCCAGAGTTTGTTATTGAGAATCTTTCGCCAAGTGCAAAAACCATAGCAATTACTTTGGAAGATTTGAGCCATCCAATAAAAGATTTCACACATTGGATTATTTGGAATATCCCGGCAACAAATATAATAAGAAAAGAGATTTCATCAGGTAATAATATAGATTTATATGAAAATGCAAAGCAGGGACTTGCCTATGGCTGGCATCGATATGCAGGACCCAAACCACCAAAAGGGAAGAGCCATTTATATAGGTTTACACTGTATGCGTTAGATTGTGAAATGAATTTGTCTGCGAATGTTTTTAAAAGATCCTTTTTAAAAGAGGCTAAAGGGCATATTTTACAAAAAGGAGAGATTACAGGAGAATTTACTAATAAATAACAAAAAATCAGTCTTACATAGAGATTGAAAGCACGCGATTATTTGAATTTTTTGGGGGACAATCAATGAGCATTGAACTGGTACAAGCGTATACAAATAAAGATGATGTCAAAACCTTATTAACAGAATATACAAACCTGTTAATAGAGGGTGACAGCAATTTTAAAGAATATCTTCAAATTCAAAACTATGATGAAGAATTAGAACATCTAGAAGTTAAGTATGGATTGCCGTATGGAAGACTTTATTTAATATATTGTGATGGCGTATTGGCTGGATGCATAGGTCTTAGAAAGATTGATGATTATAATTGCGAAATGAAAAGATTATATGTAAGACCACATTTTCGTGGGAAACACATTGGTGATTATCTGATAAGAAAAATTATTGAAGATGCAAAAGAAATTGGATACAAACATATGCTGTTAGATACTCTTCCATTTTTAAAAACTGCAATACATATGTACCAAAAGTATGGATTTTATGAAATTCCCTGTTATAATAATAGTCCCATGGATACAACAATTTATATGCGATTAGATTTATAAATTCCAATTTTATCGAACACTTGAAAATTTCAGTTTTCACTTTATCTTAAATTAAACACATTTCCATAAGCATAAAACTTCATTGAAGCTCTTGATGAATTATAATTCCCGCTGCGGACTTAAGTCAAAGGCCTTGCGCCTTTACTGATCCCGAGCGGGAATTTTTTATGCTCACGAGTTCCATATCTCTATCGTTTTCAGCAGTTTTTCTTTTTGATTCGTGTCCAATTTAAGGATGGCTTCGTACAAGGATCTGTCCAAAGCGGTTTCTGCGTATTCCGGCTCCAATTCCCCGACAAGAGAATCCAATGAGCAGCCGACAAGGCGCGCATAATATGTCAGCATACGCAGAGACATGGCCGTCCGGTTGTTTTCCACATTGCTGATGTAGCCGGGTGTAACTCCGAGAGATTCAGCCACCTGGTTTTGTGTCAGACCGTTCTTTATTCGCAGATTTTTAACGAGAGTACCGTAATTTTCGTTTTCCATAGGGGACCTCCGTGTAAATACTAATGATAATAAAAGTATACAATAAATATTGCTTGATTTGAAGTTAGTGATAATATAGAATATATACAAAAAGTATATAAGGAGGAGAACAAGATGGGTGTAGAGAACAAAACAGAAACAAAAGAGGAAATTATTTTAATTGATGAAGAGATGCTCAAAAGAAAAATTTATGTGGTTCGTGACCAGAAGGTTATGTTGGATTTTGAGTTGGCGGAGATTTATGGGTATGAAACGAAAAATTTCAATCGACAAGTAAAGAATAATATAGAAAAATTTGATGGTGAGGATTTTATGTTTCAGCTAACTCAAAGCGAATGGGAAAACTTGAGGTGCAAAAATTTCACCTCAAGTTGGGGCGGTTCACGTTATTTACCGTTGGCATTTACAGAACAAGGAATTTATATGTTGATGACAGTTTTGCGTGGGGAATTAGCAACAAAACAGAGTAGAGCTCTTATTCGCACATTTAAGAAAATGAAAGATTACATTATGGGCAATCAGAGTTTAATTGGTCAGAGAGAGTATTTGCTTTTATCTATGCAGATGTCAGAGAATTTATTTACCACATGGGAACTGCGCTCTGATCTGACAGATGTGCAGCAGCGCATGGCCAATGTGATTGATAAACTCGGCGATTTTGTGACACATTCGGAGTTGAGTGAACTTATGCCTCCGTTTGAGGAGGATGAAGATAAAAGAGGGTATTTGCTATTAAACGGAAAACCATTTTGGGGAGATGTTGTATATGATGAGATTTACAGCCGGGCTCGCCATAGCATTTATATTGTAGATAACTATATTGGACTTAGAACTTTAGAAAAACTAATTAATATTCCGAAGGGAGTAGCAGTTTCTATTTTTAGTGATAACCTTGGAAAAATGTGTGAAAATACATACTTAGATTTCTGCAAAGAATATCCCAATATCTCAGTAAAACTATATAAATCCGGAGGAATCTTCCACGACAGATATATTATACTTGACTATGATACGGCTGATGAGAAAGTCTTTCTTTGCGGAGGATCTTCTAAGGATGCAGGAGGAAAAATCACATCGATTTTGGAGGATAAAGACAGAAATAAATATCAAAGTCTGATAAAGGAATTGTTAAAAAATAAAGTGTTGCAATTGAGGTGAATTTTTTGCACCTCAAGTTGGAATTTGGAAGAGTGGTTTAAAGTCGCAAATTGCGACTTTAAACAAAAAAGTAAAAAAGAAACGAGCAGCCCGCCTGAACAATAAATTGTTACGCGGTAGTAAACTTCGTTCCTTTGTTCATATTTTAGGGAGACAATAAATATTTGTCAATAGAATTTTAGAATAGCAGAAAACTATATACCTGTCATATAACAGTCCCTCCCTCGCATACATTGTAAAAACAATGATTTCAGGGGGAGACTTTGAAACAATATATCGAGGAGCGGGCAATCGGCATCGCCAACTACATTATCGAGCAAAACGCCACCGTGCGCCAGACGGCGAAGGCGTTCGGGGTGAGCAAGAGTACGGTACATAAAGACGTCACAGAGCGTCTGCCGGCGTTCAACCATGCGCTGGCAAAGGAGGCCAGAAAGGTACTCGATGTGAACAAATCTGAGCGTCACATCCGGGGCGGTATGGCGACAAAAGAAAAATATCTTCAACAGCATATCGGTTAAGAAACGGGGTAGCTTGCAAGGAGAGACTTGCGGGTTGCCCCGGTTTTGATTTAATATAAAAATACATTTTACTTTTTATAATGGAGGTTTTATGAATCTTAAGTGTCCAAACTGCGGCGGCCAGGTTGTGTATGACCCAAAGTCAGCAAAAATCATATGCAAATACTGTCAAGGGAAGACCGAGGTCGATGAATACACCCCATATGAAGACAAGGCATTGCAGGAAAGTGCAAAGTCTGAGTCGGAAGAATATATGGAGACGAATATCTACCACTGCAGTTCATGCGGAGCAGACCTCATGCTGAGCGGTACGGAAGCATCCACATTTTGCAGCTATTGCGGATCACCGACCATAGTGTTCGACCGTGTTTCCAGAGAGCTGCGTCCGAAATGGATCATTCCGTTCAAACTCACCGAAAGCCAGGCATTGGAATGCATCAGAGAGCGATTTAAAGAAGGCTCTTATATTCCGAAAAAAATCAAAGAATTGACAGTGGATAAAGTCCATGCGATCTACATGCCTTATTGGCTGTTCAGTACACACATCCGCAGAGGAATGGTGGTGGAGGCCCGCACGGATGACGACGGTACTTTCGAATACGTCAGAGATGCTTCCTGTCGCTATAAAAAAGTGACCCTTGATGCATCCGTGAGATTGAACAATGAAATGTCTCGAAGATTAGAGCCGTTTCATACGGATGAACTCGTAGAATTTGATGTGGCATATCTGTCCGGCTTTTATGCGGATAAATATGATGTTCCCAGCGAGGCACTTGAGGCTGCAAATGTGGCGAGATGTCGCGATTATCTCGACGATGCGATCTTGGATACCTGTCCTCGTGTAAATAAAGTGACCCTCGGAAGAATATCCAACTACAGCAAGAGAGACATACGTGAAGAATCCCGAATTGAAAATGTAGAATATGCGTTACTTCCGGCTTACTTTGTTAACTTAAAATACGATACAGGAAAGCAGCTGGTGATCGTAAACGGCCAGACCGGAAAAGTGGTGGGTAACCTTCCGTTTGAAAAAGAAAGGTTTGTCCAAAAATTTATTATAAACTCGCTCATAGCCTGTCCGATTTTTATGTTTGTTTCCTATTTTGGACTTTTTGCGCCGCCGATTTTTATGATTCCGGCAGCGATCACAGCCATTATGGTATATAACGGTATTTCTTTTTACAAAAAGTATAAACAAGGATTATATCGTTTGTCTGCAACCGGAATGACAGCGTACGTTAACAATAGGGAGGATATCACATGACAGAAATAATATTAGCGATTATCATCGGTCTTGTTTTGGGCTTGGTAAATGCTGCCGGCGGAACCGTTTACGGACTGTGCAAATCGAATGTTATCGGTGGAGAGGAAGGAACAGCAGCGGATTTTATGGGCGATGCTGAGGAAGTAATTTTCCACGAAAAGAGAGATGGGAAAAAATAGTAATGAAAGAATACAAATCGCTGACACACACATTTGCCCCTGTATATGACGAAAATTCCGAGGTGCTGATTCTCGGAACCTTTCCGTCGGTCAAATCACGGGAAAACAATTTCTATTACGGACATCCGCAGAACCGTTTCTGGAAAGTGATCGCAGCGGTCACGGGAAGCGAAGTTCCGGAGACGATTGAGGAAAAGAAAAAGTTGCTCATTGCTAACCATATTGCCATCTGGGACGTCATCAAGAGCTGTGACATCATAGGCTCCAGCGACAGCTCCATCAAAAATGTTGTGGCAAACGATATTGCAGGGCTGTTAGCACAAACCAACATCCGTACAATCATTGCCAACGGTGCGACAGCGGAACGCTTGTACAACACATACGCACTTCCACAGACCGGTGTCCCGATCATCAAGCTCCCCTCGACCAGCCCGGCGAATGCAGCGTGGGGCCTGGAGAGGTTGTGCGAGGAGTGGGGGAAGGGGATGAGGAATAGGGGATAGAGACGGATTTTGTTGATAATGTGTGGTGAGTGTGATATAATTCATGCAGATGCAAAACATCTGGGAACTTGAGGGCAAAGATATATGAGGGGATATTATATTGTTATAGAAATGTATGGTATTCCCAAAATCTTTGAACGAAGGTTTTGGGAGTTTTTGTTAAATAGAGTATAAATAATGGAGGTGTAATAATGGCATCTGCAGGAGATAGATATATTGTAACAGTGAAGCCATCGCATATAGATTGGGGAGAGTATAGAAATCCTACAAATCGTAAACCTATAGCGGGTGAATCCTATGTAAAAATACCGTCACAGTATGCAAAAAGTTATAATATTAAACGTGGAGATATGTTTACTGCATATTTTGCCAATGGTTATCCGCCGATGAGGATTAAAGCATCTGGTAATGGTCCTTATGAAAATGGAATACAATATGCAAAGCAATTTGAGGGTGTAGGAATAGGTGCTTGTAAGGCCTTTACACCATGGTATCGGTCATGTAGTGTAATGGTAGGTAATAAAGTAATAGTCGAGTTTATATCGTCTACAGAAATTGTTTTTGAGATTATTTGACAAAATTGGGTGAAGTCAGGAAAAAGACTTTGCCTTTTTGCTTCAAAAAAATATTACCAGAAGTTGATAATAAGCTAAAAATATATTTTGACTTCATAAAAAGAAACTTTTATACTGTTAGGAGGAGGGTTTGTATTATGGCGACAATATCAGAACAGATAAAAGTTTTATGTGTTAGAAGTAATATTAGTGTTGCTGAGTTGGCAAGAAGACTTGGAAAATCACCTCAAAGTTTTAACTCTAAGATGAAGAGAGAAAGTTTTACGATAAAGGATTTAGAAGAGATCGCATCGGCCACAGGAACAGAATTTAAAAGAAATTATATATTACCGAACGGAGAGAAAATATAATGAGTGAAGTCAAAGAATTTAGATTAGGAGAACTATTTTGTGGACCGGGAGGATTAGCATTAGGGGCTATGCGTGCTTCGATTAATAATCCAGAATATAAGATAGTTCATCAGTGGGCAAATGACTATGATTTAGATACATGCAATACATATCGCAGAAATATTTGTCCGAATGATCCAGATAGTGTTATTCATGGTGATGTTAGAAAATTAGATATCGATAGTTTGGGAGAGATAGATGCATTTGCTTTTGGATTCCCGTGTAATGATTTTTCAGTAGTAGGAGAGCAGAAAGGTTTTGATGGAAAATATGGGCCTTTGTATTCATATGGAGTAAAAGTTCTCATGACGTACAGGCCACTTTGGTTTTTGGCTGAAAATGTCGGTGGATTAAAAAGTGCAAATGAAGGAAAAGCTTTTGAAAAAATTAAAGACGATTTAAGAGCTGCTGGTTATAAGATTTATCCAAATCTATATAAATTTGAAGAGTACGGAGTTCCGCAGGCAAGACATCGTATGATTATTGTGGGGATTAGAGAGGATCTGCCATTTGAATATAGGGTGCCAAGTACTAAGAAGTATGAAGATGTAGACGTTACATGTAAAACAGCAATAGAAGAGCCACCAATTCCTGTAGATGTAGCAAATAACGAATTAACAAAGCAGTCAGCGATTGTTGTAGAGAGATTGAAACATATAAAACCGGGGCAGAATGCGTTTACAGCAAATCTTCCTGAGGAATTACGGTTAAATGTCAAAGGTGCAAAAATAAGTCAGATTTATAAGAGACTTGATCCGACAAAGCCAGCTTATACTGTTACAGGTTCGGGTGGTGGCGGAACACATATATACCACTATGATGAACCACGAGCTTTAACCAATAGAGAGAGGGCTAGATTACAGACGTTCCCAGATAATTACGTATTTGAAGGTTCAAAAGAATCGGTAAGGAAACAAATCGGGATGGCGGTTCCAGCAAAAGGAGCACAGATTATTTTTGAAGCGATATTGAATACCTTTGCTGGAATTGAGTATGAGAGTATAGAGGCTTATACAGGGTGTGACGAATAAGAAATGGGGAATACAGATGTTAAATTACTGGTGGGTTACGAGACCAAAAAGAAAATTGAATTCTGTGCCAGAAGTATTGGCTGCTTTTGCGGATATATCACTTAATCAAGAATGGAACGGACAAAGAACTTCACATTTAGCATATGAAGATATATTAGAAGAGGCAGGTTTAAAAAGAAAAGGCGAACGGCGTGATCAGACAGGCGGAGGAGCAAGAACATATAAGGCCTGGTTAGTCAGCTTGGGTTTAATTTTTACACAGGAGTCTACAGGAAAAATTAAATTAACGCTTGCCGGAGAGGCTATTATGAATGGCGAATCACCGGTTAACATTTTAAAAAGTCAAATTTTAAAATACCAATTCCCTTCTTCATTTTCGATTGGAAGAGGAGTTCAAGTTTCGCCGAGATTTAAAATTAGACCGTTTAGATTTCTGTTAAAGCTTTTAGATGATAATCGAATAGAATATTTAACAGAAGAAGAGATTGCTAAGATTATTGTTACAGAAGCAGAGGATGAAAGTGAAAAATGTTATAATTATATAATTGATAGGCTTATTCAGTTTAGAAACTTTGGTGATGAATGTCTTGAAGAAAATTTCTTTGATAAATATCATTCGTCGAAAGGAGAAGTAAATCCAGAATATCCTTTTAGGCATTTGACGGATTTGGCAAATACTTTTATAAATTGGCTTGAATATACACAGCTTGCTAAAAGAGAAGATGGGCGTGTTGTCATACTAGATGATAAAAGAGAAGAAGTTAAAAAAATACTTTGTGATCAATCTAAGCTTATTGATAGACCAGAGCAACATGAATATTTTCAGAGAAAGTATGGAGTTGATCCAAGACATAAAAAGGATAATCGTAATCTAGCCATGACGCCAACGATAACAGCAGCTGTTATAGCAAAACTCAAAATTCAGCAGGCCTATATTGCAGAGTCGTTACAAAAGCCAATTACTAAGATTACACCAGAAATAATTAATAGTATAGTTGAAAAGACAGGAATTAGTTTAAGTATGGTGGAAGATACTTTGGTTGAATATTATCCTAATGGTTCCATTGGAGCATTTATGACAAAATATTTTGAAATGGCATTTAAAGGAAGAGATGAAGCTATAGAGTTTGAGAAGGCAACTGTTCAGATATTTCAAGATGTTTTTGGATACGAAACAAGGCATGTTGGACCAATTGGTTTAACTCCAGATGTTTTATTGCTTTCTGACTCAGATGGTTATGCGGCCATTTTGGATAATAAAGCATATCATAAATATTCAATCAGCAATGATCACCATAATAGAATGGTTCACAATTATATTGAAAATTACTGTAATTATGGTGTGGAGGGTAAGAATTTAGCATTCTTTTCATATGTTGCAGGTGGTTTCGGTAGTAATATTGATAAACAAATTAGAAATATTGTTGATGCATCGGGGGTTAATGGTTCTGCCATTAGTGTTTCTAATGTTATTAAGATGGTAGAGAATCATAACAATGGACCTTATACTCATAGTAAAATACGTGAAATACTAGGAGTTAACAGACAAGTGTTGTTGAGTGACATTGTATAGGAAAATTCTTATGGATAATTTGACAAAGGAACAACGCCATAAAAATATGAAAAATATCCGGGCAAAAAATACAAAGATAGAAGTTATATTAAGAAAAGCTTTGTGGGCAAAGGGTTATCGTTATCGAAAGAATTATAGAAAAGTGCCAGGAAGTCCGGATATTGTACTGACCAAATATAAGATAGCAATCTTTTGCGATGGAGAATTTTTTCATGGGAAAAATTGGGAAGTGCTTAGACCTCAATTAGAAAAGAGTAACAACAGTAGTTATTGGATAAGTAAGATTTCTCGAAACAGAGAACGTGATGATGAAATAAACAAGAGACTATTGTTTGACGGCTGGACGGTTATTCGTTTTTGGGGCAATGATATAAAGAAGCATACAGATGAGTGTGTGAAGGTTGTTGAGGAAGCGATATTGGATATAAAAACAAATAGAGACTAAGAAAGCCTGTAAATAATAAAAATCAAGACGGTTAAGCTCGTTGGGATGGGTGTGTTATATAGAGCGTATATTGTAGCTCTGGAGTTTAGCAAATCATCAGCGCTTAGTTGAAACTAAAAAGGTTCTTGGTTTGCGGAGTATTTAATAAGTATTTGTCAAAATATGGGGGAAAGGTATTTAATTCTATAAAATTTGTGATATACTATATGTGAGTCGGTACATAGTGTATGAGGGGACGATTTAAACAGAGGGGCAATTTATATGAAAGATGAAATGATAGACCCTATCAAACCTCTTACAGTTGTAGAGGCTTGGTAGGGTTTTTGTTTAGGAAAAAAATAAAAAATACAAGGAGAATATTTATGAAAGAAAAAGGATAGAAGAAATAGTATTTATGATTATTCACAACAATAAAAAGTATTTAGATGGGAGATCAAATGATGATTAAAGATTACAAATTTACGGATATAGAAAAATATTTGAAAAGTGATAAGGATATTGGAAAAGATATTCTTGAAGCATTTGAAAGGTTGTTTGAAGTAGCCGTGCTTTTTTGTCCTGTTGTCCATGGAATATCAATAGTGCCACTTTTGGAAATACTAGAAGTAAAGAACAAAGTATTCGATTTGGGGCATAAAGTGTATGATTATGTTACAGAAAAAAATCAATCCGACTATATTGCAAGAGCAGAGCAGATAAAGGTTGCATATGCTTTGATTTGTTATACTGCGTATTTTGATACTCTTGAGGTATATCTTCCAAAGGAATTTATTAAAAAAATAGTCTCTCAATTTAAAAATAATGAAATTTTAATTAAAACAACAGATAACATTGAAAATGATCAAAAAATATCTGAGAATAAAACCAATATTCATTGCAATATTTTTATGGCCGATCATATAACATCATTTTGTGATATAAAAGAACAACTTAGTATTGAATATAAAAGAGTCACAAATAATCTAATAAAAATGATAGAGGATTCAATTTTTTTCCAAGAGAGCCAAGAAAACAATTCTCTGGAATTTGAGCATATTAAGCAAATACTTGGATCACTTCCGGATAAAGCAATTGTAGTGTATGAAGCTCAGTATTTAAAATTGGCGGATAAATTTAATGATTTTGCATTGTTTGCGCAGTTGCAAAATTTTGAAGGAATTAATTCTGCCATGAAAAAAAATCAGGATGCACTTAATCTCCTTGCTTCAACTACCCAAAAAATAGATATTGGACTTAATAATCTTAATGATATTGTTAATTCAATGTCGGCGAATTATGGTGCAATTCAATCACAGGATATTGTAGACGATTTGCAAAAGCAATATGCATCAATTATTCAAGAACCAATAATTAATGATAAAGAGATAAAGCCAGATTCGGAAATTATAAGTTTAAAGTATCCTAAAATTGTTGATGCATTTATTCCGCAGTCATATAAGTGTCTTTCTTATAAACAGAAAGAAATTAAACTGGAGAATGCATCAGTATGGGATCAGTTGCCGTTGCAAGAGGACTTAGATAAGTTTTTTATAAAATATCTCTGCTCTCCGGAAAGTATTGACTGGCCATTGATAATACTTGGGCAACCAGGGAGTGGTAAATCGTTGTTAACAAAAGTGCTTTCTGCACAATTAATGAGCAATACATACACCGTTATTAGAATTCCTTTGAGAGAAGTAAATGCACAAGATGGTATAGATATTCTTGTCGAAGATCAAATTAGGAAATTGACAAATAGATCATTGACATCAACTGGATATGGCGGGTTCGCTTCGCAATTTAAAGAAAAACCATTACTTATTATCTTGGATGGCTATGATGAACTACTTCAGGCAAAAGGAGATGTGTATTCTGGTTATCTTGAAAGAGTTAGAAAATTCCAACAAGATCAAAAATTATTGAATAGACCAGTAAGAATAATAATTACAAGTAGAATTACACTCATTGATAAAGCACGTATACCGCTAGATTCAACGGTTCTTAGATTAATGGAATTTAGTCCTGAACAGCAAAAGAAGTGGATTGATATTTGGAATGATATCAATAATGAATATTTTAACCAAAAACAAATAAAGCCATTTTGTTTACCTATAAAAGGGAAAAAAAGTAATATTGGGGAATTAGCTGAGCAACCCTTATTATTACTGATGCTTGCGCTATATGATTCAGAGGCAAATGAGTTGGCCAAAGTAAATGAAATTAAAAAGACAGAACTTTATGATAATCTTTTGCGTCGTTTTGTTCGTAGAGAAAGAAGAAGGTATGTCGTAGGTTTTGAAGATAAAAGTTTTGAGGAGCAAGAAAAGATTATCGATCAAGAAATGAATAGGCTTGGTGTTGTAGCGATAGGAATGTATAACCGACAAGGTGTAGTAATTAAGTCTGAACAACTTGAAAAAGATTTGGATATATTTAATGCGCATAGAAATGATGGAAGTGCTCAATATCTTTCTTTGAAAGAATCGGAATCTGTGCTTGGTGGTTTTTTCTTTATTCATAGATCGATGGCAAAAGATGAAGATGCACATAGTGAAAATTCGGATAGTGCATATGAATTTTTGCATAATACTTTTGGTGAATTTCTAGCGGCAGATTTTATATTGAGAAATACAATAAATGAAGTTAGTGACATATATGTGGATAGAGCCTTTAAAAAGGCGGGGTTAGAAAATAAATTGTCAAATCCTGATGCGTTGAATAAAGGTTGGTTTTATTGTTTAATGTTCGTTCCGCTTTACTCGCGGCCAGTTGTAATTGAAATGTTACGTGAACACGCTGCTAAGGCAATGCAACGTGCCCTAAGTATAAATAATTCATCAATAAACTTAACAAAAGAAGTTTTTATAGAAAATTTAGTTTTTCTCATAAAAAACCAGCTAAAAATGGTGTTGAATACACGAAATACACCAGAAGTTATGCGTAATGGAATTCTTTTTGATAGAGATATTTCTCTTCTAGGATATTTGTCAATATATTCATTAAATTTGATAATTTTGGCAACTACACTTTGTGAAACAGGATTCTCATTTGATGAGGAAGAGTATAAACCTTTAGATTCAAAGGAACTAAATATAAAACCATGGGATAGACTGGCATCTATGTGGAAAGCGTGGTTTTTGCCTGCGGATTTAATGGGATTGTCGGCTATACTAAAGGCTCATAGAAAAAGTAAAACAGTTATTTTTATAGAGTACAATCATAGATTCAAAACAACGCAGTATGAACAGCCGATTGATATTTTATTATGCATTTCTTCGACATTAGCAGATGATTTGCTTGTTGCTCTAACAGGTTTGCATTCTCAAAGATTTGCTGAAATAACACATATGGACGTGAATGAAATATGTCGGTTGCTAAAAATGCAAAATGAAAATATATATGTACAATATTTAATTTCTTTGCTGAGAAAGGAATTGAACAAGCTTGCATTAAAAAAAGAACAGCTTTATGTTTTAGAAGATAATTATTTAGATATTAATAGGTTAATAGTAAAAATAATTGATGAAGTTAATATTTATCATATTAATTGGGATACACAATTAGTACTTTTTGAGATTTTTGAAAGTTGTTTGGTATATAATGTTCTGTTTGCTTCCACATGCCGTAAATTATTTGGTAAATTATCAGAATTAGTAGTGGATCCGGATGCAATGTTAACATGGAGAGATAACTTTTTAAGAGACAGCATAAATATCAAAATATATAATCTTTTGATAAAATGTAAAAAGTCGTGGATGTTAGATGGTGATAAATTAATAATTCGCACTCCGTTTTTAAAACGACAATATTTTACCTCACGTGAGTATGATTATTTATCAAATAAATATATGGGGGAGTATGTTCTAGATGGTAGTTCAATGAATATTGGTTATCGTGAAGAATATCAAGGATACAACATGCATCATACTTCACTTCAAAATTTAGTACATAATTCAGTCATAATTAGAAAAGATTATATAAAGAGAATATTAAGAAAGTATTTTGTGGAAGAAAATCTTGATATATTGATATGTACGAATCTTGAATTGGCGTCAGAAGTAGCTATTATTTGGATGAAATCTTTTGGTATGCATTCAAAAGAAACAAATAAAATTTTGGATTTATTTTTAAAAAAAAGTATAAAACAGTTTTATAATATAGGCATAGAATATTTTAGTTTGAATGCAATTATAAATGTAGTTATTGTGGCGAGGAATTTAGATGAAAGCTATTTAAATGATATTCGTAAAATTCTGTATAAAAAAATATTAGGTAGACACATTGGAGTCTTTTGGGCATTGGTATCGTTATACCCAGATTTCATCTGTAAACTTTATGATGTTCTTCCGGAAATTTTTTATGATTTGTTTGGCAAAGTACAATCGTTGAAATACCATAGCAAATCGGTTCAATATATTATACCGAAAAAAATATTTAAATATATTAAAGTTTTTAGAATTATTTGTGAAGCATGCAGAATTGAAAATTTTGATTTAAAAATAGAATCTGTTGATTTACATATGTTTAGTCAGAATATTCAAAATGTGTTACATGAATCACGGTATATCGAAGAAATGGATTTAGATAGGATTACTGTAGAGCAGTTAGATGACTTAATATGGTATGTTCAAATTGTAGGTGATAAAGTTGTTTTAAAAAAAATAGAGAAAAGAATGTCTCAATATCCCAATTTTGACAACTATTTGTCAGATATTATGGATTTTCTTAGCTTTAATATTCGAAAGTGATAAAAAGAGTTACTAAAGGTATCTGGATTTGCCGAAACAAAAGTTGTAAAATATGGTGACAGTATATTAACCATTTTACAAAAACACAACCAGACTCAACCATGAACCCAAACAAAAAACCAAAAACTAAAACAATTCAAACAAAAATAAAAAAAACCAAACCCCAGAATCCCCTCTTCTCAAACCGCGCCCTCACGGCCCTGATTCTCCCGCTCATTCTGGAGCAGGCGCTGGCGATCACGGTCGGGATGGCGGATACGATGATGATTTCGTCTGTGGGCGAGGCGGCCGTGTCGGGCGTTTCGCTTGTGGACATGCTGAACATGCTCATATTCAGCGTATTGTCAGCGTTGTCCACCGGCGGATGTGTCGTCATCAGCCAAAGCCTCGGTGCAGGAAAGAAAGAGGAAGCACTGAAGGGAACGAAGCAGCTGCTATTCACGGTAGTTGTCTTCAGCTTACTAATCGCAGCGCTGGCGATCATTCTGAGGGAGGGGATTTTGCGTCTCTTTTTCGGAAAGATCGAGGCGGACGTTATGCAGGCGGCATTGACGTATCTCGTGATTTCTGCGATATCTTTTCCGTTTCTCGGAATTTATAATGCCTGTGCAGCGATGTTTCGTGCCATGGGTAAGTCTAACGTAACTTTTATCGTTTCCACAATCGGAAATGTGATCAATGTGGTCGGAAATGCAATCTGTATTTTCGGTCTCCATATGGGCGTGGCGGGTGTAGCAATCCCCACGCTTATTTCCCGTGTCGTCATGGGATTGATTTTACTTGTGCTTCTTAGAAATCCAAAGCGTGAACTCTATTTTACGAGGGAACGGTTCCGGGTGGATCGAAGAATCATTCAGAAGATTCTTTATATCGGTATTCCGGGCGGGATTGAAGGTGGCATTTTCCAACTCGGTCGTGTGGTTGTGGTCAGCGTAATCTCCGGTTTCGGAACGGTGCAGATTGCGGCCAACGGAGTTGCCAACAGTCTTGATGCCATGGGTTGCATTGTCGGTCAGGCGATGAATCTGGCTATGGTGACGGTCATCGGCCGGTGTGTGGGCGCAGGTGACGAGCTGCAGATCAAGTATTACTTGAAAAAGCTTCTTGCAATTACTTATATTGCGACCTTCGCAGTCAACGCGCTGATTTTGATTTTCTTACATCCGATTTTGTCGGTTTACGGGCTCAGTGCAGAGACAACGGCGCTGGCGTATACACTCGTGATGATACACAACGGCGTGGCAATTTTGCTCTGGCCGGTTTCATTTGTTCTCCCGAATATGCTCCGCGCATGCAACGATGTGCGTTATCCTATGGTAATGTCGATCTTTTCCATGTGTGCATTCCGTATCGGCTTCAGCGTCGTTTTCGGTATTTGGATGCAGATGGGAGCACTCGGTGTCTGGTACGCCATGGTGCTTGACTGGATATTCCGAAGCATCAGTTTCGTGGGGCGTTACCTTTCCGGTCGGTGGAAAAAGACGGCGGGTGTCGGGTGACCTTTTCGCATAGCAGACTTGCAACAAGGAATACTAACAATAAGAAAAATTTCATTGGAGAAACTTATGGATCGAGTAGACAGCATTGTAAAATATATCAAATCCGGTGCCACCGGGCAGCAGAGGGTCGGGCTGGAGCTGGAGCATTTTATTTATAATGAAGAGTATGAGATGATTTCGTACCCGGAGATGGCGGAGTGTCTGGAGGAAATCTGCGAAAAGGCGGGCGGTAAGGCGTTCCGGATCGATGGAAGGATTTACGGAATCTTCTGCATGGATTATAACGTCAGCATTGAGCCGGCGTGTCAGCTTGAGATCAGTATTTATCCGAAGGAAACGCCGCAGGAAATCAAGGAGATTTACGACGAGTTTCGCTCGGTTTGCGAGTCGGTTTTTGTTAGCCGTGGCTATCGCCTTTCAGAGTCGGGAGTGTTCCCGCTTGTCGAAAACGGAGAGATGTCGCCGAGTGACCTTCCGTTGATTCCGAAGGAACGTTATCAGCAGATGGATGAGCATTTTAAGGCGACGGGCGCACATGGCAGATACATGATGCGTGCGACGGCGTCGACGCAGGTTTGCATTGATTTTTCCTCTGAGGTGGATGCGATGAAAAAGCTGCGCATATTGCAGAAGCTTGCGCCGATTCTTTCGCTTATCGCAGAGAATAAGAGCGGTATCGGCACCGGAAAAGAGTGGAAAAAACATCTTTTGCGCAATCAGATCTGGCGTGATGTGGATCCGGTGCGCTGCGGTTATCCGGAAGGTTCGGTTAGCACAGGCTACTCGTTTGAGAGGTATGCAGAGTATTTGACAGCGCATGCGGATATTTTGTTCCGTGAAGAAAAATTGCCGGAGGACGGGCTCGATACGGCGGACATCGAGCATCTGATTTCCGTTTATTTTCCGATGGTGCGTCTGAAAAAGTATCTGGAATTCCGGGCGGCGGACAGTATGCCTGCAGAGCGTGCGATCGGATTTGCGATGCTCATTAAATATTTGATGTACGAAGAGGATATTTTAAATGCTCTCGATGAGCGTCTCGGACATATTGAGACAGTGGACGAAATCTATGCGGCAGAGGATGAAATCTTCGAGAGAGGGTTTCACGGCGTTGTCTATGGCAAACATGTGATGGAGTGGATGAAGGATCTGTTTTCCGCAGCGCTCGGCTGTGTCATGGGTGATGATAAAGAAGCAGAAAGAGCATATATAAAAAAGGCAATTCCGTTACCTTTATTAAACTATGAATACAAAGAGTTAGTCGCAGGTAAGGAAGATGCACATAGAGAGTCAGCGCTTGGAATCCGGGAATATCTTATGAATTCGACCGCAAAGTACCATGGACGTGTTGTGCGTACGCTTTATCTTCCGAAGCTTTTTACGCCGAGAGAGATCAGTGTTTTTAATCAGGCCATAAAGGAGCTTTACGGGATTTTTGACAAAGTATATACAGAGTTTGAGAGGAACGAAAGCTATCGAAGCCTGTTTGGTTTTTCGCCGGAGCTTGAAGAACTGATTTTGCGACAGAAGAAATACAGCTGTAACATTCCGATTGCGCGAATCGACATTTTTTATGATGAGGAGACAGGAGATTTTAAGTTCTGCGAGTTTAATACGGACGGTACCAGCGCAATGAACGAAGACCGCGAGCTCAACATTGCGTTTTCACAGACGAAAGCGTATCAGGAGTTTGCCAAGGCTCACTCGTTATCTTCCTTTGAATTGTTTGATACGTGGGTGGATGAAGTTTTGAAGTTATACGAAGAGTTTGCGGCGCATGGCGTGGCGGATCTTCCAAACGTTGCCATCGTCGATTTCATGGAGAGTGCGACGGAAAACGAATTCAAGATTTTTGTGGAGCGTTTCGAAAAGCGGGGCTGTAAGGCAGAAATCTGTGACATCCGCAATATCCGCTGGGACGGTGAGCGTTGCATAACGCCGACAGGGATGAAGGTGGATGTGATCTACCGTCGTGCTGTTACCTCAGACATACTTTCTCATATGGATGAGGTGCAGGATTTTATCGCCGCAGTTAAAAGCGATAGTATATGCTTACTCGGTGACTTCCGCACGCAGATTGTTCACAACAAGGTTCTTTATAAGATTTTGCATATGCATGAGACGATGCGTCTTTTGACAAGAAGAGAGCAGGAGTTTGTGAAGGCTCACGTTCCGTATACGGTGGCACTGGATGAAATGTTTGCTCCGGGTAACGAAGATCTGCATGCGGATGTGCTGGGTTGCAAGAACAACTGGATTATCAAACCGGAGGATTCCTATGGTTCGCGCGGCGTACATGCGGGCGTTGAATATGAGAGCGACGAGGAGTGGGAGCAGATTCTTTCGGAAAACCGTGGCAGGAAGTATATTCTTCAGGCCTTCAATAATCCGTATGAGCTTTTGAATATTGACTACACGGAGGAAAGTTACCGTTGGGTAAATGCCAGCAATCTGACCGGACTTTTTGTTTACAATGAAAAGTTGTGCGGAGCTTATTCCCGTATCAGCTTTGTGAAGATGATTTCCACACAGTACAGCGAGATGTCGTCCCCGACAGTGCTGGTGAATTGACAATTAATATTGTGGTAAATATCGATTTATACTATATTTAGATACAAAAATACGAAACACGGGAGCGAGAAAAGATGAACTTTTTAGAAGAGAGAATTACAAAAGATGGTATCGTCAAAGAAGGCAATGTTTTAAAAGTAGACAGTTTTTTGAATCATCAGATGGACATTGAGCTGTTCAATCAGATGGGACAGGAGTGGAAGAAACGTTTTGAGGGAAAGTCGATCAACAAGATTCTGACCATCGAGGCTTCCGGTATCGGTATTGCTTGTATTGCGGCGCAGCATTTCGGTGTACCGGTCGTGTTTGCGAAGAAGAGTAAGAGTATCAATAGCGAGGGCGAGATGTATGTGGCAGAGGTGGAATCCTTTACACACCGCTGTAAAAATCAGGTAATTGTATCGAAAAAGTTTCTCGGACCGGACGATCATGTGCTGATTATCGATGATTTTCTTGCAAACGGATGTGCGCTTCAAGGGTTGATTGGGATTGTACAGTCAGCCGGAGCTACCGTAGAAGGAATTGGTATTGCAGTGGAAAAGGGATTCCAGGCAGGAGGAAGAATGATCCGCAACTTAGGCTATCAGCTTGAGTCACTTGCGATTGTGGAGAGTATGGATGCAGCGGATGGAAGTATTCAGTTTCGTGAACAGTAATGATAAGCATAAGTTTATATAGAATTTAGTTGTCGGAGTCTATGGAGATTTGCTTCTTCTCAGACTCCGTTTTTTATTTAAAAATTTTTCAAAATCCCTATTGACAAATATATCGGAACACGATATATTATAGACACGATATATCGAGAGACGATACATCGGAACGCGATAAAAGAAAATCTTATAAGATAAATAACCAGGCAAGGAGGAACAGAAATGGCAGAGAAAGATCTACCTTTAACAGAAGCCGTGTATTACATATTGTTAGCACTGCGCAAGCCGAACCACGGCTATGGCATTACGCAGGAAGTAGAGGAATTGACCGGAAAGCGCGTGACTCTCGGTGCTGGAACACTTTACGGGGCGATTCAGACATTGCAGAAGAAGGGCTGGATTGACATTCACAGCGTGGACACGGAGTCACGCAAAAAGAAAGAGTACATCATCACGGAAGCAGGCAGAGAAGTGTTTGAGGCAGAGAAAAAACGTCTGCAGGAACTTTTAGATAACGCAAAACTTATGGAGGGAAAATAAGATGACAAAGTTTAGATTATATTGGGATAAAGATGCAGAAACAAAGTGGTTAAATGAGATGGCAGATGAGGGCTGGGCAATGACCGGATTCTTTGCAGGCTTCTATCGATTCGAGGAAAGCGAAAAAGGCAAGTGGAGATACCAGGTGGATTTCGGCGAGAAGTTCGGCGCGGTGACCGAGGATTATCGTGAATTTATGAATGAAGCCGGAATTGAGATTGTGCAAAACTGGGGATACTGGATTATTCTTCGTAAACCTGCATCGGAAGGCGAGTTTGAGCTTTATACGGACGTGGAATCGAGCATTGAACATTACAGCAAGATTTTGACCATGTTTAAGGTGGTATTCGTTATAGAACTTCTTTGTCTTTTTATAGAAATTTTTGGGGCTTTAAACGGTGTAACCATCGGTTGGGTATATGCATGTATCGTCGGGGCATTTACATTTGCTGTTCTCAATGCTGCGGTTAAAACAAAGAACACAATACTGGAGCTGAAGGGCAGACAGTCGGGCATTGAGGCAGATAAAGATAACAGACAGTTTTCGCCGCTTTTGATGGCAGGGCTTTTACTTAACTCCTGTGCACTTTTGATGGGACAGTCCGATTCGCTGTCGGCAACGATGACGGGTCCGGTAAAAATGGGATTACAGATTGTTGCGATTATATTAATGCTCGTTGGTATTGCCAAGACGGCGGCAGCCGGAAGTTCGGCATCAAAGTAAGTCGATGCTAATTGAAAAAGCACGGAACAGAGGAAACGGGGGAGTTTTCTCTGTTCTTTTTTTGTGTTCTGTAGTAAAATTGGAGCATGTATATGTTTAGGAGTCCGGACAAAGAGTGGCTGCTAATATGAGGAGAAATACAAACTATGGGAATTACAATGATTTTATCTTTATTATGCGGTGTGGCGCTCTTTTTGTACGGAATGACCCTGATGGGGGAAGGATTGCAGAAGGTAGCGGGAAATAAGCTGGAGCTTATTTTGTATCGATTGTCCGACACGCCGATCAAAGGAATATTGCTCGGAACAGCTGTGACAGCTGTGATCCAGTCATCCTCTGCCACCTCTGTCATGGTGGTCGGTTTTGTCAATTCGGGCATTATGAAAGTTGCCCAGGCGATCGGAATCGTTATGGGAGCCAATATCGGAACGAGTATCACAGGATGGGTATTGTGTCTTTCTTACATAGACGGTACGAGCGGAGTGGCACAGATTTTTTCTACTGTAACGCTCACAGCTGTGGTGGCTATCGTTGGTATTATCTTCAAAATGTTTGTAAAAAAACCGCTTCTTCATAATGTGGCGGATATTCTTCTGGGATTTGTAATCCTCATGGTCGGTATGCAGAATATGAGCGGTGCAGTTGCTCCCCTGAAACAAAGTGAAAATTTTACAAGTATGTTTACGATGTTTAACAATCCGATTCTCGGTATTTTGCTCGGAATCGGCTTTGCGGTTGTTTTGCAGAGTGCATCTGCTGCGATTGGTGTTTTGCAGGCCTTGTCCGTGACCGGCGGTATCAGTTTTGCAGCGGCTTTTCCGATCACGATGGGTATCGGTGTCGGTGCCTCAAGCCCGGTTCTGTTGTCGGCCATCGGTGCAGGAAAAAACGGAAAGAGAACGGCGATTGTCTATCTGATTATTGATTTGTTCGGTATGCTCGCCTGCTCGATTTTGTTTTATGGAATACATGCATTCCGACCATTCGACTTTATGGATAAGGTGATGTCGCCGGTGAGTATTGCAGTGATTAACTCATTGTTCCGCATTGTGATGACGGTGCTTTTGTTTCCGTTTATCAAGCAGATTGAAAAATTGTTGTTCCGTCTGATTCCGGCAACAGCAGATGATGACTCGGAGACAGAGGATTTTGAGCTTTTGGAGGAAAGATTTCTCGACAATCCGCCTTTGGCGATTGAACAGAGTCAGATTGCGCTGACCGGAATGATCCGACAGGTCAAAAGTAATTTAAAAAGAGCGCTTGGACTTTTGGATGATTTTTCGGAGGAGGCGTTCCGGAAAGTGGATAAAAAGGAGAAGTTGATCGATCGCTATGAAGATAAATTGGAGGCGTATCTGGTACAGCTTCCCGTAAAAGAGATGGATTCACAGGAGAGCAGACAGGTATCCAAGATACTGTACATGGTCGGTGAGTTTGAGCGTTTGGCGGACCAGGCGGTGAATATTGCGGACGTGGCAAGAGATCTTTATGAGCGCAAGGCAACTTTTTCCGAGGAAGCCAGAGAGGAACTTTCCGTACTGAACGGTGCGGTGAAGGAGATCGTGGAACTGACTGTGGATGTTTTTAAGAGAGAAGATCTGGATATGGCGGCGGAAGTCACATCCTTGAAAGAAACAGTCAGTGCACTTTGCAATGAATATAAGCTGGCGCATATTGAGAGAATCCAAAACGGAAAATGTAACAAGCAGAGCGAGTTTGTTTTTCATGAGCTTCTTGATGAGATGGAGCATGTGGCAGTATATTGCACGAATGTCATAGTTACTATGGTGGAACTTGGCAGGCAGGAAGAAGAGCAGGAGAAGTCGTTATGATAAAGGTCTATAAAAAAGTATTATTCGCATTTTGTATGGTCATACTAACTTTTAGCATGACAGCATGCAATGCAGGGAAAAAGACACAGGAAATCATGTCGGATGTACCGGTGGTAGAGACAACAGAAAGTGAGCCGGAGGATACTTCTGAGACAGAAGATACAACGAAAAAAGATTCTGATAAAGAAGATAAGAATTTGAAAGAAGATGCGAAAAAAGAAAACTCCGACTTCGGTAATCCATCCGCTTCCGGAGCACTCCACGTGGAGGGAACGCAGCTGAAAGACAGCAAAGGAAACAATATTCAGCTTCGCGGAATCAGTACCCATGGTCTTTCGTGGTTTCCGCAGTATGTCAATCAGGAACTGTTTCATGAGCTGAAAAAGGATTGGAATGCCAATGTGATGCGCCTTGCCATGTACACGGCGGAAAACGGAGGATATTGTACGGATGGAGATAAAGCAAAGCTGAAACAGCTTGTGAAGGACGGCGTAGCTTATGCGACCAATGCAGATATGTATGTGATTGTCGACTGGCATATTCTCCGTGATGAAAATCCAAATAACAATAAGGAAGAGGCGAAGAAATTTTTTGAAGAAATGTCGAAAGAGTTTGCCTCGGCTGACAATGTGATTTACGAGATTTGTAACGAACCGAACGGCGGGACTTCCTGGGCGGATGTAAAAAAATATGCGCTTGAGATCATTCCGATTATCCGCGCAAACGATGAGGATGCGCTGATTATTGTCGGAACACCGACATGGTGTCAGGATGTGGATAAAGCGGCTGCAGATCCGATTACAGAGTATGACAATATCATGTATGCGCTTCACTTTTATGCGACGACTCATACGGAATGGCTTCGGGATCGTATGAATCAGGCCATCGATGCAGGGCTTCCGATTTTTGTGTCGGAATTCGGAACGTGCGATGCCAGCGGAAACGGTGCATTTGATGAGTATCAGTCCAACGAATGGATTAAGGCTTTGGATGCAAGGGGTGTCAGCTATGTGACATGGAATTTGTCCAATAAAAACGAGACATCATCCATCTTTTCGGACGGTTGTTCCAAGACCTCGGGATTTACGCAGGAGGATCTCAGCCAGAACGGAAAGTGGATATATAAGCTGCTTTCGGGGAAAGATAAGTTTGCTGCGGCTGACAGCGGACAGAAGGAAGATACGGGGAAGGAAAGTTCCGGCGATCTTAAATATACCGCTACTGTGACAGGGAGCTGGGAATCCGAGGGAAAAGCCTTTTACCAGTATTCTTTGGAACTGGAGAACACATCCGATAAGGAAATCGACGGATGGGAAATTACGGTTTCTTTTGATGGAGATATCGAGCTTTCCAACGGTTGGAACGGAGAATATTCCGTAAGCGGCAGTAAACTGAAGATTAAGTCTATGGATTACAACGGAAAGCTTGCATCCGGCCAAAAGACAGGGGATATTGGTTTCATCATCAGCGGTGATGCGGGCTTAAAGCTAAAATAAGTAAACGGAGACTAACTATGAAAAAAAGAATATTTGTATGGATGGCAGCAGTTTTGCTGCTTGCAGGCTGCGGGGCAGATAAAGAGCCGATACAGCAGCCGACGGTACCGGAGCAGACGCAGGAAGAGTCAGCAAGTGGAGCCACGGAACAATCCGGAGAGGTTACCACGGAGCAGTCTGAGACCGTAAGTGAGGATGCAGACGAACCGTACGTTGTTTCCTTCGAAGCCACTACCATCGAGGGTGAACCGATGACTTCCGACATTTTTTCGCAGTCAAAGTTAACCATGATTAACGTCTGGGCGACCTACTGCAACCCATGTCTTATGGAAATGCCCGACCTGGGAGACATTGCAGAAGAATATGACAAAGCGAATTTTCAGCTGATCGGTATTGTCAGTGATGTGGTGGATACGGCGTCGCAGAGTGATATCGATAATGCATGGGATCTCATCGTGCAGACCGAGGCTAACTATCCGCATCTGCTGCTGAATCAGTCGTTATATGAAAATCTGGTCGGCGGGGTTTCTTCGGTACCGACAACGTTTTTCGTAAATCAAAAAGGTGAGTTGCTCACTTATGTAGTCGGTGCTAACGATGAAGATACATGGGAGAGGATTATAAATGAACTTCTGACCAAAGAAGGAGGTCCTGTCACGGGATCGGTTGACGATGACAGGGAAGATTATGATGACAGAGAAGAATACGGAGACTAAAAAAAGAAATATTCCTATATGGATGATTGGAGTAAGCTTGGGCTTACTCCTTTTCGCCGTGGGAGTATTTACACAGCAGTTTTCCGACATTTATCGCAAGGCGATTATGATATGCATGGAGTGTATAGGAATCGGATGATTATAAAATTATCCGAGGTTAATTTGTAAAAGGATCAGACAATGAAAAAATTCCATCCGGCGAAGTTACGCCTTTCATTTCAAATCATATATACGATTCTGACCAACGGGTACTTGTACGGTTTTCTGAATGGAAAGATCTATAAGGGAACTCTGAAATACGCCTGTGTTCCGGGACTTAACTGTTATTCCTGTCCCGGCGCGCTGGGTTCCTGTCCGCTGGGTGCTTTGCAGAATGCCCTGGCGCAGAGAAAGATAGAGGTGCCTTTTGCCGTGCTTGGATTTCTTTTTGTGTTCGGGAGCATTTTCGGGCGTTTTGTATGCGGATGGATGTGTCCGTTCGGGTTGTTTCAGGATCTTCTTCATAAAATTCCTCTGTTTAAAAAGAGGAAACAACTTCCGTTCCACAACATTTTAAAATATGGAAAATATGTCATGCTGTTTGGCTTGGTTATCCTCGGATCCGCTGTTTTGTTTACCGGATTCGTCAAGGTTCCGGCGTTTTGTAAATTTGTCTGTCCGGCGGGAACCTTTATGGGAGCGGTCCCGTTAATGTTAGCTGATGTTAACTTACGTATGCAGGCGGGAGGATTGTTTTGGTGGAAGGCGGCAATTTTGGCGGTGATTATTCTTCTTTCTGTAAAGATTTATCGGCCGTTTTGTCAGTATCTTTGTCCGCTGGGAGCCATTTACGGATGGTTTAACCGCTTCAGCCTTGTGCAGGTTCGCTGGGAAAAGGAAAAGTGCATTTCCTGTATGAATTGTAAAAAGGCTTGTCCGGTAGATCTGCGTCCGGAGGAGATATCGGTTTCGCCGGAGTGTATCAAGTGCGGAAAGTGTGAAGCGGTATGTCCGGCGGATTGTCTGCATTTTAGTTTGGATGCGGGGGTTAGGACTCAAAAACAATCTTCCCCGGACAGTAACGCTATGTTATAATAGAAAAGCTTGTAAAAATAAGAAAGAAAGGTATAGGATTTTATGGGTTTCAATGATGTATTAACAAAGATGAACGATATCATGTATACGTACATATTGATCATTATGCTGATCGGTGTCGGCGTGTATTTTACGGTTCGTACCAAGGGGGTACAGTTTCGTCTCTTAAAGGACGGAATCAAGTCGATGCTTGAACGGTCCGAAGTCGGTCTTACCGGAACAGTTTGGACGAGAGACAGAAAATAATCGAGTATATATTTGGAATTCAAAAAGAGCAGGGAATGTGATAATTCCCTGCTCTTACTTTAAGTCTGATTTTAATCTGTAAAGTTGTCGAAGTATCCTTGAATGTGGATAATCGGTGTTCCTTTGTCTCCGGAACCGCTTGTCAGATCACAAAGAGAACCGATGAGGTCGGTGAGCTGTCTCGGTGTAGTACCCTGAGAAGCCATGTTTCCGACAAGGTTGGAATCTTTCTCTTTAATACTCTTGGAGATGGCTTCCTTCAGCTCTGCACCGGAAAGGTTCTTGAAATCATTATCCGCAAGATATTTGAGTTTCAATTCGTTCGGGGTGCCTACCAGTCCGCTGGTGAAGGCCGGTGAAACAACCGGATCGGCAAGTTCCCAGATTTTACCCTGCGGATCTTTGAAAGCGCCGTCACCGTAAACCATAACTTCTACATGCTTACCGGTTTTCTCAAGAAGCTGTGCCTGAATGTCATTTACAAGATCCTGACACTCTCTCGGGAACAGCTTAATCATATCTTCTGTCGACTTGTTAGAACCGAGTAATCCGTATTTGGTGTTGTATCCGCTTCCGTTTACAGATGCGTTAAGAATGTCATCCATTCCGCAAACAACCTTAGCGCCGTTTGCCATAAGGATACGTTTGGTTCTTGCTCTTGTGTGGATGTCACAGTTGATGATGCAGTCTGTGTAGTCGAGAATTGTCTTTGCCTGGTTTGCGAAAACGATCTCAACCTCTGCACCCGCCTGTGTGATAATATCTGAATAATACTGTACATAGTCAACACCGGTGAATTCATGTTTGTTTTCTCCGAATAATTCACGGTATTTTTCAAGAGTTAACACATCAGTGTAAGGATTGATGTCAGCATCGTCCAACTGATCGTAAGTTAAAAGTGCATTTCCTACCTCGTCGCTCGGATAACTGAGCATAAGAACTACCTTCTTGGCACCCATTGCAATACCTTTTAAGCAGATTGCAAAACGGTTACGGGAAAGGATAGGGAAGATAACACCGATGGTGCCTCCGCCTAACTTTGCTTTTACGTCATCAGCAATGTTCTGAACCGATGCGTAGTTACCCTGAGAGCGGGCTACGATAGATTCGGTGAGAGCAACAACGTCTCTGTCACGCAACTCGTATCCTTCACTCTGTGCGGCTTCTAACACACTTGTTACAGTGATGTCAACCAGATTGTCGCCTTCACGGATGATCGGGCAACGAATACCTCTTGATACAGTTCCTACTTTTCTTTCCATTTGCACACCTTCATTCTATTAAGTATAGTGTATATTTGGGTCGATTTTTCAACCACGGATATAATTATATAACCAACTTGCCCATGTTGCAAGAAAATGATGTAATAAAACACAAATTTTTTTCATATTTTTTATAAAAAATAATTGCACATGAAAAAAGTGTTCTATATAATAATACCGTAATTGTTAACGCCATAGATTCATCAGCACTACAATATCTAAAGGAAAAGAGGAGAAAAGATGAAAGTATATTGTGAAAAGGATTATGATCAGGCGAGTCGCAGAGCGGCAAACATTATTGCAGCCCAGGTGGTTTTAAAACCGGATTGTGTCCTCGGGTTAGCAACAGGTTCCACTCCGGTGGGAGCATACAAAGAGTTGATCGACAAATGTGAAAAAGGAGATCTTGATTTCAGTCAGGTTCGCAGTGTGAATTTGGATGAGTACAAGGGACTTTCTCCGGAGAACGATCAGAGCTATCGTTATTTCATGAATACAAATCTGTTCGATCACATTAATATTGATAAGAACAATACAAATGTACCGAACGGTCTGGAACCGGATTCGGAAAAAGCATGTGCAGACTATGATAAAATTATTGAGAGCATGGGAGGAGTTGATCTTCAGCTTCTCGGTCTCGGTCACAACGGACATATTGCATTCAATGAGCCGGCGGAGGAGTTCTCCAAAGGAACCAATTGTGTAAAATTGACACAGATGACTATCGACGCAAATGCAAGATTTTTCGAGAGCAAGGATGATGTTCCGAAGGAAGCTTACACGATGGGTATCGGATCCATTATGAAAGCAAAGAAAATCCTGATCGTGGCTTGCGGTGAGGATAAAGCGGAAATCGTGAAGAAGGCATTTACAGGTCCGATCACGCCGGCTGTTCCTGCTTCTGTTCTTCAGCTTCATCCGGATGTGACATTAGTCGGTGATGCAGCTGCAATGAAATATATGGTACAGTAATATAGCAGATAAAAAAGGGAGTATCACAACATAACTAGAATTTAGTTATGGAGCGATACTCCTTATTTTTTTACAGCGCTCTAACGCACATGTGCTTCTAACCATTTGGCAACACCATCTTCATCATTGCTTTCTATGATTCCTGTGGCAAGTTCTTTCAATTCATGAACTGCATTGCTGACGGCGTAGCACTCATCCGAAATCCGGAACATGGGAATATCGTTGATCGCATCTCCGAAAGAAATCACACGGTCACAGTTCCAAAGCTTCTTCAAGTTCTGAATGGCCTCTGCCTTGGTGGCTTTCTTCGGCAAAATTTCACACCAGTACTCCGGTCGGTATAACTCCTGATGCAGGCTGCAGGTATATCTGTCATCCTGAGAGAAAATTTCATATACCGGCAACAGATCATCGCGCTCTCCGATGCATGTAATATAAAACATATCTCCGTCATACAGACCGTTACTATCGGCCAAAGGACGAAAACGCTTATCTCCCTTGCGAACTTCAAGATAGTATTTGATTCCTTCATTCTCTTGATCCGTAACCCAGGAAACTTTCTCGCATCCGTCAATATAGGAATACACCAAGGGGCTGATATTAAATCTGTTCAGCACTTCGATGATCTTGTCTGCCTCATTTTTATGAAAATAAGCAGACGCTAAGATTTCATTGGTGGATGGATTGATAATGAAAGCACCGTTATAAGCAATAATCGGAATATTGGTCGCCAGGCCCTGTGTTACCACAGAAGCTGACACCAAAGATCTGGCAGTCGCATAGGTGAACAGCATTCCCTTTGCTACCAAATCATTAATAATATCAAGACTGTACTGATTAATACGGCTATTCGTATTTAATAAGGTTCCGTCTAAATCCGTAACATATAGTGTCCTCATATATGTTCCCTCTGCTTTCGCTGCGATTATCCAAGTTGCAACATAGCGTCCAGACTCTTCTTTGCAGCCAGACGCATTTCCTCGGATAAGACAATCTCCTCGCCGGCGTCGCCTTTCACACAGTGATATACATCCGCCAAGGTTGTAAGCTTCATATCATGACATATCAGTTTTTTGGATAAAGGATAAAATTTTTTGTCGGGGCACTCAAATTGCAGGTGCGAAACTATACTGTTCTCTGTTCCGATGATGAACTCATTGTGCGTACTTTTTTTCACGTAATCCATGATTCCCGTGGTACTTCCTATGTAATCGGCTATTTCAGACACACCATTTACACACTCCGGATGAACCAGAAATTGTGCATGTGGATGCTTTTCTTTTGCTGCTAGGGCTTCTTCCTTCGTTATACCTGCGTGAATCGGACAGCCACCCTGAACCAACTTAAGATTTTTCTCGGGAACCTGTCCGGCAACCCATGTTCCCAGGTTGCAGTCGGGAATAAACAAGATATCTTTTTCTTTCATATTGCGCACAATTTTCACGGCGGAAGCAGATGTTACACAGACGTCACAGACGGATTTTAGCTCTGTTGTTGTATTGATATAAGCAACTACCGCATATCCCGGATATTGTTCTTTCAGCTTTTTGATCGTTTCCGCATCAAACTGTCTTGCCATGGGACAATCCGCATCCGAATGGGATAGGATCACCTTTTTCTCCGGTGATAAAATTTTCACTGTCTCTGCCATAAAACGGACACCGCACATTAAAATTGTCTGCTGGGATGCCTCGGCCGCTTTTTCACTTAACCCGTATGAATCACCAATATAATCCGCAATCTCCAGAATATCATGATTTTGATAGGCGTGTGCCAGAATACAGATATCCTTTTCCTGCTTCATTTTCATAATCGCATCTTGTAATTGTCTTGTTGTACTCATAATAGTCTCCATTTCCTCTAAACAGTTACACATTATAATAAAGTCGATTTGCAGTGTCAAGACATATGTACACTTTTGCTTATCACCTGTCTTGTCAGATGTAAAACCATGTGTTATACTGTTCGCTGTGATTATTGAACGAAATAAAAAATAAGCGTGTATTCGCACGAGAAAGCTGGTTTTATGACAACAGATATACTGATTGTGGGAAGCGGTTGTGCCGGTCTGTATGCAGCACTTCATCTCCCCAAAGAGAAAGCGGTTACCATTATCACAAAAACCGACTCAGAAAGCAGTGATTCCTTTCTTGCCCAGGGAGGTATGTGCATGCTAAAAGAGCCCGGCGATTACGATTCTTATTTTGAAGACACTTTAAAGGCCGGTCACTATGAGAATGACAGAACTTCGGTTGAGATTATGATAAAATCGTCACCTGACGTGGTTGAAGATTTGGTCAGTTACGGTGTAGATTTTCAAAAGGAGGCGGATGGCTCCTTTTCCTTTACCAGAGAAGGCGCACACTCCGTTAAACGGATTCTTTTTCATAAGGATATCACCGGAAAAGAGATTACATCCCATCTGCTGGAGGAAGTCCGAAAGAGGGAGAATGTGACTATCTTGGAACACACTTGCCTGCTGGATTTGCTATGCGAGGAAAATAACTGCTATGGCGCCGTTGTTCAGAATGCAGAGGGGGGCATTTCACGGATCTGTGCAGACTATACGTTGCTTGCCACGGGTGGTATCGGCGGACTGTATCGGCATTCCACCAATTTCCGGCATTTAACCGGTGATGCCATTGCTCTTGCACTAAAACATGGTATCCGTACAAAGGATTTGAATTATATTCAGATTCATCCTACCACCTTCTATACAAAAGAAAAGAAAGACCGCAGTTTCCTTATTTCCGAGTCCGTTCGCGGAGAAGGTGCTCTTTTATACGACAAGCATATGCAACGCTTTGTGTCTGAATTGTTACCCCGTGACTTACTCACAGAAGCAATATATGCGCAGATGGAGAAAGATGGAACGGATTTTGTCTGGGAAGATTTGAGGCCGATTCCCGCTGAGGAATTAGAATTACATTTTCCGAATATTGTAGCGTACGCTAAAAAAATGGGATATGATGTGACCAAAGAATGTATTCCGGTAGTTCCTGCACAACACTACTTTATGGGAGGGATTCATGTTGATCACAACGCAAGAACCTCCATGAAGCGTCTTTATGCGATTGGTGAGACTGCCTGCAACGGAGTGCATGGAAAGAATCGTCTTGCGAGTAACTCTCTTTTGGAAAGTCTGGTATTTGCAAAACGTGCTGCACTTGATCTTGCAAGCGATTATGAAGATGCGCAGGACAAAGGAAATACTCTTTTGTCGGACATTACCGATGAGACAGATGTGGAAGCATTGGCAAATGCTTATCGCGAATTAATCCTTCCAAAGTTGAAGAATAAAAAACAATAATACAGAAAGGACAACCAACATGAATAATCCAATTACATTAACATTAAATGCAGATCCCTTAATCTTAAGCGCTTTGCGTGAAGACATTACAAGCGAGGATGTATCCACCAACAGCGTCACACCCGAGAAACAAATGGGCGCAGCCGACCTAATCTGTAAAGAAGACGGTATCATCTGCGGTCTTGAAATTTTTGCAAGAGTATTTACACTCCTGGATCCGGGAACTCATGTAGAATTGTTGGCCAAGGATGGTGATGCTGTAACAAAAGGACAGCTTCTTGCCAAGTTGACCGGGGATATCCGCACCTTATTAAGCGGTGAGCGGACTGCACTGAATTATCTGCAGCGCATGAGCGGTATTGCCACCTATACTCATAATGTGGCAAGTCTTTTGGAAGGTACTTCTATCAAACTTTTAGACACCCGAAAGACAACTCCGAACAACCGCTTATTTGAAAAGTATGCTGTACGAGTGGGTGGTGGTAATAATCACCGTTATAATCTGTCTGACGGAGTCTTATTAAAGGACAACCATATCGGTGCCGCAGGCGGTGTGCGTCAGGCAATCGAAATGGCGAAGGCCTATGCCCCTTTTGTTCGTAAAATTGAAGTAGAAGTAGAAAATCTTGAAATGGTTCGCGAGGCAGTAGAAGCAGGTGCTCACATCATCATGCTGGATAACATGACCCATGAGCAGATGGAGGAGGCGCTGAATATCATCGACGGACGTGCAGAAGTGGAAATTTCCGGAAATGTAACCAAAGAGAATATTGAGAAAATAAAAGACCTTAAGGTAAATTATATTTCATCCGGAGCTCTTACACATTCCTCGCCTATTTTAGATGTTTCTTTGAAAAATCTTCATCCGATTGATTAGTATCAGATAGTATCAGAAAGGAAAAGCTTATGAACGGTGAGGAACGAAGAACCAAAATCATAGATTTGTTAAAACAAAGCGATGTTCCGCTCTCCGGAACTCAGCTTGCAGGGAAGGTTGGCGTCAGCCGCCAAGTGATCGTGCAAGACATTGCTTTGCTGCGTGCTAATGCATACGCTATCGTCTCTACGAATCATGGATATCTGCTATCTGATTCATTTGCAGCAAGCCGTATTTTCAAAGTGATTCACACCGACGAAGAGGTAGAAGAAGAACTGTCATTAATCGTTGATTGCGGCGGACGCGTGGAAGATGTTTTCGTGTCCCACAAAATCTATAATATCGTCAAGGCACCTATGAACATCCATTCGCGCCTGGATGTGAAACGTTTTATGGATAATCTTGCTTCGGGGAAATCCAGTCTCTTGAAAAATGTTACTTCCGGCTACCATTACCACACGGTTACGGCGGAAAGCGAAGAAATATTGGAGTATATCCACGATGCCTTGAAGGAACGCGGATTTCTGGCGCCTTTGCAGGACTATGAGCCGGTGGACTTCCAAAAAACCAAAAAGGGAGCAGATGCAACATAGATATTTCATCTATGGAGCATCTGCTCCTTATTAGCTGGTGTAAACTATCTGTTTAAGATAAGCTTTGTAAGTTCAACCGGATCAACAATCTTGCCGTCTTTGTAAACACGCATGTTACCGGAAGCGATCTCGTCGATCAGAATAACTTCGTCGTTGTTGTAACCGAACTCGAATTTGATGTCCCAAAGATCAAGGCCGATAGATTTGAGATCATCAGCAACAATCTTTGTAATCTTTAATGTCTGCTCTTTCATGCTCTGGAACATTTCCGGAGACATAACGCCGAGGGCTGCAAGACCTTCGCCTGTAACGAGCGGATCTCCGAGAGCGTCGTTTTTAAATGTACATTCTACGTAACCGCCTTCTAAAACAGTTCCGTCTTCTATATATTCACCATATCTGCGGATAAAGCTTCCTGTAGCAACCAGGCGGCAGATAACTTCAAGACCGTGACCGAATACTGTTGCCGGAAGAACTTCCATAGTAGCGTTTTCTACATCTGCACTTACATAATGAGTTTTGATGCCGGCTTCTTTTAATAACTCGAAGTAGTGGATGGAAGTTTTTAAGTTTTCTCTTCCGATACCTTCGATTGTTAAGCCAACGCTGTTTTCGCCCGGATCAAACACTCCGTCTTTACCGGTACAGTCATCTTTGAATTTCAGCATTACATTGCCGTTTTCAAGACTGAATACATCTTTTGTCTTACCTTCATAAATTTTTTTCATCGTACGATCTCCTCCATTTGAGTGTAATGTCTTTTTGACACTAATACTTTAGCACAAATGTTGCCATATGCAAATATTTTTTTTTATTTGATAAAAAATTTTTTGTGAGATGGTAAAAAATACTTTTTGAGAAATTTAAACTGTACTATAATTATGAAAGAAAAATAGTTTACGAGGGAAGGATAATGAAAAAGAAAAATAAGATAATAATTGTAATAAGTTGCCTGTTACTTATTTCTACGGTTTTGGCAGGATGCAATGCAAGGGAAGGTGCGGCTCAACAGACAGAAAGCATAGCGGAAGAACAGATGCTGCAGCAGACGGAAGAGACAACAGCTGAGGAAACAGTGACAGAAACAGTCAATCCTCCGTTAGCGGAAGGATTTGTATCAGATTCATCGGTGGAAACACCATATGGAGTAAAAATTTCAAAAATCAGTGACGCAGGAATCGAAGTGTACTGGAAAAGAACAGAGTTTGCAGATGGTTACCAGGTATACAGATCTTATGAGAAAGACAGCGGATATGTTCTAATAAAGGATACAGGGAATGATGCGAATCCGAAAGAGGGTCTGTATATCGATAATGAATATGATTCCAATTATAAAGAGATATATTATCGCGTATGTAGTTTTCAGTATAATGAGAATAATGAAAAAATATACAGCGAGCTTTCCAAGGCGAAAGCAGCAAAATATCGTGAAGAAATGGAAATATCCAAAAAAAAGATGTTCATTCCTTCCGGGTATGAAAGACAGATGGAAGCGTTTTACGGATGGGGGAATGTGCAGGATGCAGTTTGGACAAGCGATGCACCGCAGATTGCCGAGATTAATGAAGATGGTGTGATTACAGCAGTATCCGCCGGAACATGTAATATAACTTGCAGGTCTGAACAGTTGCAAACGGAGTTGGCGGCTCAGATTGTGGTCGATCGCGATGACATTCAGCCGCTGGGAGAAATTGTTTCCAGATTTCAACCGGATGAAGACGGAATATGGAAAAACGATGCGGCACAGGAAACCGAGGATGCTGTGATTGTTATGGTCGGAGATTTGATGTGTACCAGTTCGCAACAGCGAGCGCAGGGAAAAGATACCGGAAATTATAACTTTAATGAAAGCTTCACGTATGTCCGTGATTTAATTATGGATTCAGATTTAGCGGTAGGTAACCTGGAGACGCTTCTGTCCTCCTCGTGGCCGTACATGTGTGAGGAATCTTATATTGACAATAAGCCGAACTGCAATGCGCCGAGTAGGTATTTGGATGCAGTCAGATATGCAGGTTTTGACTGCGTGATGGCAGCGAACAATCATAACTGTGACGGCGGTGAGAACGGCGTTATAGAAACAAAAGAAGCAATAGATGCGTATCAGCTGGCCAATACGGGTATTTTTACATCAAAGGAAGATGAAAGAACTCTCGTTATTGATGTGAATGGGATAAAAGTGGGTTATTTATCGTATTCAACAGTAACGCCGGGATATAATAAGAAGAATGCAGACTGGCCGCAGGAATCGATAGACACGATGCTGAATTATATAGACAAAGATAAAGTGAAAGCAGATGTATCCCGACTGAAGGAACGCGGTGCGGAGTATATTATCGTGTATATGCACTGGGGTATAAAAAATGCTTATGGGATTACGGATTTGCAAAGAGAAGATGCACAGATTCTTCTGGATGCAGGCGTAGACTATATTACGGGCGGACATGCTCATTTGATTCAGCCGTACGAAGAACTTGTTGCTCCGGACGGAAAAGTTGTGCCTTGCTTCTTTTCGTTGGGTGATTTTCACTCAAGCATTAATCAAATACCGGGCAACAGAGATTCTGTCATCCTGCGAATTCGATTGAAAAAAGATGAAAACGGAAAAGTCAGTCTTGTGGAAAACGGGTATATTCCTTGTTACACATACACAACTTACAATGAGATGGATTATGTGACGGTACCTCTTAATCCGGTGACAAACGGAGATTTGCCGATAAAAAATCAAGAAAAGTTTTACAATCGTGCAATGCAGTCAGTCGGATCCGGAATACAGGAATATGTACCGCAAGTTGACTGATTTATGTGAAAAAATTTTAAAACTTGCAATAAAACTCTTTTCTGCGAAAAAAAATTATACTATAATAGGTGCGTGTTTTAAAAATTTGGAGTAGTCAAACTAATTTTCAAAGGAGCGAAAAAGATGAAACAGGACATGATAGTAATTCTCGATTTAGGAAGTACAGAAAACACCGTAATCGCCCGTCAGATCCGTGACATGGGTGTTTACAGCGAGATTCATCCGCATGATATCACACCGGAAGGCCTTGCGGCGCTTCAGAATGTGAAGGGTATCATTTTAAATGGCGGTGAAAATCGCGTGGTTGACGGCGCAGCGGTTGAAGTGATGGATGCTATTTACGATTGCGGATATCCGGTAATGGCGATTGATCATCCGACAGCAAAATGCGACAAGAAGTACGATTCTATTCCGGCAGAAGATGTGATTAAAGCATTCGTTTTTGGTGAATGTAAAGCAGAAGCTAACTGGAATATGAAAAACTTTATCGAAGATCAGGTAGAACTGGTTCGTCGTCAGGTAGGAGATAAAAAAGTTCTCCTTGCATTATCCGGCGGTGTAGATTCATCGGTTGTCGCAGCCTTACTTTTGAAGGCAATCGGACAGCAGCTCGTGTGTATACACGTAAATCACGGTCTCATGCGTAAAAATGAATCAGAAAACGTAGTAGATGTTTTCCGCAATCAGTTAAATGCAAACCTTATATATGTAGATGCGACAGATCGTTTCCTCGGAAAACTGGAAAATGTAGCAGATCCGGAGCAGAAACGTAAAATTATCGGTGGCGAATTTATTCGTGTATTCGAAGAGGAAGCTCGCAAGTTAGAAGGAATTGATTTCCTCGGACAGGGTACTATTTATCCGGATATTATTGAGTCCGGTACAAAGACAGCAAAATGTGTAAAATCTCACCACAATGTAGGAGGTCTTCCGGAAGATCTTCAGTTTGAACTGGTAGAGCCGCTTGCACAGCTGTTCAAAGATGAAGTTCGTGCCTGCGGTATTGAACTTGGTCTTCCGGCTGAGATGGTTTACCGTCAGCCGTTCCCGGGACCGGGTCTCGGCGTACGTTGCCTTGGAGCAATTACACGCGATCGTCTCGAAGCACTCCGTGAAGCTGATGCAATCCTTCGCGAAGAGTTTGCAAAAGCAGGTCTCGACAAGAAGGTATGGCAGTATTTCACAGTTGTTCCGGATTTCAAAGCAGTCGGCGTCCGTGAACATGAGAGAAGCATGGGCTACATGGTAGTTATCCGTGCGGTTAACACCATCGACGCCATGACAGCAACGATTGAACGTCTCGATTAC
>JAZSMO010000011.1:0-65637 GCA_045535935.1 Lachnospiraceae bacterium | reverse complement strand
TTGAAATTGAAGAAATTGCGGAAGAAGAACCAGTGGTAGAAGAGTTTGAGGAACCGGTGGAAGAAGAACCTGCAAAGGAGATAGAGATTACGCCAATATCGGATGATCCGAACAAAGCGCTCGGAGCTGATGAGATAGCTGCATTGTTTGCGCAGGCTAACGTCGATATGGAAACGGGAGATGCCGTGGAAGAAGCGGTTGAAATTGAAGAAATTGCGGAAGAAGAACCAGTGGTAGAAGAGTTTGAGGAACTGGTGGAAGAAGAACCTGCAAAGGAGATAGAGATTACGCCAATATCGGATGATCCGAACAAAGCGCACGGAGCTGATGAGATAGCTGCATTGTTTGCACAGGCTAACGTCGATATGGAAACGGGAGATGCGACGGAAGAAGAGCCTGAAATCGAAGAAACAATGTCGCTTGATGACATGTTGGCCGGAATGTTCGAGGATGAATCGGTAGCTTCGGACGATATGTATGAGGAAGAAAAAATAGAAGAGCCGGAAGAAGAGCCGGTAACCTTGGAAGAAATTGAGATTGATATGGACAATCCGGAGGAGCTTGAACTATTACTTGGGATCGGAGATAAGAAAGACCGAATAAAAAATACCAATCAAGATGAAACCATGAAGTCCGAGGATGAAATCTTGGCGGAAATGGGAGAGGATAATCCGGATCTGAATGAGATTAATCACTTGCTCAATAAATTAGATAACAATGAGTTGGTTGGAGATGGTATTGAGGAAAGCGTTCTTGTTGAATTTGATGAGGCAGAGTATGATTCCGAACAAGATCCGTGGTTAGATGAATTACTCGGTAATGGAGATGGTACGGCCGGAAAGAAGAAAGGCAAAGAGAAAAAGAAATTTAAATTGCCATTTTTCGGAAAGAAGAAAAACAAAGATCCGGAAGTAGTGCATATGGAGGATATGCATGTTCCTGAAAGCGGTGAGGAAGAGGAAATACAGGATATTCTTGCAACAATGGGGCAGGAGGAAGATGATATACCGCTTGATCTTTTTTCGAGCCTTGGAGAAGCATCTGAAGGCGATGAAGGGGCTGATATAGATCTTCTTGCGCTGGTGCAGGCAGATGAGGAACGGGAGACGAAGAGAGAGAGCAAACAGAAAGAAAAGCAGGGATTCTTTGCTAAAATTTTTGATGCTCTTACAGAAGAAATTCCGGAAGAGGAAGAAGCGTCTCCGATAGAGAAAAAAGATAAAAAGGCAAAAAAGGGAAAGAAGAAAGGCAAAGGCCCTGTTACGGATGCGGAAGATAATGAAGGCATTTTAGAAGAACTGGACGCAGAAGAAAAGGGCGGCAAGAAAAAGAAGAAGGATAAAAAGGAAAAGAAGCCGAAGAAAGAGAAACAAAAGAAAGAAGATGTGCTTCCACCGGAAGTATTCGGTGAAAAGAGATTGCCGGTTAAGATGGTAATTCGCATATTTGCTTTGTGCTTTTCTGTCATGGCATTACTTCTTGTTGTAATGCATTTTGTTCCGGAAATGTGGTCTCTTGCCGATGCGAGAAATGCATTTTATAAGCAGGATTACGAGAAGGCATATCAGGAATTTACAGGTAAAGAGCTGTCAGATTCGGATCAGAGACTGTATGAGAAGTCAAAAATGATTCTTCAGCTCTCGCACAAGATGGATGCTTACGAAAATTATAAGGTTATGAATTTGCCGGTAGAGGCATTGGATGCACTGCTTTCCGGATATATGCTGTGGCAACAGCTTGGTGAAAAAATAGCAGAATACGATGCTGTGGTTGAAACAGATGCAATCAAGTTACAGATTTTGAATGCTCTTTCGCAGGAATATCAGATTACTGAGCAGGAAGCAGAAGAAATCAATTTGTTGGGTGATTATGAGTATACGCTAAAACTTGAGGAGATTACAGGAAGTTTCAGTAGGCAAAACGGAGCGGCAGTCGAGGAAGGGCCGGTAGCAGAACTGTTGACTGAAACAGAGGAATCACAGCTGCAGACAGAGGAGACTGTAGAGGTACCGACGGAAGATGTACTGTCTGAGGAGGAAGTGGAATGATAGCGATTATCGATTACGATGCAGGTAACATCAAAAGTGTTGAGAAAGCGATTTCGGCATTGGGTGAGACCCCTGTTTTGACGAGAGATCCAAAGCAGATTTTGTCGGCAGAAAAAGTAATTCTGCCGGGAGTAGGAACTTTTGGTGATGCAATGGAAAAACTTCATGGTTATGGACTTGTGAATGTAATCAAAGAAGTGGTAGAAAAGAAGACCCCGTTTCTTGGGATTTGTCTTGGATTACAGCTTTTGTTTGAACGGAGTGATGAGAGCGATGGAGTTGACGGTCTGGGAATATTAAAAGGAGAGATTTTGCGTATTCCGGACAGCCCTGATTTGAAGATACCGCATATCGGATGGAATTCTCTTAAGTTTCCAAGAGAAGGAAAGCTGTTTCTAGGGCTGGATGAAGAATGTTATGTGTATTTCGTGCATTCCTATTATTTGAAGGCTGCGGATGAAGAAATCGTGACGGCGACTACCGATTACAGTACTCTGATTCATGCATCGGTAGAAAAAGATAATGTATATGCTTGTCAATTTCATCCGGAAAAAAGTTCCGAAGTAGGACTTACTATATTAAAAAATTTCTTGGCCATTGGCAGGGAGGATGACTAGATGCATACAAAACGAATTATTCCGTGCCTGGATGTAAAAAACGGTCGAGTGGTAAAAGGAGTCAATTTTGTTGATTTGATTGATGCGGGAGATCCGGTGGCGATTGCGCAGGCATATGATAAGGCCGGTGCGGATGAGCTTGTTTTTCTTGACATTACGGCGTCTTCCGACAATCGAAATACGGTTGTGGATATGGTGCGCAAGGTGGCAGAAAAGGTATTCATTCCTTTTACGGTCGGCGGCGGAATCCGTACAGTCGATGATTTTAAAGCGCTTCTCAGAGAAGGGGCGGATAAGATTTCCGTGAATTCTGCGGCAATCATGAATCCGAATCTGATTTCGGAGGCGGCTGATAAATTCGGAAGTCAATGTGTGGTTGTTGCAATTGATGCCAAAAAGACTCCGGACGGTTGGCATATTTTTAAAAACGGCGGTCGCATTGATATGGGGATTGATGCGATTGAGTGGGCTATGAAAGCAGACAGGCTCGGAGCAGGAGAAATTCTTTTGACGAGTATGGATTGTGACGGAACAAAAGCAGGATATGATATTGAATTGACCAGATTGATTTCCGAGAATGTATCTATACCGGTCATTGCATCGGGCGGAGCAGGAAATCTGTCACATTTTTATGATGCGCTGACCGAGGGAAAAGCGGACGCTGCGCTGGCTGCTTCTTTGTTCCATTTTAAAGAGTTGGAAATATGCGAAGTAAAAGAATATTTGCGAGACAGAAATGTCTCTGTAAGATTGTAAGAGGATAGATATGGCAGCAATCAACAACGATTGGCTGGAACCGTTGAAACCGGAATTTTCCAAGCCGTATTATAAAGAGTTATACGCAAAAGTAAAAGAAGAATACAGTAAGAACCTTGTTTTTCCACCTTCCAATGAGATATTCAGCGCATTTGAATTGACGCCGCTGAAGGATGTAAAAGTCGTCATCATAGGACAGGATCCTTATCACAATGTCGGGCAGGCGCACGGACTTTGTTTTTCGGTAAAACCGGATGTGGCAATTCCGCCGTCACTTGTAAATATATATAAAGAGTTGGAAAGTGATATGGGATGCTATGTACCGAATAACGGCTATCTTGTAAAATGGGCAAAGCAAGGTGTATTGTTGCTCAATACAGTATTAACGGTTAAGGCACATCAGGCGAACTCTCATAGAGGAATCGGATGGGAGGAGTTTACCAATGCGGCGATTTCGATACTAAACAAACAGGATCGGCCGATTGTGTTTATTTTGTGGGGAGCACCGGCACAGACGAAAAAGAAAATGTTGAACAATCCCAAACATTTAATTTTGGAGGCTCCGCATCCGAGCCCGCTTTCTGCATACAGAGGATTTTTCGGAAGCAAACCATTTAGTAAAACAAATGCATTTCTGGAGCAAAACGGGCTGGATAGTATAGACTGGCAGATTGAAAATATATAGTTGATTCTTGTGAAGAAGGAAGGGAAAGAATGGAACCTATAAAATTAGTTGAATTGTTGCATGGACACAGAACATTTATTCAGACACATAATTTTCCGGATCCGGATGCGATTGCCAGTGCGTTTGGTTTGCAATGTTTTTTGGGAAAGCATGGTGTGGAAAGCACCATATGCTATGACGGAAAAATTGATAAATTAAGTACGAAGAAAATGTTTTCTGTTTTTGGTATTGATGTCAAATCAAAATATGAGATTTCTGACATGAAAAAAGAAGATTATATTATTGTGGTAGATGCACAGAAGTATAATTCTAATATCACAGATTTTATTGGTGATGAGATAGCGTGCATTGATCATCATCCGACTTATAAGGAGTGTGAATATCAGTATAAGGATATCCGGATAGTAGGTGCGTGTTCCTCCATTATTGCAGATTATTTCAGGCAGACAAGGACAGAGATGCCGACAAATGTAGCATCTGCGCTTGCATACGGTATTAAGATGGATACGGCTGATTTTACGAGAGGTGCATTTCCGTTTGATGCAGAAATTTTTTCTTATGTCTTTGAGAGAGCAGATATACATCTGATTAATGATATGTATATGAATGTAATGGAAATGGCAGATTTGAAAGCTTATGGAGCGGCTATTGACAATATTAATTTAAAAGGAGAAGTTGGATTTGCAAAAATTCCATTTGATTGTCCCGATGCACTGATTGCCATTATTTCTGATTTTGTGTTGTCGCTTGATGTAGTGACAGTGGCGATTGTTTATGCGGAGCGAGTGGACGGAATTAAATTTTCTGTTCGAAGTGAGATTTCGGAAGTGGACGCAGGTGCAGTGGCAAAAGAAGCCTTGCAGGGAATCGGCGATGGCGGTGGACACAGAGATATGGCAGGTGGCTTTATTCCGGGAGATAATGTTTTGGGAATCGGCCGAGAAAGAGATAAGAAACTACAACGTAGATTTTTAGATGTTATAAGAGCAAAAGGACTTTTGTAAAAAAAGTCCTTTTTTTATTGACATATCAGATAAATGTATTGTAGTATTCCTGTATAGGAATACTACTAAGGAGGGCGTGGTAGAGAAAGAATGATAGAAAAATTGATGTTATTCGGATTGACCAGACAAGAGGCTGCCATTTATGTATGTTTATGCCGGAACGGAGCCATGAATGGTTATGAGACTGCGAAGCTGACCGGAATATCCAGATCCAATGTTTATAATGCACTGGCCGGACTTGTAGAAAAGGGAGCCGCTTACCGAATGGAGGGAGCCAGTAGTAAATATTTGTCGGTTCCTGTAGAAGAAATGTGTGATAATCATCTGAGAAGACTGGAAGAGGCAAAGAAGTATCTGAGTAGGAATCTTGTGAAGGGGCAAGAGGAAACAGATGGATACATCACAATCGAGGGCTATCGACATATTCAGGATAAGATAAACACCATGTTGGAGAAGGTGGAAATGAGGTTGTACCTTTCTATTCCCTCTTGCTATATCCCTCATTATCTGTCAAAATTAGAAGAGTTAGGTGCAGCAAACAAAAAAGTGGTGTTGTTGACGGATGAACCGGTGAATTGTTCGGATGCGATACAGGTATATGTATCCGGTCCGAAGGAAAAGCAGATTCGTCTAATCGTGGATTCATTGTATGTTCTGACCGGAGATTATTCAGAGAGCGAAAATGATACATGTCTTTATTCCGGACAGAAAAACTTTGTTAATGTGCTCAAGGACGCACTGCGAAATGAAATCAGATTGACCCGGTTGGGAGTCGATGCGAGCATGCTTGTGTGATCGGAAGATTCGTAACATATAAAACAAAAAAATAATGAAATAATATATAATGATGAAAAAGAAAGGAAGAGAGTTATTATGACAATCAAAATCGGTATTTTAGGTTATGGAAATTTAGGAAGAGGAATTGAATGTGCGGTGAAGCAGAATCCGGATATGGAACTTGCGGCTGTGTTTACAAGACGTGCACCGGAAAGTGTTAAAATACTGACACCGGATGTTCCGGTCTATCATGTGGACGAGGCGGTTTCCAAAAAGGATGAGATTGATGTGCTCATTCTTTGTGGAGGCAGTGCAACGGATCTTCCGGTTCAGACACCGGAATATGCAAAATATTTTAATGTAGTGGACAGCTTTGATACGCATGCAAAAATCCCGGAACATTTTGCTAATGTGGATGCAGCAGCAAAAGAGAGCGGAAAAGTAGCCATGATTTCTGTTGGCTGGGATCCGGGTATGTTCTCGCTGAACAGACTTTATGCAAATGCGATTCTTCCGGATGGAAAAGATTATACATTCTGGGGCAAAGGTGTCAGTCAGGGACATTCTGATGCTATTCGCCGTGTGGAAGGAGTAAAGAACGGAAAACAGTATACCATCCCGGTGGACAGTGCGCTTGAGGCAGTCAGAAGCGGAAGTAATCCTGAGCTTACAACACGTCAGAAACATATCAGAGAATGTTTTGTTGTGGCAGAAGAGGGAGCTGATTTGGCAAAGATTGAGCAGGAAATCAAATCTATGCCGAATTACTTTGCAGATTATGATACAATCGTAAACTTTATTTCCGAGGAGGAACTTGCAGCTAACCACAGCGGAATTCCACACGGAGGTTTTGTGATCCGTAGCGGAAAAACAGGTTGGGACGGTGAACATCAGCATATTGTAGAGTACAGTTTGAAACTCGATTCCAACCCGGAGTTTACGGCTTCTGTTATTACTGCATATGCAAGGGCAGCATATCGTATGCAAAAAGAAGGACAGACCGGCTGCAAAACAGTATTTGATGTAGCGCCTGTTTATCTCAGCAGCAGTAGTGCAGAAGATTTGAGAGCACATCTGCTGTAAGAAGTTGTCTCGGAACAACGAATCAGAAATACTACAAGGAGATATTTAGCAATGAATAAAGTACCATTTGTAAACAAAGAGCAGATTGAAGAAATCGTTAAAACATATCCGACTCCGTTTCACATTTATGATGAAAGAGGGATTCGCGAAAATGCACAGGCGGTAAAAGAAGCCTTTGCATGGAACAAAGGATTTAAGGAGTATTTTGCAGTGAAAGCAAATCCGAATCCGTTTTTGATTCAGATTTTGAGAGAATACGGCTGTGGCTGCGATTGTTCGTCAAAGACAGAACTCATGCTTTCAAAGGCAATCGGAGCAACCGGAACGGATATTATGTTTTCGTCCAATGACACACCGGCGGAAGAGTTTGTGTATGCGAACGAACTCGGTGCAACTATCAATTTGGATGATTTTACACATATTGAATTTTTGGAAAAGACAATCGGTAAGTTGCCGGAAACTTTGTCCTGCAGATATAATCCGGGCGGCGTATTTAAGATGAGCAACGGAATCATGGATAATCCGGGCGATTCCAAATACGGATTTACGACAGAGCAGTTGTTCGAAGGCTTTAAAATCATGAAGGAAAAGGGTGTAAAGAATTTCGGAATTCATTCCTTCCTTGCAAGTAATACCGTAACCAATGAGTATTATCCGATGCTTGCAAAGCAGTTGTTTGAACTTGCGGTTAAGCTTCGTGACGAGACGGGAGCTCATATTACATTTATCAACCTTTCCGGAGGTGTCGGAATTCCGTATACGCCGGATAAAGAACCGAACGACATCCGTGCTATCGGCGAAGGAGTTCGCAAAGTATACGAAGAGATTTTGGTTCCGGCCGGAATGGGAGATATTGCGATTTACACCGAAATGGGACGTTTTATGATGGGTCCGTATGGGGCGCTTGTTACAAAGGCGATTCATGAGAAACATACACACAAAGAATACATCGGTGTGGATGCTTGTGCAGTAAATCTTATGAGACCGGCCATGTACGGGGCTTATCATCACATTACAGTGCTTGGAAAAGAGGATGCGGCTTGCGACCATAAATATGATGTGACCGGTTCCCTTTGTGAAAACAATGATAAGTTTGCAATCGACCGGAGCTTGCCGCAGATTGATAAAGGCGATTATCTGGTGATTCATGATACGGGAGCGCATGGGTTTGCCATGGGTTACAATTATAATGGCAAATTGAAATCCGCAGAGCTTTTATTACAGGAAGACGGAGGAGTGAAGCTGATCCGCCGTGCAGAGGAGCCGAAGGATTATTTTGCAACATTGGATTGTTTTGAGATTTTTAAGGAACTGGGTAGCAAATAAGAGAGGTTATAACTATGGGGGATGTGAGAAAAGGACAGACAATGTTTTGGAAAAGAGCAATTGCCGGTTTGCTGACGGTTGTGATGGCAGCAAATCTGTGGATATGTCCGGCTGCTGCACAGGAAAATAGTATGTCTGATGAGGGAGAGCTTAAGACTGTCCTTGCTGAACAATCAGAAGAGTTTATTGAGCTGGGAGAAGCGCAGACTTCTGCCCAGCCTATTGGCTTTTTCAGTCTCGCAGACGGAATTGTGGAACTGAATTCCGGAAATTATAAAGACTGGATTGATCGTTTGGATTTGTCGGAAGCTCAGGTTATAAAAGATTTTTATAATACACTGGTGGAAGCAAGCGACAATGACGGAGAAAGCGATTATCTGATAGACGATGAGTATTTTGCTGAGGATGCAAGTGGTATTTTGATTGACACAGTTACGATTAAGATAACAAAGGCGCAATATGATTCCGGTGAGTATAAGACACTTTTGAGTGATGTGTTAGACAGATATGGGGCTTATGCTGTGGCAGCATATGCTGCATTTGACAGGGATCATCCGGAAGTGTTTTGGTTGTCCGGAAGCTGCTCAACATCTTATTCCGCAACAATATGGGGAAGTTCAGCCGGGTATGAGATGGAAGTGGTATTGTCGCTGGTGACCAAAAATACGAAAAATGCCTTTGATATCCGCAGTACAAACTATCCGGATCAAGCGGCGATAGAAGCGGCTATTATGCAGAGGGACAGTATGGTTAATGAATATCTTGCCGCAGTGACATCGAAAAATGATTATGAAAAATTAGCTTATTTTAATGATGTATTAACAAAAACAAATGAGTATAACACGAGCGTTGACCTTAACAACATTAATCATGATTGCAGAGAATGCATGAGTGCTCTTGACGGTAGAACAGGAACAGCCGGTCCGGTATGTGAGGCTTATGCCAGGGCATTGAAAGTGCTTTGTGATCGGTCGAATATTGATTGTGTTCTTGTAGATGGTACGGCCGGTGGCGGTGGCCATATGTGGAATTATGTGAAACTGAATGACAAGTGGTATGCGGTCGATGTGACGTGGAACGATCCAAGAGGTGGCGTTTCAGGAGCTATTTCCGGCGTGGAAGGGATAAAATGGCTTTTGGTCGGCTCTGAGACGATTGTCAATGGCAGCGCTTTTTTGACATCTCATCCGGTGTCCAATACGGTGTTTTCAAACAGTGTTGCATTTACTAACGGACCGGTATTGAGTACGGATGCATATGATACGTCGGAAAAGATATTTATCACGCCGATTTTTTCGAGTTTGCCTACACTTACCGGTGTCTATGGACAGACAGTCGGGCAGATGACTATTAACGGTGCAACGACCAGTGCTAACGGCGCTGTGGGAACCTGGGCATTGGCATCTTCGGGAACAAATGTGCCTAAAGTTGGTACGACGGAGGCCTATACACTCACTTTTACCCCGCAGGATACAGAAACATATAAATCAGTCAGCGTAGAAGTTGTTCCGCAGGTTTCTCAAAAACCGATTACGGTTTCGGTTTCCAATAAATCAAAAAAATACGGAGAAGCAAATCCGGAATTTAGTCTGGCGATAACAAGCGGTACATTAGTCGGAACGGACAGCCTGGGTGATTTCGAGATTACATATGACTGTGATGCAACAACAAATTCTGTGCCGGGAAACTATGAGATTACGGCGACAGTGAGCAATGCGAATTATAAGGTGACGGTTATTCCGGGACAACTTACGATTATGAAATTAGACGCACCGACAATTATGCCGCAGGCTACATATACGGTGCAAAATACTGTGAAGAAAGTGTCAGAAGTGAGTTTGCCGGAGAACTGGAAGTGGAGCAATGAAGATGCATCCAAAACGCTACCGGCAGGAAGTTCGCTTGAGGTAACTGCGGAATATGCAGGCGATGATGCGGCTTATTATAATAATACGACAAGGGATGTAACAATCACCCGTGCGGCGTGTGAAGCCGGAGCAGTTCAACACACCGGTGATGGTGAAAAGGAACCGACCTGCACGGAGGATGGTATCGGTCATAAGGAATGTAAATTCTGCGGCGAAATGATGGAAGAGAACGTCGTTGTTCCGGCGACAAATCATGTGGGAACACAGGAGATTCGCGGTGCAAAGGATGCAACATGCGAAGAGACCGGTTATACCGGAGATGTGTATTGTTTTGTTTGTGACGAGTTGCTGGAGAAAGGTACTGCCATTCCGAAAACAGAAAAACATACCTGCGGAAAAGAAAATGCACAGACCGAACATAAGACGGAGGAAGTAAAACCACTTCCGGTAGCAGGGACAAAGGTACCGGATCCAAAGGGTGAAGCGGCTTATAAAGTGAGCGAGACCGGAAAAGAAGTGGAATATATCGGACCGGTGAATAAAAAGGCAAAAAGGGTTGTGATTCCGGCGACGGTCACAGTGAACGGCGTAACATATGCAGTTACCAGTATTGCGCCGGATGCGTTTAAAGGCAATAAAAAATTGACGACTGTGACAATCGGAAGTAATATCGAATCCATAGGCAATAAAGCATTTTATAAATGTACGGCGCTTAAGAAGATTACGTTGCCTTCCGGTGTGTCAAAAATTGGGAAACAGGCATTTTCCGGATGCAAAAACTTAAAGACAATCACGATCAAGACAAAGAATCTTACAAGCAAAAATGTGGGAAGTAAGGCTTTTAAAGGCGTTCACAGCAAAGCGAAGTTCAAGGTTCCGAAAGCAAAATTGAGTGCATATAAGAAGTTGTTGAAAAAGAAAGGCGCCACAAAGAAACATAAAATCACAAAATAGCGGTGTGAGGAATGAAAACGCTAATTGTATATAAAAACAAAAAGAACCATGAAAAAATCATGGTTCTTTTTTCTGCCGGCGGCGGGACTTGAACCCGCACGGGCGTACACCCAACAGATTTTGAGTCTGCATCGTCTGCCATTCCGACACGCCGGCGTTTGGTTTTTCAACCGAAGTCTAGTTTATCATAAGAAGATGGGAATTTCAAGTATCATATGAAGAAAATTCTGTGGTGAATATTTTGGGTGGGAAAAGAGCCTGTCTTGACAAGGAATAGCGTTTTTTTTACAATGACCGATAGGGAATGTCGTATTCCGGAAGGAGAAAAGATGATGGGACAGAAGCTTTATGTATTCGGAACCGGGAATGCAGCGGTGACGAAATGTTATAATACTTGTTTTGCTTTAAGTGACGGAGAGGAACTTTTTCTTGTGGACGCCGGCGGCGGAAACGGAATTCTGACACAATTTGAGAAAATGGATATTTCGGTAAATCAGATTCATCATATGTTTGTGACGCACAAACATACGGATCATATTCTCGGTGCAATCTGGGTGGTACGCATGGTAGCTACGCAGATGCATAAAGGAAACTACAAAGGTGAGTTTCACATTTACGGACATAAAGAAGTGACAGAGATGCTTAGGTCTTTCTGTGAAATGATGCTTGCAAAAAAACATGCGGCTTTTCTTGATGAGAGGATATTTTTCGAGGAAGTGGCAGAAGGGCAGACTGTGGAAATTCTTTCTTATTCGGTAACTTTTTTTGATATCTTCTCTACAAAAGCAAAGCAGTTCGGATTTACGACAACACTTGCAGACGGAACAGTGCTGACATTTACGGGAGACGAGCCGTATAATGAAGCTTGTGAAAAATTTGTGATTGGAACAACATGGCTTTTACATGAAGCATTTTGTACGGATGCACATAAGGATGATTTCCAACCGTACGAAAAACATCATGGAACGGCAAAAGATGCGGGACGGACCGCCTCTGCGCTGATGACGGAGAAATTGGTGCTCTGGCATACGGAGGACAAAAATCTTTCGGACAGAAGACACTTGTATACAGAAGATGCGGCGAGTGTATTTGACGGCGAAATATATGTTCCGGATGATTTGGAAATCATTACCCTATGTTGATAGAATACATCAGTCGAAAGACTGGTGTTTTTTCGTTGTAGAAGAAGGCTTTTTTTGATATAATATATAGTCGAGAATGAAAAAGGTGATACTATGGATTGTAAACAGATTCAGCGTCTGATTCCGGCTTTTTTAAAGGATGAATTAAAAGGCAGAGAATTGATGCGATTTTTGAATCACATGGATACATGCGAAGAGTGTAAAGAGGAACTGACGATACAGTATTTGTCGTCGGAAGGTATTGTGCGCCTTGAAGAAGGAAAAACTTTTGATTTGGACAGAGAGTTGACGGAATATATAGTTCGTGCGAAAAACAGAGTCAGTCGCAGAAAGAATTATATATTGGGATTTGTTACATTTGAACTGATAGCAATTATTCTTATACTTACAGTGTTTATATATGCATTGGCGTAGTCAGGAGAGCAGTGATGAAAAAGAAACTTGTATTAATTGACGGACATAGTATACTCAATCGTGCATTCTACGGAGTGCCGGATTTGACCAATGCCGAAGGTCTTCATACCAATGCCGTCTATGGTTTTTTGAATATTATGTTTAAAATATTGGAGGAAGAAAAGCCGCAGTATCTGGCGGTTGCGTTTGACCTGAAGGCACCGACTTTTCGTCACAAAAGATATGCGCAGTATAAAGGGACACGTAAACCGATGCCGGAGGAACTGCGTCAGCAGGTTCCGGTGATAAAAGAAGTTCTTTCTGCTATGGGTATTCTTACTATGGAGCAGGAAGGTTATGAAGCGGATGACATTCTGGGTACGATGGCAAAAAGAGCAGAGAAAGAAGGGCTTTTAGTAGCGCTTGTTTCCGGTGACAGAGATCTTCTGCAGATTGCTACGGACAACATTAAAATCCGTATTCCGAAAACCAAAGGAAATCGAACGGAAGTAGAAGATTATTATGCGGTCGATGTCAAAGAACGTTATCAGGTGTCACCTCTTCAGTTTATCGAACTCAAAGCTTTGATGGGGGATACGGCAGACAATATTCCGGGAGTTCCGAAGGTCGGAGAGAAGACAGCGACTGATTTGATGGTGACTTACGGTTCCATTGAAAATATTTATTTGCATCTTGAAGAGATTACCAAAAAGAGCATCCAGACAACGCTTCGTGAAAACAGGGATCTGGCTGAACTTTCCAAAGAGTTGGCTACGATTGAGACAGATGCACCGATTTTATACAAATTAGAAGATGCTTTGCTGGGCGAATTATATACGAAAGAGGCATACGAATGGTTTAAAAAGCTTGCGTTCAAAAATATGCTCAGTCGTTTTGAAAATGTCGAAGAGACAGAAATTCAGATCCCGCAATGCGAAGCAATATCAGATATGTCGGAGGCGGAACGTATATTTGAGGCGTGTTCAAATGCGGAAATAACCGCATATTATGTGGTGGAAAATGTTGGTATTGCTCTTTCTTATGACGCAGAAACAAGCTACTTTATTATGGCACAGGGATTTATGACGATGGACTACCTGTGTGGGAAGCTAAGTGATTTACGTCAAAGGACTAGATTGATTTCCTTTGAGTGCAAGAAATCTTACGGATGTTTTGAAGGCGATATTGAGATTGTAAAGGATTTCTTTGATGTAAAGCTGGCGGCGTATCTTATAAATCCGTTGAAGAATGAGTATACGGTAGAAGATATAGCAGGTGAATATTGCAATATTGTTTTGCAGGATTATAAAACGCAGTTTGGTAAAAAAAATCCGGCAGAAGCATTTGAAACAGAGGAAGAAAAATTTGTTTCATTTGTGAGCGGCATTATTTATACGATTCGAAATAGTTACCCGTTGCTAACTGAAAAGCTTCAGGAAATGCAGATGCGGAAATTGTTTGATGAAGTGGAAATGCCGTTGACTTATGTGCTGTATGCTATGGAAAAAGAGGGCGTGATTGTTAAGAAGGACGAGCTTGCCGCATATGGAAAAGTTTTGGAAGATAAGATTGTTGTCTTGAGACAACAGATTTATGATGCGGTCGGTGAGGAGTTTAATATTAATTCACCAAAACAGCTGGGGGAGATTTTGTTCGAAAAAATGCAGCTGAAGGGCGGCAAGAAGACGAAGACGGGATATTCCACCGCAGCGGATGTGCTTGAAAAGTTAGCACCGGATTATCCGGTGGTGGCCGATATATTGGAGTATCGTGGATTAACAAAATTGAAATCCACTTACGCAGACGGACTTTCTGAGTATATTTGTGAGGACGGAAGAATCCATACAAGTTTCAATCAGATGATCACGGCAACGGGACGTATTTCGTCCACAGAGCCTAATTTACAGAATATACCAATGCGTATGGAACTCGGAAGAAGAATCCGTAAGGTGTTTGTTCCGAAACCGGGATGCGTGTTTATGGATGCGGATTATTCCCAGATTGAACTGCGTATTTTGGCGCATATGTCGGAAGATGCAGAGTTGATCGAGGCTTACCGGATGTCTGAGGATATTCACAGAATTACAGCCTCAAAAGTGTTCCATACTCCGTTTGAGGAAGTGACGGATCTTCAGAGAAGGAATGCAAAGGCGGTCAATTTCGGAATTGTATACGGTATCAGCTCTTTTGGTTTGAGTCAGGATTTGAGTATCAGTCGCAAAGAGGCTGCAGCTTATATAGAACAATATTTTGAAACCTATCCGGGCATCAAGACCTTTTTGGACCGGTGCGTGAGCGATGCCAAAGAAACAGGGGAAAGCCGAACGTTATATGGACGCAGAAGACCGATACCTGAGCTTTCCAGTTCGAATTTTATGCAGCGTCAGTTCGGAGAACGTGTTGCTATGAATGCGCCAATCCAGGGGACTGCAGCGGATATTATGAAAATAGCGATGATCCGGGTGTATCGTTCGCTCTTGGAAGAAGGATTGAAAAGTCGCATTTTGCTTCAAGTGCACGATGAACTTCTTTTGGAAGTGTATGAGGATGAAGTGGACAGAGTGTGCGAGATTTTGTATCGTGATATGAAAGGCGCAGCACAGCTTTCAGTGGAACTTGAGATTGATGTGCATACCGGAAATGATTGGTACGAAGCCAAATAAACAAACGAGAAGGAACCAGATATGATTTTGATTGGGATTACGGGCGGTGTCGGCGCAGGAAAGTCGGAAGTGCTCGCCTACATTCAAAAAAAATATAATGCACGCATTCTGCTTGCGGACGAAGCGGCCAATCGGTTAAAGGATCCCGGAATGCCATGCTATGAACCGGTAGTGGCTTGTCTCGGCGAGGAGATACTCGGTGAGGATAAAACAATTGACCGGGCAAAAATGGCGAAGGCTATATTTTCGGATAAAGCTAAGCTTGAGCAGATTAACGAGATCCTACATCCGGCGGTGCGAAAATATATATTGCAGGAGATCAAGGCGGAGAAAGAAAGCGGGAAAAGAGAGTTTTTCTTTTTGGAAGCAGCCCTTCTGATTGAGGAGCATTATGATGAGATTGTTGATGAAATGTGGTATGTATACGCAAGCGAGAGTGTCCGCAGAGAAAGGCTCAGAGCCAGTCGCGGATATTCTGAGGAGAAGATTACTTCCATTATGGAAAAACAACTCGCTGAGGGCAGATTTCGAGAAGTTTGTGAGGTAGTCATTGATAATTCGGGAAGCTTTGAAGAAACAATAAAACAGATTGATGAAAAAATGGGGGTATACCTGTGCAGAGACCAGAAATAAAACAACCGAAATATGTATACGGACTTGATATCGGTACGAGAAGTATTGTCGGCACAATCGGATATTTGGAAAAGGACCGTTTCGTCGTTGTGGCGCAGCGTGTAAAGGAACATGAGACAAGAGCCATGATCGATGGACAGATTCATGATATCGGAGCGGTCGGAGACATGATCCGTGAAGTGACGGAGGAATTGGAAATCGAGGTTAAGCAGGAACTGAAGCAAGTATGCATTGCTGCGGCCGGTCGTGTGCTTCGGACGGTGACGACACATGTGGAAATCGATCTGGAAGGTGAAAAACTCATTGCAAAAGAGGATATTTTTGCATTGGATTCCTACGGTGTGGAAAAAGCTTATGAGCAGTTCCAGAAGGAAAACGATCTGGATATGAAATTTTATTGTGTCGGATATACGGTCATGAAATATTATATGAACGGTTATCCGATGAGCAATCTTGAAAATCATAAAGCAAAGGTAATCGCAGCAGATCTCATCGCAACTTTCCTTCCGGATGATGTAGTAGATGGACTGTACAGGGCGGTGGAACTTGCAGGACTTGAAGTTGCTAATCTGACGCTTGAGCCGATTGCAGCTATGGAAGTTGCGATTCCGCAGATGTATCGCATGCTGAACATTGCGCTTATCGATGTGGGCGCAGGTACAAGCGATATTTCTGTGACGAAAGACGGAAGTATTGTAGCTTACGGGATGCTTCCGGTAGCCGGAGACTGTCTGACCGAAGATATTGCAAGACATTGTCTTGTAGATTTTAAAACGGCGGAAAATATCAAATGCGGTATCGAAAAACTGGATGTGGTAGAATACAAGGATATCATGGGGATTCCGCAAAAGATTGCCAAGGAAGAGGTTCTTCATGTGGTGGAGGATAACCTGACTTCTATGGCTCGGCAGGCGGCTGATAAGATCAGAGAACTGAATGGTGATAAACCGGTCAGCGCAGTGTTTGTTGTCGGTGGAGGCGGAAAAATTGAGGGATATACCAAATTTGTGGCTGAATTTCTCGGCATACCGGAGGAGCGATGTGCTATCCGCGGGGAGGAAGTCATGCAGAAGATTGAATTCCTTCCGCGTGATATCGTAAAAGACTCCCTTTTGGTAACTCCGGTCGGTATTTGTTTGAATTTCTATGAACAGAGTAATAATTTCATGTTCGTGACATTTAACGGACAGAGAGTGAAACTATATGATAATAATAAACTGGCAATCGTCGATGCGGCGATTCAGGCAGAATTCCCAAATGAAGACCTGTTCCCGAAACGAGGAGAATCGCTTACCTTTACATTGAACGGCAAGGAGCGTACCATTCGCGGCGGACGAGGTGAGTCGGCGGTAATTTTGCTTAACGGTGAACCTGCGGATATACATACTCCGATCCGTGCCAACGATGTGATTAGTGTGACATGTTCGACGGCCGGAGAAAAGGCAAGTCAGCAGCTCGGACGTTTCCCTGAATATAAGGAGACGATCAGCATAGTTGTAAACGGGCAGCAGATCAGTCTTCCAAAGTTTGCCAGTGTAAACGGAGAGTTGCAGACGGCTTACTATGAAATTCAGGACGGCGATGTGATTGAGATGCTCAATTACTATACCGTAGAGCAAATCACAGAAGTGATGGATGTTTTGCTTGAGCAGGGGGCCGTTATCCGTGTGAACAATGCAGTGGCAGAAAAAGAGACAAAAGTGTATGATAACTTCACTCTGGAATGGTCCTATGAACAGCCGGAAACTTCGGATGAAGATACAGATGGACAGGATGATTCCATAGAGGAAGAAACGATGGATTCTGATCCGGTATCTGAAAAGGAACCGATTATGCAGGAAACGGCGATTTGGGAACAGCCGAAGCAGATGTCGACCTTGGAAAGCGAAGATGGATTAAGCCCGCTGGAACGCGCCAGAAGACGTGCAGATGAAATTGCAAAAGCTCCTGTTACGGAGGAAGTGGAAGAAGAGCTGAAGAAAGCAAAAGCATATGCGGCAGCAGAACGAATTTCAGCATTTGCGACAGCTTTTAATCAGACAGGCCAGATGCCGCCGGTTGTTTCAAGACCGGTAATGCCGAATATTACATTCGGAGCTCCGAAGGCGGTTCGGGCACCGAAACCACAGCCGGAACCGGTTGAAACGCCGCAACCACAACCGAAACCACAGCCGGAACCTCAGCCGGAACCACAGCCGGTTCAGGAACCTGTGAGTGCTCCGACAGTCGGAGTGACAGTCATTGTAAACGGTGATCCGGTTACTTTGACGGGGAAATCAGATTATATCTATGTGGATGTATTTGATCGCATTAATTTTGATCTTTCAAAGCCACAGGGAAAAATGGTGGAGACGTTGATCAACGGAAGAAAAGCGCAGTACATTGAGCCGTTGCATAATGGAGATGAACTGCAGATTTTTTGGAAGGACTAAACAATGAGACTACTTAGTATAGCCAGTGGAAGCAGCGGGAACTGCATTTATATCGGTGATGATACCACGCATATTCTGATTGATGCGGGGATCAGCGGAAAAAGGATTGAAGCAGGGCTGCATTCTATCGGTGTCAGCGGAAAAGATCTGGATGCAGTTTTTGTAACCCATGAACATGCGGACCACATCAGTGGTTTGGGTGTGCTTTCGAGAAAGTTTGACGTTCCGATCTATTCTACAAGAGGGACAATTGCGGGAATTTCCACAGCAAAATCGGTAGGAGATATCGACGGGCAGTTGTTTCAGGCTATCCGAAAAAATGAAAATATATCAGTTGGATCTTTGATGATACAGGCCATTCCGATTTCTCATGATGCGGCGGAGCCGGTTTGCTTCAAGGTGTCAAATGAGACCAGTAAGATAGCGGTGGCTACCGATATGGGATTTTATACCGATGAGATCGTGGAGCATCTTAAAGGTTTGGATGCCATATTGCTTGAGGCTAACCATGACGTGAATATGGTTCAGGTGGGACCTTATCCGTATTATTTGAAACAGCGTATTTTAGGAAAGAAGGGTCATCTTTCCAATGAAAATGCAGGAAGACTTTTAAGTTCGATTGTTCATGACGGATTGAAACATGTCTTTTTAGGGCATTTGAGCAAGGAGAACAATCATCCGCAGCTTGCCCATGAGGCGGTGCGTTTGGAGATTACCATGGGAGACAATCCGTATCAGGCATCGGATTTTGATATCCGCGTCGCAGAGCGAAATGAACCGTCCGGACTTGTAGAAGTATAGAAAGCTTGCATTCCGTTGCGGATAAGTATATGATAAACAATGGTTTGATAAAAACTAAAGGAGAAACAGACATGAAAAAGACAATCATTACAGTAGTAGGAAAAGACACCGTCGGTATTATTGCAAAAGTATGTACCTATCTGGCAGACAACCAGATCAATATTCTCGATATTTCACAAACAATCGTAGCAGATTATTTTAACATGATGATGATCGTAGATCGAAGCAATGCACTGAAATCATTCGGTGATATGTCAGATGATCTCAAGGCAGTCGGAGAAGAGATCGGTGTTATGATCAAATGTCAGAGAGAAGAAATTTTTGACATGATGCACAGAGTATAACTTTGGATACGACCATTTTTACATAAGGAGACATCATTATGATCAGTCAATACGAAGTATTAGAAACCAATGAAATGATAGAAAAAGAGAATCTGGATGTGCGTACGATTACCATCGGAATCAGTTTGCTGGACTGTATTGATTCCGATCTCGAAGCCTGTAAAAGAAAAATATATGAAAAGATCAGAAGTACAACAGATAAGCTGATTGAAACAGGAAACAAAATTGAAAAAGAATATGGAATTCCAATCGTAAATAAACGAATCAGCGTAACGCCGATTGCACTTGTAGGAGGCGCATGTTGCAAGACGACAGAGGATTTTGCGCAGATTGCCAAGGTGCTCGATACGGTTGCCCATGAAGTGGGAGTTAACTTTATCGGTGGATATTCTGCACTTGTTTCCAAAGGGATGACTAAGGCGGACGAGCTTTTGATCCGATCCATTCCGCTCGCACTTTCTACGACAGAACGTGTCTGCAGTTCCGTGAATCTGGGTTCGACCAAAACAGGGATTAACATGGATGCGGTAAAACTCATGGGAGAGATCATTAAAGAGACAGCCGAATATACCAAGGAGGATGATTCGCTGGGATGTGCAAAATTAGTAGTGTTCTGTAATGCGCCGGATGACAATCCTTTTATGGCAGGAGCGTTTCACGGCGTGACGGAAGCGGATGCAATCATTAATGTCGGGGTATCCGGTCCGGGAGTAGTTCGCACTGCGCTTCAGAAGGTACGAGGGGAAAGCTTTGAAGTGCTTTGTGAAACCATTAAAAAGACGGCGTTTAAGGTGACACGTGTCGGACAGTTGGTGGCAAAGGAAGCGTCCAAAATGCTTGGTATTCCTTTCGGTATTGTAGATTTATCGCTTGCACCGACACCGGCCATCGGTGATTCCGTGGCAGATATCCTTTGTGAGATCGGTCTGGAATATGCGGGGGCACCGGGAACGACAGCAGCGCTTGCACTTTTGAATGACCAGGTGAAAAAAGGCGGAGTTATGGCGTCTTCTTACGTGGGAGGACTCAGCGGTGCATTTATTCCGGTCAGTGAAGACCAGGGAATGATCGATGCGGTACTGGCAGGAGCACTTACGTTGGAAAAATTGGAAGCGATGACCTGTGTGTGCAGCGTTGGTCTTGATATGATTGCCATTCCGGGAGATACGAAGGCAACGACAATTTCCGGTATTATTGCAGATGAGATGGCGATCGGTATGGTAAACCAGAAAACGACAGCGGTTCGTATTATTCCGGTGATTGGAAAAGGCGTCGGAGAGACAGTTGAGTTTGGTGGCCTTTTGGGATATGCACCGATTATGCCTGTCAATCCGTTCGGATGTGACGCGTTTGTGAATCGCGGCGGACGAATCCCGGCTCCGATTCATAGTTTTAAAAATTAAGAGAATAAGAGAATAGGAATCAATATAAAAAGCATCATTTTGAGTAATCAAAGTGATGCTTTTTTGTGTTTGTGAATTATTCATTGTTATTAGATTGTGATAACCGGTCGCTGGTATTCGTTCTGCATCGGACAATCATACTTGCTTGCAACAATACTCTCGTAAATGTGAGAGGCAAGAATGTCCTGCTCAAACTGTTTGCGTCCGGCCTCGGATTCCAGTTTCTTTCCGTCAGTCACCTTGGTGATCAGCGGAATGGAAGAGGATTTCTGGATTTTTTTGAACAGTCCTTTGTCGTCGTCCCGGAAGCCGAGGACACGGGCGTAGAATACAGTTCCGTTTTCTTTGTATTCCTGCATATCGTCTTTTCGAAGATTAAGAAGAATGTGGCAAAGAAGCCGACTGACTCTCGCATATGTAATATTTTTCGTTTTTAAAATATCACACATCTGTTCATAGTCGTAAGACTGATAGAGTACTTTTAGAATACGGTCGGATAAATCTTCGTTGATGTCCACAAAATCAGTATATCCGTTCTTTTCCTCCACAAGGAGTTTGTATTTCAGCATGGCTGAAAAATCGCGAGGGAAGAGAGGATATGTTTTTTTGTAATTTTCTTCCATGATGCCAAACACATTTTCCGGAACCTGTCCGCGAATCATATCAAGGGAGTCCTGCGTATCAATGGAATGACGCAACGCCAGGGATGAACTGTATTGCTGGCTGAAACGCTGTGAGTGATAGTCGGATCCGGTCCGCTGGATGGTTACCGGGGTAATCTTGCTGCCGCGGCGGATAATGCTCTTCATGTATTCAATGCCTAAAATATTGTTCGGTGAGCCGATGATGTTTTCATTTTCGGCAAAAGAAGGAATGCAATGAATCAACGCACGGTTACGGGCACGAGGGAATGTGGCACCGTTTTTGAGTTCTGCCTTGAGCATTTCACGATAGTCGTCCGGCTCAGTGGCGAGAATCTCGGCAATCGGACGAAGCAGCTCAATATCACCGCATTCGCTGCCGAAGCAAACATAATCCACACAGCCCAGTTTATCGAGAAGTGCAATGGCACCGTCAGCAAAATACTCCGCACTTCCGCACGCATAGCAGGAAGGAAGCTGGATGACCATATCCGCTCCGTTTTCAAGGGCCATGCGCGTACGGGAATATTTATCGATGATAGCAGGCGTTCCTCTCTGCGTAAAATTACCGCTCATGACAACAATAATGAAATCTGCACCGGTAATTTTTCTGGTTTGTTCGATGTGATATTTATGTCCGTTATGAAACGGATTATATTCTGCTATGATTCCCGCAATTTTCATGCTGACCTCCAAATGTTTTAATTAAAATGTCATATACTAATAAAATAACATATTTAATAAAAAGGTACAATGTTCATTTTTTAGTACAAGGTTTCATCTTGTGCTTGACAAAACCTTGCATTATAATAGATTTATAAACGCCCTAGTGGGTAGTAGGGTGAAGGGAGAAAAACTATGTCATATATTGATAAGATTAAAGAGAAGGCCCGCGCAGATAAAAAGACGATTGTTCTGCCGGAGACAAGTGATAAGAGAACACTCATTGCCGCATCGCATATCATGCAGGAAGGCATTGCAGATATTATCATGGTCGGTGATGAAGAGAAAATTATGGATGGTGCCGGATGGCTTGAAGTTGAGCTGGATGGCGTGGTTGTAGTCAATCCAAAGACCTCGGATTTGACAGAGAAATATGTGCAACTGTTATACGAAACAAGAAAGGCAAAGGGCATGACCGTAGAGAAAGCCCGTGAGAAGCTTTTAAACGATTACCTTACCTTCGGTGTAATGATGGTAAAAGCTAACGATGCCGACGGAATGGTTGCAGGAGCGTGTCATGCGACAGCGGATACACTTCGTCCGGCGCTTCAGATTTTGAAGACGGCTCCGGGTGTAAAACTGGTATCCGGTTTCTTTATCATTGACGTTCCGGATTGCCCATATGGTGCAGACGGTACGTTCCTGTTTGCAGACTGTGGTTTGAACCAGGATCCGACAGCAGAAGAGCTCGCTGCAATTGCAGAGACATCTGCCAAGAGTTTCCAGTCTTTGGTTGGAGTGAAACCGATGATAGCAATGCTTTCTCATTCAACGAAGGGAAGTGCAAAGCATCCGCTTGTAGATAAAGTAGTAGAGGCGACGCAGATTGCAAAAGAACAGTATCCGTATCTTTGTATTGATGGAGAACTTCAGACAGACGCAGCGCTGGTACCGGCGGTTGCCAAATCCAAAGCGCCGGGAAGTGAAGTGGCAGGTAAAGCCAATGTCCTTGTATTCCCGAATCTTGACTGCGGTAATATCGGATACAAGCTTGTTCAGCGTCTCGGTAAAGCAGAAGCTTACGGGCCGATGCTCCAGGGTATTGCAAAGCCGGTAAATGACCTTTCGCGCGGATGCTCCTGGGAAGATATTGTAGGTGTTGTAGCATTGACGGCCGTGCAGGCGCAGCTTTATTAATATGAATTGACAGACGATAGGATGAGTGCGACATAATAAAATTCTCATTGCAGAAATTTTGTTGTGCGCACTCTTTTTTTGAAAAATTTTAAAATGTTGTAACGAATTCCTTTTTCGTGCGTTTCAATAAGTGAAGGGAGGTGATTGGTGTGAAAGATACGGATATGAATAATGTATATCAGGAGCATGCGAAGGTGGTGTACGCTTTTTTATTTAAGATGTGTCAGGACGTGCATTTGGCGGAAGATTTGATGCAGGATACGTTTCTAAAAGCGATGGAACATATCGATGCGTTTGATGGTAAGTGTAAGCTGACGACATGGCTTTGCCAGATAGCAAAAAATACATATTATGATCATTTGCGAAAACAAAGAAAATTTACCGATACAGAAGTTGTTCTGGACGAACTTTCCGGTGATGAGCTCACGCCGGAGCAGGAAGTTCTTTCCAAGGAGACAGCAAAAGAAATCCGTATGTACATACATCAGTTGCCGGAACCTTACAAAGAAGTGTTTTTGCTTCGGTTTTATGCAGAATTGTCTTTTCGTGAGATTGGGCAGATGTTTGGGAAATCGGAGGTTTGGGGACGAGTCACCTATCTTCGGAGTAAGGATATGTTAATTGAACGGATGGAAAGCAAAAGAAAGGAAGTGTAATGATATGAAATGTGAAATAGCAAGAGATTTATTAGCATTATATGTGGACGATCTTTGTTCGCCGGAGACGAGAAAAGAGTTGGAAATGCACTTGAAGGATTGCCCGGAATGTGTAAAGAGACTTGAAAACTACAGAAAAGAATTGAAAAATGAATTTGTTTCCGAACAAAGAGGGACAGACGGAAGCGGAGATGCAGTGGCGGAAAACAAAGCGGAAGCTGAACCGATGAAAAAGGTCGGAAAAAAGATGAAAAAAAGTAAGGCTAAGGTAATCGTTCTGAGTGTGGTACTTGTAATTGTTCTGGGCTGTATCGGAATCTTGAGTTTCGGTGAGGCAACCAATTACGGTCCGAGTTTCACCTCAATCAGTGACATGATTAAAATCAAATCAGCCTGTGATAAACTGGCAAAAGGGGACACCGAAGCATTTATGGATTTGCTGGCGACCCGCATGGAAGACAGATATATCCTTCGGGCTACGGGAGCCTTCGAAGGTGAGGAAGCATATAAGGCTGCTTTGAAAAAAAATATGGATGACGCCTACGAATATTACTTTAAAGGAAAAGATATTAAAGTTAAATTTTCGGAGATAGGTTTGGTTCCGTACAATGAGATAGAATCGACGGATGAATATGCAGCTTATATTTCTGTTCAGTTTTATGACGGCGATACCATTGTCCGCCATATGCAATTTGCAAAAGTGTCAAAGGATAGTTTTACTGTGTTTGAAGATAACGGTGAAGTGACTCACGACCACCTGGCACCGAGTTTTACAGATGCGGTGATTCCGTATGATGAAATTGTGCTTAAAATTGTCATGCCATATGCAGCCCAGTCGGCTTACAAAAAGTTGAAAAACGGAGAAGACGGGGAAGATGTGAGCATGGGCGGCGGACTGGTTTTGATCATACATAGATCAGAGGATGAAATCGATGAAGAATTTGCGAAGCAGAAGAAAGAGAGGCTGGAGCAGCTTGTAGAGAGAGGGTGTTATATTAAAAATATAACCTACAATCTGGATGATTATGATGAGAAGTTGAGCAAGTGGATTTATAAAGTATGGATTACCTTTGAAGACCAGCATACCGGTGCGGTATTTGTGACAGAACAGAGATTTCTCTCGCACAATGACAGATTATATGTAATCGAAGGGGAAAATGCATTTCTTTCCTCCGTGTCAGCCGGTGAAGACGGAGTATATACGGAGAATTTAGAACTTGCACTTGGTCTCTTCCAATAAAAGAGACTTAATTAAAATAAGTGTCGCATTTTTTGCGACACTTATTTTTTATACTTGATTTAATTTCGGTTTAAAGTCAGCAATGGCTAATACTGTCAAAAAATATCCGCTCAGATAGAAACAAAAATAATACATAAAGAACATCGCCGGTGCTGTCAGGAAGATGAGTACTACCTGTGCACTTGTCATAAGTACCAGCAAGGCGGTCAGTTTGTCTTTTTTGCAACATGCATACAAGAACAATGCAAGCATACACACAACGACCGGAATACAATTATAAAAGACCGGAAGAAGTGCGTTTGTCTTGATTTCATCCTGTCCGTAGGTTCTGCATGCCAAAAGAGAAATTGTTTTCTCGCGAAGATTTTGACCGAGCGGCGGATTCATAAAAACAAACATTGTTTTATAATCCATGTCGTAGTAGATCAGCTTATTGATGCTGTCAACCGTTCCGCACGGGTGATTGACACGGTCGGGATAAAGACCGTTTGTATAGGCAAAAGTTTGCCAGCGGTACTTCATGAATTTATCCGGATTGTAAATAATCAGACGTAAGGAAGCGGTCATGAATGACTGTAATTGAGCTTCCGGTAACACATCGGGAATATTCCAGTACTGACTGATGTTTCGCACAGATGCAGATTGGCGCAGGAGCGCTGCATCCACCAGTTTGTTGATTTCCATCACATCGTCATAAACGGAAGGGCCTTTCAGTGTTTCGACTTCCGTAAAAAGATTGGCTACCGGATTGAGCACAAGCGAAATCGGATATTTGTTACTGCCGTTTAACGCAATCTTGTTCGGAACCTGAAATAAGCTGTAGCTTACCAAACATACAAGGAAAAGAAGCAATGCCCGTTTTAGGTCGATTTTTTTTAAAAACCACAAGGTAAACGGAAGCAGCAGAAGCATATATATGTATTCACTTCTCCATGCAATCAGGAGACCTGAAAGTGCGGAAAGAATAAAACCGTATCGCAAGGTTAAAGTATCTGTTTTCATCAGATAATAGAGCTTGCTGATTACAAACAGGAAAACCCAGGAAACCATCGTCGCACGAAGTGTGAATAAATTTCCGTCAATCACAGGGAGAAGCAGAAACGGAAGATACAGAAGGTATTTCCGTTTGCCGGAGATAATTTCTGACATATCGCGCATGATGACGGAAAAGATGGTGCAGATAATCAAAAGTTGCACAAAGGTAATTGTCGCCATCGACGGAAAAAACAAGAGGGATACGATATAGAAAATACTTGTCAGTCCCGATTGCCCGCCGGAAAGCGTAAAGTCTTTCGCACTTTGAATCACATAGAATTCGTCCCCTTTAAAAATTCCCGGCCAGGTTAACAGCCAAAAAACTCCCATGAATGCAAAATAGCCGAGGAAATATTTAAAGTACGACCAAAACTCCCGGTCTCGCTCAAGCAGCTTCTGTAATACTGTGAAAAAGATAAAGTAAAACAGGAAGCAAAAGACAACTGCCAGGCCGATAATACCATACACATAAAGTCTTGGATTATCCGGCATGGAAAATGTCACTATATCTCTGTTTTTTACAATTAATATATGAAGAATTCCGAAAAGAATAGTCAGCGGAATCCGCAGTTTTATCATTCGTGTTGTCATAGAGTAACCTCCGCATTTCTTCTTTTGAATATAGCATATACGTCTGTTTTTTACAAATATTATAAATAAGCAAAGCTTTTGTGGCAGAGCTCGTCCTCAATGTCGAGCAGACGGTTGCAGATGTCGGTTGCTGTATGGCCGGCGTTTGCATATTTGTTTTTGTATTTGTGCAGTGAGCGGATTCCCATTTGACATCCGGATACGATAAGGTCGGCCGCTGTCTGGTCGGACTCATTCATTTGCATTTTAAAAGCAGTTTTCATAGATGCCATGGCTTCTGCCATCATGGATGGTTCCTTGTCGTCGCTTCCTGCCTGCATGAGCAGATCATGAATTTCGTTTTTTAGTTTGTCGTGATGGTCTTTACTTTCCTGTAATATTTGTACGTATTTGTCGTCACGCACTTTGTCTAAGATTTCGTCGATGGAAGAGATACCCATAGCACATCCGGCCTCACATTCGCGCAGTAATTTAATAGAATCTTTTTGAGTCATTTTATTTGCCTCCTTTAAAATGTATTTTTATCTAGCATTTCCAAAAGATGAAAAACTATGTTATGATGTGGAAAACAGCAGCGATAAGACAGCATGTATTCAGTGGCTTTAAAATGAAAAGGAGAAAAGAAAGTGGCAGAAACAAACAACAAATTTGTCATCACCCGCGAACAAGTCAAACAAGTGACAGAAGCTGCCTGCAAAGCTTGCAAAATGGAAGATGGATTTTTTGAACAGCTTTGGGATGCATTTTTGAAAGATGATGATGTGTACAAAGAGTATGTGATATATCTTGTAAAACAGGACTTTCCGTGCGAGGTGAAAATCTGCGGATACACGATTGTGGATATTCTCATCTGGCAGATGGACGGATTTAAGACCAAACTGGATATGGACACAAGCAAGACAAAAGGAAATCAGACGTCTATGGTGTTGCTTGCGTTTGATACATTTATGAAAATGCGGGAAAATCCGGAGCGCTATCTGACGCATTTGACGGAGGATTCCGGAATTGAAAATCCGTGTGATTGATTTTGAAAAAGCGGTTGACAAACTTAAGACCCATATGTATAATTATTTGAGTGTGGATAGGAGTATGCTATGTTATATAACCTGACCGATATTTTTTCAAGTGAAGGAAAAGAGGAGAAGCTTACAGCAACCTATGAACCAACGGTTGTAGCCATGCAGTCGGAGGAGTTTCCGATTTGTGAGTGCAGCGAGTTATCGTTGACGCTGACCAATAAGGCGAAGGGTGAGGTGCTTCTGCAGGGAGATATTTCTCTGGTGTGTGAAATCCCGTGCGGAAGATGTTTGAAGCCGGTAAGAGTTCCACTGAAACTTCAATTGGAAGAGCATTTGAAGGAGAGTATGATAGGCACTCCGGAAGCAGCGGATGAGATGTCATTTGTGACAGGATACGAACTGGACACGGATGCGCTTGTCGGCAATGAAATATTGATAAACTGGCCTATGAAGGTTCTGTGCCAAGACGATTGCAAAGGAATTTGCACGGTATGCGGCAAAGACCTCAATGAGGGGGATTGCGGATGCGATACATTTGTTCCGGACCCACGTATGGCAGTAATAAAAGATATCTTTAACGCGTGATAAGGAGGTGTAACGATGTCTATCTGTCCAAAAAATAAATCTTCTAAAGGTAGAACAGACAATAGAAGAGCTAACTGGAAAATGAGCGCTCCGACTTAAGTAAAAAGCAGCAAATGTGGTGCTTTAATGATGCCTCACAGAGTATGTAAGAAATGCGGAAGCTACAACAAGAAAGAAATCATTTCCGTAGCTGACTAATTCAAGAATGTAAATTTAGGTGCCTGTATTGTATAGATACAGGCACCTTTTTTCTTGCTTTTTTACACTGTATGAAGTATATTATAAGGTAGCGGTTTTATTGACTTGTATAAGGAGGAACGACCATGTCAGAATTGGTTAAAGTTGTAGTTGACGCCATGGGCGGAGACAATGCGCCGGAGCAGGTAGTCAAAGGTGCGGTGGAAGCATTAAAGGAAAGCGAAAATGTATTTGTATATCTCGTGGGACGCGAAGAGGCGGTAAACGGGGAACTTGCAAAATATACATATGATAAAGACAGAGTAGAAGTTGTGAACGCAACGGAAGTGATTGAAATGGCAGAAGCGCCGGTAAACGCAATCCGTTCCAAAAAAGATTCTTCTATTGTCAAAGGTATGACAATGGTTCGAAACGGAGAGGCGGATGCGTTTGTTTCGGCAGGAAGCACAGGTGCGGTTCTTGTCGGTGGACAGGTTCTGATCGGAAGAATCAAAGGTGTAGAGAGACCACCTCTTGCACCGCTTATTCCGGTAGATAATGAGAGAGGTTGTTCACTGCTTATCGACTGCGGAGCCAATGTGGATGCAAGACCGTCCAATCTGGTGCAGTTTGCAAAGATGGGATCCATTTATATGGAAAGTGTGATGGGCGTAAAGAATCCAACCGTAGGTATCGTGAATAACGGTGCGGAGGAAGAAAAAGGAAATGCCCTTGTAAAAGAGACATTCCCGCTTCTGAAAGCATGTCCGGACATCAATTTTGTCGGTAGTGTGGAAGCGAGAGATATCCCGGCCGGTGTAGTGGATGTTATCGTCTGCGAAGCGTTTGTCGGCAATGTAGTTCTTAAAACCTTTGAAGGAGTAGGTCAGACGCTGATTGCTAAAATTAAAAGGGGTATGATGTCCAACACTCGCAGTAAGTTAGGTGCGCTCCTGGTAAAACCGGCATTAAAAGAAACATTGAAAACATTTGACCTCGAGCAGTATGGCGGTGCGCCGATGCTCGGACTCAAAGGTCTTGTTGTGAAAACACACGGAAGCAGTATGTCAGGCGAGATCAAAAATTCTATTTTGCAGTGTCTGACATTCAAAGAGCAGAAGATCAACGAAAAGATCAAAGAAAAAATTCAGGGAAAAGACGAACAGTAGGAGGTCTTTTGAAATGGAACTTGAAGTTCTGACAAAGATTCTTGTAGAAGTACTTGGAGTGGATGCAAGTGAAATCCACAAAGATACAACATTTGTATCGGATCTCGGTGCAGATTCGCTTGATATTTTTCAGATAGTAGCCCGTTTGGAGGAGGAACTGGATGTGACATTTGACCCGGCAAAAGTGGAGAAGCTGGAAAATGTAGAACAGGCAGTTTCCTATATCAGACAAACAATGACACAGTAATGATCAGAGGCCCGCAATAGGGCCTCTGTTGGAGTATTACACATGAACAATTTTGATTTCAGCCTGTTAGAGAAAAAAATAGGCTACACATATAAAAATCCCAAGCTTTTAAAGCAGGCTATGACGCATACATCCTTTGCCAATGAGCAAAAGATGAACAAGCTGGATAGCTACGAGAGAATTGAGTTTCTAGGTGATGCGGTGCTTGAGATGGTCAGCAGTGAATATTTCTATTTTCATTATCCGCAGACGCCGGAAGGGAATCTGACGAAGATGAGAGCAAGTGCGGTTTGCGAACCTTCGCTGGCGATTACAGCCAGGCAGCTTGAAATAGGGAAGTATCTGCTGCTCGGCAAAGGCGAAGAGGCAACCGGCGGAAGAGACCGTGATTCCATTATTGCAGATGCGGTGGAAGCTATAATCGGATCAATTTATCTGGATGGCGGACTGGAGCCGGCAAAGCAATTTATCCTTACCTATGTGCTAAATGATTTGGAAAATAAACATCTGTTTTATGATGCAAAATCCATTTTGCAGGAAATGATCCAGACAAAGAAGAGCGGAGAGTTTGCATATCGTTTGGTCGGAGAAGAAGGACCGGATCATGAAAAAAAATTCAAGACGGAAGCGGTGCTTGACGGCAAAGTAATCGGCTACGGGGAAGGACAGTCCAAAAAGCTTTCAGAGCAGCATGCGGCGTATGAAGCATTGCTCTGTCTGCGTAATGAAAAGAAGTAGGTGCAGTATGTATTTAAAGAGTATTGAAGTTCACGGATTTAAATCCTTTGCAAATAAAATAATTTTTGATTTCCACAACGGAATTACGGGTATCGTGGGTCCGAACGGAAGCGGGAAGAGTAATGTCGCAGATGCGGTTCGCTGGGTGCTCGGAGAGCAGAGTGTCAAACAGCTGCGAGGTTCTTCCATGCAGGATGTTATCTTTTCCGGTACACAGAACAGGAAACCGCTCGGGTACGCGTATGTGGCTATCACACTGGACAATGCGGATCATTCCCTTGCCATCGATTACCCGGAGGTAACCATTGCAAGACGTTTGTATCGTTCCGGTGAGAGTGAATACCTGATTAACGGGACAGTGTGCAGACTTCGTGATGTCCATGAATTGTTTTACGATACCGGTATCGGTAAAGAAGGTTACTCGATTATCGGACAGGGTCAGATCGACAAGATTCTCAGCGGAAAACCGGAAGAGCGTCGTGAGTTGTTTGACGAAGCAGCGGGTATTGTAAAATTTAAACGGCGTAAAAATGAGGCGCAGAAGAAGCTGGATAATGAAAAGCAGAATCTTCTTCGTGTGACGGATATTTTGGCCGAACTGGAAAAGCAGGTCGGACCTTTGGAAAGACAGGCGGAGAAAGCCAAGGTTTATTTAAAGAAAAAAGAAGAGATGAAGACTCTCGATGTCAATATGTTCCTGCTTGAAAACAGCCATATCCAGGAACAGCTTGAAGCGGTGACGGAGAAGCATCGGATTGCAGATGATGATCTGACGAAGACAAAAGAGAAGTTTGAACATATTAAGGATGAATATGATCGCATTGCACAGTCCATCGAACGTCTGGAGGAGGCGATCACGAAAGAGCGTGAGCAGCTTTCCAGCACATCGGAGATGCGTGGTAAATTGGAGGTCCAGATTAACGTCCTGAAGGAACAGATTAAGGCGGCGGATGACAATGAGGCGCATTTTATGCAGCGTGAGAAAAATATCCGTGCGCAGATTCAGGAAAGAGAAGAAGAGAAGAAAACATTTGCAGATGAGAAAAAGCAGTATGATGATGAGCTTGCACAGATGAATGCACAACTGGAAGCTGCAAGAACAAAGCTGTTTGAAATGCAGAAGCAGATGGAAGAATATAATGAAAATATCGAGTCCGGGAAACGTACCATCATTGATGCGCTGACTGAGCGTGCGACAATCAAGTCGAAAGCAGGACGTTTCGATTCCATGCTGGAACAGCTGAATATCCGTAAAGCGGAGATGAGTTCTAAACTTCTTCGTGCCCGCAGTGACGAGCAGCAGCAGGAGGAAGCGATCAGTCAGCTGGAAGAAGAGTTCAAGAAAGTGAATGAACAGATTCGTGAGCTCAACGACAGACAGTCTTCTTTGGAAGAACGTAACCATGAGATTACGGATATTTTGTCGGAAAAGGATCAGAAGCTTCGTGATACACAGGTGTTGTATCATCAGGAAAAATCCAAACTGGAAGCAATTTCCAATCTGACAGAGCGGTATGAGGGATACGGTAACAGTATCCGCAAGGTTATGGAACAGAAGGCAAGTAACCGCGGGATTATCGGTGTTGTCGCAGATATTGTGAAAGTAGAGAAGCGATATGAGACCGCCATTGAGACGGCGCTCGGTGGTAATATTCAAAATATTGTTACGGATGATGAAGAGACGGCGAAAAAAATGATCGAATTTTTAAAGAGCAATAAATTCGGTCGTGCGACATTCCTTCCGCTGACCAGTATCGAGAATCCGCAGGAGTTCAAGACACCGGAAGTGCTGGAGGAAAAAGGTGTCATCGGAATGGCCTGTGATCTGGTCACTACCGACAGGAAATACAAAAATGTTGCCAAAGCTATGCTCGGCCGTATTGTTGTGGTAGATCATGTGGATCATGCAGTGAAGATTGCCAGAAAATTTGACTACGGTATCCGTATGGTTACGCTGGAAGGAGAACTTCTTGTTCCGGGCGGAGCGATCAGCGGAGGTGCATTTAAAAATGCAAGTAACCTTCTCGGCCGTCGCAGAGAGATGGATGAGCTGGAAAAGAAGGTCAAAGATTTCCTGAGACAGGTCGATAAGCTTTTGGATGAGATTGAACAGACAAAGGCGGAACGCACACAGATTCGTCAGGAACTGGAACATGTGAAAGCGACGCTTCAGGCGAAGTTTATCGAACAGAATACGGCTCGCCTCAATGTCATGCAGGCACAGGAAAAGAAAAATGAAACCGGAAAAGGTTTTGAAAAGCTGCAGGAAGAGCAGACAGAAATCGAAAACCAGATCCGTGAAATTCAGGAAGAAAAGCAACGGACAGCGGAAGAACTGAAAAATTCCGAGGAGATGGAGAAAAATATTCAGGAGCAGATCGCACAGATGCAGACTGCGCTTGATGAATTGCGCATAAGTGAGGCAACCGAGGCGGATGCGCATACGCAGATGAATACCGAAGTGGAGAAAGTCCTTCAGAAGCAGGATTTCATGCAGCAGAATATTGATCGTATCAATATGGAGATCGGTCGTGTGACGGCAGAACTGGATGAAATTTTAGAGAATATGAATGCGTCCAAAGAGGAAGTGTCACGCAAGAAAGATAATATTGCGGAATTGGAAAAAACAATCGAGGCTTCCTATACATCGCAGGATGAAAATCAGGAGAAACTCAAACGTGACACAGAGAAAAAGCAGGAGCTTACAGAGCGTCAGAAAAACTTTTTCACGGAGAGAGAGTCACTGTCTGATCGTATTCAGCTTCTTGACAAGGAAGTATTCCGCCTGAATGCACAGAGAGAACGTCTGCAGGAATCTTTGGAATCCCAGATTAATTATATGTGGGATGAGTATGAAATCACACTCTCTGTTGCGGCAAAACTTCGTGATCCGGAAATGACAGATCTTCCGGGCATGAAAAAGCAGATTGTGGCGTTGAAAGATGATATTAAAAAATTGGGTGATGTCAATGTCAATGCGATTGAGGACTATAAGGTGCTTATGGAGCGTTATTCCTTCCTTTCTAATCAGCATGATGATCTGGTAAAGGCAGAGGAAACATTGCAGGGCATTATCACAGAACTCGATACGGCGATGAGAAATCAGTTCAATGAGAAGTTTGCTCAGATCAGCAGCGAGTTTGACAAGGTGTTTAAAGAATTGTTCGGCGGCGGACATGGAACCCTGGAATTGATGGAGGAAGAGGATGTCCTGGAGGCGGGAATCAAGATCATTGCGCAACCGCCCGGAAAGAAACTTCAAAACATGATGCAGCTTTCCGGTGGAGAGAAGGCGTTGACAGCCATTGCACTTTTGTTTGCAATTCAGAATCTGAAGCCTTCGCCGTTCTGTCTGCTTGACGAGATTGAGGCTGCGCTGGATGATTCCAACGTGGGCCGATTTGCAAAATACTTACATAAGCTGACAAAACATACACAGTTTATTGTAATTACGCACAGACGTGGTACAATGGAAAGAGCAGATCGCCTATATGGTATCACTATGCAGGAAAAAGGTGTATCCACGTTGGTAAGCGTTAATTTGATCGAAAAGGAATTGACACAGTAGGCAGGAGATAGCGCATGAGTGAAGAAAAGAAAGGCTTTTTTACCAGATTAAAAGAAGGCCTTGCCAAAACCAGAAATAATATCGTAAGTGGAATAGATTCCGTATTCAGTGGCTTTTCCAGTATCGATGATGATTTTTATGAGGAACTGGAAGAGATTCTCATTATGGGAGATATCGGGGTCAGGGCAACCAATGAGATATTGGAGCGATTGAAGAAGCAGGTAAAGGCACAGCATATCAAAGAACCTTCTGATTGCAAACAACTCTTGATTGACAGTATCAAGGAGCAGATGCAGGTGGGAGAGACCGCTTACGATTTTGAGCATGAGCAGTCGATTGTACTTGTGATCGGAGTGAATGGCGTCGGTAAGACGACCAGTGTCGGAAAGCTGGCAGGGAAGCTCAAAGACCAGAACCGTAAAGTGATTCTGGCGGCGGCGGATACCTTCCGTGCAGCGGCAGTGGAACAGCTGGAGGAATGGGCTCACAGAGCAGGTGTCGAGATTATTTCCGGCTCGGAAAATGCGGATCCGGCCAGTGTGATTTTTGATGCGGTAAATGCGGCGAAAGCCAGAAAAGCAGATGTGCTTTTGTGTGATACGGCCGGACGGCTTCACAATAAGAAAAATCTGATGGAAGAATTAAAGAAAATTGACCGCATCATTGATAAAGAATTTCCGGATGCACACAGAGAAAATTTGGTTGTACTGGATGGCACAACGGGGCAGAATGCGCTTGCGCAGGCAAGAGAATTTGGTGAGGCGGCAGATCTTACCGGTATTATTCTGACCAAAATGGACGGAACTGCCAAGGGAGGTATCGCTGTTGCGATTCAGTCGGAACTTAAGGTTCCGGTGAAGTACATTGGTGTCGGAGAGACGATCGAAGATTTGCAGAAATTTGATTCCGAACAGTTTGTGAATGCGCTGTTTGATGTGGAAGTGAAAGAAGGATAAACATGAGTGAGAGAGAGAACGATATGCTGACGCTTGAACGCTTTGAGGAGGCATCCGAAAAAGTAAAGGAAGCAACTCAGCCGACAGAGTTGGTATATAGCGAATACTTGAGTGCCCAGACAGGAAATAAAGTATATTTGAAACCGGAAAACATGCAGTTTACCGGTGCATACAAAGTGCGGGGCGCTTATTATAAGATGAGTACATTGTCTGAGGAAGACAGAGCCAGAGGAATCATAACCGCTTCCGCCGGGAATCATGCACAGGGAGTAGCCTATGCGGCGAAATGCTATGGTGCAAAGGCTGTGATTGTTATGCCGACAACCACCCCGCTGATTAAGGTGAACCGTACAAAGAGCTACGGTGCAGAAGTAGTTTTATACGGAAATGTTTATGATGAGGCTTGTGCCAAAGCATATGAGCTGGCGGAGCAGGAAGGATATACCTTTATCCATCCGTTTGATGATCTTGCGGTTGCTACCGGACAGGGTTCCATTGCGATGGAAATCGTAAAGGAACTTCCTTTGGTGGATTATATATTAGTTCCGATCGGCGGTGGCGGTCTGGCGACCGGTGTCTCCACACTTGCCAAATTGCTGAATCCGAAAATTAAGGTGATCGGAGTGGAGCCGGCGGGAGCCAACTGTATGGAGGTATCGCTGCAGGAGGGAAAAGTGACCACGCTTTCCGATGTGAATACCATTGCGGACGGTACTGCGGTGAAAACGCCGGGAACCAATATATTCCCGTATATCAAAGAGAATCTCGACGGTATCATTACGGTTCCGGATGAGGATCTTGTGGTTGCGTTCCTTGATATGGTAGAAAACCATAAGATGATCGTTGAAAATTCCGGTCTGCTCACGGTTGCTGCGCTGAAACAGCTCGATGTAAAAAACAAAAAAGTGGTTTCTATTTTGAGTGGCGGAAATATGGATGTCATCACAATGTCTTCCGTTGTTCAGCAGGGATTGATTTTCCGGGACAGAATCTTTACGGTTTCCGTGCTTCTTCCGGACAAACCGGGCGAGCTTTCCACGGTCGCGGGGATTATTGCAAACGAGAGCGGAAATGTAATCAAGCTGGAGCACAATCAGTTTGTTTCCACCAACAGAAATGCAGCGGTGGAACTCAGAATTACGTTGGAGGCTTTCGGTACGGAGCATAAAGAAAAAATTATCGAAGCGTTAAATACAAAAGGATATCAGCCGAAAGTAGTTCGGACGAATATTTAAAAGAGAAATAATTGATATGAGTCATAGGAAGTGCGTGTACCATTTTTATGGCTCATATTTTTTTCATTATAGGTTATGATAATGAAAAGAGAGGACTGAAATATGCGGAAGCTGAAATCATCCAGAGTGTATGCAGGAATAAAAAAATATGTTTTGATATTTTTGGGGGCAATTTTTTATGCATCGGGTATTGCTTTTTTTCTGAATCCCAATGATCTAGCACCCGGCGGCGTTACCGGTATTGCGATTTTGGTCAACCGGTTTGTTCCGATAGAGACAGGTACACTTATTCTGCTTCTCAATATTCCGATTATTTTACTCGGTATATGGAAATTCGGTTGGAAATTCATTGTTTCAACCATTTACACACTCGGCTTGGTTTCTGTGCTGACCAATATGATGGAGCGGATCGGTTCTCTGACGGATGATCGCATGCTTGCGGCGATTGTCGGAGCAGTGCTGGTGGGAATCGGAATCGGCATTGTATTTAAAGCCGGTTCGACTACGGGCGGTATTGATATCATTATCAAGATGATAAAGCAAAAATTTCCGCATAAAAAGACGGGTAGCCTTTTTATGATTTTTGATTCTGTTGTGATTGTTGCTGCGGGACTTGTGTTCGGAAATATAGAAGCTTCCATCTATGCGTCTATAGCGACAGTCGTGACGATGCACACATTGGACATGGTACTTTACGGAAAAGATGGAGCCAGGCTTATTTATATTATCAGTGACCATGCAGATCAGTTGACGGAATGTCTGCTTCACGAAGCCGAAGTCGGTGTGACATGGCTGTATGGGGCGGGAACCTTTCAGAGCAAGGACAAAAAGATTATCATGTGTGTAGTTGCAAAAAAGAAATCGCTTCAGGTGGAAGAGATTGTAAAGGAGCACGATCCGAATTCTTTTATGATCATTTCGTCTGCAAGCGAAATATACGGAGAAGGATATAAAAATATATTTGCAGAAAAAATATAAACTTTTAAAGCGTATCGTGATAAACTGTATAAAATACAATTAATTTAGAAAATCGACGATTACTCGATATGTAAAAATATACTTTGCGGAGGAAAGCAGATGAAAAAGGTAGAGTGGAAGGAAGAGGTTTTGATTGATGTGTTAGCGCGCACTTACGAACAGATTGTGCTGGTTGACATCGAAAGTGAAAAGGCTCGTTGGATTTGCGGACGGGAACAGTCGGAAATCCATGATTATTCGAAATGGTGCGAGGAATATATGGCAAAGGATTATTTTGGAGATGATGTGACTATTTTTCTTCAAAAGATCAGGTTGGATGCTGTTTCGAGTACACTTACATACGAAGATGACTATGTCATTGAATATTCGAAAAAAGAAGACGGAGATATTCGCAGAAAACGTCTGACCATGTTCTGGAGTCAAAAGGAAACCGTTTTGTGTCTGTGTTTTGACGATGTGACAGGGGAGGCGGCGCAGGCGAAGCGAGAGCAGGAATTGATTGCACGAAGCTTGCAGGTGGCTTATAAGGCCAACGAGATAAGACAACAGTTTCTGGACCATATGCAGCAGGAGATGAGAGATCCTCTCAGAGGTGTTGACGGTATGCTGGATGCAGCTTTGGATGCGGGTGAGGAAAGTTGCGCGGACTATATAGCAAAAGCGAAAGAATGTATTACAAAATATTTTATGATGCTGGAACAGCTTTTTGCCATGTCTGCCATTGAAAAAGGGGAGCTTTTCGTGCGTGATGAAGTGGTTATGGTGGATCGGATGTTGGAGAAAGTACAGCTTCTTTTAAAGGAGGAAACTGCCGCTAAAAATATCCGGTTAAATATGCAGAATAAAACGCCGAAAGTGAACACATTTTATCTTGACAGGATACATATGACGCAGCTTATGTACAATCTGCTGGCGTCTGTGATGGAAGGGGCCGGTCAGGGTGTGGAAATAGGGGTAGAAATTGCCTTTGAGGAAGACAAAGAGACAGAACTGTTTGACATGACGATGGCTGTCAGAGGGAAAGGAAGTATCATACTTCCGGAAAAAGATCAGCTCGGTCTCGGAATGCCGTTCGTATATCGGTTGGTAGACTGTTTCAGCGGAATGATACGTGTCACGGATGCGGAGGGGGAAGGAATTGAGATAGAAATTCGCCTTCCGGTTCAGCCGGTAGAAAAGAAGGAACAGTCTGAGGCGGGAATTATAAGCCATCTGGTGGATCATATAAAAGAAAGAGATTTTTCAAAATATCGGGCATTGGTTGTGGACGACAACGAGATCAACCGGGATATTACGGTTGCACTTTTGCGCAAGTTTGGATTGCAGGTGGAGACAGCCGGTGACGGACAGGAGGCCATTGATATGCTGTTGGCTTCGCCCGGAAGATATTATCAGATTATGTTTATGAATCCGGTGCTTCCGAACAAGACAGGGTTTGAGGCGACGATGGAACTCAGGGAGATGAAGCGCAGGGATATCAACGATATAACGGTCGTTGCACTCACGCCGAACGGACTGCGGGATGAGAGAATCCGTTCTCTGGAACATGGAATGGATTATCACATTGTGCTTCCGCAGGATGAGGTGGAATTAAAAGAAATCCTGATCAGAGAATTGCAAGATCTCGGACCGAGAGATGAACATGAAGTTTTCGGATTCCGAGTGATAAAATAAAAAAGTAACAGAAAGAGAAGGTGTCAAGAAAAAATACTTGACACCTTCTTTCGGTAGTGGTATTCTATACAAGGTTGTTTGGAAATATGGGAGTTTTTATGGAAAAAATCGTAGAACAGGGAATTTTATATGATTTCTATGGTGAGCTTCTGACAGAGCATCAGAGACAGATTTATGAGGATGCGGTTTTCAATGATATGTCGCTCTCAGAACTGGCAAGCGATTACGGGATTTCCAGACAAGGGATACATGATCTCTTGAAACGATGTGACAAGACGCTGCTTGCTTATGAGAGTAAGCTTCATCTGGTGGAGCGTTTTGAGAAAATCAAAGAAAAAATCCGCAAGATTGATGAGACGGAAGATATGGCGCAGGTCAGAAAATTGACAGCTGAAATTCTGGAGGACTTATAGTACATGGCATTTGAAAACTTAACCGAAAAACTGCAGAATGTATTTAAGAACCTTCGCGGCAAAGGCCGATTGACGGAAGAAGATGTCAAGACAGCCATGAAGGAAGTTAAAATGGCACTTCTGGAAGCCGACGTTAACTTCAAGGTCGTAAAACAGTTTGTAAAAACTGTGGAAGAGCGTGCGGTCGGTGCGGATGTGATGAACGGTCTCAATCCGGGACAGATGGTTATCAAGATTGTAAATGAAGAACTTGTGAACCTCATGGGAAGTGAAGGAGCCGAAATTGCGCTCCAGCCGGGAAAAGCGATCACCGTACTCATGATGTGCGGTCTTCAGGGTGCAGGTAAGACGACGACAACGGCAAAATTAGCCGGTAAATATAAAGTAAAAGGCAAAAAATGTCTTCTTGTTGCATGTGACGTGTATCGTCCGGCAGCGATCAAACAGCTGCAGGTCAACGGTGAAAAGCAGGGTGTGGAAGTTTTTTCCATGGGAGAAAATCACAAACCTGTGGATATTGCGAAAGCAGCACTGGAGCATGCAGGAAAAAACGGACACAATTTAGTGATTTTGGATACCGCCGGACGTCTTCATATTGATGAGGACATGATGACGGAACTTCAGGATATTAAGGCAAACGTAGATGTGCATCAGACGATTTTGGTTGTCGATGTGATGACCGGTCAGGATGCAGTCAATGTAGCCAAAGAATTTGATGAAAAAGTCGGTATTGACGGAGTGATTTTGTCCAAGATGGACGGAGATTCCAGAGGCGGTGCGGCGCTTTCCGTAAAGGCTGTGACCGGAAAACCGATTTTCTATGCCGGTATGGGTGAGAAGCTTTCCGACTTGGAACAGTTCCATCCAGACCGTATGGCAAACCGAATCCTCGGAATGGGAGATGTGCTGACCCTCATTGAGAAGGCGCAGGAAAGCATCGATATCGACGAAGAAAAAGAAAAGCAGATGGCTGCGAAAATGAAGAAGGGTAAGTTTGATTTTGAAGATTACCTGGAAAGCATGAAGCAGATGCGCAATATGGGCGGTCTTTCCGCAATCATGGGTATGTTACCGGGAATGGGCATGAATGCAGCAGACCTTGAGGGAGCTGTGGATGAAAAGCAGATGGCGCGCATGGAGGCGATCGTTCTTTCCATGACCGTGGAAGAGCGCCGGGATCCGAAGCTTTTAAATCCGAGCCGCAAGCACCGTATTGCAAAAGGTGCGGGTGTAGATATCGCAGTAGTTAATCGTTTTGTCAAGCAGTTTGAACAGATGCAGAAAATGATGAAACAGTTCAGTGGCAAAAAGGGCCGCAGAGGAATGATGGGAGGTTTCCCGGGCATGGGAGGCTTCGGCGGAGGAAGAAGATTTCCGTTTTAGTGAAGATTAGAGATTTGTCCGATTGCGAGGATGATTTCTATTCAAATATAAACCAATAAACTTATTAAAACATTTGGAGGTACAAAGAAATGGCAGTAAAAATCAGATTAAGAAGAATGGGACAGAAGAAAGCTCCTTTTTACAGAATCGTAGTAGCTGATTCAAGATCCCCGAGAGACGGAAGATGTATCGAAGAGATCGGAACATACGATCCGACTACAGATCCGAGCACATTCAAAGTAAACGAAGAGCTTGCTAAAAAATGGTTAGCAAACGGAGCTCAGCCGACAGAAGTTGTTAGCAAAATTTTCAAACAGGCAGGAATCGAAAAATAATATTGTCATAACACTTTTGGAGGTGGATTATGAAAGAGTTAGTAGAAGTAATCGCAAAAGCTCTTGTTGACAATCCTGATGAAGTTGTTGTAACCGAAAAGACAGAAGGCAAGACCATTACGGTGGAATTACATGTAGCACCTTCTGATATGGGTAAAGTAATCGGAAAGCAGGGCAGAATTGCTAAAGCGATCCGTGCGGTTGTGAAAGCGGCTTCTGTGAATGACAATAAGAAAGTGAACGTTGAGATTATCTAAGAGAGAATCCGGGGTAGTGACCCCGGATTTTTTTATTGTGAAAACAGGACAAGCTGTTATATAATAGATAAGATAGTATTCTTTTGTTTGGATGAAGGAGCATTGCCCAAGATGAACAAAACAGCCAATGTTATTTATAAAATATTATATTGTGTGATTGCACTTGCTTTTTTCAAACTTCTGCTGGATATTCTCGGAAGAGATTTTGTGCCGAGAACCGTCGGAGAGAGTGCGCTTCGCATTTTGCAATGGGTATTAGGTATCGTGACCTTGTTTTTCGTCTACAAGGGGATCAAACGGACAGAAAAAATCTGGAAAAAATACGGAACGATTGTGTTGGCTGTGTACGTCGTTGTACTGTTTGCTGCGCAGCTTCTTTTCGGAAATGAACTGCGGGTAAATCCGTTGTACGATTATTCTTCGCTCTATCACGGGGCGACGGACTGGGTCGTGACCGGTACCTTTGAACGGTTTTACGATTATTACTACTATTATCCGAATAATATCGGGCCGATGATGCTGCTGATGATTGCGTTTCAGATGGCTGCAAAGGTAGGGTTTTACGATTTTTACCTGGTCGGCATGATTATCAACTGCGTACTGTGTGCGGGAATGGTGATAGCGACCTACGCCGTGTGCAAAAAAATGTTTTCGGCGTCGGAAGCAGTTTTTTCCCTTGTTTTATATGCCATATATCCGCCGATGTACCTGATGGGGGCAGTTTTTTATACAGATCAGCTGACGATGGTATTTCCGGTTCTTTTGTATTTGATTTATTTGTATCTCGATAAAAGTCAGGATACGGTTCGGATGTGCGTGTGGAGTATACTTATGGCTGTGGTCACAGTGGTGGGCTATATTCTCAAACCGACGGTATTTATTATGCTGATTGCAGTCTGCGCTGCGCTCTTTTTGTCCGCGCAGTGGAAAAAACTGGCGATGGTTGTCGCTATCTTTGTTGCGGTTTATATCAGTGCCAATCTGTTGCTGGACAGTTGTATTTACGATACCCACTTAAGCAAGCAGGTGGCGGAGCAGATGAATACACCGCTTGAAACGTGGGTGATGATGGGACTGAATGACAATCCGGGATTTTCGCCGGATGATACGGAGTTTTCAAGATCCATAGAGGACCCGCAGGAGCGAAAAGAAAAAGTCCGCGGGGAGATTGTCAGCAGAGTGAAAGATTTCGGTTTTGCCGGAATGATGGAGCATCTGAAAAATAAGGGGATTCTTGCATTTTCCGACGGTTCTTTTGAGTTGTCCTATACATTTTTGTTCGGATTCCAGAAAGAGACAGAGCTGGCGGACACCGTGACACTTTTGGGAGACAATTACGACACCTATTGGGACAGTTGTTCTTCTCTGTGGTATGTGTATTTGATCTTTGGCGTGTTTTATATGATAAAAACGGCGGTAGATGTCTTTCGGAAGAAGACAGCGGAGCACAGATGGCTTCCTGTTTCACTGGCGACCTTCGGACTTTTGTGTTTCCTGCTTTTGTGGGAAGTACATGCGCGCTACATGGTGAATTATTTTTCTTGTTTTATTCTGATGACCGTTTGCGGAGTTGTGTTTTTAAATAAATGCTTCGCAAAAAAAGATGCGGATTTGACACAGAAAGGGCAGTAAGATGTTAGAAAAAATACTTTGCAAAAAAATTGGAAAAACAAACTGGGAAGTGATGGATGTCATCGTTGTACTCATTGCGACAGCGATCGCATGGTACCTCAGGGTAATTTTTATTGATCTGAAATTTCCGGATTATACGATCTGCTTAAAGCCTTGGGTGGATGCGTTTAAGCAATATGGCGGATTTGCGGGGCTTGGTCATGAGATAGGAAACTATACGCCGGCGTATATGCATATCCTGATGCTTATTTCCTATTTTGATATAGAGCCTCTTTATCTGATTAAGGGAGTCAGCATGGTGCTCGATTTTGTGCTTGCAATTGTCGCTTGTCTTTTGATCGGAAAGGGAAAAAGCAAATATCAAAAGATACTGATTTATATCTTTGTCTTGATGTTGCCGACCGTAATTACAAACTCCGGTGTCTGGGGACAGTGTGACAATATTTATACGATTTTTATTTTGTCGGCGCTGCTTTGCGCAACAACGGACATTTCAAAGAAAATCGCATGGAAAAAGTTAGCCTTCACCATCGGAACGGACGACATCGTTATGTTTCTTCTGGGATGTGCTTTTTCGTTCAAACTGCAGACCGTGTTTGTGTTGCCGGTGGTTGCTATTTTATTTATAAAGAAAAGTTACCGTCTGCGTACTTTGCTTTGGATTCCGTTTGTGTATTGCATCACGCTGATTCCTTCCTGGATTGCAGGGAGAGGAGCAGTGGATCTTCTGACCATATATTTCCGCCAGTCACAGGATTTCGGAGAACTTCAGCTGGAGTTTCCGAATGTATATTCTTTCTGGCAGTTTGACGGATTGGACAAAGAGATTTCTACCATTTGTCTGTGGTTTTGCGGACTCGGTTTAGTGGCGCTGGTATACTATCTGTATCAGAAAAAGATTGTGTTTAGCGCACGTTTTTTGTGTTCGCTTACGACTTTCAGTGTACTTTTGATTACCTATTTATTGCCGCACATGCATGACCGTTATGCCTATATTGCGGAAATAACATCCATGCACTATCTTTTGGAGGGCAAAAAGAAAATGTGGATTCCGGTTGTGATGAATCTGATTGCACTGGAGTCCTATTCCGAGACGCTTCTTTGGTTTTCTTTTGAAGGATTCAATGTGATCGGAGCCCTTCTGCGATTATTACTTCTTTTTGTGGTTGGTATGGATGTGTTGGAGCAGACGGGAGTGAGAGAGGATCAGTGTGCATGATGAGCCGGACAGAAAAAATATATTGGTTTTTGAATAAGGCGATTGCAGCGATATCTGCGGTTTTGCTTTTGTTTCTGCTTTATTATTCCCTGTTTTATTCCCATATGTTTCCGAAGGATTACCTGGAATGGGAACATGTGGTGAGTGATCCGCTGTGGATGCATCTTATGTTCGGTTTTTTTGCGATTGCCATTGCCTTTGTTATAAGACGGGGCATAAAGGCAGAGAAGGCGCAAAAGATTTCGGGAATTGTGCTTCTCGCTGTGTTTGCTCTTGTGGGAATCGTTTATGTGTTTGACGGAACTACGTTTTCGCCGACGGGAGACCAGCTTTTTTTGCTTGAAAATGCTTCGTTATTTTTGAAGGGCAATTACGACGGACTGGTCGGAGGCGGATATTTGGCACAGTACCCGTATCAGCTTGGACTGACGCTCTATATGGAAGTAGTGACGGCTCTGGCGGGAGAATATGCCCAAACGGCATTGATAGTGCTGAATTTGTTGGCATTAATTGTGATGAGTATCATCGGAGCACGCTTGACGGAAAATCTTTTCGGGAAGCAGGTTTCGATTTACTATATGCTTTTGCTTATTTTCCTGTTTCCGCTGTACTTTTATATTTCCTTTGTTTACGGGGAATGTATGTCCATGCTGTTTTCAGTGCTGCTTGTATGGCAGATGACGGTGTATTTAAAGAATCAGAGAGTGCGGAACTTGATTTTTATGTATCTTGCCGCATTTGCGTCCGTTGTATTCCGGGCGAACAGCATGATTGTTGTCATTGCGGTTGTGATTGTTTTTCTGCTCCGGTTTATAAAAGAGAGAAAACCGATGCTTCTGTTGGCTGCTTTGCTCTGCGTTGTATTTGTTTTTGCGGGACGTGGACTGATACAGGCCGGGTACGAACTGCGCTCCGGGCAGGATGTGTCGGACGGAATTCCGCCGACCGGATGGATTGCCATGGGAATGCAGGAAGGTGTCCGCGGAAATGGCTGGTACAGCGAGTACGGTGTAGAGATATATGAAAACAACGGATATAACACAGAGCTTGCCAATGAGGAGGCGATGACCTATATCCGGGAACGGCTCACGGAGTTTGCAAACAATCCGGGAATTGCATGGCAGTTTTATCGGGAAAAGATTTTGAGCCAGTGGGATGAGCCAAGTTATCAGGCGCTGCTTGTCTTGAATGCGGGTGTGGATCACAGTGATATTTCGCAGATAAAACATGAGATTATGTTCGGGCGGTACTATGACGGTATTTTGCAGTTTATGAATATGCTGCAGTCATTCATGTATGCGACGGCACTGGTCAGTGCAGTGTATTTACTTTTGAAAAAAGGAGAGCAGACAGCGTATCTGTTTCATTTAATATTTATCGGCGGATTTTTGTTCCAGATGCTTTGGGAGGCAAAGTCCAGATATGTGCTGTTTTATCTTGTGATGATGCTTCCGCTTTGTGCCATGGGAATATCCGTGATATGCCAATGTTTGGAAGCAGGCGGAAAGAAATTAATGCAGAAGATTAAGAAATAAAGAGGAACAATTTATGGAGAATATGTTGCAGGTGGGAGTGCTTTCTTCCACACATGGTGTCCGTGGGGAAATGAAAGTATTTCCTATGACGGATGACGTAAAACGTTTTAAAAAGAATAAAGATTATGTACTGGAAACACCGTCCGGAATGCGTGAGGTCAAGGTAGAGAGTGTGAAGTTCTTTAAGCAGTTTGTGATCTTGAAGTTTGAAGGATTTGACAGTCTGGATGAGATTCAGCCATACAAAGGCTGCAACCTCTACGTGACGAGAGAAAATGCCGTGAAATGTGCAAAGGATGAGTATTTTATTGCAGATTTGATCGGTATGTCTGTCTGCGATGAGGACGGGAAAGAAATCGGTGAGCTTGTGGATGTGATACAGACCGGCGCCAATGATGTGTACGTGGTGAAAACACCGGAAGGAAAAGAGCATCTGTTTCCGGCGATTAAAGAGTGTGTGCGCGGCGTTGATATGGAGAAGCGCACAGTGACCGTATTTGTTATGCCGGGCTTACTGGATTAGGAGGAGATGACATGTTTTTTCATGTGCTGACATTATTTCCGGAGATGATTATGGAAGGACTCGGAACGAGCATCCTCGGCCGTGCTATGCAGAAGGGCTGTATTCAGGCAGAGGCGGTTAATATCCGGGATTATACAACGAACAAACATCAGAAAGTGGATGATTATACCTATGGGCCGGGGGCCGGAATGCTCATGCAGGCACAGCCTGTCTATGACTGTGTACAGGCGGTGCTTGGGCAGATTGCACAGCGGCGCAGGCAAACTTCGGATTCTGAAAATGCTACAGCCGATGTGGCGGATGATGCAAAGAAAGTACGTGTGGTTTATGTGACACCGCAGGGCGCAGTGTTTGATCAGAAGATGGCGCAGGAATTTGCAAAGGAAGAGGATTTGGTACTTCTTTGCGGACATTACGAAGGAATTGATGAACGCGTTCTGGAAGAGGTTGTGACCGATTATGTTTCCATCGGTGACTATGTGCTGACGGGAGGAGAGCTTCCGGCCATGGTTATGGTTGATGCGATATCACGGTTGGTTCCGGGGGTGTTAAACAATGATGAGTCGGCGGTGACCGATTCCTTCGGAAATGGTCTTTTGGAGCATCCTCAGTATTCGCGCCCGCAGGTATGGCACGACAAGGAGGTTCCGCCGGTGCTTTTGTCGGGTAACCATAAGCTGATCGAAAAGTGGCAGCTGGAAGAGTCGCTCAAGCGTACCAAGGAGAGGCGACCGGATCTGTATGAAAAATGGAGGGCAGAGAATGATCATTGCTGATAATTTGTGTAAACAGTTTGAGAGAACTGTTCTTTCCGAAGAGAAAAAGGGGCTCGGAAAGAAAGGGAAAAAAACAGGGAAAAAAGAAACGTTTTATGCGGTGGACCATGTTTCGTTCCAGGTGCCGCAGGGAGAAATTCTTGGTATTTTAGGGCCGAACGGAGCGGGAAAAACCACGCTTCTTCGGATGCTCGGCTCGCTGATGGAGCCGACGGAAGGGACCGTGTCCATTGAAAATAAAGACGGAAAGATGCTGACCGATCCGGTGGATTTAAAGAAGTCGATCGGTTATCTGTCGGGAAATACGAAGCTTTATCACCGCATGAGCACCCGTGAGATGTTGTATATGCTTGCGGAGATATACGGGATTGAAAAATCGGAAGCTGAGAAGCGGATTGCTGAGATCTCAAATGTTCTCGATATGGAAAGCTTTTTGGATAACCGTATTGAAAAGCTGTCAACAGGTCAGACGCAGCGTGCATCCATTGCCAGATGTCTGATTCACGATCCTGATATTTACATATTTGATGAGCCGACGCTGGGACTTGATATCTTAAGCGCCGATGCGATCGTGAATTTTATGAAATCGCAGAAGGAGCGGGGAAAGACGGTTCTTTATTCCACCCACTATCTGGAGGAGGCGCAGTTTCTGTGCGACCGGATTCTGATGATTTATCAGGGGAAAATCGTCAAAGAAGGAAGTCCGAAAGCAATCCTGGAAGAGTGCAATACAGAAAATCTCCGTGATGCGTTCCACTATGTTATGGAGGAGGTGGAAAAAGCATGAATGTAAAACGTATGGGTGCGCTGTTTAAGCGCGAAATCAGAGATATATTCCGGGACAAAAAGACCATGGTCATGATGGTACTTTTGCCGCTTGTGCTTTATCCGCTGTTGATTGTCGGTATGGCACTTCTGAGTTCCTCCATTATTCAGAGCCAGGAGGAGAAAACGTATCTTGTGGCATTTGAGGACTGTGCTGAGCTGGAAACAGCTGTGTCGGACATTTTGGAAGATAAGGCGGAGGAAATCGGGTATGCGGTCAAGGTGGTTTCGGAAGATTCCTGCAGGGAGGCGTTAGAAGCAGAAACCATCGATGCCTACGTGACTTTGGACGGAAAAGAGATTACCATTCATTATCTGTCCGCAAAGGATAATTCTTCTACGGCGTCCTATGCGCTGGATGAAGTGTTTGATATTTACAAATCTTCGCTGACGAAGCAGCAGATTGAAGATGCGGGACTGGATGCAGAGATGATTTTGAATCCGGTTCAAATTGCGGAAAATGACCTTTCTTCCACGGAGGAATCCATCGGAAGTATGCTTGGAACTTTGATGCCTTTTTTTATTATCACAATGATTCTGCTGGGAGCCATTTATCCGGCAATCGATGTGACCGCAGGTGAGAAGGAGAGAGGAACACTCGAGACACTTCTTACATTACCTGTGACAAACTTTGAGATGATTATGAGTAAGTTCCTTGCGGTTTCCGTAATTGCAGGTGTGTCAGCGCTTCTTAATGTGATTTCCATGTGCGGCGCCATGGCATTTTTGGTATCCAGTTCTATGGCAGCGGCTGCGGACATGAATATTGTCATTGATTACACGAAATTTGTACCGGGAATTTTGATTACCATTCTTGTTATGATGGTGTTCGCGCTGTTTGTCACAGCGGTGTGTATGTGTACCTGCGTGTTCGCAAAGAATTTCAAGGATGCCAACAACTATGCGACACCGGTTATGTTCGTGTTTATGTTTGCCAGCTATGCGCCGATGCTTCCGGATGTGGAGCTGACCGTGCAGACGGCGGCGATTCCGGTTGTAAACGTGGCGCTTCTTGTGGCAGGTTTGTTTGAATTTAATTATAACTATGCACTGTTCGGCATTGTGCTGGCATCTAATGTTGCCTACAGCTTACTGGCAATTATGGTGCTCGGAAGAATTTACAACAGTGAGTCTGTTTTATTCTCTGAAGGATTCTCAAGCATAAAATTGTTTGATAAGCGCAGTGAGATGAAAGAGAAGCAGATACCGGGCATCGGAGACTGTGTACTTCTGATGTGTCTCGTACTTTTGCTGATGCTGTACGGAGGAACCTATGCGCAGTTAAAACTTGGCTTCGGCGGTGTGGCAGTGCAGCAGGCGTTTATCTTAATCTGCCCGCTTGTGTATGCATGGTACATGAAGGCAGATTTTAAGAAGGTGTTTTCTGTGAAGGCGCCGCGCATAAAGGGAGTGATCGGAGGAATCTGCCTCGCCTTGGCAGGCCTTTTGCTGGCACTTGTGGCCGGTGCGCTTCTTACACCGGTATTTCCGCAGAGTGCAGAGAGTTTGAAGGCAATGGATGAAATGATTAAAGGACAACCGGCCTGGGTGCTTGTTCTTGTGATGGCTGTAATGCCTGCCATAGGGGAAGAGTTTTTGTTCCGCGGATTCTTGATGGGGACGCTGCGCGAGAAATGCAAGCCATGGGTTGCGATTGTGGCGACGACACTGATCTTTGCGGCTTATCACATGAGTCTTATCAAGATGTTTACCATCAGCATTATCGGTCTTGGCCTGACGGTGGCTGCATATATGACCGGAAGTATCTTTGTTTCGATGCTGATGCATTTTATCAACAACTTCGTTTCGGTGTTGATTTCTCTTTATCCGGAGCAGGTCGGAAAAATGTTCCCGGTGCTGATGGAGGAGAGTCTCGGCGGCGCAGAGATAGTGGTAGTTACACTTGTAGGTGTCGTATTGGCAGTCGTCGGCTGGGCTCTTGTGAAGGGGAAGAAGGCTGTATGATGGGAATTATATTGAGGGAGATTTCGCTTTACGGTCGAGGTATATAGTTTTTGCGATTCGCCCGTACATATTTTGGGGATTTACGGTCTGTTTTCTGACTAAACAAATACAACCGTAATGTTCGCATCAAATTTACGGTTAAAAATCATAAAATCCGAAAAACGACAGTAATTACTCCGCATTATTACGGTTGAATCAAGCATAATACCAAAGCCAACCGTAACCCTTTGGATATCGTACGGTCGACTCCCATAAAAACGGGATATCAACCGTACGAGTGGACAAATTCAAAGCTGGCATTATCTTGTTCTATAAAAATCAACCAAATAAATCACAATGGTAGTGAGGACAATATAAAAAAAGGTGTTTTCTTGAAAAACCCCTTGCACTTCCCAGTATTTTATGGTAAACTACTCACGTTGTGAAAAGAGATGGTCCTCTGTTACAGATAGTATTAAGAACATCCGATGATGGAAGGAGATACACAATGAACGCAATTATTAAAGAAATCGAAGCAGCTCAGTTAAAAGAAAACGTACCACAGTTTAACGTTGGTGATACTGTAAAAGTTTACGGTAAAATCAAAGAGGGAAACCGTGAAAGAATTCAGGTTTTCGAAGGTACAGTTCTTAAAATGCAGGGCGGAAGCAACCGCGCAACATTTACAGTACGTAAAACTTCAAACGGTGTAGGCGTTGAAAAGACATGGCCGTTACACTCCCCGAACGTAGAGAAGGTTGAAGTTGTAAGACGTGGTAAAGTAAGACGTGCAAAACTTAACTATTTAAGAGACCGTGTAGGTAAGAGAGCAAAAGTGAAAGAGCTTGTTAAATAGTAAGAAAAAAGAAATGGAAGGGACAAAATACAGTATGTATCTTGTCCCTTTTCTTTTCAGGATGTATAGTATAATTGTGTGATTTACAAGACCGAAAAATCGGAAAGGAGTTGCCGGATGAGAAAAAAAGGGCTCAGCTTTCGCCAGAAGAAAAAAATCATAAGTGCGTCGGTGATGAGAGAGATATGGAATTATGTATTCATTACCGTAGCGGCCATCGTTCTTGCCTATGTACTTATTTTTTGCGTGGGTATGCGTACAAGTGTTATCGGTGTCTCTATGGAACCGGTGCTCTATAACGGACAGGAAATTCTTGTAAACCGCTTTGTTTACAACTTGATGGCACCGAAGGTCGGAGATGTCGTTGTATTTCTTCCCAACGGAAATGAAAATGCGCATTACTATGTGAAACGTGTGGTTGCGGTTCCGGGAGATACGGTACAGATTAAAAACGGAAGTTTGTATATTAACGGTGCTTTGTATAAAGGCGTAAAATATGATAAAATAGAAGATGCGGGAATCGCTGAAAATCTCATTACTCTTGAGAACAACGAGTATTTTACACTGGGAGACAATATCAACAACAGCGAGGATAGTCGTTCCGGTAATATCGGTGCGGTTTCCAGAGATAATATTATCGGAAAGGTTTGGTTCCATATGGCGGCGGGAGACAGTCCGGTCGGCCTGATGGAATAAGGTGGAAATATGACATATCAGTGGTATCCGGGACATATGACAAAGGCGAAGCGCATGATGCAGGAGAATATCAAGCTGATTGATCTTGTGATCGAGCTTGTGGATGCACGTGTTCCGCTTTCCAGTCGCAATCCGGACATAGATGAACTTGGGAAAAATAAGGCAAGGCTTATTTTGTTAAACAAAGCAGATTTGGCAGATGAGCAGCAGACCAAAAAATGGCAGCAATATTTTGAAAAAAAAGGCTATTATGTTGTGGCGCTGAATGCCAGAAACAGAAATGGCATGAAAGCGATTAACAGCGTAGTGGCAGAGGCATGTAAAGAGAAGATTGAGAGAGACCGAAAGCGTGGCATTCTCAACCGACCGGTCAGAGCGATGGTTGTCGGGATTCCGAATGTGGGAAAATCCACATTTATCAATTCTTTTGCCGGAAAAGCATGCGCTAAGACAGGAAATAAGCCGGGAGTAACCAAAGGAAAACAGTGGATACGTCTCAGTAAGACATTGGAGCTTTTGGATACACCGGGTATTTTATGGCCTAAGTTTGAGGATCAGCAGGTGGGCCTCAGACTTGCACTGATTGGGTCAATGAACGATGAAATCCTCAATATTGAGGAGATGGCTATGGATCTGATTGGCTATCTTGTGAATGCCTATCGCGGGCTTTTGGCAAGAAGGTATGACATAGCGGTGGAACTGGAGGAGGCATCAGCGGACAAAGATGGTGCACTTCGCATTCTCACCGAAATTGCAACGGTAAGAAAGTGTTTTAAAAAGGGAGAGGAACTGGATCTGCGCAAAGCGGCCAATTTGCTGCTGGATGATTTCAGAAGCGGAAAGATCGGAAGAGTTACTCTGGAGCAACCTGACACAGAAGAGTAGATGGTAAGGAGCATATTGTGAAAGCGTTTTTAAAAGATTTTTTAGGTATGAGTTTATATTTGTTAGGGATACTTATTCTCACGTATCTTGTGATTCATTTTGTGGGACAGCGGACGGTTGTGCAGGGAGAATCCATGGAGAGTACACTGATGGACGGGGATAATTTGATCGTAGATAAATTGACGTATCGTTTTCATGAGCCGCAGCGTTTTGATGTGGTGGTGTTCCCCTATCAAAAAGGGAAAAATACATATTATATTAAGCGAGTGATCGGTGTTCCGGGCGACTCGGTATATATTGATGAACTGGGAGAAATTTATATCAATGATGAGAAACTTCTGGAGACTTATGGAAAAGAAGTGATTTTGGATCCGGGTATGGCAGGCGATACGATTCATTTGGGAGCTGAAGAGTATTTTGTACTGGGAGATAATCGAAATAAAAGCGCAGACAGCAGAGATCCTTCTGTCGGAGTGGTGGAACGGGAAGATATTGTCGGACGCGCATGGCTTCGCATTTATCCATTTGAGTCCATCGGATTTATTAAACACGATTAGGATGGTAGGCATATGAGTGAACAATTATCCATGAATGAAATTAAAGCAATTTATCAGGCAGCAAGCGAACAGATGCTGCCTGATTTTATCAACCGATTTATTGCAGACGAGAGAAAAAGTGTGCAGGCTCTGGTGGAAAAAGCAGACAAAAGACTTCTTGCGTTGGAGAAAGAAAAAGAGCGCATTTATCAGATGAGCAGCTTTGAGAGGGAGTATAGCGCATGCGAGTACATATGCGGAATTGATGAGGCAGGAAGGGGACCGTTGGCCGGTCCGGTGGTAGCTGCGGCGGTAGTACTTCCGAAGGATTGTGATATTTTATATCTCAATGACAGTAAAAAATTGACGGCCAAAAAGAGAGAAGAGCTTTTTGATATTATCAAAGAAAAGGCGGTTGCTTACGGTATCGGATTTGCAACGCCGGAGAGAATTGATGAGATTAATATTTTGCAGGCGACATATGAGGCGATGCGGGAGGCGGTTAATAAACTGTCTGTAACACCCGATATACTATTAAATGATGCGGTTACAATTCCGGGACTTGATATGCGTCAGGTTCCGATTATCAAAGGAGATGCGAAAAGTGTTTCCATTGCAGCCGCCAGCATTCTCGCAAAGGTAACAAGAGACAGGCTCATGATGGAGTATGACAGCCTCATGCCGCAGTATGGTTTTGCATCCAACAAAGGATACGGATCAGCTATGCACATTCAGGCACTGGAGGAGTACGGTGCGACACCGATTCATCGAAAGAGCTTTATCACACATTTTAAGGTGAAAGAATGAATTTAGATCTGACAGGTTTATTTCAAAGACAATCACAAATCCCGGTCACAGATCAGGCGACAACAACGGCATCGTCCGGTATCCAGCATGGAGGAAGCGGCAATGTGTCCATGAATTTGTCGGTAGGAACCATCGTCAGCGGACAGGTGATTTCCGCCGAAGGGGATACCGTGCAGGTGGAGATTTCGCCGGGGAACATATTGCAGGCAAAGGTGGAAGATGGTTTGTCACTTTTAAAAGGGATGTCGGTCAGTTTCGAAGTCAGCGGCGTTTCGGATAAACAGGTGGCTCTTCGTGCGCTGTTTCAGAACACAGCAGGTATGGCGACCATCAACAAAGCGCTTGAGGCGGCGGAGCTTCCGGTGACGGCGGAGACAACATCAATGGTGAATGCCATGATGAAAGAGGGAATGCCGATCGACAAAGCGTCGTTACATGCCATGTATCGTCAGGTTTCTGCGCATGCGCAGGTGAGTCCGCAGGACATTGTAACAATGAATCGTCTGGAAATTCCTGTGACAGAGGCCAATGTAAAGCAATTTTCCGATTATATGAATATGGAACATCAGATTCGGGGAAGTGTGGAAACGATTGCAGATTCGATGGCAAGTACCATTGGTCAGCTTGTTTCGGAAGGAAAGACGGCGGAGGCGGCACAGCTGATGCAGCAGGTGGTAGATATATTTGTGCAGACGCCGGAGCAGGCAATTATGACGGATGCAAGCGAAAAAGTGATTATACAGGATCCGTCTATGTCAAATGCGACAGCGACAGCGACACCGACACCATCACCGTCACTGGAAGAACTGATGCGTGCTGTGACAGAGACGACGGATGACAATGCATTGCAGCAAGGCGATGTTGCACAGACAAAAATGCAGCAGATGATGTCGGATATGGAACAGCTCGGACTTCCGGCGGATAAAGCACAGCAGTTTTTGCAGGGCCAATTATCAGGAAAAGAACTTCTCGATTTTACAAATCAGCTATTGGATAAAATGGCTCAAAGCGGCAATCAGTTTGCAAATTCACAGCTAAGCACACTGGCGGAGCTGATGCAGAGACCGGAGATGCAAAATGCAATCAAGTCTCAGATATTTGAACAGTGGCTTATGACGCCGGAGGATGTGGCGGATAAAGAAAAGGTCAGTGATTTTTATGCGAAACTTCACGACCAATCCGGGCGACTTGCAGATGCGCTCAAGCAGATTCCGGGAGCGGATCAGAATCTGATGAATCAGGTAAGCAATGTGCATCAGAATATTGATTTTATGAATCAGCTTAACCAGACAATGAGCTATGTGCAGCTGCCGCTGAAATTAGCCGGAGAAAATGCACATGGGGATCTTTATGTTTATACCAATAAGCGCAATCTGGCAAGTGATGATGGGAACGTGAGTGCTTTTTTACATCTGGATATGGATCATCTGGGACCGGTGGATGTCTATGTTGCCATGCAAAACCAAAAAGTCAGCACGCAGTTTTACTTGAGGGATGATGAAATGCTGTCTTTTATTCATGAGAATATCGGACTTCTCAATGAAAGATTGGAACATAAAGGGTATCAGATGAATGCGCAGTTCAGCGTGAAGGAAAAACCGGGTAACGTAATGGAAGAAATTGTGGAGGATCATTGCGAAAATGTCAAAATAGGTACATTTTCTTTTGATATGAGGGCATAGGTATGGGACAGGAAAACAAAAGGTATCCGGGTGGAAAACCGGAGAAACCGAAACAAGCCATAGCATTGACATATGATCCGGAGGAAGATGCACCGAAGGTCGTTGCGTCCGGCAGAGGCGCTCTTGCGGAGCGCATTATCGAGGAGGCCAAACAGGCCAAGGTTCCGGTGCACAAGGATTCCAAACTGGCGGATACACTTTCCAAGCTGGAAATCGGGGATATGATTCCGCCGGAACTCTATGAAGTGGTGGCAGAAATCCTTGTTTTTGTGGATCAGATGGATAAGATCAGAGCCAAGATTGAGGATCATAAAAAGAAAAGCTAGATAGAAATAAATTGTCATGTGTCCGGAGAACATAGGGATAATTTATGAACAAGAGAAAGACAGGAACAGATTATGAAACGATGGCGGTAGATTATTTGGTAAAATCCGGATATCGGATACTTGAGAGAAATTATCGGAGCCGTCGGGGTGAAGTGGATATCATTGCATTTTATGAAGGCGTGCTTGTCATTGCCGAAGTCAAATATCGTGCGGATGACAGATGCGGAGAGCCGGAGGAAGCGGTGGATTTGCGTAAGCAGCGGACCATTTGTCGCGTGACCATGGATTATCTGATGCGTCACAAACATTTTTATAACCGGCCATGCCGGTTTGATGTTATTTCTATCTGTGGAAACGGAAGTATAAGGCATACGGAAAATGCATTTGATTTCGGAATCTGATCTGATTGAAATTACAAGAAAAAGAACGTAAAATAGAGATGAAGGGCATCCGGAATGTCGGATGCCTCTTTTTATGGAGGTAAGAATATGCAAACTATGATCCGAATGGAAAAGAAAGATGCCATAAAGCAAAATGTGTTTCGGGGCGCAAGTTTATATGGCGGGATGTCAGATAGCTATGAACTGGAATATCTCACGTTCCCGACGCTGGATCAAATTCCTTGTGTACGCCATTTGTTTTCCACGCGCAAGGGGGGTGTCAGCGAGGGGATTTATTCCTCTATGAATCTCAGTTATACAAGAGGAGATGAGAAGCGGGCAGTAGATGAAAATTTTGCACGGATTGCGGCGGTACTCGGCGTAAAACAGGAGCAGTTTGTCTGCAGTGATCAGACGCATACAACCAATGTCAGAGTTGTCACAAGAGACGATATGGGAAAAGGCGTTTGCAGAGAAAAAGATTATACCGATGTGGACGGTCTGATCACAAATGAAAAGGGGATTGTTCTTGCCACCTTTTATGCAGATTGCGTACCGCTTTATTTTGTGGATCCGGTAAAAGAGGTGATCGGGCTTTCACACTCCGGCTGGAGAGGAACTGCAGGCGGAATGGGCAGAGTGACTGTTATGCGCATGCAGCAGGAGTTTGGCTGTGCACCGGAGGATATTTATGCAGCAATCGGACCGTCCATCTGCAGAGACTGCTATGAAGTCAGCAGCGATGTGGCGCAGGCATTTAAAGAAGCTTTTGCGGAGAATGATTTTCTCAGAGATAACCATGCATTTGACCGGATTATTTCCTATCGTGATATCGCACAGAAAGAGGAAGGGAAGTGCCAGCTGGATCTTCATGAGGCGAACCGGTGGATCCTGCAAAGTGCAGGAGTTTTGCCGGAGCATATTGCCGTGACAGATGTCTGTACGGCCCACAATCCGGAGTATTTGTTTTCTCACAGAAAAACGGATGGAAAACGAGGAAATCTCGGCGCATTTTTGTGCCTGGTATAAATATTTATATTAAGAAAACCTTAATAATTTTCCTACTTTTGATTTAAGGTTTTTCTGTTTTAATAAATGCATGAACTAATGGAGGTGACAAGATGGCTAACATATTGGTTTGTGATGATGATAAGGAAATTGTTGAGGCAATATCCATTTACTTATCGCAGGAAGGCTATCAGATTTTTAAGGCATATGATGGATTGCAGGCTATTGAAATCCTGAAAAAGGAAGAGATACAGCTTTTGCTGATCGATATCATGATGCCGAAGCTGGACGGAATTCATGCTATGATCAAGATCCGGGAATTTTCGACGATTCCGATTCTTGTGCTTTCGGCCAAGTCGGAGGATGTAGACAAGATTTTGGGACTCAATGTGGGAGCGGATGATTACATTACAAAGCCATTCAATCCACTGGAACTGATTGCAAGGGTAAAATCCAGTCTGCGCCGCTATACAATGCTGGGAAGCGTTGCGCCGGCTTTGGAAACCAGTTATACAATCGGGGCTTTGTGTGTGGACGATGAGGCAAAGGAAGTCAAGGTGGATGGCGAACCGGTGAAGCTGACACCGATCGAGTATCAGATATTGCTTCTTCTGATGAAAAATCCGGGACGTGTATTTTCCACGCAGCAGATTTATGAGAGCATTTGGAATGAAGATGCTTACGGAGCAGAAAATACCGTAGCGGTACATATCCGTCATATCAGAGAGAAGATTGAAATCAATCCGAAGGAGCCGCGCTATCTGAAGGTGGTTTGGGGCGTCGGATACAAAATTGAAAAGTAGGAGAATAAAATGGGTGATAAAGTAAAACGAAAAATAAATAAGAAAGCGGTAAAAAATATTTCCGCTGTTCTTTCACAGATGTTTGCGATGGCTATGGCGGCAATTTTGCTTGTACTTGCCATGCGTTATATTGTATTGCATGAATACTACGGCTCTTATATGATTTCGCCGTATGAAAAGACGGAAGATTTTCAGGATACACAGACATTTCAGATGGTCTTTGAGAGAGAAGTCATGGAGCTTTCCCACTATCTGGCGCTGTGTTCCCAGTTGGAGACATTCGGAGAATATGATCCGGACCGGGAAGTGGATGTTTTCCGCTATAAAGATCGAAAAGAGCAGACGAGTAACAGTAGAAAGAATATGCCAAGGCTGGTATATCGCGTTGCAGATCTCATTGAATGGAATCAGTACGGATTGCATTACGGCGAGTCGGATATGTCTTATGATGATGCGAAGGAATATTTGAGTGAGCAGGAACTCATGGATTATTTTCCGCCGGAGACGCAGGCGGAGGAATGCACACCGGAAGAGGTGTATTGTGTGGTTCCTATCATAACAGAAGAATTTAAACCGCAGAATATGGAGAGTATCTATGATCTGGAACTGCCGGAAGGAATGACAAGGTATGAAGTTTTTGACGTGCTCGCTCAGGCATCGAATGATCTGTATATCAATTATAATGAATATATTTCCCAAAAGGAAAGATTTGAATCCGACAGTAATTTTAAATATATGTTTGTGACTCCGGATGGTGAGATTGCCCACACGAATTTGGAAAACAAAGAACAGCTTTCGGTCGGTGAGTTAAAGGAAGCATTTATCAGAAGTAAAACGCACTTAATCTATGATTACAGAGAAAATGAACTTCGAAGCAATAATTTGTTGGAGAAGCATGAATCATACTATAAGTCATATTTTCGTAACTACAGCTATTGCTTCCCGGACGGAGGAGTAGTGTATGCAGCGGTTCAAACAAAATCATCCAGTGCATTTGGCCCGTATAACAGCGAGGATTTTTATGCAGTTACCGATGCGAACCTGAAAACGATGGATGCTTCGTGGGAGCAGATGGTCGGTGTTGCGGTGGGCTTCGGAGTGTTATCGCTTGCTGCACTGATTGTATTTATAATATTCCAGCCAAAGAAAAAGAGGGAAGAACTCACCTATTTTGATGTGTGGTTTACGGAGATTGCGTTTGCATTCGCTGCAGGGATTCTTGTTGCAGTGATTGGCTTTGGGGCATTGGCGGTTTCTGCCTTTGTTGACCGTTCAATCTTTCCGGGAATGGCGCCGGAACAGCGCACCCAGGGATATGTAATCAGCCTGTTTGTTGCGTTTGTAATATTCTATGCATTGTTTGTGCTTTTCATGGGATCGTTTGTGCGGAGAGTGAAGGCAAAGGCTCTTTGGAAGGGCAGTTTTTGCTATTATCTTTTGCACAACACAAAGCGGATATTCCGGAAAATGCTTTCCCTCCTTCGAAAAGTGGTAGAAGAATTGGTGGATCACAAATTGTTCTTTGTCAGAACATTCGGACCGTACGGTATGTTCCTTTTGGTGAATGTGACGTTGATTTTGGTTTTTAGACATGTAGGCATTTTTCTTGCCGGTGTATTTGATGTATTGGTTGCGGTATATCTATATTTCGAAAACAAAGCAAGAGAAGAAATCGTGGAGGGCATCAGCAGAATCTGTGACGGAGATGTGGAATATCAGATTGATGCGAAACGGTTTTGGGGTGAAAATAAGGTGATTGCCGAAGCGGTCAACAAGATCGGCGAAGCAGTCAAAACGGCGGTTCAAATCAGTATGAAAGATGAAAGACTGAAAGCGGATCTGATTACCAACGTATCCCATGATATCAAGACACCGCTGACTTCCATTATCAATTATGTGGATTTGTTAAAACGGGAAAATATACAGGGAGAAAAAGCGCAGGAATACATTCGTATCCTGGATGATAAATCGCAGCGCTTAAAACAGCTGACGCTTGATCTTGTGGAGGCAAGCAAGATATCTTCCGGTAACATCACACTTGAAATGAGTGATTTGGATGTCCGGGAACTGATTAAGCAAACACTGGGAGAATATATTGACAAGCTGGAAGAAAAGAACCTTACGGTGGTTGAAAAATATCCGGAACAGCAGCTGGTGATATGCGCAGATTCGCGCCGGATGTGGCGTATTTTGGAAAATCTGTTTTTAAATATCAGTAAATATGCCATGGAGGGAACAAGAGTTTATGTGGATCTTTCGGATGACAGTGAGATGGTCGAAATCACCCTGAAGAACATATCAGCTCAGCCTCTCAATATTCCGGCAGAGGAGCTGACCGAGCGTTTTATTCGCGGTGATGTTTCCAGAAGCAGCGAAGGAAGCGGACTTGGGCTTTCCATTGCGCAGAACCTGACCATCGCGCAAGGCGGTGAGTTTAAGATACATCTGGACGGAGATTTGTTTAAGGTTGTGTTACGGTTTCCGAAGAAATAAAAAGATGGGGCGCCAAAGCGGCGCCCCTTTTGTGAATCAAAGAATTATAATTTAAATTTCAATGTCTACCCGATCATTGTATTTGCGGAGAATCTCATGAATCTTTTCGGTCGGTGTCAGAACATTTTCCATGGAAATATCGTGATTCATGAAATCGATGATACTTGCAAGGAATTTGCTCATGTCCGCTTCCGCAAAATAGACACGATCCTTAATCTCCTGAGGGAGATAGTTTAAGTTGGTACAAACTATGCGGTCAAAATATCCTTTTTCGTAAGCCGTATCAAAGGCTTTCAGACCTTCTGTAAACAGTCCGAAAGTACAACAGATGAAAACGCGTTTTGCATTCATTTCTTTCAGCTGCTTTGCGGTGTCAATCATGCTTCCGCCGGAAGCAATCATGTCGTCGATGATGATGACATCTTTTCCGTCGACGTTGTCACCGAGGAATTCGTGGGCAACGATTGGATTTTTTCCGTTTACAATCTTAGAGTAATCACGTCTCTTGTAGAACATACCGGTGTCGACACCGAGAACGGTAGAGAAGTAAACGGCTCTGTCGAGGGCGCCTTCATCCGGACTGATGACAATCATATGGTCCTTATCAATGATCAAATCCTTTTCATAATGCAGAAGAGAGCGGATAAACTGATAAGGCGGTGTAAAGTTATCAAAGCCTTTGAGCGGAGTCGCATTCTGTACACGTGGGTCATGGGCGTCAAACGTGATAAAGTTGGATACGCCCATATCGCTCAGTTCCTTTAAAGCGTAAGCACAGTCTAACGATTCGCGGCCGCTTCTTTTGTGCTGGCGTCCTTCATATAAGAACGGCATAACGACGTTAATGCGGTGTGCTTTGCCTGCGATGGCTGCAATCATGCGCTTTAAGTCCTGATAGTGGTCGTCCGGAGATTTGTGGTTTTCAAAACCGTTGACCGTGTATGTAAGACTGTGGTTGGTGACATCAACCAATATGAATACGTCGTCGCCTCGCACCGATTCTTTTAAGATACCTTTACTTTCACCGCTTCCAAAACGTGGGCAGGAAGCATCTATCAGGTAATTTTCAACGGAATATTCACGGAAAGCAGGATCCTCTTTAATGCTGTTATTCACGTTTTTACGGAAATCTACAAGATAATTATTTACGCGTTCGCCGAGTTTGGTACAGCTGTCCAAAGCCAAGATTTTCAGCGGAGCAACCGGCATTGCGTGTTCAAGTTCAGCTAAATTTGGCATAATAACCTCCGAAAAAAGTAATTCGTTTGATTTTCATCGTTTATATTTATAACATAGAAACGGCGGAAACTCAAGAAGCTATCAAAAACTTTACAATCTCCGATGAATATTGTAAAATCAAGTGGTATGTGTGGCGGAGCCGGATAGGTAGTCCGGCCGGCAGATAAGGAGAATGAAATGAGTAATGGTAACAGAAAGCCGATCGTGGCAGTGGTCGGAAGACCAAACGTAGGAAAATCGACTTTATTTAATGCGCTGGCGGGTTCCAGAATTTCCATTGTAAAGGACACGCCGGGTATTACGAGAGACCGTATTTATGCAGATGTCACATGGCTTAATTATAATTTTACATTGATTGATACCGGCGGTATTGAGCCGGACAGCAACGATATCATTCTGTCACAGATGAGAGAGCAGGCGCAGATTGCCATTGATACGGCGGATGTCATTCTGTTCATGGTAGATGTGAAGCAGGGACTTGTGGATGCAGATGCCAAGGTGGCGGACATGCTTCGTCGCTCCCGCAAGCCGGTTGTGCTTGTGGTGAACAAGGTGGACAGCTACCAGAAGATGATGATGGATGTGTTTGAATTCTACAATCTGGGAATCGGTGAGCCGATGGCAATTTCCGCTGTGAATCAGCAGGGAATCGGAGACCTTCTGGATGTGGTGATATCGCATTTCCCGGAAGACCTTCTGCAGGCAGAGGAGGATGAGAGACCGAGAATCGCTATTGTCGGAAAGCCGAATGTCGGTAAATCTTCCATTATTAATAAGTTGCTCGGAGAGAACCGCCTGATCGTTTCCGATATTGCGGGTACGACCCGTGATGCGGTGGATGCGGATGTAAAATACAACGGAAAAGAATATGTATTTATTGATACCGCAGGTCTTCGACGCAAAAACAAGATCAAAGAGGAACTGGAGCACTATATGATTGTGCGTACGGTTTCTGCGGTGGAACGGGCGGATATTGTCATACTTGTAATCGATGCAGAGGAAGGTGTGACAGAGCAGGATGCAAAGATTGCAGGAATCGCTCATGATCGCGGAAAGGGTATTATTATCGCAGTCAACAAGTGGGATGCGGTGGAGAAGGATGACAAGACTATTTATCGTTTCACGGAAAAGGTGCGTCAGACATTGTCCTTTATGCCTTATGCAGAGATCACATTTATTTCTGCAAAAACAGGACAGCGACTCGGTAAGCTGTATGAATTGATCGACATGGTAGAACAGAACCAGTCACTCCGTGTGGCGACCGGTGTTCTCAATGAAATTATGACGGAAGCAGTTGCCCTGCAGCAACCTCCGAGTGATAAGGGGAAGAGACTTCGCCTTTATTACATTACACAGGTAGCAGTGAAACCGCCGACTTTTGTTATTTTTGTTAACGATAAGCAACTGATGCATTTCTCCTATGCGAGATATATCGAGAATAAAATCCGTGAAACCTTTGGATTTAAGGGGACACCGATTCATTTGATTATCCGTGAGAGAAAAGATAAGGATGCTTAAGATTTTATGAAATAGAGAGTTAGGGAGAGAGTTATGATTCGTATAGTATGTCTGCTGATCGGATATTGCTTCGGTATATTCCAGACAGCATTTATCTACGGTAAGATGCATGGCATCGATATCAGAGAAAAAGGAAGCGGTAATTCGGGAACAACCAACGCCCTCCGCGTGCTCGGCAAAAAGGCCGGAATTATCGTATTTCTGGGTGATGCCCTCAAAGCAGTATTTGCGATGCTTCTGGTTCAGCTTTTGTTTAGAGAAAGTTACCCTGAGATGACTGCGCTTCTGCGTATTTACGCAGGTGCAGGTGTGGTGCTTGGTCACAATTTCCCGTTTTACATGGGATTTAAAGGCGGAAAAGGAATTGCAGCTACAGGCGGTATCAGTCTCGGAATGGCTTGGCAGTGTCTGCTTGCGGTAGCATTTACCTTTTTCTCTATCTTTTTTGCTACCCATTATGTGTCGCTGGGATCGCTTTGTATGTATGTGGTATTCGTGATTGCCCTTGTTGTTATGGGACAGATGGGATGCTTTGCAATGACACAGCCACTTTTGATTGAAATGTATGTGATTGCAATTTTGCTTATGATTATGGCGTTTGTCAGACACAGAGGTAATATAGAGCGTCTGATGCACGGCAATGAGAGAAAAACTTATTTGACAAAGAAAAATAAGGAGGATTAGTCATGGCTGATTATAGTGTAATCGGTGCGGGAAGCTGGGGGATTGCTCTGGCAAAGGTTCTTGCACAGAACGGAAACGATGTGACGGTCTGGTCCATCATAGAAGATGAAATCAATATGCTCAAGGAAAACAAAGAGCATCTGACAAAACTTCCGGGAGTTGCCTTGCCGGACAACATGTCATATACAACAAATTTGGAGGAGGCAATCAAAGGAAAAGAAATGCTGATCCTTGCGGTACCTTCCCCGTTTACGAGAAGTACGGCAAAATCCATGGCGCCGTTCGTTAGCGAAGGGCAACTGATTGTCAATGTGGCAAAAGGAATCGAAGATGAGACCTATATGACGTTGACAGATATTATCGAGCAGGAAATCCCGCAGGCGACCGTGGCAGTGTTATCCGGACCGTCCCATGCAGAGGAAGTCGGAAAAAATATGACGACGACACTGGTAGCCGGTGCAAAGAAAAAAGCGACGGCGGAGTACATACAGAATGCTTTTATGTGTGACTTCTTACGTGTATATACAAGTCCGGACGTGCTCGGTATCGAGCTTGGCGGAGCACTCAAGAACGTAGTGGCTCTCGCAGCCGGAATCGCAGACGGTCTCGGATGCGGAGACAATGCCAAGGCAGCTCTTATTACGAGAGGTATTGTGGAAATCGCACGTCTCGGCGTGGCAATGGGAGGAAAAATCGAATCCTTTACGGGACTTACCGGTATCGGTGATCTGATTGTGACATGTTCCTCCATGCATTCCCGTAACCGCAGAGCCGGAATGCTCATCGGACAGGGCTACACCATGCAGGAAGCAATGGATGAGGTCAAGATGGTGGTAGAGGGTGTTTATTCTGCCAAAGCCGCAGCCGGTCTTGCCGAAAAATATAATATTTCCATGCCGATTGTAAAAGAAGTCAACGACATCTTATTCGGCAACCAGACAGCAGAGCAGGCCATCACAGATTTGATGTTCCGTGATAAGAGATCGGAGGCAAGCTCACTGACTTGGGAGGAGTAGATTATGCTGATCAGTGAACGAATCTATGAATATCTGGAAAAAAGAGGGATTACGCAGATTGAGTTTGCAAACAAAACCGGAATTTCTCAAAGCACAATCAGTGACTGGCGGAGAAAAGGAACCAATCCTTCAGCAGACAAGATTATGATTATATGCGAAGTGCTTGATATATCGCCTTACGAACTGCTTCAAGGGACAGAGAATAAGAAGCACAAAGAATATCGGACTACGGATTATATCGTTGTTGATAAAGCGTCGGATGAATATCAATTGATTGAAACATATCATGGACTGGATCTTGACGCAAAAAAACGATTGGAAGGGTATATGAAAGCGTTGAATGATATGGAATGAAATTTAGGCATGTCGATATTGACATGCCTAATGTTTTGCGATAACATATCGTATATACGATATGAAGAAGAGTGGAGGTGTTTTTATGGGGACATTTGCATGGATGTTTAAGGAAAAAGAGAGTAACATCCCTGATAATAAAAAAGATGAATTTGTTAAAAAAATAGAAAAAATTTTTCAATCCGGTGGCATGATGAATATAGAGTGGGTTCAG
>JAZSMO010000015.1:0-15619 GCA_045535935.1 Lachnospiraceae bacterium | reverse complement strand
CTAATCTTTTTGATTCGGAATCTCTACCGTTCTTTGTAGAACCTACTCCTTTTTTATGAGCGAAAAATTGAAGGTTTAAATTTAACATGTGTTACACCTCCTCGGTTTTTAATGTCACATTTTGTTTGTAATTTTTTTCTAATTCCGACAACCCTAAGATCATGGAATCGATCAAAAGCTGCGAATCATGATTCGGAGCTTCTTTAATTCGAAAACGAATCACACCGCTTTCTTCATCTGCATCATACGCAATGGTAAGATTTACAAATGTTTCGACGGAATTGATTGTGTTGGTCACAAGCATGGAAATCGCCGCACATACAATATCGTATCCGGGATCGTCATACTCTGCGTGTCCGCAAACATCAAATCCTGTGTGCATCCCTGAGTTGTCATTATAAATAGTAACTGTTGTCATCTCTTAACCTGCATAAAATTAAGCGTTGATCTTGTCAATCTTAACCTTAGTGTATGCTTGTCTATGACCGTTTTTCTTGTGATAACCTGTTTTTCTCTTATATTTGTAAACGATTACCTTACGAGCTCTTCCCTGCTCAACAACTGTACCTGTTACAGAAGAATTCGCAACATCAGCGCCAACCTTAAGATCAGCATCGCTTACTGCAAGAACCTGGTCAAATGTAACAGCAGCACCTTCTTCAGCTTCGAGCTTTTCAACGAAAATCACATCGCCTTCAGAAACTTTATACTGTTTTCCACCTGTTGCAATAATTGCGTACATAGGGCACCTCCTATTCATTTACTCGCTAACTACGGTGACCGGAAAGAAATCCGATGCTTTAACCTCATTATGCGGCATACTAGATGATAATAACATGCGATTTGCGGGGTGTCAATGGTTTTTCAGAAAAAAATATGCAGCAATCTGGCTTCTTGCCGAGAACTCTTCCGTCAGAAGAAGTTGCTCTACTTCCTCTTTCGAATAGAATGCGGCTTTAATTTGCTCGTTGGCGGAAGTATGATAGGAAAATTCCCCTTCTGCCTCCACCAATACAATTTGTGTGCTGATATCGGAAATCCCTACCGCAGAATAGGAAGGCGGCAGAACATCGATAAAACGTTTGACGTGCAGACCGGTTTCCTCATAAAGCTCTCTTTTGACACACTCTTCTATTGTCTCGTCGTCCTCGATCATACCTGCGCAGAGATTATAGATTTCTTTGTTGATTGCCATGCGAAATTCACGAAGCAAAAGCATTTTGTCATCTTTGTAAGCAATGATAGATACACCGCTCACTCTTTTGCCGAGATCCTCCACAGCGGTAAGTTCTTTGCGGCTGACAATCTCGTAGGTTTTCTCGCGTCCGGCTTTGTTTATATAAGAAAGTTCATAATTTTTTATATATTTTCCGTCATGAACTTTTTTCAGGTGTTTCAGTTCCATGGAAGCTATTCTCCTTTTCGGCAAACTGCTGCATTTTTTCGAACAATGAAGCTTCAGTCTTTTTGCGTGTGATTTCCATAAGACCGAGGGGAGTAATTCCGACAATCCTTGTCTCGACAGGATCCTTTTGGGTGAGCGACTTTAGCTGCTCTAACGTTGTTTGCATCTGTTCTTTGCCTGTTTTTAAGAAATCAATAATAATGATACCTGAGATGTTTCGCAGGCGAAGTTGATGCGCCGCTTCTTCTGCCGCCTGTGTATTTACTTTGTGATAAAAGTCTTCCCGTTTCATTTTATTTTGCGCATGGGAAGATTTTCCGCTGTTCACATCAATGACCGTTAGAGCTTCCGTCGGTTCAATCACCAGATAGCCGCCGCCTTTCAGCCATACTTTTTTTGACATGGCTTCCCTGAGTTTTTCTTCAATTCCGTACAATTTTATGAGCGAAATACGGGGATCGTCATATAATCGGATGGATTCCTTGGGAATAAAGGAATAGTTTTCATCGGAAACGATATGTGAATATAAATCGGAATCATCCGTTACAATATGATTTACGGAAAAGTGAAACAGATTTTTGATTGCTTTTGTAAAGACAGAAGTCTCCTTATGCAGACAGGAAAATACGGTTCGTTTATCTGCGAAAGAAAGCATCTCGCTCGCCTGATGAAAGAGCTCATGAAGTTCGTTTGTAATCTCCATAGGTTCTGTCATGGCTGCATCCGTTCGGACAATCAGACCGTAGCGTTCCAGAAAAACATTTTTATCACCGAAAAGTGATTCAATCACATCGGAAATGATATCCCAAAGACGGTCTTTTTGGTCGGCCGTCAGCTTTTTGGAGTAGTGAACGCCTCTGCTGAGCGGAATCAAAACCAGATATTTTCCGGAAAAACTGATATCGGTTGTCAAAGTCGCTTCTTTTGTTTTCAGAGGCTCTTTACAGATCTGAACCAGAATCTCATCACCGTTTTTTAAACCATCCTGAGCAACGCGGTTAAGAATGTATTTCGGCTTCACATCAGCAAGCGGAAGAAATCCGACGGTATGGTCTGTCTTATATTCGACAAAAGCAGCTCCGATACCGTGAACTATATTTTTTACGCGGCCGACATAAATATCTCCGATGGCACAACCGGTTGCATTTTCAAACATCACTTGTGACAGTTGATGATTGTCCAGCAAAAAAGCGGCTTCTTTTCCTTTGTAATGTGTGAGCAAAAGCTTTTGATCATTCATCAGTAGTCTTCTCCGATAGAACTAAGGGGAACAAAAATCGGATCTTCTTCTGTTCCGATATTGGTATAAGTGTCTTCTCTTGTGATGATAAAGTCAAATTCACCTGCAGTCATACCGCAATAGCGGTAATAATCTTCCATGACAAAAACCGGTTTGATATTTCCGGAGCTGGATGCATCGACAAGCATCGAAACCTGCTTCGTGCCCGGGTCATAGGAAAATTCAAATATATGCGGTTTTAAATCAATCTCTCTGACTCCCTTTTTGGTTTCCTTTGTTACGAGAATTTGTTTTTGAGCAAGATAGTCATTGATTTGACCAAATAAGTCAAAATTTGGTTCGTATCCATCGCGAAATGCAACCGTATATCGTGCAGACGCAACACTTGACATAGCGTTAGCTGCATTGTCCGGAAGAAGTTTCACTGCTTTAATCTCTAACCCTTCTACCATTACTTTATTTAACGCATCTGTTACCTGCTGCGATGAGGTAAGACTGTCCACACCGATATCCATATATTCTCCGTTGGAGGAAATACCGACACCGAGCGGTGAAGCAAAGGACATAATCTGATGCGGACTAAAGCCTCCGGAGTAGGAAATATCAACTTCTGCCCTACGCATCGCTTTTTGGAAATAACGCATCATATCAAGATGTCCGATAAACACCATGGCCCCGTGTTTTGAAAATTTTATTCGTAATTTCATAGTGATACTCCTGTTTTTTCTTCCTTGCAGACGCCGATACCGTATTTTGCAGCACCGCAGCCCTGACAGCCCTGACGACAGTTTGGCGAAACGGTTTCGTCCATGGCTTTTTTCCATTCTTTGAGAAGAAAATCTTTGGAAACGCCGCAGTTTAAGAAATCCCAAGGGAAAATTTCATCTTCTTCACGCTTTCTGGTTGTGTAAAAACCAATATCTATGCCACATTCTTCAAAGGCTTCCAGCCAAAGATCATTGTGGAAATATTCACTCCATGAATCAAACAGACAGCCTTTTTTATATGCCCGGTAAATGACATCGGAAATTTTGCGGTCACCGCGCGCAAATACGCCTTCCAGTACGGTGACATCCGCCTCATGCCAGTTATATTTGATGCTTTTTTGATTGAGCTGGCTCTTTACTGCTTCTTTAACAACATAAGCCTTGTCCAAAAACTCTTCCTTGGTACTCATCTGTGCCCACTGGAACGGTGTAAACGGTTTCGGAACAAAGAAGGAGGTACTTGTGACAATCTGTACCTTTCCCTGACGTTTCTCTTTCGGAACCGTCTCATAATATACTTTGGCAATCTCGTTGGACAAACGTGCGATATCTTCGATATCTTCTTTTGTTTCGGTCGGAAGACCGAGCATAAAATACAGTTTTACTTTATTCCATCCGCCTTCGAATGCTTCTTTCGCACCGTTTAAGATCACTTCTTCGGTAAGACCTTTGTTGATGACATCACGCAGCCTTTGCGAACCGGCTTCCGGCGCAAAAGTGAGGGAGCTTTTTTTTACATCCTGCACTTTGCTCATCACATCAAGCGAAAATGCATCGATACGAAGTGACGGAAGGGAGATATTTATTTTTTTACGATTACACTCCTCAATCAAATAATCAATCAGTTCCGGAAGCTGGGAATAGTCGCTGGAGCTCAAGGAGCTGAGAGAGATTTCTTCGTGTCCCGTATTTTTTAACATTTCGACCGCATATTGCTTGAGTACTGCCGCATCCCGCTCACGGAGCGGACGATATAGCTGGCCGGCCTGACAGAAACGACAGCCGCGGATACAACCGCGCATAATCTCCAGCACGACACGATCCTGGGTTACTTTAATGAACGGCACCACCGGTTTGAGCGGATAATAGGTGTCGGAAAGCTCTGTCACCATCTCTTTTTCAATTGTTTTTGGAACATCTGCATATTTCGGAGTAAACGAAGCGATTGTGCCGTCTTCTTTATAGGTGACGGTATAAAGCGACGGACAATAAATACCCGGAAGTTTTCCGGCTTCGTGCAGAAATTCTTCCCTGGAGGCTCCGTTTTGTTTCATTTCTTTGTACAAGTCAAGAAGGCGACGGTACATAGTCTCGCCCTCGCCGATATAAAACAGATCAAAGAAATCTGCAATCGGTTCCGGATTGTAGGAACAAGGTCCTCCTCCGATCACGATCGGATCTGCCTGCGTGCGGTCCTTGGACCAAACAGGAATCTCGGAAAGCTCCAAAATCTGTAAAATGTTGGTATAACACATTTCGTACTGCAGTGTGATTCCGAGGAAATCAAAGTCTTTGACCGGATCCTGGGATTCCAATGCAAACAGAGGAATCTTCTCTTTTCTCATCACTGTATCCAGATCGGTCCACGGAGAATACACTCTTTCACACCATGTATCTTCAAATTGATTCAGCATATCATAGATAATCTGAATTCCGAGATGTGACATTCCGATCTCATATACGTCCGGAAAACACATGGCAAAACGAATATCCACCTTATCTTTGTCCTTCATGACACTGTTGACTTCGCCGCCGATATAGCGTGCAGGTTTTTCAATTTTTAATAAAATTTCATCTTTTAACATTAATTTTCTCATAATCAAGAGTATAAGGTATCTGCTCTAAGAAATCAAACAAATTATCGGAATAATCTTCACAAACTGCGCTTTTTATTTCATACAGATAAGGGGTCAGATGTTCCTGGTTGTTCCATGTCATCACATAGAACAGAATTGTCAAAAAAAAGCAGAGAATACAACGATTTCGAAAGGATTTCCAACCACTCCGGCCGGTGTCGTCTCCTGAGACATCCGGGTCATATTGGGCTTTTTGAGGATAAGTACCCGGAAGGGGTTCCTCGCCGTTTAAAATATGGTTCACGTCAATCAGACGTTGTTTGTTTTTCTCAGCACTACTGCGCAAATATGCGACGACAGCCAGTCTGCGATCCACATTTTTATTAATTTGATTGCTGTTTTCGGACATAAAATCACCCGGGCTTTTTTTCAGTGTATGAGCCCGGGTGTGCAATGTATGCAGATTATTTATCAGCGTTTATTCAATTCTTCTGTAATATCCGTCCAGGAAATTTCTTTTTCCGCCATAAGCACCATCATATGATAGAGGAAATCGGAAATTTCATAAACGATTTCTTCGGAATTGTTGTTTTTGGCTGCAATAACAATTTCTGTCGCCTCTTCTCCTACTTTTTTCAGGATTTTATCCATACCTTTTTCGTACAGATAATTCGTGTAGGAGCCATCCTTAGGATTTTTCTTTCGGTCTTTGATGACATCAAAGATTTTTTCGAAAACTGTAAGCGGATTTCCGGCAGAAGCTTCCATCGGAACAAGATCACGATAAAAACAAGAATAATTTCCGGTGTGACACGCTGCTCCAACCTGATAAACCTTGGCCAGTAATGTATCATTGTCACAGTCAACCGACAAGCCTTTGACATATTGATAATGTCCGCTGGTCAGACCTTTGACCCAGAGTTCCTTGCGACTTCTGCTGTAATAAGTCATTTTTCCGGTGCGGAGCGTCGTCAGATACGCATCTTCATTCATATAAGCGACCATAAGCACCTGATTCGTGCGGTAATCTTGTACAACAACAGGAACCAGACCGTCCGGACCGAGTTTAAATTCAGAGAATTCCATCAAAACTTCCAACGTATGTATTTTGATACCGCTCTCTTTGCATATTTTTTTCAGAGCCATAATCTCTTTGCAATTGCTGTTGACGATATTTCCCGCAATACCGGAAACGCCTTCTCTCTCCATGACGGAAAGCATTTTGTCAAGGGAAATTTCCGGCAGAAAAACAATCGAAGGGAGCTTGGAGGCTCCAAGGCAATTTTTCAGTGCATGTTCATCAATCAAAACAAGTTCACTGACATAGTCTTCCAAAAGTTCTTTGTTGATTGTCAAAGAATCTTCGCTTGCGATGGTTGCTGCGATATGTTCGCGTCCGAATCTGAGGGAAACTTCTTTTAATATAAGCTGACTGCATTCTTTTCCCATGTTCAGAACCGCTTTATCACAGCCGGCATAGAGAAATTTTTTGACATCCTCCAAATTATTGATGTGACCGGAGCCATATACCGGAACTTGTACTTTATCACAAATCTGTCGAATGATAGACAGGGATTCATCATGCATCTTTTCATTGTAAGACATATCAAATACAATGATTGCATCCACACCGCCGTCACTGTAACGACAGGCCAGTTCTATCGGATCTGCAGAAACAACGGTATTATCCGTAAAGCTTTTGATCGCCTTTTTGTCTTTTAAATATATACTGCCTACAAATTGTTTGTAATTCATATAGGTCTCTCCTTATAGAGTTCCTTTTGTGCTCAGAACATCCGTAATTCTCTCGTCGTAAGAAACAGCCAAATCCAGTGCTTTGGCAAATGCTTTGAACATGGCTTCTATCTTATGGTGGTCATTGCGTCCGGAAAGCATCTTTATGTGCAGATTCATTTCTGCATTGGCACAGACTGCATAGAAAAATTCTCTTGCAAGCTGTGTTTCAAAAGCACCGACACGCTCGGTTTCAAATTCACAATCAAAATCGAAATAAGTACGACCGCCCAAATCCAGACTGCAAAGAGCAAGTGCATCGTCCATCGGCAAAATAAAATAACCGAAACGGCAGATTCCTTTTTTGTCTCCGACTGCTTCCTTTAATGCCTTTCCAAGCACAATACCCACATCTTCCACGGTGTGGTGCGGATCAACATGCAAATCACCTTCTGCAGCTATGTTCAGGTCAAAAAAACCATGTTTTGAAAAACCTTCCAGCATATGATCAAAAAATCCGATACCGGTAGAAATTTCACTTTTTCCGGTTCCGTCGAGGTTTAACGAAAGTGATATCTTCGTTTCTTTGGTTTCTCTGTTAATTTGTGATGTGCGCATCTTTTCACACCTCCTTAGATACTTGATACTTTCTATTCAAATCTTACTTTAATAGAGTTTTCATGTGCAGTCAAGCCTTCCTTGCGGGCAAACAATTCAATGTCTTTATGTACTGCCAAAAGTGCTTCTCTTGAATAAGAAATGATACTTGATTTCTTAATATAATCATCTACGGAAAGCGGGGAGAAAAACTTGGCTGTTCCGTTTGTCGGAAGCACATGGTTCGGTCCCGCAAAGTAGTCTCCGAGCGGTTCGGAAGAATAATTTCCGAGGAACATTGCCCCTGCATGGCGAATCTTTGTCATAGTTTCATATGGATTGGCTGTCAGGATTTCCATGTGCTCGGATGCAATCTCGTTTGCTGCATCAATCGCATCATCCATGGAATCTGCCACAAGAATGTATCCGTAGTTTTCCAAACTTTTTTCGATAATCTCTTTTCTGGAGAGCTGAGCCGTAAAAGCATCAACTTCTTTTGATACTTCCTCTGCCAGCGTCCGGCTGGTTGTAATCAGAATGGAGGATGCAAGTTCATCGTGTTCTGCCTGGGAAAGAAGGTCTGCAGCAACATATCTGGCATTGGCCGTCTCGTCCGCAAGAACAAGGATTTCGCTTGGCCCGGCAATAGAGTCAATGCTAACATAGCCGTAAACCGCTTTTTTGGCAAGTGCAACGAAAATATTTCCCGGTCCGACGATTTTGTCTACCTTAGGAACGGACTGCGTTCCGAAAGCAAGGGCTGCAATGGCCTGTGCACCGCCGGTTTTATAAATTTCGTCTACGCCTGCGATTTTGGCTGCAACCAGAGTTCCAGGATTCACTTTGTTATCCGGACCGGCTGGTGTTGTCATGACAATTTTGGAAACACCTGCAACTTTGGCCGGAATCACGGTCATCAAGGTAGAACTCGGATAGACGGCTTTTCCGCCCGGAACATAGACACCGACACTGTCCAGAGGGGTGATTTTCTGTCCGAGGATACTTCCGTCCGGTTTTGTATCAATCCAGCTGTTACGAACCTGTTTTTGGTGATATTCGGTAATGTTTGCCGCCGCTTTTTTCATCACTTCGACAAATTCAGGTTCGATCAGGGAGAAAGCTTCTTCCATCTCGGCTTCCGTCACTTTGAAATTGGAAGCGTCCACTGTATTTTTATCAAATTTATGTGCAAGCTCAAATAATGTTTCATCTCCGTTTTGGCGAACATTTTCGATGATTTCCTGCACGGTTTTTTCGTATTGTCCGTAATTGTTCGGGCTGCGTTTCAAAAGATCATTCAGAAGACTGTCCTTTGATTCGCTTGTAAGTTTGATGATTCTCATTTATAAAATCTCCTTTATATCTGCGATCAGTTTTTTGATACGGTCTGCTTCCATTTTCATACTCACTTGATTTACGATCATGCGCGCAGACAACAGACAAATCTCTTCCAGTACATCCAAACCGTTTTCTCGCAGTGTGGATCCGGTTTCGACAATGTCGACAATCACATCGGAAAGGCCGACAATCGGTCCAAGTTCTACCGAACCGTTTAATTTGATGATATCAACGGTCTGATGTTTTTTGTTATAAAAATAGTCCTTTGCAATATTCGGGTATTTGCTGGCAACACGAATCATTTCGTGATGCTGCAGAAGTTCACGGGCACTTTCCGGTCCGCAGACACACATCCGGCATTTTCCGAATCCCAGATCAAGCACTTCATATGCACGTCTCTGCTCTTCCAATAGCGTATCTTTTCCCACCACACCGATGTCTGCAGCCCCGTATTCCACATAAGTAGGAACGTCAGGACCTTTGGCGAGGAAAAATTTTAATTTATGTTCTTCGTTGACGAAAATCAGTTTTCTGGAATCCTTATCTTTCATCTCTTCACAGGTGATACCCATCTGTTCAAACAGCTCCAGCGTTTTCTTCGCCAGTCTTCCTTTTCCGAGTGCAAAGGTAAGGTAACGCATATCTTCACTCATCTATTCGTCCCTCCTTAAAAATGCCTTAAAATCATAGTTGTCGACAGGGAGTTCATCTCCGCTGTCATCCGAAAGATCATATACAAGTACTTTTTCATCTGATGTCAGACGATACAAAACAGCTACCATATTGTTGTATCCATAGCGGACATAATCTTTCAGAGACTTGCTGTGATCGTATGCAACACATTCCACGGATTTACCCAGTTCTCTGCGTTTATCCGCAAGCTTTACAGCGCCCTTGTACATGGCTTTGTCATATAATACGTACTCAATGTACGGAGCACATTGAGGAGCCAGCTTTTGACTGTTCAATGCGATCATCAGATCGTCCGCAACAATCATAAAACCGACAGCAGGTGCGCTCTTTCCGAAAGAAGCAAGCAATTTGTCATATCTTCCGCCTTTTAAGATGGCATCGCCGACCCCGTAGGTATATGCTTTAAAAATAATACCGGTATAATAGTTGTATTTGCTGACCATTCCGAGGTCAAAGGAAATATATTTTTCATCACCGAAATCCTTCAGCATATCATAGAGCTTTTGCAGGCGTTTGACAGCACGCAGGCTCTTTTCATTCGTCACAAGACTTCCGGCTTCGTCCAGACACTCATAAGAACCGAACAGTTCGGTTACTTTCATAAAGGCTTCTGCTTTTTGCTTTTCGATACCGCCTTCTGTGATGTACTCTTCCACACCGAAATAATTTTTGTTGGAAATGAGTTTGCGCACCTGGCTTTCCATCTCCTCGGAAAGTCCGGCTTCCTCACATAATCCCTTAAAGAATTCAATTTCACCGATGCTGATTTGAAAATCTTTTAAACCACTTTCTTTCAAAGCTTTCACAGCCAGATGAATCAGTTCCGCATCCGCAGACGAAGAGTCATCACCGATCAGCTCCACTCCGGTCTGTGTAACCTCCTTCAGTTTTCCCTGTAATTCGGAAGTGTTGGTAAACGTGTTGCCGCAGTAGGAAAAACGAACCGCAATATCTTCATCCATATAATATTTTGCAGCACATCTTGCCATGGAAGGTGTAAAGTCCGGACGAAGAACCAAGGTATTTCCTTCTTTGTCAAAAAATTTGTAAAGCTCATTGCTTTTTGTTGTTCCGATTTCGTTGGAAAACACATCGAAATACTCGAAAACCGGAGTCTGAATCTCTTTATAGCCAAAAGAATGAAATGCATGCATCAATTTATCGCATACGATATTTTTCTTGCGAAGTTCATTTCCGTAAATGTCACGAACACCTTCCGGTGTATGTATAAGCCTGTTTTCCATAGGGCTGTCTCCTTTATTATTTAAATTATTACTCATTATTTGCTTTAGTGTGGTACAGTGCTAATTCGCTACCACACAAAACTATGGCTAGTATACACAATTTCAACTTTCTTGTCAATCTGGTTTTTCGCGGTCGATCAGATCCTTTTGGAGCATGTCCAGATATGGGACAAAAATGCCGCTTTTTTTCGGAAGAACATAACTCATGTCAAGTTCATCCATGCGGAAACTTTTGCGGCCTCCCGCCTGTGCCCTGTCCCAAAATACTTTCAGATGACGAAACGGAAGGTAATACATAAAATCCTTCTTTGTATAGTGAATCAGGAAAAATGCCACTCCGTTTTGTTTCTCAAAATCTTCCATAAACTGAACCTGGTGTTCATGAATGTTTTGCAGGGAAAAGGTTTCGGCGGCCGATTCTTTCGCATCAAAGCAGACCGGAATGCCCTGTACGGTTCCGATGTAGTCTACCGTACTTTTTTGATCAAAATATGCAAGGGTGATATGTCGGGTCTCTTTGTCCATTTTGATCGGAGTAATCGGTGTCGGAACCTTCTGCATAAGGGCAAGTCCGTTTTCTCTGTATTTTTCGTTGGTTCGGTTGACCAGTTCTTCCAATGCAGAACCTCTCAGACCTCTAGAATTCCACGTTGCCACGGAGTTCCTCCTTTTCGATTTTCTCAAACAATGATGGTTTCGGCGCAACAAACTGCTTTTGGCTCAAATGAACAAAAGGCTCTTCCATCGTCGGAAATTCAATCCGATATGCATGAAGCAACTGGCTTTTCAATCCGTACTTTCTTTTATAGGTTTCATTGATCGCCGGATTGCCGTATTTTTGATCACCGAGAATCGGATGACCGAGAAACGCAAGGTGAGAACGAATCTGATGCGTTTTTCCGGTAATCAGATGTACTTCAAGAAGCGAGCAATTTTTTTGTGTTTTTTTCGGATAAATCTCTGTCTCTATATAGGAAGCATCGGCAAAAGGTTCTTTTTTTACCGTCACCTTGTTGGTTTTCGCATCTTTTTTCAGATACCCCGCAAGGCGAATCGGTTCTTTGACGCAGCCTGCAACAATACAATGGTAAAATTTTCCGACACTCCGCTCTGCAAGCATGGCATTCATTGTTTTGAGCCCCTGATATGTTTTTCCGCAGATTACAATTCCCGAAGTGTTACGGTCCAGCCTATTACAGATGGATGGTTTGCTGATGCTGTTCTCTTTTTCGGTTTGAGCTAAATATTCCAAGAACATTTCATTGAGTGAAATATCTTTTGGTTCGGCTTTTTGAGACAACAGACCGGATGGCTTGTTGTAAAGAAGAATATCTTTATCCTCGTAAAGAATGTTATTATGGTCCAGAACAGGAATTTTTTGATGCTCGTACGACTTAGCCGGTACAGCTTTGCCGGAAAACATCAAAAATGTCTCATCAGAGAAGAAAAAACGAATCACATCGCCGGTCTGCAGTCGTTCTGTACCGTCGGATTTTTTTCCGTTGAGGGTAATATTCTTTTTTCGAAGCATTTTATATAAAAATCCCGTACCGGCTTTGGGTAAAATCTTTTCGCAATACCGGATACATTTCTGGCCGCTCTCCTGTGCGGAAACGGTATATTCTTTCATAGAAAACTCACTTTCCCGTTGTTTTTTTACAATGAAATTTCAAATAAAATCTGACGGATGGCCAAATCCTTTTCTTTGTCATTTTCCGGAAGTTTGTTTAGGCTTTCCAATCTTCCTCTATATGCATCCAATGTCTCAAAGATCTTAACATTGACAGAATACCCTTCTTTTTTTATGCAGGTTTCCAAATGTTTTTCCAGAGCGGAAAGGGTTTTGTATTCTTTGGCTGTATATCCGCATACGTTCCCGCTTCGAACAACCAGCGACGGTACCTCATAGGTCTTTTCATAGGTGGTAAACACATTGTCGAAGGATCCCGTGAGGGGCGTTGTCAATTCTTTCACTTTTTCATAATCTTCCTCGGATATGACGGAAGCTTTTAAATACATGATCAATGTTACCAGACTTCGGCTGGCCGGAAGCATTCCGAGCACGGCGACAATGGAGAGAAGGTTTAATCTGGTTTTGGTCGTAACATAGCCTGCGATAAACAGGGCAATCGGAACGGCAAACAAACATATGGTTTTGAACAGTTCTCTCTTTTTTTTGACGGTAAAATAGCCTTTTTCGCCTTTTTGTAGTTTGTTCATAACAATTTTCCTTTCAAGTGCCACGGCAAAGTTTGCCGTAAATATATAAGATCAGCTTCTGCGGAACAAGTTTGACCATGACACGAAGGGCGTTCATGGAGACTCCGTAGACAGAAACATCTTTTTGGGAAAAGGTATCTTTCAAAGCTTTGGCGACAACTTTATCCTTTTTGGCAATAAAATACTTTTTCAGCGCAAACGGTGATCCGGTTTCTTCTGCAATGGCAAAAAAATCTGTCGCTACCGGTCCCGGACAAACACAAGTCACAGAAATACCTTTTGCGCGTAACTCTTCACGGAGTGCTCTGCCAAACGAAAGCACGTATGCTTTGCTTGCAGCATATACCGCAAAGTTCGGTTGCGGCAGCATACCGGCCACCGATGCAACTTGGATCAGGTAACTTCTTTTCTTCATATAAGGCAACAGCAGATAAGTCATTTTTGTCAAAGATCTGCAGTTTAAGTCAATCATTCCCAAATTGTCATCGAGAGAAATGTGCGAAAACGGTCCTGTTTTTCCATAACCGGCACAGTTTACCGCAAGACAGACCTGCGGTGAAACGGTTTGGAGCAGATGTTCCAGCTTTGCATAGTCATATTTCTGTGTCAGATCCATTTCAATAATTTTGACTGCGGTAGTCAATGTGTCTGCCAGTGCTTCCATGCGATCTTTTCGTCTGGCAATCAACCATATTTCATCCAGACCGATACATTTTTGGTCTATCTGTTTTGCAAACTCTTCTCCCATTCCGGAAGAAGCTCCGGTGATGACTGCGATTTTCATTTTTTGCCCTTTCTATGATTCTTTTTGTTCGATGTTGGTCTTTTGGGGCTTGCTTCCGGCTTTTGTCTAGGAGACATTTTGCGGGGCGGAATCAGACATTTTTTGTCGAATCCGATCAAATCTTCTCTGTGGCATGTGATCAGAGCCTCCTTAACCAAATCATAATTTTCCGGATTTTTATATTGGATCAGTGCCCGCTGCATTGCTTTTTCATGCGGATTGCGAACAACATACACCGATGACATATCTCTCGGATCAATGCCTGTATAATACATAACGGTCGACATTGTGGATGGCGTCGGATAAAAATCCTGCACCTGCTGCGGCATATAACCGAGGTCACGAACATATTCTGCCAGCGCAATTGCTTCCTTCAGCGTGGATCCCGGATGAGACGACATCAGATATGGGACAACATATTGATCCATATGAAATTTTTCATTTTTTTGCCGGTATTTTTTTGAAAACTGTTCAAACACTGCGACCGGAGGCTTACCCATACGCTTCAAAACCGTGTCACAGATATGTTCCGGTGCCACCTTCAACTGTCCGCTCACATGATAACGAATCAATTCATCAAAGAACAAATCTTTTTTATCTGCAAGCAAATAGTCAAAACGAATTCCGGATCGGATAAACACTTTTTTGACTTTCGGAAGGCTTCTGAGCTTGCGAAGCAGCGATACATAGTCGGAATGATCCGCAACCAGATTTTTACACGGTTCCGGGAACAGACATTGTTTCTCTTTGCAAACTCCGAATTTGGTCTGTTTTTTGCAGGATGGGTGTCGAAAATTGGCAGTAGGGCCTCCGACATCATGAATATAGCCCTTAAATGCCTTGTCCTTCGTCATCTCTTCTGCTTCTTTCAGAATGGATTCATGGCTTCGTGTCTGAATGATACGCCCCTGATGGAAGGTAAGTGCACAAAAGCTGCATCCTCCGAAACAACCACGGTTACTAATCAGCGAAAACTGTATTTCCTTTGTGGCCGGAACACCACCGAGTGTATCGTAAGACGGGTGCGCCCGGCGGGTATAAGGCAGTGCATAGACATCATCCATTTCTTCTGTAGTCAGCGGCTCTTGCGGTGGATTCTGTACAACATATATGTTATGCGGATACTCCTCAACCAGCATTTTGGCGGTGAATGGATCTGTGTTTTCCGACTGTATCTTAAAACTTTCGGCATAGAGCTTTTTGTTTTCTTTTGCTTCCTCGTAAGAAGGCAGACGGATTTCATCGTAAAAACACGCTTCGGACCGGGTTTTGAAAACCGTTCCTTTGATATAAGTGATATCAGAAACCGGTAAACCTCCCGCAAGCGCATCGGCGATTTCAATGATTGATTTTTCTCCCATGCCATACGAGATTAAATCTGCACCGCTGTCTAAAAGAATGGAGCGTTTGAACGAATCCGACCAATAATCGTAATGTGCAAGTCGTCGAAGACTTGCTTCGATTCCGCCGATAATGATCGGGGTCTCTTTAAATGTGCGGCGGATCAGATTGCCGTATACAACAACGGCTCGATCCGGTCTTTTGCCCATAACGCCACCCGGTGTGTAAGCATCTTTCGGTCTTCTTTTTTTGGAAACAAAGTAATGATTTACCATGGAATCCATATTGCCGCCCGAAATCAAAAATCCAAGCCGCGGTGTTCCGAGAACCGCAATACTGTCATCTTTTTTCCAATCCGGCTGTGAAATGATACCGACCGTATAACCGTGTGACTGGAGCACACGGGATATGATAGCCGGTCCGAAAGACGGATGATCCACGTAAGCGTCGCCGATCACAT
>JAZSMO010000050.1:0-14077 GCA_045535935.1 Lachnospiraceae bacterium | reverse complement strand
ATATTCCCGGCACCAAGTTCACTTGATGTGACGGAATATATCCTTCTTTTGAGTTTGATGTTTTTGAAGCTGTACTTCACATGATTTTATATTTTGTAGTAATTCTCAGAATTCGTACAACATTAATTGCGGTATAAATATCCTGCATTTATATATTTTATTCATAAATCTTCTTCAAGTTATCAAGCTTTGCAGTAGCATTTTCCATCATCAAATCCAAGATTGTCAGTGCAGTCATGGCTTCGACTACAACGACCGCACGAGGAACAATCACCGGATCGTGGCGTCCTTTGATCTGAACGGAAATGTTTTCGCCGTTTTTATTTACGGTGTTTTGTTCTTTAAAGATGGACGGGGTAGGTTTGATATAAGCGCGAAGTACGATATCCGAACCATCGCTGATACCGCCTAAAATTCCGCCACTGTGATTTGTTGCTTTTGCTACAGCGCCGTCTTTCATAACGAAAGAGTCGTTGTTTTCGGAGCCCTTCATTGTGGCAACAGCAATACCGTCACCGATTTCAAAGGCTTTGACACTTCCGATGGACATGATTGCTTTGCCGAGATTGGCATCAAGTTTTTCAAAAACAGGTTCACCGATTCCGGACGGAACACCTTTGGCAATACACTCAATAACGCCGCCGGAAGAGTCGAGAGACTTCATACATTCTTCCAGATATGCCTCGGCCTTTGCGGAAGCCTCCGCATCCGGCATAGAAGTCGGAGTGGATAAAATCGTTTCTTTATCAAAATTGGCATAATCGATTGTCACAGGACCGATGGAACGGGTGTAGGCGCAAATCTCGATACCGAGCTCTTTTAACAGTTTCAGAGCGATAGCACCTGCTGCCACACGTCCGATGGTCTCGCGCCCCGAAGAGCGTCCGCCACCGCGATAGTCGCGGAATCCGTATTTTTCATCAAAGGTATAATCTGCATGTCCCGGTCTGTAATAGGATGCAATCTCCGAATAATCGCCGGAACGCTGGGATGTATTTCTGACAAGAAGCGCGATTGGCGTACCGGTAGTTTTTCCTTCAAAAACGCCGGAGAGGATTTCTACCTCATCCGCTTCCTTGCGCGGAGTGGCAAATTTGCTCTGCCCCGGTTTGCGGCGGTTGAGATATGCTTGAATGTCCGCTGCAGAAAGCGAAAGTCCCGCAGGACAACCGTCAACGACAACACCGATACCTTCTCCGTGGGATTCGCCGAACGTCTGTATTGTAAAATGTTTTCCGAAAATGGAACCTGCCATAAAACACCTCCGAATAGTGACTGATTTAAAAACATATTTATTATACGCTATGCCACTTATGTTTGCAAAGCGTATTTTGTTATGATATGATTTATTTGTGTTTTTACTTGCAGAAATCAGGGTGGACAAAGGATGAAAAAAACGCTGAAGTTACGCAAACTGCTATGCATGTTGTGCGTATGTATTATTTTTATCATAAGCAACAGCTTTATATATGAACAATTGGAAATCAATGCGGATGATATTCCGGCAACGTCGCTGACAGAAGAAGTGGAAGTGATTGAAGACGAGGATCTTTTGACAGAGGAAGAGCTCAAGGATCACGGAGATGTGAATGCGGAGGAGATTTTTACGCTGGATGATGTCATGAAAACCGACTATTCCGATGTGGTGGAAGAGACGGATTTACCGAAGGACGGAGAAGTTGCGCTCGATTCTTTTGATGTGGATGACTGGAAAATCGTTCTGATTAACAAGCAGCATTCCATTCCGGAGGATTATGAATTTACCCTCGGAACGATTTCGACTTCCAAGGGAAGTATGAAGTGTGATGAACGCATTATTCCGGAGTTGCAGCAGATGATGCAGGCGGCAAAGGACGACGGAGTGACATTGGTGATCTGCTCGCCGTACAGAGACTATGAACGACAGATTTATCTTTTTAACCGCAAGATCAAGGCATATATGAAAAAGAAAATGTCTTATCTGGAGGCTTATCGTGTGACGGCGCAGGCGGTTACCGTGCCCGGCGCATCCGAGCATCAGATCGGTCTGGCACTGGATATTGTGACGGATACTTATCAGTCCCTCAACGAGGGATTTGAAGACACAAAGGCCGGTCAATGGCTTGCACAGCACAGTTATGAGTATGGATTTATTCTTCGTTATCCGAAAGGAAAGGAAGATATTACCGGTATCAGCTATGAACCGTGGCATTTCCGGTATGTCGGGAAGGCAGCTGCAAAATACATGTATGACCATGATCTGACGCTCGAAGAATTTGTGTCCGATCTGCAGGAACAATAAGGCGGAAATGAGGAAAATTTATGTTTAAAGTGATAAAACAGGAGGGCAATGCCAGACGCGGTGTTGCAACCACACCACACGGCGTCGTACAGACGCCGGTTTTTATGAATGTCGGTACGATTGCTGCAATCAAGGGCGCAGTCGGTACGGAGGATCTGGAAGCCATCGGTACACAGATTCAGCTTTCCAACACGTACCATCTCCATGTGAGACCGGGCGATGAAGTGGTACACAAGCTGGGCGGTCTGCACAAATTTATGGTGTGGGACAAGCCGATTTTGACGGATTCCGGCGGATTTCAGGTATTTTCCCTTGCGGGCCTTCGCAAGATCAAGGAAGAAGGCGTCTATTTTAATTCCCATATCGACGGTCGCAAGATTTTCATGGGACCGGAGGAAAGTATGCAGATTCAGTCCCATCTTGCATCGACGATCGCCATGGCATTTGACGAGTGTCCGCCGAGCAAAGCGGATTACAACTATGTCAAAAATTCCGTGGATCGTACGACCAGATGGCTGGAACGCTGTAAAAAAGAGATGGACCGCTTAAATACACTGGATGACACCATTAACAATCAGCAGTGGCTGTTCGGTATCAACCAGGGGGCGATTTACAAAGATATCCGTGTGGAGCATGCAAAACGCATCGCAGAATTTGATCTGCAGGGATATGCATTGGGCGGTCTTGCCGTGGGAGAATCCCACGAGGAGATGTATTATGTGATCGAGGAGACAGTTCCTTATCTGCCACAGGACAAACCGCATTATCTGATGGGAGTCGGAACACCGGCCAACATTTTGGAGGCAGTGGACCGTGGAATCGACTTTTTTGACTGTGTCTATCCGTCGCGAAACGGACGCCACGGACATCTGTATACAAAGCATGGCAAAATCAATCTTTTCAACGCCAAATATGAGCTGGATACACGTCCGATCGAGGAAGGCTGTCAGTGTCCGGCCTGCAGGCGTTACAGCCGCGCATACATCCGCCATCTTCTCAAGGCAAAAGAGATGCTCGGTATGCGGCTTTGTGTCCTTCACAACCTGTATTTTTACAACCACATGATGGAAGACATCCGCACCGCACTGGATGAGGGCAGATTTGCTGCCTACAAAAAAGAAATGCTGGAGAGCATGGCGGCGGGCGAGTAAGTTTATAAAGGTTTTACTTGCACAACTCCCATAATTTGTGTATGATATCTTCTAGTATGAAAATTTGAAACATAAACGGAGGTTTTTAACATGGGACTTTTATTAACAGCAGATGCTGCAGCAGCGCCTAGCGCACAGGGATCAGGACTTTTTCTTGTTGGATATATTATTTTTTTTGTTGCAATCATTTATCTTATGATGGTTCGTCCGCAGAAAAAAGAGCAGAAGAGAATGAACGCAATGTTTGCTTCTATGGCGGTCGGCGACAGTGTGTTGACGACAAGCGGTTTCTACGGAATCCTGATTGATATCGACGATGAGCAGAATACCGTAATCGTAGAGTTCGGTAATAACAAAAACTGTCGTATCCCGATGAACAAGACAGCGATTGCCCAGGTGGAAAAACCGGACGCTGAATAAAATATTTTGAAGTAAAGTATAAAGAGACGTTGATGCCTGCATCAGCGTCTCTTTTTTGCTCGAAAGCTTTGTTTGAGTTTTTGGTATTCTTGTTTTAAAAATGCAACATCCGTTCCGTGGTAAAAGATGAGAAGCAGACAAAATATGCTGACAAGCTGTGCACGGAAGGTGAAGAAATAATGGATATAGGAATGATTGGACAAAACGGCAAACCGTACATACGGAATCAGCCCGATCAAAAACAATACCGGGACAACGTCCGGAAGATTCTTTTGCTTTTTGACCAGATAGAACACCATAGCAATCAAAACAAGCAGGAGAACCGGAAGAACAAAACCGATCCGGTCACCCAAATGCGAAACCGGAAACAGACACCGGAGATTTCGCAGGAGTGCACCGTTGATCTGCTGAATCAGGTTCATGGAAGCAGCTGCCTCGCCGCCGGTTCGCTCGGCGGTGCTTGCAAGGGCATCGGAAATGCCGTTTGTTCGAAATACCATACTGTAGAGTACCCATTTGAAACTCCATGTAAAGCCGTAGCCAAACAGCCAGCTGACACCGGACTTGACACAGAAGAGAATCTTTTTTTCGTTCTGTTTTAATATGTAGAGGGTCAACGGTAACAAAAAAGTCAAGGTTTCCGTTGTCAAAAAGTCTGTAAATGCAGTCAGGCTTCCCAAAACGAGAAAAACAGGGATGGCGGAACCGGTATATTTGCGCCGGAGCCGTAAAATAATCGGAACTGATCCGAAGGCAATGACAAATGTGGACATGTATTCCAGCGAGAACGGTACGTACCAGACAGCGCACACAAAGCAGGCGACAAGGAAGCAGATTCCGGTCCCGAGGCTGTATTCTTTCTTTATGGTCCAAAAGGCGATAAGAAGGAGAATGGCCAGCAGGATCATGTTCAGTATATAAATCTGCGATAGGTTAAAGAACAAAAAAAGCGGTCTGAGAAACGCCAGCGATCCGTGCCAGTAGCGCATGTATTCATAGGTCGGAGCCGCATCGTTTCGGACGCAATAAAGCAGGTTGTCGTTTTCGTTCGCATATTCGTCATAATAGTACATGGAACGCATGACGGAGGCAAACGGCGCCGAGCTGTCACAGCTGTATGCAATGTTTAAGAGAATGGCATCTGCATGGCGGTCGATTTTTGAAGCCTTATCTTTTTCCGTCAGATGAAAAAAGGGTTGTTTTTCGCACAAAAACTCTGCGGATTCCCGGATGTTTTCCTTAAGTTTCCCGGAAGGAATGCGTGCAGAGCAGGTCAGAAGAACAAGCTCTACAGCCAATGTGATAAGCAATATGAAACTGTACTTTAAAATTTTGTTTTTTTTCATAAAAAAATACTATCATACAAAGAGGATTTTACGCAACAAAAGTTGACATGACTTTATAGCTTCATGTAAAATTAAAAAAATGTGTGTTCGGGGGTTTTGAATGAAAAAAAGACTACGGAAATTGATGGCATGGATATTGCTTTTTATGATTTGTCTGCAAAGCGGTTCATTTACGACGTTTGGTGCACCAAACTACATTACGACGGATTACACCTTGGAATCTGACAGCTACACGGACGGCTACGTGGTTACCAGTGGCGGAGTGCTCCGGTTTGCACCGGGACTGACGGTAAACCATCAGGTAACCCTGCAGTCCGGAGATTCTGTAGGGACAGGAAAACTGATGATTCCGGCCACTGCGACGATGAACGCCGGCATTATCATCCCGAGCGGATATTACAACAATCAGATAGACAATTCAGGAACAATCAACTATGAACTGGAACTTACGGACGGTACGATATACAATCGCGGAAAAATCACTTCTTTGACGCTGCTTGGTTCTTCCATGCTTCATTCTGAGGACGGGGCATCCTACGGGATACTGGATATCAGGGAAACCGGTTCCGGAGCGGTAATGACGTCCGGTGCGATGTCGGCGGATGTTCTTTTGATGGACGGTTATGGTTTCTCGGAGATTGACAGCTCGCCCACAACGATACGAGTGAAGGATCAGTTTGTGTATCTGGGCAGCGAAGCATTGTCGGATAAGCTTTCCATACAACTTAATTCTAAAACGGAGACAACGATTACAACAGAGGGACAAAGCGGTCTGTCTGTTTCTTTTGATGGAATCAAGTACCCGTTACCTGCATCTGTCATAGAAGAGAAATCTCTCGGCGAAATTTATGCGGTTTCCGGAGATAAAACATCCGTTTCTTACGGTGATTTTGTGGTGGGATATCAGACGACAAAGACAGAGACGATGAAAATTACGAACAGCGGTCTTGCAAATGTGCAGATTCGTCTTGTGCCGTCCGGTGCGTGGAGTGATATGATTTCCGTAGCATCCGGCACAGCAGCGGTGGCATACAATTCACCGATTTCTCTTGCGAAAGGGAATGTGGTTACATTTAACATGAGTCTGAAAAAAGGAGTTGCGGCCGGAACCAACACCGGAACTCTTTCCGTACAGCTTTGTACATCCGAAGGAGTATGCTATGATTCGTTTGATATAGGCGCAACGGTTGTTGTAAAAAAAGAACCTTCCATTGCGATGCCGGATGACTTTTACACACTTTCCGGCGAAAAGGGCGAAAACGGCTATTATACATCGGATGTGACGGTAACACCGCTTACAGGCTATCAGATTGCGCAATCATTGGATGATGAATTTGCGGATACGGTTGTTTACAGTAGCACGGTGAAAACTCCGGGAGTTTATCTGTCGAAAACATCGACCGGTCAGATTACGCAGCAGGCAAAGCTTGAAACAATCAGAATTGATAAGTTAAAGCCGGAAGTCAATCGCACCTCCGGAGAAACTTATTATGTGGACAAACTGTCGGTCAAAGTGACGGATGACAATCTGAGCAGTGTCAAAGTAAACGGTGAGGCCAAGACCGTGGAGGCTGGCAAGGCGACCTTCAAACTGGAATCGTCGGATGATGAAACGGAAAAATATGTCATCCGCGCCGAGGATAAGGCGGGCAATATCAGAAAAGTCACGGTGTATCTGGCGTCCGAGTGGAGAAAAGACGGAAAAGTACCGGGCGGAAAAGCAGTCAAACTGTATAAAAACAAAAAATATAAGTTTGGAGACGAAAACTTTACTGTGTCCGGAGATTCTACAACGTACAAGGGCGGAAATGCATTTTATGTGACGCAGTCGGGTGAATATACACTGAATGCTGCAAATTGATGGGAGCAAAAAAATGAAATCAAAAAAGAAATTAATGATTGGGATAGTTGCAGCTGTGATAGTTGTTGCCTTGATCGTTGTCATCTTGCTTATGACGGGGAAAGAGAGCTATCGCGTTGTAAAGATATATGAACTTGACGGTAGTGCTACCGTGACCAGAGAATCCATGGGGGAGATTGAGATGTATCCGAACATGGTGCTTCAATCGGGAGATGAAGTGTATTTGGACGAAGGACTGCTTACACTGAAGCTGGATGAAGACAAGTATGTATATGTGGAGGAAAAGACGAGATTTCAGCTTGTGGCATCGGGAAACAGCAGCGCCGGAAAGACGAGTATAAATCTCTTGGAGGGGGCGATTGTAAACGAGATTCAGTCGCCGCTTGCGGAAAATGCTTCCTATGAGGTGCATACACAAAATTCATCCATGTCGGTCAGAGGTACGGTATTTCGTGTAGAAATTTTTTATGATGAAGCAGGAACCGTATATACAAGAGTTTCTGTGTTTGACGGCAAGGTGGAAACCCAGCTTGTTTATAAAGACGGAACAAAGGCAGATGCCCGTATGCTGGAATACGGAAAAGAAACGATCATCTTTGAAGATGAAGTGAATACGGATTATTTGGACGGTATCACGGATATCAAGTATGAGACATTGCCGAAAGGGGCGTTGAAAGCCTTGAAGGCTTTGGCTGAACATGGTCTGAAGCTTCCGATTACACTTGAGAGACTGGATGAGCTGCTGGCAGAGGAGCCGGAGCAGGAAGCGGAAGATGAGGGAGAGGACGATACCGAAGAGTCTGCAGATGATACGCAGGAAGATACCGGGGACGAATCGGAGGAGTCAGAAGCGGAGGATGAGTCGGACGAAGACGGCGAAGATTCTACGGATGAGACCGGCGACGATACGACGGACGAGACAGAGGAGACACAGCCGCCCGCATCGACGCCTGCAAACAGTTACAAAATAACATTTCTATATGATGGAGAAGTGTTTGCGACGCAGAATGTCTCGGAAGGCGGACAGGTGAGCAAACCGAAATTTGCCCCTGCAGCGTCCGGAACCTGGGATTTTGACTTTTCAACAGCCATACATAAAGATACAAAGATTAACTGGAAAGAATAGGCAGTGAGGATGATAGCATGAATGCTGAATTGTTACGAAAAATTCCGACGGTACAGGATTTTTTTAAGGTGAGTGCAGAGGGAGCGATACCGGAAAGCACCCGTATATTGTTGGAGGCCATGGAAGAGGTGCGTTTCGCGGACGGCGAAGATATTGTTGCGTACGGTGCACAACCGGAAGACGGAATGTACATCATATTGGAAGGGCAGACGATCGTGCTCAATGATAAGGGCGAGCGGGTCAATCTTCTGGCAAAGGGAGACTTTATCGGGGAACTCGGTCTGATCAATGATGATACGCGCGGTGCTACGGTGCGTGCGGTAGGCGACGTTGTCTGTGCGAATATTTCCAAGGCACTTTTCTTTGAGATTGCAGAAAAAAACCGCAAAATTTACGGTATGTTCATGAATATGCTTTATCGCAAGACAGAAAAGCTTGTGACGGAGCAGGAACGCATCAAATCAGAGCTTGCTATTGCCACAAAGATACAGGTCGGATCGCTGGAAAACGATTTTTCGCAGTTTAACAATCTGAAAGATGTATATGTAACGGCAAATATGTGTCCGGCCAAGGAAGTGGGCGGTGATTTCTACGATGTGTTTGTCATTGATGATTCCCACATTTGCTTTTTGATTGCAGATGTGTCCGGGAAAGGGGTTCCGGCGGCGCTTTTCATGAGTATGGCAAAGATACATATCAAAAACTATGCATCTCTCGGACTTCCGCTTTCGGAGGTTGCATTCCGGGTAAACAATCAGCTTTGTTACAAAAACGAAGAGGGAATGTTCGTCACGGCGTTTATCTGTGTGCTTGATCTTGAGACGGATGAAGTGAAATTTATCAACGCAGGACATAATCCGCCGTTTTTGATGAAAAAAGGCGGAGTGTTTGAGATGATGAAACCGAAGGCTAATCTTGTGTTCGGTATGATGGAGGATATTCCGTACAAGGAGCAGAGCATAAAACTGGAAAAGGGCGATGTCATTTACCTTTACACGGACGGTATGACAGAAGCACTCAATGCACAGGATGAGCTATACGGAGAAAAAAGACTGGAAGAAGCATTGAACCGATATCGTGATTGTATTGACCGGTCGGATACATTTATGAATTGTCTTTACGAGGATGTAAATGCATTTGCGGAAGGTGTCAGTCAGGCGGATGATATTACGATGCTTTGTCTCAGCAGAAAATAATCTCGCAAAACAGTCGGGAGGATCAAGGAATGACAGTAAAAGGGAAAACGTTGCTTCACCATATGACGGAAGCAATTCTTGTCGGAATTCTCATTTTTATAATGACAATCACCAATTTATTTTCTGCCTTTGATTATATGCTCAAAGATGCAGCATATCAGATACCGAGAGGGATCGACACGAAGATCAAGATCATCGGTGTGGATGAAAAAACGATAGAAGAGCTCGGACCGATTCAGACGTGGTCAAGGGATGTCTATGCCCGCCTGCTGCGTCAGTTTGCGCAGGTCGAAGGCTGTAAACCGGTGGTGATCGGTTTTGATATTTTGTTTTCCGGAGAAGTGGATGCGCAGGATGATCTGGCGTTTGCACAAATGTGTGAGCAGATGGGGAATGTAGTCACGGCGTCCCAGTTTGTATATAAAGAAAAAGGCGAGATCAATGAGAAGGGGCTCACGGAGTATCCGATCGAAACCTATCTTATGCCATATGAAAAGCTCGCATCTGTGACAACACAGGGATTTACCAATGTGTCACAGGATTCGGACGGATTGGTGCGACGGATAAAGAGAGAGGAAACATTGCAGGGAGAGATCGTCTCCATGTTTTCTCAGAAAATATATGAGATGTACTGTGAGCAGACCGGTACGGTTTTAAATGAAATTACAACGGATAAATATGGCAAGTCTTTAATCAATTATTCCGGAAAGCCGGGAGATTACGAGTACATTTCTTTTGTGGACGTGCTAAACGGATATATTGATCCGCGGGCATTTCAGGGAAGCATTGTGCTGATCGGTGCATATGCGACCGGAATGCAGGATAATTTCCGGGTACCGGTCGGAGGAGCAGACCAGATGTACGGGGTGGAAATCCATGCCAACATTCTGCAGTCGCTGTTTCAAAACCGCTTCTCGATAGGTGCAGATCCATATATGGTCGGCCTGTTAACCGGACTTTTGGGAGCACTTTTGCATCTTCTGTTCCGAAGACGGGGGATTAAATTGTCAACGGCAGCACTTTTTGTTGTAATCGGCGGATATATCGGAATCGGTATTTGGCTTAATGAGCAGCACTGTACGATTCCGCTGTTATATTTTCTGCTCGGAATCTTAATTTCTTATCTGTACTGTCTGATCAGCGGATATATTTTGGAAAAAATCCGTCAGCGGAAAATGCTGGCTGCATTCAAAAAGTATGTGGCGCCTGAGATTGTGGATGAGATTTCAAAACAGGGGGATTTCAAAATACAACTCGGCGGTGAAAACAGGGATATTGCCGTTTTGTTTGTGGATATCCGCGGATTTACCACGATGTCCGAGGTGCTGACGCCGGAGGAAGTGGTGGCGATACTGAACCGTTATCTCAACCTGACGACCAATGCGATTTTCAAAAACAAAGGAACACTGGATAAGTTTGTCGGGGATGCGACGATGGCAGTATTTAATGCACCGTTTGATTTGGAAGATTACGAGTTTCGTGCGGTGTGTGCGGCGATGGATATTGTGGACGGCGGTGCGGCGCTGGAAAAGGAGCTTCTCGAAAAGTTCGGCAGAAGTGTCGGCTTCGGTGTCGGGGTCAACTGCGGCGAGGCGGTTGTCGGTAATGTGGGGTGTGAATTCCGCATGGACTACACGGCGATCGGTGACACGGTCAACACGGCGGCAAGACTGGAATCCAATGCGAAAAAAGGCCAGGTGCTGATCAGCGATGCGATTTATGAGCGTGTAAAGGACCGCGTCGAGGTGGAGGAAATCGGCGAGATTCCGTTAAAAGGGAAATCAAAAGGTGTTTTTGTATATTCTGTTACATCAGTAAAGAGAGAAGATAAATGAAAGTAAACAAATTATTGATCATTCCGGATTACAACCAAATAGAGGAAAGCTTAGCTTTGGCCAAAACCTATGATTGCGGATTTGAATATAATGATTTCTATATTCCGGATTTTTTGGACAATGACAAAGGCTGCAGAGAGCGGATTGCGTATTATCAGACGTTGCAAGGGGCACCGCAGTATTGTACGATGCACGGCTCATTTTTTGATGTGACGGTGGCATCGGATGATCCGAGGATTGTGGAGGCGTCCGATTACCGAATTGAACAGAGCATACGTATTGCGAAAGAGTTAAATGCAAAGGCGGTTGTTTTCCACACCAATTTTATTCCGAATTTTCATATGGATTATTACAAGGAAAACTGGGTGGAGCGAAATGCAGTCTATTGGGCAGAAAAACTGGAGAAGTATCCGGACTTAAATATTTATATTGAGAATATGTTTGATATGTCATATGAATTGCTTGCCGGGCTTGCTGAGCGTTTGAAGCAGTATTCCAATTTCGGTGTTTGCTTTGATTTTGCGCATGCCCACGCATTTGGCGATGCGTCTGAGATTGACTGCTGGGTGAAGGCGCTTGCTCCTTATGTGAAGCATATTCATATCAATGACAATGATTTGGAAAAGGATCTGCATTTGCCGCTGGGAGAAGGGAAAATAGATTGGAACTATTTTAAAACGGTGTATGAAACTTATTTTCCGCAGGCGACGGTGCTGATTGAAGTAAAAGACCCGGACGGGGCAAAGCGGTCTTTACAATTTTTGCAAAATTTGTAGAAGGGGTGTTGGTATGATGCAAATAACACAGCAGTTAAAACTGCCTGCAGAGCTTGACAATCTGGATCGTGTGATTGGATTTTTGGAAACAAAGCTGGAGCAGTGCGATTGTCCGATGAAAGTTGTGACTCAGATTTGTGTTTCCGTGGAAGAAATTTTTGTGAACATTGCCAATTATGCGTATCCGGACCATATGGGGGAATGTCTGCTGGAATTGACTCTTGCGGGGGAAGATGACGCATACAATAAAATGGTGCTATGCATCTATGATTCGGGAAAACAATTTGATCCGCTGAAAAAAGAGGATCCGGATATAACACTTTCCGCGGAGGAGAGACAAATCGGCGGGCTCGGTATCTGGATGGTGAAGCAGAGCATGGATCAGGTAGAATACCGGTATGAAAACGAAAAAAATATTTTAACACTTACCAAAACGTGGTAGAAAAGGTTGGAGGAAGAAAAAATGAATATCAATGTGAAAAGCGAAGGAAACAAAAAGTGGATTGAACTGGACGGAAGACTTGACACAACTGCAGCGCCACAGCTTGGTGAGGTGATTGAAAAAGAGTTACAGGAGCCGGTGAAGGAGCTTGTGATTGACATGGAAAAATGTGCATATGTAGCCAGCTCCGGTCTCCGTGTTATTTTACAGGCACAGAAAAGCATTAACCGGGTACAGGGAAGCATGGTTGTGAAAAATGTGAACGAAACGGTGATGGAAGTATTTGAGATGACCGGTTTTTCGGACATATTGACGATTGAATAAAGGAGGCAGTGGAATGACACTGAGAGAACAGATTTCAGCATTTGTCGTAAATGAAATCGGCGGAGTGGTTGCTGTGGATACCGGCACCGGAGCTATCGTTTATGCAGATACATTTTTTGAGAAGATATATGGTCGCGATTTAGTCGGTGAAACAGCGGAAGATGCCATGATGTGGATCGGAGACTGCCCGGGAATTCCGGAGGACGGTGCGATTGCCGAGTGGGAGACCATTGATCTTGAGAAGCGCAATTATTACAAGGTGGAGTCAAAGCTTGTGAAAGCGGATGATGCATCCTGCCACGTTCACCGGCTGACCGACATTACCGAGTACATGAAACTCAATCATGATGTGACGAAATATATGTCCTTCTTTAAAAAATTAGCAGGCTTCCAGACTGCGATTTTGGAGAAACTCTCCAGCACCTATTATGAGCTTTTGCCGATGCTGGCTGATTTTTTCAAGACAGAGGAAATGTTTTTCCTGTTGCACAGAGATGCGCACATCGAAATGATAACTTACAATAAAAAGACAAACAATTACAACAATGCCCGCATTGCAGCGGATGAGCAGGCAATGGGAGTTTTTGCCATAGAGAGCGGGAAAGAATTGTCTTCGGCCCGGCTGGCAAATGACATAAAAGAAGCATTGGCCCTAGCAGGTATTGATGAGAATAAAAAATTGTATTCGCTCTGCTGCGGCGGAGTTTCCGAGCAGAGATATGCACTGTTTTTTGTGGAACATGCCAAGATGGATAAGGAATCCATGGGAGAGGAAACACTTCTTTCCGTGATTCGTCTTTATATTGAAAACAGCATGATGCGTGAAAAATTGATTTATGACAGCGAACATGACGGATTGACCGGTATGTACAACAAAGGCAAATATCTTGCAATGCTGGAATCGGATTATAAGAATCTGGATTCCATCGGAATTTTCAACTTTGATGTAAACAATCTCAAGAAGATGAATGACACCTACGGTCATGAAGCGGGAGATAAATTGATTATCAAAGGCGCAGACAGTATCCGAAAAGTGACCAGCAGCAAAGTGCACGGTTACCGCATGGGCGGTGATGAGTTCCTTATGATTGCGTGCAACGTGACAGAGGATGAGGTGAATAACCTGAAAGAACGTTGGGAGGCAGAACTTGCCCGTCTGAATACACTGGAGGACGGTATTGAATGTGTGATCGCTGCAGGTGTAGTGTACGGTGACAAGGGATATGATTTTGCAGCCCTGATGAAACGGGCGGATGAACTCATGTATGAGGACAAGAAAAAGAAGAAAAAACCGGGCGAAGAGATCCGGTAAAGAAAAA
>JAZSMO010000012.1:0-103222 GCA_045535935.1 Lachnospiraceae bacterium | reverse complement strand
GTTGTATGGTTCCCTTTGCATATGTCGTCGTATATGTCACTTCTGTCTGATCGGTCTCTGTCGCCTGCACCGACATATCAAGTGCTGCCGCCGCAACAAACACAAAACATGCAACGAATAACATACGCATATATCTTTTTACTGCTTTCATAAATAACCCCTTTCTGTCATGTTCCCAATTATAATGCATAAAATAGAAAAAAGAAATATGTAAAGGAAAAAAATGCCATCTACCGTAAAAATACTGATTGCAGCCCTCCCCTCCAATGCCGGGAACTATGCGGCCGCCCTCTCATCCGCCGAGTACTCTGCCCTATTTCCAATCTGCAAAGATACCGGGCACTTTCTTCCGCCGGCAGAGCTGACAGAATTATCCTATGACCTTTTGCTCCTCCCCGGCGGCGGAGACATTTCTCCTCTTCTTTACGGAGAAAAAAAGAAAAAAAGCCGTCCGGCAGATGATATCACAGACCTGATCCAATTTCAACTTTTGCAGCTGTCTGTGATCCGCCGCATACCGGTACTCGGTATTTGCAAAGGAATGCAACTGATCAATATCTATTTCGGCGGAACACTGCATCAACACCTTCCCACTTCCGACCTGCACAATTGCAAAAACAAAGATCAGATGCACTCCGTCTTCTTTGTGTCAGAATTCCCTCACAAAACACATTTGTTTTGTGAATGCTCTGAAAAACTGTACGACATTTTAAATCTATACCCCACTGTCAACAGCGCACATCACCAAGGCATCCGACATCTCGGCAAGGGACTCCGTACAATTCAACACAGCGAAGATTTCATTCCCGAAGCAATCGCACACGAATCTCTTCCCATTCTCGGACTGCAATGGCATCCGGAGCGCCTCAGCGCCTTTCGCGAAAAATCTTTTCGCAGTCTTATCGAACTACTTTTGCAATCGGTCTCCTTGTGATAAACTGGTGGTAGATAAGTTGTCTGCCCATTGTAGACACGGAAAGGAGCCGCTATGACAAAACCAATCATATTTCATGTAGATGTCAACTCCGCCTTTCTGTCCTGGGAAGCATGTCGCCGGTTAAGCGATGATCCGCAGGCTGCGGATATCCGCTTAATACCCGCTATCATCGGCGGCCGCCGGGAGCTGCGCCATGGTGTGGTACTCGCAAAATCCATTCCCGCATCCAAAGCCGGCATCAAAACCGGCGAACCAATTGTTCACGCTTTGAAAAAATGTCCGAACTTACAAATTTACCCACCGGACTTTTCTATTTACCGTCCCAAATCGGATGCACTCATGGAACTGCTTCGCCGCTATGCTCCGGCTGTCCAGCAGCTGAGCATCGATGAAGCCTTTTGTGATATGTCCGGTACCCAAAAGCTGTACGGGGACCCTGTCCGCTTTGCCTATCAACTCAAACAGGAAATATATGAAACTCTGGGCTTTACCGTCAACATCGGTATCTCCTCCAACAAACTTCTGGCAAAAATGGCTTCTGACTTTGAAAAGCCGGATAAGGTACATACACTCTTTCCGGAGGAAATTCCCGAAAAAATGTGGCCGCTTCCGGTATCCGATCTGCTCTACGCCGGGCGTTCCTCCGTGCAAAAGCTCCGCAACCTCGGTATTTTCACAATCGGGGATCTCGCCGGCGCCAATCCGGACGTTTTGCAGCAGCACTTAAAATCCCACGGCAAAGAATTGCACGCATATGCAAACGGAATCGATTCATCCCCCGTGGAATCGGAAACAGACGCTCCGAAGGGCTACAGCAACTCCATCACGCTTCCCTTCGACTGCACTGACCGAGGTGATGCCAAAGGCATCATGCTTTCCCTCTGTGAAAACATCGGAATGCGCATAAGAAAAGACAACGCATATATCAGCGTCGTCTCCGTCACGATTGTCGATGCGGATTTTAACAAATCTTCCCGTCAGACAAGCCTTTCCACCGGCACAAACATCACCGATGTAATCTATGAAAACGCATGCACATTATTCGATAAGCTCTGGGACACAAATCCGATCCGGCTGATCGGCGTACATACCTCCAAGGCCTCGGATGAATGCTATACCCAATATTCTCTTTTTGACACAGAAAAGAACGAAAAGCTGGAAAAACTGGACATGGCTATCGATTCCATCCGCCAAAAATACGGCGACAATGCGGTCAAGCGTGCACGCTTTTTGGAAGATAACAAAAAGAAACCGACCACGGACAGATGATTTTTCATCCGCCCGCCGTCGGTTTTTACTATTGTGCTAAAATTTTCAAAAGATATTCCCACACTCTCTGTGTAGAAGAAATGCTGAGACGCTCCTCCGTCGTATGGATATCATGCATTTCAGGTCCCATGGAAACCGCATCCAGATTTTTAATCTTCTCTGCCAAAATTCCACATTCCAGACCTGCATGAATGGAAATAATCTCCGGCTCTCTTTTGAAATGTTCCCTATATATGCGAACCATTTTTTCGCGAAGCGGCGAATCCACGCGGTAGCTCCAGCCCGGATACTCCCCGCTTTTTGTACAACTGCCCTGGCTTTCCTTAATCATTTTTCTGATTTTGGAAGCAAGTGCATTTTTCGCATTATCCTCGCTGCTTCGGATCAAAAATCCGGCATTCACTTTTCCTTCCTGTTCCAAAGATATCGTACCGAAATTCAGCGAAGTCTCCACAACGCCGGAAAGCTCCTTACTCATTTCCTGCACGCCGTTTGGCACCTCAAGAAAGAACGATAATAACCGGAAGAAATCGCTTGTCTGCACCGTCTTTTCCGTCTCACTGCGCTCCAGCTTTTCCAAACGGATGGAAAGTCCCGGATCCGTATCTTTCCACTCTTCTCTCATAACCTCTTCCATGGTGCGGAGAACCCCTTCTATTCGTTCGCTCTCTTTTTCACAAAGAAAAACCGCTTCTGCATGCGAAGGAATTACATTATCCGCAGTTCCGCCACTCACCGATACAAGACTTATGTCAACCTCTCGTTCGAGAAGATACAATAGCTCTGTCATAAGTTTATTCGCATTTGCGCGTCCCTTATGAATTTCAACCCCGGAATGTCCGCCGGACATTCCAGTTAACATAACTTTATATTTTTCTCCTTCGGACGCGGTCCAGTCCACCTGCCATTGTCCGGACACATTGACTCCGCCCGCACAGGCTACCGTCAATTCGGTTTCTTTTTCGGAATCGATATTTAAAAGAGTATGTCCTTTCAGACAAGAAAGATCGATGACGGATGCTCCATCCATACCGACTTCTTCATCTACCGTGATTACAACTTCCAGATGCGGATGCGGAATATCGTCACTGTCTAAGATTGCAAGCGCATATGCAACTGCAATTCCGTCATCACCGCCCAGACTCGTCCCCTGAGCAGAAATATAATCACCTTCCAGCACAAGATCCAGACCTTCGGTCAGCATATCCTTATCGCAGCCTTCCTCTTTGACTGCCACCATATCCATATGTCCCTGAATGATGATCGGCTCTTTGTCTTCATATCCGGCTGTCGCCTCTTTGACAATGATTACATTACCCGCCTTATCCTGTGTGTACCACAGGTTCCTTTTTCGGGCGAAATCCACGAGATAATCGCTGATTTTCGCAACATTGTAGGAACCGTGCGGAATGCTGCAAATCTCTTCAAAATAAGAAAAAACCGCGGTTGGCTGTAAATGTTCTAACATATCATATTCTCCTGACTTATTTATAAAAAGCACCGAATATTTCTATCCGATGCTTTTGTACGTTTATTATGCAAGTTTAGATTTTGCAATTTCTGCTAAAGAAGTAAATCCTGCAGCATCATTTACTGCCATCTCTGCTAACATCTTTCTGTTGATGTCGATCTCAGCTAACTTTAATCCATACATGAATTTGCTGTAGCTTAATCCGTTTAATCTTGCAGCTGCATTGATACGCGCAATCCAAAGCTGTCTCATCTGACGTTTTCTTTCTTTACGTCCCTTATATGATGTAGCTAATGCACGCATAACGGACTGTTTTGCTACTCTATACTGATTGGATCTTGCTCCTCTGTAACCTTTTGCAAGTTTTAATACTCTGTTATGTTTTTTCTTTGCGTTTAAACCGCCTTTAATTCTAGCCATTTCTTTACATCCTCCTTACATCTTATAAATATGGTGTGATTTTCTTCATATTCTTAACGTTTGATGCATCCGTCATTGCAGGTTTTCTGAGATTTCTCTTAGTCTTTGCTGACTTCTTTGTTAAGATATGGCGTTTGTAAGCTTTATTTCTTTTTAATTTACCTGTTCCTGTTACTTTGAAACGTTTTGCTGCTGATCTGTTTGTTTTAACCTTTGGCATTTTAAATTCCTCCTAATCAAGTTGCTCCAAATCTATTTTAACTCAAATTGCATCAATTCAAGTCAAAAGCATTTTTAGCGTTTTTCCGCTAAGATCATTGTCATACTTCTTCCTTCTACTTTGGCAGGCTTCTCCACAACTGCAATTTCTGCAAGTGCCTCGGCAAAGTCATCCAGAATGTGTTTGCTGGACGCCATATGCGCCATCTCACGTCCTCTGAATCGAAGTGTGACTTTCACCTTATCACCCTTGGTGATAAACTTCTTTGCTGCATTTACTTTTGTGTTCAGGTCATTGGTATCAATGTTCGGCGAAAGACGAATCTCTTTGATCTCTATTGTCTTCTGTTTTTTCTTCGCCTCTTTCTCTCTTCTGGCCTGTTCATAACGATATTTGCCGTAATCGACAATCTTACACACCGGTGGTTTGGCTGTCGGGGCAATTTTGACAAGATCAAGTCCTGCTTCATCCGCAAGCTTCTGCGCATCCCTTGAGGACATGATACCAAGCTGTTCTCCGTCTTCACCGATCACACGTACTTCCTTGTCTCTGATCTGTTCGTTAATCATTAAATCGCTGATAATGTAACACCTCCATAAGAATTCAAACAAAAAAAAGTGAGTAGTCAGACTACCCACTCGAAAAATCCAAATATGACAAGAGAGGACTTGCCAAATTGTAGATATAAACACCTGACAACCCGATTGTCGCAGGGTGAGAGTGGATACTCTGCTTTGATCTACGCATATGTAACTCACATGCTCAAATAGAATAACATCTTGAGCATGTAATGTCAAGCTATTTTTCTTTAAAAGTTTCACAAATTGTTTCTTTGCTGCTTCCTGCACGATTTCCGCTGATTCGCACTGCTTCCGCATAGCATTTATAATTGTCATTATAAACGCATTTTTCCGCCTCACAGTCGATACTGATCGTTTTGCTCGGATGTTCTAATGCACTGACAAAGCGATCTCCCTTTTCCTGACGGAAGGATGCACAACAGGTATCCTTGGATTTGTCTGCCTGCTTACCTCCCACAAGAATATCGCCCTTGCAACAAAGCTTTTCTTTATTGTACGTACATGTTTCCACACCGCATTGTAAAACTGCCATATCCTGCACCTCCTGTTTGTTTTATACGTTACATACATAGTATGAAACAAACAAAGGCTATTTATGCGCAGGTTTTATTTTTTCTTTTCCTCTTCCGGAAGTTCCTTGCGGATTTCTTTGGTACGGATTTCCTTACAGATTGCATCCACAAATTCTTCGATGCTCTTCTGTCCCTCATTTCCTTCGTAGCGGCTTCTGACAGAAACAAGTCCCTGTTCTTCTTCCTGCTGTCCGACAACAAGCATGTAAGGCACTTTGGAAAGTCTCGCATCTCGAATCTTGTAACCGATCTTTTCGGAACGATTGTCCACTGCGACATCAACTCCGTTGCACGCTAATTCTTTGCGCACTTTTTCTGCATAATCGGCGTATTTCTCGGAAATCGGAAGCACGCGAACCTGCTCCGGACAAAGCCATGTCGGGAATTTGCCGGCATATTTTTCAATGAGCCATGCAAGTGTTCTCTCGTAACATCCGAGCGATGTTCTGTGAATGATGTACGGACGCTGTTTTTCTCCGTTCTGGTCGATGTAGTACATATCGAACTTCTCAGCAATGGCACAGTCAAGCTGGATGGTAATCATCGTATCTTCTTTTCCGTAAACATTCTTTGCCTGAATATCAATCTTCGGTCCGTAGAACGCTGCTTCACCGTCCGCCTCCGTAAACGGAAGATTTTCTTCCTGAAGGATTTTACGAAGTGCTCCCTGTGTACTTTCCCAATAATTAGCATCTCCGAGATATTTTTCCTTATTTTCCAGATCCCATTTCGACAGACGATAAGTCACGTCATCCTGGAGACCGAGTGTATTTAAAATATAAATTGCAAGGTGCAGACAGTTGGCAAGTTCTTCTTCTGCCTGATCCGGGCGGATTACATTGTGTCCTTCCGAAATGGTAAACTGTCTCACACGAGTCAGACCGTGCATTTCACCGGATTCCTCGTTACGGAACAGTGTCGATGTCTCTCCCATACGATACGGAAGATCACGGTAAGATTTCTGCGAATTTTTATAAACATAATACTGGAACGGACAAGTCATCGGACGAAGAGCAAACACTTCTTTGTCCACCTCTTCATCTCCGAGCACGAACATACCGTCCTTGTAATGATCCCAGTGACCAGAAATCTTGTACAGGTCACTCTTAGCCATGAGTGGTGTCTTTGTGCGGACGTAGCCCCACTCTTTATCCTCTAAATCCTCGATCCATCTCTGCATCTTCGAGATCATCTTTACGCCCTTCGGCAGAATCAGAGGAAGTCCCTGACCGATCACATCAACCGTTGCAAATAATTCCATCTCACGGCCGAGTTTGTTGTGATCGCGTTTCTTGATATCCTCAAGGTGTTCCAGGTAAGCTGCAAGGTCTTCCTTGTTGTTAAATGCAGTTCCGTAAATCCGCTGAAGCTGTGCTTTATTAGAATCACCTCTCCAATATGCCATGGAAGAAGAAATCAGCTTAAACGCTTTGATTCCCTTTGTGCGCATCAGGTGCGGTCCTGCACAGAGATCCACGAAGTCTCCCTGGCTGTAGAAAGAAATAATGCTATCCTCCGGAAGATCCTGAATGAGCTCCACTTTGTACGGCTCACCTTTTTCTTCCATATATTTGATTGCCTCTTCTCTCGGAAGGGTAAACTTCTCAAGTTTGTTACCTTCTTTGATAATCTTCTTCATCTCTTTTTCAAGATTGTCGAGATCTTCTCTTGAGAACGGTGCATGCTCAAAATCATAATAGTATCCTTCATCGATGGAAGGTCCGATGGCAAGCTTTGCCTCCGGGAACAGTCTCTTTACTGCCTCTGCCAGCACGTGGGAACATGTGTGGCGCATGGTGCGCAGACCCTGCTCGTCGTTTCCTGTCAAAATATTAAGTTCGCAATCTGCTTCCACCACTGTACGCAGATCCACAACCTCTCCGTTCACTTCACCGGCGCAGGCTGCTCTTGCAAGTCCTTCACTGATGTCGAGCGCAATGTCATACACGCTCATTGCCTGTGCGTATTCTTTTACGCTTCCGTCTTTTAATGTAATTTTCATCTGTCTGCTCCTTCTTTTTGTCTGTTTTTCTTCCTACTTAAAAGATATTACGTCTTCGTCCTCTTCTTCATCCGCCTCACAGCATCCGATGCATTCACATTCGTCATCTTCCGGCGGATTTACGACATTATTGCTTCCGTTATTGCTTCCGATGGTCATTTTCACCCCTTGGGTCCACGGTGCTTTTGCAAGTCCGTACAAAACACCGACCACAAAAACAAGCATAACAATCAACCAAAAATCCAATTTGGTCATGGTCAATTCCCCGTCAAAAAGCTGTTCCTTTTTTTCTTCTAAAAATTCCTTCATTTCTTTGCCTCCTTCTCCTTTTATATCTGTTGCATAACATTTTCTTGCAATAAAAAATCCCATGCACATATCTGTGCATGGGACGTAATCTACGCGGTTCCACCCTGCTTGCCTGTGCGCTTACAACGACTTACCAGACCACTCATTGATGATAACGGAATCACCGGACCGGATTAGGGCCACTCAGAGTTAGTTTTCGTCCGTTTCCGTATGAAAGCGCTTTCAGCACAGCCATGGGCCGGCGCTTCTCTCTGGCATATTTTCACGGATTACTCTTCTCTTCCACGTGTTACTTTATATTATGCCCGGAAAAATTAATTTTTTCCACAACATTTTTTGTACTTTTTACCACTACCGCATGGACACGGATCGTTTGGATAGATTCTTTCTTCCTTTACGATGGTTGTAGATCTCTTCTGCTCTTTGTAAAGTTCTTTGCGTTTTTCTTCATCAAAGATCTTTTCCCACTGCGGAAGACCGTACAACCAGTCTGCCTCAGCAGCAACCATGTTTTTGTAAAGAAGTTCTTTGTCAAATTTTAAAGATACTTCTGTATCCTCTGTCATCTCCTCGATCGGATTCGGCTCAACGAGTGAGTCATTGATACCATCCAGAAATCCTGTCATGGTCATAATATCCACATCATATTTTTTCGCAAGATCTCTTACCGGGCCTTTTACTTCCTCGTCCGGATTTTCAAGAAGTTTCGCATACATCTCTTTTTCCAGGCGGAAATATTTCTGCCATAACTTCTGCAGATCTCCTTTATTTGCTTTTTCAGAATACGCCATACCGCGCCATTTTTCTAATAACTGCATTTCATTTTGCTCCTTACTCATTTGCTCTGTCCTGCTTTTGCAAAACACATCTTAGGACAGTATATACCATTTCTCTGTATTTTTCAAAACATTTTTATTTTTTTGTGTAATTCACATAAATGATTTCTTCTTCCGACTCCCCATACTTATCTACAGATATGGTCTTGACTTCGTATTTACCATCCCGGTTCGGCACCAACTTCATCGTCGTCTGTACATTTTTCATGTCAGATATATAGTTGACCCATACCTCATTCTGACGATAATCAATTTTCATATATTCGTAATAAGTTTTCGTCGTATCGAACTTTTCATTTGTAATATATTTTTCCAACTGGAAATCATAATATTTGATCTCCATCTGTTCCGAATTTTCTTCGTCGGAAAGTGTACGATCCACATCCACATAATTGTTTGTGTACAAATCACGCTCCGTCTTGGACATTCCGGCCACCATAACAAACTGCTTTGCCATATCCGCTTCGGAAAATTTTTGATAAAATCGGTTAATCAAAACGCTTTTCCCGACGTCCGTCAGTCCCGGTCCCAGAGCAATCACTGCCACGATCAGAATCGCCGCAACCGTAAACACATATTTATTTCTGGCTCTTTTCCCGTGTTTGTACCATAAATCTTCCTTGGAGAAAGTCTTTGCCTCCATCATCTTTGCATTCAGATGCTCATAATCCACATCCTCAGGGCAAAGCGCATCTCTTAGCTGCTCCATCGTCTCATAGCGTTCAAAGTCATAAACTGCCGTTCCTTTCATAATCGCCTCACTCTGGAACTTCATAACCCTTGTCTGCATATGAAGCGGATCTTCTGTTTTCTTTTCCTCATTGACTCTGTCATAATAAACAGGAAGCGGCTCTCCCGTCGCGTAACGGTAAAAAATTGCTGACACTTCATAGATGTCCGCAGACGGTCCTCTCTTTGCCTCCGGGACGTATAATTCCACCGGAGAATATGCATCCTTGCGAATCTTAATGTCTCCGAGCTGCGGCGCTGACACATCCTCTATCGGATTCACCATATCTGCCAGCAATACCTTTCCGTCCGCAGTAAGGATTATATTTTCCGGATACACACTGCCGTGAAACATCCCCTGTGCGTGAAGACGCATCAATGTTTCCATCACAGGAAGCAGGTACTGCATGAGATCCTCCGGCAAAAACTTGGCACTGTGTCTCTTCCACAGTTTATTTTCTAATGTCTGGCCCTGCACATATTCCTCGATCACATAGACCGTCTCTCGCTCCTCAAGATAAGTCAACACATTTACAATTCCGTCCACCGGATACAATCCGATCAACTTTTTGGCTCTGCGGATCATGTGTTCCTTCATACTTTGAAACAACTCTTCATCCGACATCTTTTTGCACTCGACCTTGTAATCATGGTCTATATCTCTGTTCAATATGGACTGCGGGAAAAGCTCCCGGATTACGACAATCTTTTTGCGGAAGGTGTCATATCCCTTATATGTGACAGTCAGACCGTTATCGCCAATCAGTTCATCCACCCGATATCTGCGGTCCGCCAAAGTCATCCCAGCCTGTAAAAGCTGTTTCGGAATGCTGTTTTTCTTCATATCATATCTCCGTTTCTCTATTGCGCTTTATGTCAATGCATGGCTGCATATATGCTTTTACATCCTTTTCAGTATAACACCCCCGCACTGCATTTTCCATAAGAAGTTATATGTTTCTTGCCAAAATCAAAAAAAGCAATTACAATGAATGAAACATTGTAAGCACACTCAGAAAGAAGGTTTCTTATGTACAGTAAAAAACAACGCATCGCCGCCCTGATTGGTATTATCCTGCTGGTGGCGTTATATATCATCACTCTCATCAGCGCTCTTTTCAGTTTCCCGGGCAGTCAGAAGCTGTTTTTTATCTGTCTGTTCGCCACAATCGCCGTGCCGATTCTGATTTGGCTTTATGTATGGATTTACGGCAAACTGACCGACAAAAAAACATTTGCTGATTTCTCCAATTTGGACGAGGAAGAAGCTGCTGCTTTCACAGATGCAAAGCAGAGTGAAGAATAGGTGGCGGGGCACCACAGCTTGTTTTCTTGCTTAAATGCCCCGCGCAATCTACCTACCGTCCGAACCTACAGGCTTTATATCCCCAGCTGCGCCATCTTTTCAAGCACTTCTTCCCGCGTGGTGAACCGAATCGCCGTAAAACCTTCCCGCTCTGCCGCTTCACAATTATCTGCCCTGTCATCCAGAAACAGACTCTCTTCCGCTTTCAAATCATACAGTTCCAGAAGCTTTTGATAAATCTCGCCGTCCGGCTTTACCATACCGACCTTGTAGGATAAAATTCCGCCGTCCATATGATTGATAAACTCCATCTGATCCGCACATTCACGTTCTATTTTGGACGGATAGTTGGAAAGATAGTAAATACGGTACCCTTTTGTCCGCAGCTCCTCAAGCCAAGGTATGGTCTCTTTTCGTTCACGGATAATCCCACTGAAATTCTCATATACTTTTCTGATATATGGTTCGATTTCCGGATCCTGTGCAACAAACACTTCTAAAAGTTCCTCTTCCGAAACTTTTCCGCCGTCGCCGAGATCCCAAACTTTATTTTCTGCCGTAGCTTTGCAAATCCGGTCTACAATTTCATCCGAAAAGCCGAAGCTTTCGAAAAATTCTCTGTAACAAAAATCCACACATACATTTCCGATATCAAACACAATATTTTTAATCATTATCCTTCGTCTCTTTTTTTGTCATCCTATTTTTTGCTATCCTATCACAATCCACGAATCGGTGCAACCAGACCGGGAAGATCCGCAATCACATGATTCTCGACAAAATCACTTCTTTATGTTAGAATACTAAAGTGTAAAAATTCTTATTCAGGAGGGAAAACAAATGACAACAGATTATTCAAGCATGATGGATCCTGCTGTAGCAGGTGCCATGGCCGGTGCAATGATGATTTATTACATTGTTGTTCTTGCTATCGGCGTGATCAACATCATCGGTATGTGGAAGATGTTTGCAAAAGCAGGCAAACCGGGTTGGGCAGCTATCGTTCCGTTCTACAACATGTATTGTCTTTTTGATATTGCATGGGGTAACGGCTGGATGTTCCTTCTCATGTTTATTCCATGTGTGGGCGCTGTATTCCAGATTATCGCCCTGTTCAAGCTTTCATCAGCTTTCGGACACGGCGTAGGATTTGGTTTCGGACTTCTGTTCCTCCCACCGATCTTCTACATGATCCTCGGTTTCGGCGAATCCGAATACATCGGACCACAGTAATTCAGAGAGCAAAAGAGCCTTTTCGAAGGCTCATTTCTTTTTTTGTTTAGAATATTTATTTTTTTTTAAAGTTTCGAACACAATTTCAACACACTTTCCATCTATACTAAACTCATCAGAAACGAAGTCCCCCCTCAAACTTCTTTCTGATACGTGTTTCAACTCTTTATATTTTTTCATGAATCCCTCATAAGAAAAAAGAAGCGGTTCCCTCCTGGGAACCGTTTCTTTTTATCATAATATATTCCTAATATACCGCTTCGATTTTTCCGATAAATTCGCGAATTCTTTCATTGTCTGAATGGAACACTTCATCCGGCGTTCCCTCCTGAACTACCACACCGTTTTCCATGAAGATAATGCGGTCGGACAATTCCTTGGCAAACTGCATTTCGTGTGTCACGATAATCATCGTCATCTTCTGTGCAGCAAGCTCTTTGATTACCTTCAGCACCTCACCGGTCAGCTCCGGATCCAACGCACTGGTCGGCTCATCAAAAAAGAGAATCTTCGGTTGCAATGCAAGCGCTCTTGCGATAGAGACACGTTGCTGCTGTCCTCCGGACAGTTGATACGGATACGCATTGCCCTTTTCGGAAAGGCCAAGCTGGTCCAAAAGCTTCAATGCGCGCTCCTTTGCTTCTTCCTTCGGAATCTTTCCTACCGTCACCGGTGCATCCATGATGTTTTTCAGCACATTGTAATGCGGAAACAGATTGAAATTCTGAAACACCAATCCAAAGTAGCTGCGGATTTTTTTCAGTGCATTCTTGGACATATAAACACTTTTCCCATCCACGCTTTTGGCTGCGTGCTCTCCCATATAAATCAGTTCACCGTCATCCATCTGCTCCAACAAAGTAGCGCAGCGCAGGATCGTTGACTTTCCCGAACCGGAAGGACCGATAATGGAAACCACCTCTCCTTCCTTTACCGAGAGCGAAAAGTCCTTGATCACTTCCAGATCTCCGAATGATTTTTTCATATGATTGATCTCAAGTAAATTCATACTCCGCACCTCCTACCTGTAATATCCCAATTTTTTCTCGATTGCTTCCATCACAAAAGCCACAAGAAGGTTGAATATGTAATAGAAAAGACCGGCCACCATCAGCGGAATCACTGTCGTCTGAGCAGCTGCAATCTGTTTCGCCAGCGTGAACATTTCCGCCACGGTAAGTACAAAGGCCAGTGAAGTATCTTTGACGAGCGTAATCACTTCATTGGTCACCGGCGGTAAGATTCGCTTGATCACCTGCGGAAGGATAATACGGAAAAAAGTCTGCGATTTCGAGAAGCCAAGCACCTGGGCCGCCTCATGCTGTCCCACCGGAATCGCCTGAATACCCGCACGGTATATCTCGGCAAAGTATGCTGCATAGTTGAGCACAAAACCGAGAATCACGGCCACCATACGGTATCCCGAACCGAACCGCACACCAAACACATAGTACGGTGCAAAGTAAACAACGATCAGCTGTAACATCAGCGGCGTTCCGCGCATGATGGATATGTAGATTTTGGAAATGGTTCTGATCAATCCGTTTTTTGCCATTCTCCCGAATGCTATGATCAGACCGAGCGGCAGCGAAAATAAAAGCGTCAGGAAAAATATCTGTCCCGTCACAATCATTCCTTCTGCCAACTGTTTCAGCATTGTAATAATATCCATAAGTTCCTCCTTTTTTGCCGCCGCAGGTTATAGCGTGCAAAGTATAAGAAGGTGCCTGAAAAGGCACCTTCGCAAGTTTCTTATTCTGCAGCAGCCTTAAGACAAACTACATCGCTAAGTCCCCATTCTTCTGCGATCTTAGCAAAAGTACCGTCTTCCACCATCTCAAGCAATGTCTTCTGCACCTGATCTCTCAGCGCTTCATTCCCGAGAAGGAAGCCTACGCCGTACTGTTCTGTCGAAAGATATTCATCTAAAATAATGAATTTTCCTGCTTCTCTGGATTCCATCTGAAAATTCGCAACACCGATATCCATAGCAACCGCATCCACAGCGCCGGCTTCAAGATCCATAAAAGCTGTATTGTAATCTGCAAACTGGTTCAGTGAAGCAAAGCTCTCTGTCAAAGCTGTGTTTTCCTCATCGTTCAGTGCTGCAAGTGCAGATGAATCTGCCTGTACCGCAACCGTTTTTCCGGCGAGGTCTGCCTGCGCAGCAATACCGGAATCTGCTGCCACAACAAATACCTGACTGTTGTCTACATATGGTACAGACCATGTATAATCATCTTCACGTCCGTTGATCGTAAATCCGTTCCAGATACAATCGATTGCGCCGGAAGAAAGCTCCATGTCTTTGGTATCCCAGTTGATCGGCTGTTTTACAAGCTCCCAACCGTTTCTGTTACACACTTCCTGTGCAAGAGAAAGGTCAAATCCTACATATTCTCCATTGTCATCCATATATCCGTATGGTGGAAATTCTGCATCGAAACCAACGGTAAATGTTGTTCTTTCACCTTCTGCGGAAGCTGTTCCGGATTCTTCCGAAGCCCCACCGCAACCTGTCAGCATGAAAGCCGTCATTGTCACACATAATAATAAAGCAAGTAATTTTTTCATTTTTTCCTCCTCTTTTCTGCTTTAGCAGACTAAATCGAATACGCTGTAATGTTATCACGTCATCCATTTCATGTCAATCCATCTTTTTAGGATGACGGGTATTTGTCCTCATAATCGGAAACCATCTTCAATATTTCTTTTGCATACTGCGGATACTCTCCCACCAAGTCTCTGATCAGCTGCTGGGCACTTTCCGCATTCTCGGTATTGAATTCCATCTGCTTGCGGATTTTTTGTCTTCTGGCAATCAGTGCATGGCGCACCTCCACCATTTCCTTCGGATCCAAAATCGCATCCACCTGATGCAGCCAGATGACCGGGTCATACAAATTGTACTTGCGCAGAAGACGGACCAGCTGCTCCTGTGTAAACGAAAGGTCTTTCATGGTTTCTTTGATCCGGGCCCGCTCCTCCTTTTCAGACTGGTATCGTCCCCATATCTGTGTCAGTTCTTTTGCCGAAGAAACCCCATACTTCATATATAGATAATCCACAAGATTGGTGTTGTTCACATAGCGGATTTTAACTCTGTTCTGCAAAAGGATAACTTTGTTCAGACTATGAGAAGAACGCTTCTTTTCACTCACCGCTTCGACGTATTTCATGTACATAGCCGTAAGCGCCAAAGCCGCAACCGATGCTGTCAGTATATAACCGACCAGCGTTTTCATTTCCAGCACAAACTGCATAAAAATAAGCATTCCCATGCAGGCAAACAAAGCCACGGTACAAATAATCGCCATTCCGCGAAGATTTTCCATCGCCGCAGCCGCCTCCTGTTTCCGGAACATGCAGGCCTGTTTCTCATTTTCAAGCCGCATTAAATCACTGCGGATTGCCTGTTGGTATTCCTCCGCCTCCGTCAGCTTTCGGATGCCTTCTTCTGCGTTTTCTTCCAATTTTTCCATGCGGATGAAATCGTCATCTGCAAGCCGCTGTTTTTTCTCTTCATATTTGGTCTTATCTTTTTCCAAAAGACTGATTGCCTTGGCATATTCCATGAGACTGTTTTTGTCTTCTCCGCGAATATACTCCAAATCCTCCGTATCCTGCAGATAACGGTTGACGGTACTGTACTCTTCCTTGTAGGATTCAATCTGCACCGATGCATCTGCAATCTGTTCCAGCAAACTGAGCACATATCGCTCTCTGTCGCCGGAATTTTTTATATCGATCTGATCCGGGGATACGATATAGCCGTCCTCCTCATCAGGACGGAGTTCCTCGTCCATCATCTCATCGATATTTCTGTATTTGTTTACTCTTTTAAACAATTTTTCCCAGAAACTCATACTTACTCCAATACCATCCGGCAGAACTCCTCTTTGATCTGATTCATATCCGCCGTGTTATCCTTCCAATACTGCTGCGCATGTATATCCGCCGTCTCATAAGCCTGTTCGACCTCGGCGATCCATTGTCCGCAATCTTCCTGCTGCATTACCCGGTTCATATATTTCTCCCGTGGCATCGTGAGACGCATACACAGCATGTACTTTTTGCGCACCTGCGCATTTTCAACAAATCTGCAGCTCTTCTCAAAGCAATATCCCGCCGTTTCATAATGAAACATCTTTGCCGCCACGCATCCCAGCTTATCATACAACTGCGCCGTCAAAGCAAAATCCTGCTGCACCTCCTCCATAAGAAGAAGGTTTCGATAAGCTTTTTGTGCTTTGTAATACTCCTTTTCCCTATGGTAAGTATCGGCCCTGCGAACAAGTCTGTCCACAACGGAAAGCTCCTGATTCTCTCTGATCTGTTCCACGACCTTTCGACGTATTCCCTGATCCGGATATGCCGCATACGAGAGAATCATATCACAAAACTCATGCAAAAGACAGCCTTGTTCCAGCACTCTGTCCAGATTCTGCGCCAGATCATCCAGTCCGAGCTGCGTTCTCACAAATTCTGCAAGCCCGCCACTTAGGAATGTATCGTCCAGAAGGTCTGTCCTGTCACAGATACAAAAGCAGATTTCCTCCAATGTATAGACATTTACTTTGCCCGACAGGATACTATATGGTTTTTGCGCCGTTTTACCTATACAGGTATATAGTTTACTCATTTATTTCCTCCGAGTGTAAGATCATAAGTCATACCGAGAGGTACTTTGGGATACAGCTCACCAAATCCCTCATCCTGAATAGAGATATAAAGATTTTCTTCTGATTGCATTTGTGCCGTGAGCGTCATCCGATAGCTGCGAAACGGCCGTTTAGGCAAAGGTTCAAGACAAAGCGTTTCCGTGTACGCACCGGTTCCGCTGATCGGTGTAATCAATAGTTCCACCGATTCCGGATCTTCCATCATAAATGTAATCTCGGACTTTGCGTCGTACCAGTTCGTCCCGGCATCCAACAGAGGATAATACTCTTCTCCGTCGTGGTTTTGCAAAGATACCCCCACATTATAACGAAGCATATCACGCCCCATAAACAGGAAATTGGCGTAATCTTCCGTCGGCCATATTTTTTCTATCGCACTGTAGCAGGCGCCTTTTCCGAACAGATTGTTTCCTGCATATACTTTCCGATTGCGGCACAGCACTTTCAGGCTTTCTTTGTACCAATCCCCTTGAAATCCGTCTCCGATCAGATAAAGACTTGTCACAATCCTTCCCTGCGTAAATGCTTCCACATAGGCCTTCAGCTGCAAATCAAGCTGCGCAAGGCAGCGGTCATGTTCCATAATCGACGGGTAATGTTTCTTTTTTACAAGCTCCAAAACCGGTTGCTTCTCTACGGTAGTGACAATCGGCTGTGTTCGGTGGTTCATTGTGACACGATAGGACACCATTGTCTCTCCGGTCAGGTCAAACACGCCCGTTTCATAGCCTCTCAGTCTCTCCGGCTGATGTACCATATACGCATACAGACTGTCTTCATGTCCTTGAAAAAAGATGCGTTCCGGCGGCACCGGAAGTGCGGCCGTCAAAACATCTGCCTGCTTGCGCATGATATCTTTGTAATTCTCGGAAGAAAGCATCAACGCCCTGACATGGACCGGTTCTTTGTAGATTTCTTCCAGACGTCCCAATGCCCAGGTAAGCGTCCTTCCCAGAAAAAGGTTGCAAAGCTCGGCCGTCCGGTACTCTTTTTTTTCAATAAGAATTGTTTCCTGCTCGCCGAGCAGAGTCCACAAATGCTCCACCAGCGTCCCATCTCCGGAAACCCCTTTTTTGACTGCTTCCTTTCCGCAAAACCACTGATTTACTCCATGGCGTTTGCAAAGAGCCGTCTCGATATTCCCCTCCTCCTTAAACGCCGGAAATTCCAGCGTCTCAGGTTCCTGCCCCGGTCCTGCATAGGAAATCTGTGCGTAATATTCATTTATATCATATCCGATTACAACATCCACTTTTTATTCTCCAAATAGTAACTCCGTCCGAAGGGACTCCTTTTTGTATCTCGAAATAAGCTCCTGCTTCGTCCTCTCATCTCCCAACGCATCACACATCACAATATCATTGAGAAGACCGTATCTGCTCTCACTTTCCTCTCCGGTCATATCGCTCTTTTCCAAAAAGCCGCTCTCTGTCAGTTTTCGTTCCCCGTCATTACTCTCCGTAAAATAATATTGCAGACGCTGGCCGAAAAACAAAACAAAGTTGTGACAGAAATAACCGGCACAAATTTCATCCAATTTCTTCTGGCAGTATTGTTCTTCCCGGCCTTCCTGCAGATAATGCAAGGTCACCACACTTCCCGGAGCCGTCCGGTATTCCAGATACGACAGTTCTGCATACGGGCGAAGCCATGGAATAAACGCTGTAAAAGAGGAAAGGAACGGGACATACTGTTTTTCCGAAATAAGCTCATTGACAAGTTCCGTGATCAACATTTTTTGCCTGTCACTGTAACTGTCTGTTTCGGTAGCCATATAATGTAAATATGCCACCTTGCTCACATCATCCGTCTCACTGCTGTTACAAAGAAGATTTTCCATTGCCGTAAATACTTCCGGCGAAACAACCTGCTGCTTCACAAAATAGCGATATGCCATTGCACGAAGATAACATCTGACCACGCTGTCTCTTTTCCTGTGCGACATATAGTACTCAAACACATCCGCTATCCCCGCCAGATAGGCACGAGAAAACAAATACGCCTGAAGAATCCGCTCCGCAATGCGGGATGCATCCACATCAAAACCGGCCGCCGCCCGCCATATATCACGCATCTGTTTCAGTGACCCTTCAAAATATCGGCAAAGATACAGCAACATATCCTGTGTATATTTCCCAAGCTTAAATGTATAGTACACGAGCGCCGACAGCCTTCCGTCAAACAGCGGTTCGGTCTCCAGGATTCTTACGATCAACCGGGCGAGTACCTTCGCCGATACATTTTCAAATCCATAATTGTACAAAATATCCAGTGCCTGTGCATCCTGCTCCAGATAAACCAGGTAGCGTACCACCTCAGCACGCTCAGACGACGTGACAGCAGATACATCATACGATTTCAAAATCCTGTGCATCTCATCGTATTTCTCATTGTCAAAATACAACCGTAACAATCGGGTTGCGACCTCACAGCGATATCCTTCATCCACCCGCGAAGAAACCGCCAGCTGCTCATATATCGGCCAAAGCGCCGGATCGGCCTGCTCCGGATTGCCACCTATATTTGTCTGATAAAGCGCAATTCCGATATTGGTCACCGGTTGCTGGGGCAGATACATCGCCGGCTTCTCCACCGGCATCAATTGGATATCGGTCCAAGCGGCTTCGTCACAGTAACGGTTTCCTTCTGCATCCTCAAGAACAACGACATAATCCGGTGTATAGCAATCCACATACGCACGGTCTTTCTCAATCGGGTAGGCCGTTTCCTGTTTTAATTTGTCCTGTACGACAATCACATTTGCAATTCCGTCCCTGTGCACCTTGATCAAATGGCGAAAGGCCACCTTTTGTATTTTGTCCTTCGGAAGCACCGTCTCCCCTTCTGCAAGAAAATACCGGTATATCACCGCCAGATTCTCACTGATCAGTCCCTTTTCAAGTTCTGAAATTGCAAATTGTTCTATATTATCCCTATATTGGCGAAACAGCTCCGGAATCTCTTCCCTGTGCCGTACCAGAAGCGCATACAGATATGCGATTCTTCTTTCATCCAGGTCACACCGATATGCAAAATACATGAGAACTGCTCTCGGCGGAAGGCGATCCGCTCTCGTATCAGCCGATCTCATATAATATTCATACAGCGACGTGATTCTCATCTGCTTGTGCACTGCAAGTTCATACCAGCCGAAGCACTCCGGTCCGCACATACCGCTGCGGATCATCAGAACGCAAAGCGCCTGCAACATGGAATCCTGCGGATACACTCCGTAGCTTTCTCCCAAAAAACGGAAAAGCATGGCAGACATATCCTTCTTCCGGAGAATCAGATCAGCGACCCTCTCTGCCATCTCCGCCGTATATAACCCATAACGTATTCCGAATCGCAACACGCTGATCTCGAACTCATCTATCTTCACAAGATACGCCGGACTTTCCGCAAACACTTTATAGGCTTCCAGATATAACAGCGGACTCCGACTCCCCTGTGCATACTGATGCTCATAAAAGGTGAGTCGTTTTTGCCAAACCACATCCTCCATCATCTTCATATAAAGACAGGCGAGAAATGTTTCTTTAGGGTTAGCATCGAGTAACTTTTTTAATTGCTCCGTGACGCTTCTGCGAAATCTCTCATCCTCTGCAAGTTCACTTCGCAGGTAAAGGTAGTATCCGTATTGGGCCGGCTCCATATTTTCCTGCTTGTGCGTATTTTCTATATGGGAAAGAACCCATTTGGCCTCATTTGCACGATCCTGCTCTATCAGAACATGCATCTGATACAATCTTCCCCACAGATTCCTGCCATATCCGGCATTAATCTTCTCTATTGTCTTCTCCGCATCCTTCAAATAGGCACTGCGCTGCAAAGGCAATGTTTCACAAGCGATATACTGGTGCATCAGCTGTACAAGTAACAGCTTCTCTTCCTGCCTCTGCAACTGTTTTCGGGACATCTCCGCCGGACGGTTGACTATGACCGGAACCTCAACACTTCCTCCGTCATATTCAAACACAACACTTCCTGTCGCGCATTCACCGAAAAGCATATCTTCATTCACTTCAAACAACACCTTGCATGTATTCCGGTCAAAATCCGCCTCCGACAGGCTCGTCTTCAGCGGAGTCAAAAATTCTCCCTGCGTGCGGACTTTTACATGCATATATCCCCATCCGTCACAAATCAGTGTGAGCGACTCCTGTCTCACTCCCGACACATGGTTTAACAGCAATCCTTCCTCTGCCACATGATAGGTGTTTTTCTGCTTTTTATGTATCCCGACAAGAAACTCATCGACATTGTGCTCATTCCCCGCACATCCCGACAACGCGCGGTAGAGATCGTAGTAACGATGATCGTGCCCGTAAAAAAGCATATGAAAATACTCGGAATAAAAAAGCTTTACCGCTTCTTTCCAATTTTCTTTGGCAAGGTTTGCAAAGTGAAACAGATTGCGGATTTCTCCCAACGACGTCCCGGCAAGAGGCTGTCTGACGGTAACCGAAAACGGGATATGATATTCTCCCGCCTCGGAAAGCAGACAAAATTCACCCTTTACGATGCTTCCGACATCCAGACCGGCCGCATCAAAACGATAATTTAATGTACCTTCTCTTCCGATAAATTCATTGACACGGCACTGCATCCGATAGTGATCGGAATAACAAAATACATGTACCTCCCGTCCCGATCCGGAGCGCACTCTGATCTCACCGTCACAGACCTCATCCTCACCCACTGACAACTCGATCCTGCTCTCTGACACTTCGAGCACACCACCATCCTGCTGCATATCTTCCAGCGACAGATATCTCTCTACACGGTACAACTGTTTCACCTCCCTTTCCACGCAGAAACTCTTTTTGTAAGTATACCATTTTTCCGATTAGTGTGGTATACTTTTCTATAATTATAAAGATCTGTTTTTGTAGGGAAGGGAATTTGTTATGCATATAAATGAATCTGCCGAAAATTATCTTGAAACCATACTGGTACTCAGCCGCAAACTTCCGGTTGTCCGTTCGATTGATATTGCCACAGAGTTAAATTTCAAAAAATCCAGCATCAGTATAGCCATGAAAAATCTTCGCGAGAAAAACTATATTACGGTAACCGACGCAGGATTCATCTATCTTACCGATGCAGGAAAAGAAATTGCCGAAATGGTATTCGAGAGACATGAAGTGCTATCGGGTTGGCTCATTAAAATCGGTGTCCCGGAAGATATAGCTATCGAAGATGCCTGCAAAATCGAACACATCATCAGCAAGCAGAGCTTCGAAGCCATCAAAAATCAATTATAATTTTATTCCGCAATCCGTGTGACACCCACATAGATATTAGATATCTCATACCACGTAGAATAATCTACTATGCCTGTCTGCGGAAGCCGGAATATTCTTTGGAATGTACGGACTGCTTCAGCAGTCTGTTCTCCGTAAACCCCATCTGCCGTGATTACCGGTATCGCCGGATAATTCTGTGCAATTCTTCTAAGCTGGTTCTGCATCTGTCTCACCTTATCCCCGCTTGCACCGATTCCCAGATTATATCCCGGCCATGACGCAGGAATCCCCGCAATTGCCTCCGACGTATTGATATACATGTCATTTCCGAAATAATAGCGGATAATCTCTATGGCTGAATACCCCTCCTCCGCCAGATACTTGCTTCCCCACTGCTTCAGTCCGTCGCAATTTGTCTGGTTACCGTCACAATAACCGGTATAAATCGGCTGTTTCACTCCCGGACGTGACAGATAGTTTGCAAATATACTATCCACAATCCGATCCATATTTTCATACGTATTTCTTCCGTAAATCCACTTCTGATCATAAGCCGTAGAGCTTGTAATCGTAAAATCATACCCTTTCCCACGATACCACTCCGTAAACACACGGTTCAAAGTGACCGAAAGAATACAGAGCGTATTGGCATAAATGGCAGCCTCCGGCCATGTGGCATAAATCTCTGAAGAAACAACATTTTTAATATAATCCTTGTATCTCACATAATAATTATTTGCCGTCGCATCCGAAGGAACTCCATCATGAACAACCACATATTCCGGAATTACCACACGCGACAATACGATTTCTCCCGTTTCAGCCATCGGTTTAATCTCAGATTCAGGAATTTTGGACGGATAATCCCCATACAGCGTATGTTCCGGAATATCGATATCTTCCTCCGCTTCGTCCATACTCTCAACAGGTGTCATGACCACATTTTGAACCGCTGTCCGGTCTGCAAGAATTTCGCTTCCGGTAATGATAACCGACTCATATCCCGGCGCATCCACCAGAATATTATATTCGGAATACGGCTGTATTTCCGACGGTTCAAGACTCAGTTCAATAGGAGGCGCCGCCAATTCAACATTTTCGGTCTCCCCACTGTCATTTGTTGTTAACTCCTCCAAAACCCGATCCGGCTCCCCTGTGTAAGAAATGCGAATTCTGGCATTTTCCACCGGAATCCTGCCAATAGAGCTTGTCACCTGCAAAGCAAGCGTCCCGCGATCGACCATATCGCTGACCTGTGCCTGTCTCAGATTATATTTTCGCATAAAAAAACCTCTGCATTTTTTATCATCATATGCAGAGGTTTTCTATTTTGTTATCTGTTTTTTAATTATTCAAGATTCAGTTTATTCTTCATTATGTAATGTGTGATACAGTAGAATCCTGCGGACAACAGTCCTGAAATAAGCATTAAAATCAACAGAAATACAATCATAAAATTATCCGCTTCCATGGACGTCTCCATTACATACGGATCAATGAACATTGTAACAAACAGCATTCCGTAAGAAGAAATCGTCTGGATCAACATGTATATACCGATATAAACACCAATGGCTCCGAGTACCTTCTGTTTCTTGAACATCTGTCCGATACTGATAGAAGCATATCCCATAAAAACATTGGATAACTGACCTACTATCATTGCGATAATGTACAAAAGAACAATCGCTACTGCTCTGCCGTCAAAATCCATCGTTGCAAATGCCTCTGACATTTCACTCCAAAATTCGCTCCGTCCCTCTCCCGGAATTGCAGCAAATACCAGTCCGAAGACAGAACCTATCATAACGACTGTACTGATTACCATCCAGATTGTTGCCACAAACGTCTTCGACCAGATGAGCTGGTGCGCCGTTACCGGCAACGTATGCATCAGATATCCCTGATCCGTGTACAGATTTCTGTAAAAACGGATGTAGAAATAAAAAGTAACAACCATAGAAAGCGCCGCAATACTGGAAATAAAGAACATCATATACGTCACAACCGTCACTGCAATAAATTCATTTTTATCCATGGCATTCCATGTCTCATTATTCAGGAAAAAAGTTCCGATTAATGTCAGTCCGATTACGATCAGATTCATGATTCCGACCAGTCTCCAACTGTCTTTCCACTCATGTACAAATAATTTCTTTAACATGCGAACACCTCCCTGAAATAAGCATCTACTGTCTTGCCGTGTTTTTCTCTGATATCGTCCACCGACATCTGGAGAACAATCTGTCCCTGTTTGATAAACACCACATCATCCAAAATATTCTCGATATCTGAAATCAAATGAGTACAAATGATCACGGAAGCTTCCGGATTGTAGTTGCTGATAATCGTGCGGATAATATAATCTCTTGCCGCCGGATCCACACCTGCGATCGGCTCATCCAAAATAAACAAATCTGCGTCTCGGCTCATTACAAGAATGAGCTGTACTTTTTCTTTCGTACCTTTTGAAAGTGTCTTCATTCTCGCCTTCGGCTCAATTCCGAGCGACGCAAGCATCTCTTTTGCTCTGTCCGGTTTGAAATCTTCATAAAAATCTTCAAAGAACGCAAGCATATCCGCCACCGTTCTCTGCGCCTCCAAATAGGTCCGCTCCGGAAGATAAGATACCCTTTTCTTCGTCTCAACACCCGGTTCAAATCCATTGACCAAAACAGCGCCTTCCGTCGGACGCAACAACCCGTTGATCATCTTGATCAAGGTTGTCTTACCGCTTCCGTTCGGTCCCAAAAGTCCGACGATATGCCCCTTTTCAATCGTCAGATTAAGTCCTGCAACAGCCGGAACTCCGTTGGTATAGCATTTTGTCAGTCCTACACATTCCACTAATGCACTCATTATTTTTCCTCCTTACACACACTTTTCGCCAGATCCAAAGTTTGTTCCTGGCTGAATCCGATTTCCCTCATTTTTTTGAAAAATTGCTCTATTTCCTGTTTTGCAATTGTTTCCTTCACTTCTCGAATCATTGATTCATCCTCCGTAACTATTCTCCCGCTTGTCCGCATGGTTGTGAGCAAACCGCTTCTCTCCAGCTCCATAAACGCTTTCTGCATCGTATTCGGATTCACCCCTGCTTCCGCAGCCAATTCCCTGACACTTGGCAGCTTGCTTCCCAATGGATAAAATCCCGACACGATCCGCAGTTGAATCTTCTCAACAATCTGTGCATAAATCGGTCTGTCGTTATTCAAATCCCATGACATAGTCTTCTCTCCTTTCTATTTTGATGACACGCATTTTGTATTACTGTACTACTCGTTTAATACAATAATACAGCTTTATTTTGATTTGTCAATAGTTTTTCATAAAATTTTTTCAAAAAAAAGAATGATACAAAACATCCGTCTGTACCACTCTTTTCTTATTTTTGTCTTCTATTTTAGCAAATCACTTTGATCCAGCCTTCCGGAGCTTCGATTCTTCCCATCTGAATACCGGTCAGTGTATCATAAAGCTTCTGTGTAATCGGTCCCATTTTGTCCATTCCGCTCGGGAAACAGATTTCTTCTCCGTGATTTACAATCTTTCCTACCGGAGAGATAACTGCTGCGGTTCCGCAGAGTCCGCACTCAGCAAAATCTTTAACTTCGTCAATGTAAACTTCTCTCTCTTCCACTTCGAGTCCCAGATACTCTTTTGCAACGTACATCAGTGAACGACGTGTGATAGACGGAAGAATGCTGTCTGACTTCGGTGTTACCACTTTATTGTCCTTTGTCACAAACAGGAAGTTCGCTCCGCCTGTCTCTTCCACTTTTGTTCTTGTGGATGCATCCAGATACATGTTTTCATCATAGCCTTCTTCATGTGCAGTCACAATCGCATGAAGACTCATTGCGTAGTTGAGACCGGCTTTGATATGACCGGTTCCGCATGGTGCTGCTCTGTCATAATCACTGACTTTCAGTGTCAACGGCTTCACGCCGCCTTTAAAATACGGTCCGACCGGTGTCGCAAAAACACGGAACTGATATTCGTCCGCCGGCTTTACTCCGATAACCGGATTACTTCCGAACATATAAGGTCTAAGGTATAAAGATGCGCCGGAACCATATGGAGGTACATATGCTGCATTCGCTTCCACCGTCTTTACAACCGCTTCTACAAATTTATCTTCCGGATATACCGGCATCTCAAGTCTGCGCGCAGAATCTGCCATGCGGGATGCATTGAGATCCGGACGGAACACTACGATATGTCCATCCTCTGTGGTATATGCTTTCATACCCTCAAATATTGTCTGTGCATACTGAAGAACTCCTGCGCACTCGTTAATCACGACAGTCGCGTCCTCCGTCAAAGCGCCTTCATCCCATGCGCCGTCTTTATAATTTGAAACAAATCTCATATCTGTCTGTATGTATCCGAAACCGAGATTTGACCAGTCGATATTTTTCTTTTCCATAACTTCGCTTCCTTTCGTGATTTTGTCGGGCTGTCAAACGCCTTTTCTATACAACCAACAGTTTACCACCGCCTTTTTTATACTGTCAATATATCATTTTTTCATATAGAACATAGCGAAAAATTATGGTATACTTTAAAACATAGCACAAATATACATAACAGAGGTTCCTGACCATGAAAGATATCATACAAAAAATCAAAAATACCATCTTAAAAGATATGGAAAAAGAAGGCGATTCCAACGACCTTTCCGTTTTGGTCCGTATTCTTTCCATCATATGCATTATACATCACTTTATCTTAATTTTTCCGGTCGCCTATACCGGAGACATTTTTATGACATTATTTCTGATTTTCGACATCGGTATTCTTTTAGGTGCCATCATATGCACCTACGAAAATAAAACATTGACATCTGTATGGTTATTTAATGCAATCATCCTTATCAGTTCCGTTTTACTCTCTGTCTTTGTCGGCTGGGGCTATTTCTTCATTCCGATCATATTTTCTACCATACTTCTTGTTTTCTTTTCCGTCCGGATCCGCATCCGTCGCAAGCTGATTTACGCTATCTCTTGCGGTGTGCTCGTACTTCTGATTGCAATTGTAAATAATTTTATCCCATTGCACACTGCACCACCTGTGCATATGCGCATTATTTTGTCAACCATCAACATCAGTCTGACATTTTTCACCTTTACCACCATCGCTTATGCCTTTTACGAAAAATATACGAAATCAGAAGAAAAGATCATTCAATACAACAAGCGACTGGAACAGTTGGTTAACACAGATGCACTGACAACACTTTGGAACCGCCGTGCCATGAACGAGCATCTGTCTATTCTCACAAACAATTACAACAAGTATCAGACAGATTTTTCTCTTGCTATCATGGACATTGACTTCTTTAAAAAGGTAAACGACGAATACGGCCACGGCATGGGAGACTTCGTGTTAAAGTCCCTTTCCTATCTTCTGAAAACATACATGGAAGACAAGGGACATGTTGCCCGCTGGGGAGGTGAAGAATTTCTTCTCACTTTCGAAAATATGGACTATGATCAGGCAATCAAATTCTTAGAAGAGCTTCGCATAAAAATAGAAAACCAAGAATTTTCTTTCAAAGATGTAACATTGCATCTGACAATCAGTGTCGGCGTAGAAGAATATCACTCCGGCAAAGGTCTGGATCAGGTGCTGACTCTGGCCGACGAAAAGCTCTATATCGGAAAGACTTCCGGCCGAAACAAAGTGGTAAGCACATACAATGCAAAGTAATCCTATGTATAAATAAACAAAAACAGCACCGGAAAGCGAATGCCTTCGGTGCTGTTTTATTGGAATTATTTTATCTTTTCATAGGTAGTAAAACGATACTCAATATCAAAATAGGTCTGTTCCTCGCTCTCCTGCGTCATCTTCCATTCCGGCATTTCATCCAGATTCGGAAAGAACGTATCCGCCTCGTAAGCGTGATCGATTCTCGTCACATACGCTGTATCGCAGTAAGAAAGGAACTGCTTGTACACGCTGGCGCCGCCGATGCAGTACACCTCATCGCCGTGCTTTTTACTCTCCTCGATGGCCTCCTCCACGCTGTGAACCACAATCGCACCTTTCACGGAATAGTTTTGATCCGATGTGAGCACGATGTTGGTTCTTCCGGAAAGCGGCTGTCCCTGCGGAAAACTCTCAAGGGTTTTACGCCCCATGATAATCACCTTTCCCATCGTCTCATTTCTGAAAAATTTCATATCATTCGGAATATGAACCAGAAGTGCGTTTTTTCTTCCGATCCCCCAATTTTTATCTACTGCAACGATAAGTTTCATATCTTCCTCCGTCTCATTTCATTTAAATTGCAATCTAAATCGCAATCGGAATGTCGGTAATCTGTGGATGGGTCTCATACCCCTCCAGGCTGACATCCTCTCTTGTAAACTGATAAAAATCTTTCACTTCCGGATTCAGAGTAAACTTCGGAGCCGGAAGTGGCTCTCTTTCGATCAGCTCTTTGATAATCGGAACATGTCTGTCATAAATATGCGCATCGGCGATGACATGCACCAGTTCACCGACCTGCATATCACATACCTGCGCCAGCATATGCACAAGCACCGCATACTGGACAACATTCCAGTTGTTGGCCGCAAGAACATCCTGCGAACGCTGGTTCAATATCGCATTGAGCCGAAGCTTATCCTCTCCCTTCTGCTGAGTCACATTAAAGGTCATGCTGTAAGCACACGGATACAGATTCATCTCGTGCAGATCCTGATGTACGTATATATTGGTCATAATACGACGGCTGAACGGATTGTTCTTCAGATCATAGATCACGCGGTCCACCTGATCCATCATCCCTTCCTTGTAGTGATGTTTGACTCCCATCTGATAACCGTATGCTTTTCCGATGGAGCCGGTCTCATCCGCCCACTCATCCCAGATATGGCTGTGGAGATCATGGATATTGTTTGACTTCTGTTGCCAAATCCAAAGCATCTCATCGGTCGCGCTCTTCAGTGCAGTCCTGCGAAGTGTCAGAATCGGAAACTCTTTGGAAAGGTCATAACGGTTTACCACACCGAACTTTTTTATCGTGTAGGCACTTGCGCCGTCCTCCCAGTGCGGACGCACCTTTTCTCCCTCCGTACTGGTTCCGTTCTCCAGTATATCCTTACACATTTGAATAAAAATCTGATCTGCCATACTCATGGCCTCTGTTCCTCACTTTCTCTTATCTGTCCCATTTGTCACAAAGCGCATTGATCTGATCTGCGAACTTGGCAAGATCTTTGTTTGCGCCACCCTCATTGCGCTGAATAACCGCCATAAGTCTGTGACCTGCATCAAGCAGCCTGCGGAATATATCGCTTGCCACTTTCTTTTTCTTGATCGCAACTCCCTGGGCATCGTAGGTGATTGTATTGGTCACCATATCAAACTCCGCGCCGCTGTACGGTGCATATGTCTCATACCCATATTCATGATGAAGGCACTGTGCAAACGCTGAACATACGGTATCTTCACCATGGACAACAAACACTCGCTCCGGCTTTTTTTCAAAGCCGTTAATCCATGCAATCAGACCATTTTTGTCCGCATGTCCGGAAAGCCCGGTCAGCTTCGCAATCTTGGCTCTCACCTGAATCGGCTCACCGAACAATTTTACTTCATCCACGCCTTCCACAATGATACGTCCCAGCGTACCGACCGCCTGATATCCCACAAACAAAACGGTACATTCCGGACGCCAAAGGTTATGTTTCAAATGATGGCGGATACGTCCGGCCTCACACATACCGGAGGCTGAAAGGATAACCTTAGGAGTGTCGTCAAAGTTGATTGCTTTTGACTCATCACTTGTGATGGAAAGCCGCAGTCCCGGAAAGCTGATCGGGTTAATCCCCTGATTGACCAGGGCCATCGCTTCCTCATCAAAGCAGTTATATATATTTTTGTGGAATATACCTGTCGCTTCCACCGCCAAAGGGCTATCGACATACACCGGAAAATCCGGATGTCCTTCCACCAGTTTTTCCATCTTAATCTTGCGCAGGAAATAAAGCATTTCCTGTGTACGCCCTACCGCAAAGGAAGGGATGACCACATTACCGCCCTTGTCAAAGGTCTCCTTGAGTATCTGCGTCAGTTCCGCCACATAATCCGGTCTTTCTGTCGAATGGATGCGGTCACCTTAGGTGGATTCCATGACTACATAATCCGCCTCCTTGGTTAACTGAGGATCCTTGATCAGCGGTTGTTCCACATTGCCGATATCTCCCGAGAACACAATCTTCTTGGAAACCTTATCCTCGGTAATCCAGACTTCAATACTTGCAGACCCAAGCAGATGTCCGATGTCCGTAAACCGAATCTGAATCCCTTCACACAGTGTAACCATCTGATCATAATGACATGGCACAAAGCACTTGATGGTTCCATCCGCATCTTCCATGGTATAAAGCGGTTCTACCGGCGGATGCGCCGCACTACGCTTTGCCTTGCGGTTTTTCCATTCTGCCTCCTGCATCTGAATGTGCGCACAGTCACGAAGCATAATACTGCAAAGATCCGCCGTGGCATCCGTTGAAAAAATCTGCCCGCGGAATCCTCTTGCATACAGCAGCGGAAGCATACCGGAATGATCCACATGCGCATGCGTCAACAACACATAATCAATCATCGACTCATGCACCGGAATATCTACATTTTCAAATACATTGACTCCCTGCTCCATGCCGTAATCGATCAGTATATGCTTGCCACACGCCTCAATGTAGTGACAACTGCCCGTAACCTCATGATCGGCCCCAATAAACATCAGCTTCATATCATAGTCCTCCCATCTTTTATTTTAAACATAGCATTCGAAATAACGCCAAAAGAACCAAATGCGCCGGATAAAAAACATAATAAAAATATTTACTGCCTTTTCCCTTCGCCCCATTATAAAAGTATAAAAGCACAAACGCCGGAAAACACCACATCTCATGCAGCATGCACAAATATCCGCACAAACATGCAAGCCCTCTGCTTTCTCTGAACAGATAAAAAATCAGAATCAAGAACACACCGCTGACATCATAATCCGTCCGGCCGAAATATGCGGCCGCAACACAAAGCAGTGTGCCCACTCCCGAAGCGACAACTTTCGGAGAGAATTTCGAATTGCAGGCTTCCATCGCCTGCCTTCCCATATCCAGTGCCATCAATGCCAGCAAACCAAGAAACAAAGTAAAAAAGACATTCTGCATGGACATATCCCACACTTTGTCATGAAAAGCCAGATCAAACGGCACCTCGGACAACAGTGCAAACAAAAACAGCCGCAGTAAATATTTCCATCGGCTCCTTGTAAAAAAGAACCCTTCTACGATAAGAAAACAAAAAATCGGAAATGCCGTCCGGCCTATGATGCGCAACAACTGATACATCACATCCGCCCCGCCGAATGCAGCCGTCCCGTCATACCCACTTGTATAGATGATAAAAAATGCCGCGCCGAGATGATCGACCAACATAGTGACCACCGCAATTTTTTTAAGTAATGCTCCGTTCATCTTTCCTGTCATCCTAATTTCAATACTCTTATATCTATTCTATCACAAAACCAAAAAATAACAAATAGGACTGTTATTCTTGTGCTGACATTTTAAACAAAAAATATTTGATAATTTCTACAACTTTTTTGTAATTTGGTATACAAATCTTCGAACTATTTTGTTATACTGAATATAGTGTATTCCTATAATTATAGAAAGGACATATAAATATGAAAAAAATAAACGAATTCGCAAATTTTGAAGCATTAGGCAAATATATTGCCGACTGGTCGCTTGTCACCGGCTTAACGGCCACCATCACAGACTTTGATGACTCTGCCCTTATGGAAGACTTTGATCGCAACATGTATACCGCATGTTCCGTTGACGATTCCCTTTCTCTTCTTTCCATCGGCGAAACTGTGATTGCACAGATTACCTTCGGAGTTCCGGAAGGCATGTCTGCTCAGGATGAAACCGTACGCAACGCATTCAAGCAGCTTCAGAATATTTTATCCACAGCTTTGAATTGCCAGTACCAGACATCAGAAAACACTGCTGAAATCGACAAGTACAAAGAAGAATTACATACATTCCGTGCTTTGGTTGACCAGATGCTTGAAAAATCTCACGCACTGGACAAGATTGAGTCAAAACAGCGTATGCTCGCACTGAACGCTTCCATCGAGGCTGCTCGTGCAGGTGAAGCCGGAAAGGGATTCGCCGTTGTTGCTGACGAAGTAGGTAAACTTGCAAGCGTATCCGGCGAAATCAACCACTCTATCAAAGAGACCATGAATGAGATTTCCGATCGTGTAGATGCTCTGACAGCAGCTCCGACCGAGTTAAAATTATAATCTGAATACTTCATAAACAAAGAGCCGGAAGTTCCGGCTCTTTTCTATTTCCCTTTATGACGCCACTTTTGCGCCTAACGGTAGTATTTTTGCAATTCTGCAACTGCATCCTCATAAGAAGAGAACCTTTCGTCTCCTCTTCTGTCCTGCAAGTCATAATTTTCGGAAAGATACTCACCCAGGACTTTGTTAAATTTCGGCAGTCCGCTGATATTCAAATGATTGTCATCTGCAAAATCCGTTGTAAAGTCAAGTCCCATCTCATCATACAGTCCGTTGAAGTCCACGTAATCCACATGGCCGGGTTTCTTTTCATCCAAATACTTTTCCAGTGTATTAAACACTTTCTTGTCATCCTCAATCATAATATAAGGAGCATTGATGAGTAAAACCGGAATATCCTTCTCCTTTGCCAGCGCAAGGATCTTTTCAAAATATTCCATCGTTTTCGGCTCAATCTCCATGGCCTCCGTTACATGATTAAGCTCCGGCCGCTGCTTCGCCGCTGTCTCCGTCACCGGGTGCGCCCCTTTATATCCGTCTCCGACCACCAGACTGCGGTCAAAATCTTCCGCCGCCAAATCCACATACCGGCTGTGATACGCAGGAAACTCCACCATATGGCGAAGCAGATCCCCCTTCGTCTCCTCGCTGAGACTCTCTTTGATCGCATAATATTTGTTGGCAGAAAGGCGCATCCCATATGTCGTTTTCACAAGCTTACTTTCCTTGGAATACGGGAATGCCTCCACAAGGCGGTACACATCGAGAACAATCAGCTCCGGCGTCTGGTACGCAAGCGCCTCCTTCAAATAATAATACGTGTTCCACATAGGCTGCATACTTGCACACAGATCGTAGGACGCAATTCCGTACTGCTCATACAAAAGTGCCGGACTCACATTGACAAACGCGTGGGAAGATCCGAGCACAAGTACATCCACCGTGTCCTCATCAAGATCATAAAAATGCTCCATCTGCGTGATTCCGTCGGTATATTTAAATGCTACCACATCATTCAGTTTCCATAGTATTATCGAGAGAAGTATCAAAAACCCGACAATTTTACCTATCTTTTTTTTCATATCGCTTCCTTCTAAAATTGGAAATAAATAAATTCTGTCGCATTATAGGCCGGTCCGTAGATGCCAAGCAAAAAGATGGCAGCTGCAAGAAACAGATAAACACTCCACCGCAGCCACAATGCTTTCGTGTTTAAATACGCATACAGCTGCATTCCCTTGCAATAGCGGACCATATCCACCAAAAGCAAAATACCGAGGGAAATGAGCGCAATCCAAAATTCTACCATCGAAAGCCCAGGCGCAAGTCTCGCCGCGTCCGACCACACGGACAGATCAAATCCGCCAAATATGCACTTTATATACTGTAAGCTTTCTCCCAGCGAACCGCAGCGGAAGAAAATCCACGCAAAATCAACCAGCACAAACGTAATGAGCCCCTGCACAGCGCGGTACACGAAGCTGTCCGTCCGCACCTTACATGCAGACACCATTTTTTCCCGCACCGGCTTTGTCAGTTCTCCGACCACCTGGTACAGACCGTGAAGTCCTCCCCATACAACAAAACTAAAGCTTGCTCCGTGCCAAAGTCCGCTCACGAGGAACGTAATCATAAGATTCAGATATTTGCGTCCTTTGCCCTTCCGGTTTCCACCCAGCGGAATGTACAGATAATCACGGAACCAACTGCTGAGCGAAATATGCCATCTGCGCCAAAACTCTTTGATACTCGTGGCAAAATACGGCGTATTAAAGTTTTCCATCAGTTCAAATCCCATGACCTTGGCACAACCGACCGCAATCATGGAATAACTTCCGAAATCACAGTAAATCTGAAACGCAAACAAAACCGCCGCTAAAATGAGCACCGTGGCATCATAGGATGCATAACTGCCAAACACCGTATCTACCGTAATCGCAAGCCTGTCCGCCACAACCATTTTCATGAAATAGCCCCAGAGCATAATCGCCGCACCGCCTGTAATATTGTCATAGTTCCAAAGACGGAACGTATGCACCTGCTGCATCTGCTTCATCAGCTTTGTGGAACGCTCGATCGGTCCCGCCACAAGCTGCGGAAAGAACGACACAAACAATGCATATTTCAACAGATTTTTTTCCGGCGCAATCTCTTTCCGGTACACATCCATCGTGTAACTGAGCGCCTGAAATGTATAAAAGGAAATACCCACCGGCAACAACACGTCAAACGGCTTCTCTATCATTTCGATGCCGAGACGTCCAAGCACCCGGTTCAGATTCATAAGTGCAAAATCAAAATATTTAAAAAAGAACAAAATGCCGAGATTGGTCACAAAGCTTCCGGCTACAATCCAATTTTTCGTGCGTTTTTCTTTCCGGGCATCCCGGATCGTTCCGGCTTTTCCCAGCAAAACACCGCTCAGATACGTAATCACCGTCGAAAGTGCAATCAGCACCGCATACTTCGGGTTCCAACTCATATAAAAATAATAACTGGCGACCAAAAGCCAGATATAACGAATCTTCCGTGGTACAAAAAAATAAACCAGCAGTACGACCGGGAAGAAAATCAGAAAATCTACGGAATTAAAAACCATATTTTTTTCTCCTGCCTGTATCAAATACTATATAGATTGTATTTTATGGACTTGCTTCTGTCAAACAAAAAAAGACATCCTTCGGATGTCTTTTTCATGCTACTTGAGAGCGCGAGACGGGGATCGAACCCGCGACCCCCTCCTTGGCAAGGAGGTGCTCCACCGCTGAGCCACTCGCGCATATTTGCCACGCTTTTCAGCGGGCAAAATTAACTATACTATACACATTCTGATTTGTCAATTCTTTTTTTAATTTTCTGTCGTTTCCAGTGAACCTGAAAGTTTTACACGGTAAATTCTTCGCAAAGACTCGTCAATGCGCTCTTCCGTTATGGTGCCTGCATTGACCGCATCCAGAATACCGTTGTATGATTTCAGGAAATTTTTCGGACAAAGAATCATGTCTGCGCCCGCTTCAATGGCTCCCACTGCAGCTTCCGCGTAAGTATATTTCTGGTACATGCACGACTTATTCATGAAATCCGTCATGACAATTCCGTCGTACTCCCACTCTGTACGGATGATATCCGTGATAACCTCTTTTGACAACGAAGCAGGTCTGTTATCTCCTCTAACTTGCGGAAGACTAACATGTGATACCATAACAAAATCCGCTCCTGCATCAATCGCCTCTATGTAAGGTGCATACTCGCCCTGCAAATCTTCTTTGGTCCGCTGGGATATCACCTGGCCGCTGTCGCCGTCCTGTGTCACATCACCGTAACTCGGAAAATGCTTCACTGCGGTAAAAATTCCCTGATCAGACAAACCTTTTACCATATTTTTTCCAAGCTGCGCCGTCTCTTCCATATCCACGCCGAAGCCTTCTGCTTCTGCCACGCTTCCCTCTTTCAGCGAAACGTCCACATTCGGTGCAAAATCTACATTGATCGCATACTGGCGAAGCTCCCCGCCCAGCGAAATACCTGCACTGTAAGCGCCGGATGCTCCGAGACTCTCTCCGATTTCCGAAAGCGGAGAAATCACTGTCTCCGTAACTCCGCCCTGAACAAGCGGCGAATTCTCTCCGCCTTCGTGTTCCATACCGACGAAGAGATCACTCGGGATATATCCCTTCATATTGACAACAAGCCCCATAAAACCTTCTTCTGATTCCATATTAGAAGCGTCAAGCACAATTCCGCCCACCGGATAGGCCGACATCTTTTCGCCGAAATCACTTCCCACTGTCTTCACATCGCTCTCCACGCCCATAAGCTGCGCCGGAGTCACAAAAAACAATCCTGCAATTTTATCTTCCAGTGTCAGGGATGCAATTTTTTCATCCACCAGAGCCTCTAACTGTGCATCTAACGCATCATCCCCAAACGGATCTGCCGTATCCGGCTCCTCTTCTGTCGCATCTGTCGACTCTTCTGCATCTGCAGTTTCTTCCGTGTCTGCAGACTCTTCCTCCGTCGCATCGGAATCTGTCTCCTGCTCTGCATCCGCTGCAGATTCCTCCGCCCGGCTGTCTTCCTGCGATGCTTCTGCCACACTTTCTGTCGTCACTGCGTCCACCGCCGGCTTTTCATCCTTCGGTGATTTTCCGCCGACCAGTTTGACAATTCCGAAAATGCCTCCGCCAACCAAGAGTATAACTACAAGGAGCGCAGCCGCCAAAAGTGCCATTGCCTGCGTTCTCTCTTTTTTTCTTCTTCTTTTTCTTATCTCTTCTCTGCTCAATCCGCTCGTTTCAAAATCCACTTCATACCCTCCGAACATCACGTGCATATACTGATTTTACATCCCTAGTATAGCACAAAGACTTAGCGGGCATCAATCTCTTTTCAACTGACACCCGCTAATTAACTATTTGATCCATGGGACCTACCTCCGTATTCTGTTGTAATTCGTTCCATCCTCGGCTTTGTACTGATTGTACTGCAGTAAGCTGATATCTCATGTTTGATTATCACTTTATCTTTTGTACTTTACTGCTTCTCTTCTCTCCATGTACTTGAATGCAACTAATGTTTTCTCCTATGTACTTCTTCTAAAGTACGACGCTTATGTTTTTGGCGGCTTGTACCTCTCTTTCATTAGATTTAATCTATATGAATTTCTTTTGTATGAATTTAGTATATCTTCTCTTTTGACATTTGTCAACACAATTTTAAAATATTTTTGATATTTTTTCATTTTTTATACGTTTTTTTGTAGTTTTCTGCCTATATTTCCTTTTCTTTCCATATTTTTTGTGAATTTATGTGTAAAAAAAAGCAAAAAAGAGGAAATATTCACACAATTCTAAACACAAAGCAGGTGCATCACATCTGTTCATGGCGCATATTTTATGATACAATCAAAAAAGAAAGGGAGGTATTTCTATGTCATATGTAAAAGAAGCCTTTGCCAAAAAAGCAAAGGTCATTATCGAAAATCTTGAGAAAAGAAATATGGAGGGTATCTACTGCGAAAATTCCGCAGAAGCATGTGAGAAGATTCTTTCCATGATGGAAGAAGGCGCAACGGTTGCCTGGGGTGGTTCCGAATCCTTAAAAGAATGCGGACTCATGGATGCACTCAAATTCGGAGGCAAATATGAATTGATTGATCGCGCATCTGCAAAATCTCCGGAGGAAGATCGCGAAATCTATGCAAAAACAGTGTGCAGCGATTACTATCTCATGAGCACCAATGCCATCACAATGGACGGCGAACTGGTCAACATCGACGGAAACGGCAATCGCGTTGCCTGCTTGATTCACGGACCGAAACATGTCTATCTCGTTGTGGGCATGAACAAAGTAGTAACCGATATCGGCAGCGGCCTGACAAGAACACAAAATGTTGCCAGCCCGCCAAACACAATCCGTTTAAATAAGAACACTCCTTGCTCAGTCACAGGCGCATGTGCAGGCTGTCTCTCTCCTGACTGTATCTGCTGTCAGGTTGTTATCACCAGAAAGAGCAAACACGACGGAAGAATCAAGGTATTCCTTGTTGCGGAGGATCTTGGATTTTAGGATATTTAAGATTTGTTTCAGCACCCCTTTCCGGACGTTGGGCATATAGCAAATCTTTTGTTCTGCGGTACCCCGCTTAATTTCTTTGGGCTGTAGTTATGTAAACTATTTGGGCATATGAATTACTATTGTCTTGTGATACCCCGTTTTTTGCAAAAAACGGGGTGTCATTAGCTTTTGTCCGCGTCACATGTCCTTTTGGTTTACATAACGCATTTTAGAACCAATAAAAGAGGGCATATAAAGGATTTTCTCCTCTATATGCCCCGCATTGTCATTAAACTTGCGTCACATACTCAAACAAATTAAGAATTCAAATACGCTACCTGCTCGTCGGTCAAGGTGTCAATCTGTTTTCCGAGGAATGCAAGCTTTCTGGCTGCGACATTGTTGTCTACTTCCTTTGGAACGTCAATCAGTTTGGAATTAAGCTGATTGGCATGTTCCACAAGATACTTTGCGGACAACGCCTGAATGGCAAAGCTCATGTCCATGATTTCCGCCGGATGTCCGTCGCCTGCTGCCAGGTTGACAAGACGTCCTTCTGCCAGAACGAAAATCCACTGGCCGCTCGGAAGCTTGTAGCCCATAATGTTTTTGCGCATTTCTTTCTTTTCTACGGCGATTTCTTTGAGTCTCGCCATATCAATTTCACAATCAAAATGTCCTGCATTGCAAAGGATGGCACCATCCTTCATCACAGCAAAATCTTCCTCGTCAATGACTTTGTTACAGCCTGTCACCGTCACAAAGAAATCACCAATCTTTGCCGCCTCATTCATCGGCATAACTTCAAAGCCGTCCATGACTGCTTCAATCGCCTTGATCGGGTCGATTTCAGTCACAACTACCTTTGCGCCGAGACCTTTCGCACGCATGGCGGTTCCTTTTCCGCACCAGCCGTAACCGGCTACGACTACCGTCTTGCCTGCAACAATCAGGTTGGTCGTGCGGTTGATACCGTCCCAGACGGACTGTCCGGTTCCGTAACGATTATCAAATAAATGCTTGCAGTCTGCATTGTTTACTTTTACCATAGGGAACATCAGCTCGCCGGCCGCATCCATGGCTTCCAGGCGGATGATACCCGTCGTCGTTTCCTCGCATCCGCCGATGACATTCGGAATCAAATCGCGGAACTCGGTGTGCATCATATGCACCAGGTCCCCGCCGTCGTCGATGATAATATTCGGTCCGACCTCCAGCACCTTGCGGATATGGTGGTTGTACTCTTCATCTGTGGCATCATACCACGCATGGACTTCAAGTCCTGCTGCCACAAGAGCCGCCGCCACGTCATCCTGTGTGGAAAGCGGGTTGGAGCCCGTCACATACATCTGCGCTCCGCCGGCTGCAAGCACCTTGCAAAGATAAGCGGTTTTTGCTTCCAGATGCACGGAAAGTGCCACTTTTTTACCGGCAAAAGGCTTCGTCTTTGCAAACTCTTCCTCCAGCATACGAAGAAGATCGCAATTCCGTTTTACCCACTCTATTTTGCGTTCGCCGCTTTCTGCCAGATTGATATCTCTGATTTCACTGCTCATAATTATCTCCTTAGGACCATGTACCGGTCACTGTAATCAATCGTCAATTTTATAACTGGATCTCTACGAATATACGATAGATGGCACGGATTGCTTCCTCGAAATCATCATTTTTGACACCGATGATGATGTTAAGCTCGGAAGATCCCTGGTCGATCATTTTTACGTTTACGTTAGCATGTGCTAATGCGGAGAAGATTCTTCCCGCAGTACCTCTTGTCTGGCGCATTCCGCGTCCTACGACAGCGATCAGCGCAAGGTCTGCTTCCAGTTCGATAAAGTCAGGACTTGCAAGCTTATGAATCGCTGCAAGAACATTCTGCTCTTTTTCTTCAAACTCGGACTGGTGTGCAAACACAGTCATCGTATCGATACCGGACGGAACATGCTCGAAGGAAATTCCGTTTTCTTCAAAGGCCTGAAGCACTTTTCTGCCAAACCCAACCTCTGAGTTCATACCGTCTTTTTCAATGTTGATGGCACAGAAGCCTTTTTTACCTGCGATACCTGTGATAGTATATTTGGATCTCTGACAGGTATCCTCCACAATCCAGGTGCCTTTGTCCTTCGGCGCGTTGGTATTTCGGATATTGATCGGAATACCTTCCTTGCGGACAGGGAAAATCGCATCTTCATGAAGTACGGATGCTCCCATGTAAGAAAGCTCGCGAAGCTCGCGGTATGTGATGGTCTCGATACCCTTTGGATTTTCGATGACACGAGGATCCGCCACAAGGAATCCTGAAACGTCAGTCCAGTTTTCGTAAACATCTACCTTTGCTGCTTTTGCAACGATAGAACCTGTAATATCGGAACCTCCACGGGAGAAGGTCTTGATCGTTCCGTCAAGCTTTGCTCCGTAAAATCCCGGAATAACCGCTCTCTCACAGCCTTTCAGTCTGTCACGAAGCACTTCGTTTGTTTTATCTGCCATAAAGTTTCCGTTATTATCAAAAAAGATAACTTCTGCCGCATCGATAAATTCATAGCCAAGATAGTCGGCCATGATGATACCGTTCAAATACTCGCCGCGGCTTGCTGCGTAGTCAGAACCTGCTTTTGCCGCAAAGTCTGCTTTTACTTTTTCAAACTCTTTGTCAAGAGAAAGCTCCAGACGCAATCCGTCAATAATTTCCTGATATCTGGCTTTGATTGCCTCAAGCTCTTTGTCAAAGTTTTTACCTTTTTCGGCGAGCGCATATGCACCGTAAAGCATATCTGTCACCTTAGTATCTTTGCTGTCACGTTTTCCCGGTGCGGAAGGAACCACGTAACGTCTGTCCTTATCTGCACGGATGATGGCTCCCACTTTGCCGAACTGTTCAGCACTTGCCAGTGAACTACCACCGAATTTCACTACTTTTTTCATATCTAAAAAATCTCCTCAAATTTTATTTCGCAAATAACATATCGATCATCTCGCAGCCCTTTGCAACTACGTTGCCGGAAGCTGTTGCTGCCTCTTCTGTATAGTCCCATGTCTGATCCAGCGGAGCCGAAGAATCATAAAGCATATACGGAACGCTGTCCGCTGTATGGGTACGGAGGCGGACCGGTGTCGGATGATCCGGAAGCACAAGCATACGGAACTCCTCGCCTGCTGCAGAAAGTTCGGAAACGAGCGGTCCGATTACTTTTTCATCGATATACTCGATCGCCTGCACTTTTCTCTCATAGCTTCCCTGGTGCCCCATCTCGTCCGGAGCCTCAATGTGAATATATGCAAAGTCATAGCCATCCTGTGTGAGAGCCTTGACTGCTGCGTCTTTTTTGCCGGTATAGTTGGTGTGAAGACCTGCATCTGCGCCTTCCACCTCGGCATTATCCATACCTGCACCGACTGCGATACCCTTCAGAAGGTCAACCGCCGAGATCATAAGTCCCTTCTTTCCTGTCTTTTCATAGAAAGAAGAAAGCATCGGTTTCGTACCTGCGCCCCAGAACCAGCAACAGTTCGCCGGATTTAATCCTTTTTCTTTGCGGGCGATATTGACCGGATGATTCACAAGAATGTCGTAACTCTTCTTCATCATCCCGCGCAGGGCTTCATCCTGCGGAAGATGCTGTCCGATCACCTGTGTGAGCACATCATGCGGAGGTGTCAGCTCCACCACCTGTCCTTTGTCCCAAATCAAACAATGACGGTAGCTCGTTCCCACGTAAAACTGATACATTTCATTCTGAAGTTCTTTTTTTACCGCCTCCAGTAAAACCGCACATTCCTCCGTGCTGATTTCACTTGAACTGTGATCGATGATCGTTTTTTCTTCAAACGGGACATCATCCTCGGAAATCGTCACGATATTGCAACGGATCGCAATGTCCGTATCCTTCATCGGAATGCCGATGCTGAGTGCTTCCAGCGGAGAACGTCCGGAATAATAAATCTTCGGATCGTATCCCATCACGGAAAGATTGGCTGTGTCGCTTCCCGGTTTCATGCCGTCCGGAATCGTGTGTACCATTCCGATTTCACTCATCTTGCTTAAACGGTCAAGGTTCGGTGTGTCAGCATAGGCTAATGGTGTTTTGCCTCCGAGCGCTTCGATCGGCTCATCTGCCATACCGTCCTCAAGTACAATTACATATTTCATAGGTTTTCCTGCTTTCTATTCTTCCACACGGATACGGCTTAAAACATTGCCGATCTGTGCGCTCTTTTCGTTGAATTCTTTCTCGCTCATGGCCTTTGTGAAGAATCCCTTTTCGCCGGCTACGTCTGCATCAATGACTTCCACATCGCCGAACACTTCCTGTGCTTTCGCAAAATCTGCATCAGCCACACGGACAAAGAAACGTTTCACGGAATCGTCCATGCTGGAAAGCTGCAAATCTTCTGCATCCCAGAAACAGAATACGGTCTTGCCGAGATGTTTCACACAGTCGATAATATCGGAAACAACTGCACTGGCGGTCGGAAGCTTACCTGCTCCTGCACCGTAGTACATGGTGTTGCCCAGTGTATTTCCGTGAACGAGAATTCCGTTGAACACGTCATTGACACTGTAAAGCGGATTGCTTGCGTTGATCATGCAAGGGGTTACCATCGCAAAATATTTGCCGTCCACTTCTTTGCTCATCGCAAGAAGCTTGATCGTCCAACCTGCTTTCTTTGCATATGTAAAATCAGTCGTTGTGATCTTTGTAATACCTTCTGTGTAGATATTTTCAAAATTGACATTCTTTCCATATACAAGGGAAGAAAGAATGGCAATTTTACGACAGGCATCGTATCCTTCCACGTCCGCTTCCGGATTGCGCTCTGCATAGCCTTTTTCCTGGGCTTCCTTCAATACCACATCAAAGTCGGAACCTTCTTTTTCCATCTTTGTGAGGATGTAGTTGGTCGTTCCGTTGAGGATACCTGTGATTCCGTCCACGCGCTCCGGTGTAAGGGATGCGTTTAAAGGACGAATGATCGGAATACCGCCGCCGACACTGGCCTCAAACATGTAGTTACATTTGTTGTCGCGGGCGATCTGGAGAAGCTCCGGACCATGTTTTGCCACAAGCTCTTTGTTGGATGTACAAACGCTCTTTCCTGACGAAAGGGCTCTCTTTGTAAATGTATATGCAGGTTCTACGCCTCCCATAGCCTCTGCGATCACCTGAACTTCCGGATCGTTTAAGATGACTTCCACGTCATGTACCACAAGATTTTCATACGGATCCCCCGGAAAATCACGAAGATCAAGGATGTATTTTACATCGATCTCATCTCCTGCTTTTTTATTTACCATGTCCTGATTTGTCTTAATTACTTCTACAATACCGCTTCCTACGGTACCGTATCCTAATACTGCTACTTTTACCATTTTTCTTTACTCCTTAGCTATTATTTTCACGTAGTGAACGCCTTTTTGCTGCTCCATGGCATCGACCATCTTTGATACATCTCCCGTCGTCGGAAGAACCTGTACACTGATGGAAAGCGAAGCCACACCGTTGATCGGTATACTCTGATGGATGGTAAGGATGTTCGCACCGAACGTTGCGATTGTTTTCAGCACGTCCGAGAGAAGTCCCGGCTCGTCATCCATCTGGAACGTCAGCGTGATCGTCGTACCGGTCGCTGTGTCGTGGAACGGGAAGATGTCTTCTTTATATTTATAGAAGGAACTCCGGCTGATCCCGACCCGATCCACGGCTTCCTGCACGGAAATGTTCCGTCCCGAATCGATCAGACGCTTGGCTTCCACCACCTTGAGAAGTACTTCCGGCAACGCTTTCTGTTTCACCACGAAATATTCGGTTGTCTGTTTCATGATTTCACCTCGTGTCTGCGTCACGCAAACAGTTGTTTTTGACTGTACGCCTCTTGCGCACACTTGTTTGTCACCGAGAGATATGATAGCATAATTACCAAATATAAGCAAGGGATTTTGTGTATTTTTGTAGATACAAAAGTAGCTTTCCTTAATGGTAAAATGATAACAATTATGATTGCATTTTTCTGACATCACGCAATCAAATATTATATGTGAGGATTTTTCATGAAAAGAGCCAAAGACAAACGAATTAAAAAAATGAAAAAGAATCGGATTGTACCGTCGATCATCGGTCTGATTTTTCTTTTACTTATGTTCATCATTATGTTGGCAGTCATCACGTCTTTGACTGTCGTCAGTACACTTTATACGAAAATAGATCTGTGCAATTTGAATTCCGAGCGTATTGCCTCTGCCTACGAGAACATTGCAGAGAACGATCTCGATGCAACCGGCAATAAAATTTTATCGTATCTCACCTTTTCGCCTGATATTGCTGCTGTCAGCATTCTGTCAGAAGATAACAGGCCGCTCTGGAGCTCCTCCGAGCGCTATCCTGACATGAAAGAGGCTTCCGACTTTTATTTCCAGCAAAACGGAACGTCACATACGCTCAAAATTGTCATAGAAGAAGATGCACAAAATGTTTTTGCTTTTGAAGACGGAGGAATGGTCATCAGTCCGGATCTTTATGACCATATAAATCTTTCACCGCTTGAAGCTCTCTCCGAAAATTCGTCGTCCTTTGAACATATAAGCATATTGCACGCCAAACTTTGGTTTGTGATACCTGCAGGCAGTTACAATGTCTGTGTACTGAACAATATCGATGTATATGCGATGGACTTTGTTTTTATCCTCATCATGCTCGCAACCGGAATCGTAATGCTTGTCATTTTCTGTATCTACTACCTGGTGTCCTTTATTTTTGTTCTGGCGGACCAGCACAGGATTACGAAAGTGATTTACACGGACATGGTCACCGGCGGAAACAACTGGTTGCATTTTACAACGCACAGCACAAAGCTTCTGAAAAGGAATCGCAACGGCCGCCGGAAATATGCTGTTGTACATCTCCGCATGCGGAAATATCAAAGCTTCTGCACCTGCTTCGGCGTGAGGGACGGCGAAGAACTTTTGGAACGTTTTTATCATACGCTCCGCAAAATTGTTCGAAACAAAGAGCAGATGGCTTACCGGGAAAATGCGGATTTTGCGCTTCTGCTTTTGTACGAAAATGAAAAATCGCTCCTGGATCGCATCGAAAAAATAGAGGCGTCTGTCAGCCAGGTTCTCCCGAATATGAAATTACATTTTACTTTCGGCGTCTGTCTGGCCGAAAAAGGAGAAACAGATGTGGAACTTCTTTATAATAACGCCTATATTGCGCGGGAACTCATGGGCGAAGACGCAGAAACACACATTGCCTTTTTCGACGAAGAAATGAATAAACAACATCTTTGGGAACACAAAGTGGAGGATGAAATGGACCTCGCCCTCGCAAACAATGAGTTCCAAGTGTATCTGCAACCGAAAATCAGCACAAAAGGAGAACAGCTCGGCGGTGCGGAAGCACTGGTTCGATGGATCCACCCAACGGAAGGCTTTATCCCGCCAAACCGCTTCATTCCTATTTTTGAGAAAAATGGATTTATCTTAAAATTGGATGACTATATGCTGGAAGAAATTGCGCGAAAACAATCACAATGGATTTCCGCGGGACGTAAGGTTGTTCCGATTTCCGTCAATATATCCCGTGCACATTTTACGCGTGAGGATCTGGCGGATCATATTTGCAAAATCGTAGACAAATACAATGTCCCTCACGATGTGATCGAACTGGAGCTGACAGAAAGCGCATTCTTCGACGACAAGCAGGTGCTTTTAAACACAGTAAAGCAGCTCCGTGAGCACGGATTCCCTGTTTCCATGGACGATTTCGGCGCAGGCTACTCTTCACTGAATTCTCTCAAGGAACTCCAGATCGACGTATTGAAGATCGATGCGGATTTCTTCCGCGGCATGAATTCTCTGGACCGCGGAATGCTCATTGTCTCCGAGGTGATTGATCTTGCCAAGAAGCTGGATATGAAAATCGTTGCGGAAGGTATCGAAAGCCGTGATCAGGTAGACTTTTTGATTGAGCAGGAATGTGACCTGATTCAGGGATATTATTATGCGAAGCCGATGCCGATCGATGAGTTTGAAAAAACTTATAAAGAATAATTTATTTACACAGAAGGAAGCACTGCCGGTGTGGCTGGCTTCCTTTTTTCGCTCCGAATGCAGCGGATTGAGGTAACGCATATGGATAAAGAAAAACTCGGTGTCACAGACAAGGCGGTTTCAAAATGGGAACGCGGTCTCAGCTTACTTTTGCTTCTACTTATGAAAGTGCGCATTCACAACAAAGCACTGAAGTTTTTAGGCAAAATTTCTTTGGAACTGATTCTCTTGGAAAATGTATTTATCTTATATTTTGCAGAGTGGATTCTGCGGGACTTACGGATTTTTGTTCTTCTTGTCTTGACCGCCACACTGATTTTTGCAACCATAATTAATAAAATAAAACTATATGTTTTAGAAAAGAAAGAATAGGTACTCTACATGAAAATACCGTTTAAATGGAATACACATACTGTCCTTTTGCTCCTTGTCATATCGGTGCTCTCCGTTGCACTCACCGGAAATGTGGCGGGTAGCAAGGAGGAAGCCTCCAAACACGGAAAGACCGTTTATGCCGGCCGAAAAACGATTACATATGTCAAAGATGCCGATATTTCCTTTGAAACCGACCGGAAATGGACACGATTTTTTAAGGATAACAAAAAGGGGCTCCGGAGCGAGATGGAGAAAATGGGAGTCTCTTTTCTGCTTATCGATGACAACTGGCAAAACTTTCTTGAACTGTACGTTTCGGATACCGGCGATGCTCCTGCCTCCTTTTCAAATCCGGATAACACAGACCCTGCCAATTACAATCTAATCGGTCGGGAAGAAGTCACCCTGAGGGACATCACCTTCGAAAAGGAAATCACTTCTTATTCCGAGGAGGTCCACCGTGATTATGCACTTTATACGAAATACACAACTGTCATCGGCGACAAATATCTGTTTCTGAACTGCTACCACTATGATGTGGAAGCCTTTGACACAGAAGCGCAGCTGAAGGCACTGGATGTCCAAATGCTGCCGGTTCTTAAGAGCATTTCATCCGGAAACGCAACCGCCGGTGTGAAGGAGCCGAAAAAGACATTTCTGGATTTGGCAAAAAAATTCAGTTTTTCCATATGGGTTCTCATTCTTCCGCTGGGCTATATCCTTCTTTGCGGAATGAAAATCAAGGATGAAGACTATATTCCGAGCGCCAAAGAGCTGCGTATGCTGGAGCACGGGCAAATCGATGAAAGCGAAATTTACGGTGCATGGCAAAAGGACCCGCTCAGTTTGAAACAGTCCAAAGCGCTGCTTGGTTTTTTCGCCGTTCTGATCGTCATGCATCACCTGGTGCAGACCGTCGGCGCCGAAAATGCGAGTATCTTTAAGGTGCTGGAAAACTTCGGTGTTTGTCTTGTCGGTGCTTTCTTCTTCTACTCCGGCTACGGACTGATGAAAAGCACGCTGGAAAAGGAGGGATACCTGAAAGGCTTTTTCAAGAAGCGTTTCCCTACCATCCTGATTCCGTTTTATTTATGTACCTTTGTTTTCCTCCTTGTGGATATCTGCTTGGGAAAACACTACAATCTCAAAGAGTGGGCCGGATATTTGACCGGATGGATTTTGCGCAACACTCATATGTGGTATATTGTCGAGATTGCCTTTTTATACCTCGCTTTTTATCTTTGTATGCGTTTTATCAAAAACCGGAAAATCGCCGTGGGCTGTATGTTTATCTTCCTTTGTGTGCTGACTGTCTTCAGCCTGCTTTTATGTCACGGCGATTACTGGTTTCAGGGCGAATGGTGGTACAATTCCACACTGATTTTCTTCTTCGGAATTGTCGTTGCCTTGAAAGAAACAAAGTTTTTGGATTTTTGTAAAAAATACTATGTTTTACTATGCGTCGGATGTCTCATCGGCTTTGGTGCCTTTACGCGACTGAACGGCTATATGCTGGCAAACCACGGCTACTGGACAGAAACCGCAGCCAATCCGGGATATGCAGACAAATTCCTGACGCTGGGTCCGCAGCTGACCATGACATTTTTCTTTGTCTGTCTGATGCTCCTGATTTCCTTAAAATGCCGTTTTGAAAACCGGGTTCTGGATTTTCTCGGAAAAATTTCACTGGAACTTTATCTGATCCACAACCTGTTTATCATGCATCTCGGAATGATTTCCGGCGTCGGTCTCTTTGTCGTATGCGTGCTTGTCTGTTCCATCCTGGCTGCGAGCCTGCTGCACGAAATTATTACCTTTGTACTTTGTAAAATAAATAAGCGGCCGCTTCCGAAAAAAACGGATATCCGGCCGGCTGTCAAAGCATATTTCCAAAAGAAAAAAGCAGACGTTAAAGCCTGCATCCGATACGTGCGACGACATCCGAAGACAGTAAGAACCATTCTGCTACGGAGTTTCATCTGTACTCTGCTCTGCCTGGCAGCGCTTTATCCGATCGGCATTATGCTGGTCAATTCCACACGCACTGCCTACAGCCTGATACATCGCGGATTCACCCTGATTCCGGAAGGAAAGTTTTTGGAAAACTACAGCAATGTTATGATGGCGGAAAGCTATTCGCTGTGTCCGATTTCCAAGGCCATGATATATTCTCTCATTGTTTCACTCTCTTCCGGTACGCTTGCCGTTTATTTCGGAAGTATGTGTGCATACGGCTTTGAGATGTTCCGTTTCCGCGGCAGAAAAACGCTTTGGAAAATTGTCATCGCAGCAATGATGTTTTCACAGATTTCTACCTCCGTCGGTTTCTTTAAGCTGTCGCTGAATCTTGGGCTTTTAAACACACTTGTTCCACTGATTCTGCCGGCCGTTGCTACGCCTGCGACCGCTTACTTTATGCGCATGTATCTAAAGATGATTCCTTTGCAAAGCATTGTGGAAGCAGCCCGAATCGACGGATGTTCGGAGCTTTCGATTTTCCACCGGATGATACTGCCATCTATAAAACCGGCTCTGTGTCTGCAATTTATTTTTACTTTTACCGCCTCATGGAACAACGGTTTTATGCACAGCCTGATTCTTATTATGCCGGAAGTGCGGACCATCGCAACGCTTATGGAAGGAGCGCCTCCGCGCGGCTCGTCCGGAAGCCCGGAAATGTATGTGTCAATGATCCTGTTTACCCTTCCGACACTGATTGTATATCTTTTCTTTTCCAAAAGCATTGTTTCGAGAATTGTGCTTGGAGGCGTGAAGGAATAACATGGCACAAAAAAACCCGCGCAGACAACCGTCTGTGCGGGTTTCGCTATTCTTAAAATTAGTTCAGCGGATATTTCTTTGTGAGCTCAGCCACGATAGCCTGTGCCTCAGGAACTTTCTCCTCGCCGCCTTTGATTACAAGTGCGATAGCTTCTGCAATCTTGTCCATATCTTCTGTGTTCATACCACGGGAAGTTACGGCCGGTGTTCCGAGACGGATACCACTTGTCACGAACGGTGACTTCGGATCGTTCGGGATGGTGTTCTTGTTGGCTGTAATATGCGCCTGATCAAGAAGCTTCTCAACAGCCTTTCCTGTCAGATCAAAGTTTGTAAGATCTACAAGCATCAGGTGGTTGTCTGTACCGCCGGATACAATCTTGATACCTCTGTCCATAAGCCCCTTGGAAAGAGCCTGTGCGTTGTCGATGACTGCTTTTCCGTATGCTTTGAACTCATCGGAAAGAGCTTCTTTGAAACATACTGCTTTTGCAGCGATTACGTGCATAAGCGGTCCACCCTGGATACCCGGGAAGATGGCTTTGTTGAAGTTGAATTTATCTGCTGCTTCCTGGTTGCAGAGGATAAGTCCGCCACGAGGTCCGCGGAGTGTCTTGTGTGTTGTGGTAGTCACAACGTCTGCGTAAGGAATCGGGCTTTCATGCTGACCTGTTGCAACAAGACCTGCAATGTGAGCCATATCTACCATGAGAACAGCACCTACTTCATCAGCGATCTCACGGAATTTCTTAAAGTCGATCTTTCTTGCGTAAGCAGATGCACCTGCGATGATCATTTTCGGTTTGCAGTCAAGTGCAATCTCTCTTACTTTATCATAGTCGATGAAACCGTCATCGTTTACACCGTAAGGTACGCAGTTGTAATATTTACCTGACATATTTACAGGTGATCCATGTGATAAATGTCCGCCGTGGTCAAGGTTCATACCCATATATGTATCGCCCGGCTCCATAACAGCAAAGAATACTGCCATATTGGCCTGTGCGCCTGAGTGTGGCTGAACGTTCGCATAGTCACAACCAAACAGCTCTTTGGCTCTGTCTCTTGCAAGGTCTTCCACTACGTCCACGCAGTCACATCCGCCGTAGTAACGTTTTGCCGGATAACCTTCTGCATATTTGTTTGTCAGCGGGCTGCCCATCGCTGCCATCACTGCTTTGCTCACCCAGTTTTCGGAAGCAATCAGCTCGATATGGTCATTCTGTCTCGCCTGCTCCGCCTCAATCGCCTGTGCGATTTCCGGGTCTACGTTCCTTACTTCATCTAAAGAATACATATTTGTACCTCCCGTATATTATAATATTTTAAGTCTTTTCCTGCGAGTATGCACACATACATACACCTCGTTCGAAATTATATCATATTTTGTCCCAACTGAAAATCCTAATTTTTTATTAATTTTATTTTTATTTATAGAAGCCTTTGGATGTTTATGGTATGATTATGTCTATCGGAAACACAGCAATTAATTTTTGTATATTATTCCGTATCTTATGAGGTAAGCTATGTATCATGTAATTGTAAATCCAAGTTCCAGGTCGGGACTTGCAAGAAAACAGTGGAAGCACTTAAGAGCAGCGCTTGACCAAGCCAAAGTTACATATATTGTACACTTTACCAAATCCGAAAAAGATTTAAGAAACTACACAAAATCAGTGACCGACCGTCAGCTTTTTGCACACAACGGGTCCTTAAACCGCCTGATTGTTCTCGGCGGTGACGGTACACTCAACTGCGTTGTCAATGCCATCGATGATATAGAGCATACGATCGTTTCTTATCTTCCGACAGGAACAAGCAATGACTTCGCAAGAGCACTCGGTATATCCGCCGACCCGGTGGATACGGTGGCCGGACTCAAAAAATGCGGTGTCACCAGGCAGACGGATGTCGGCGCAGCGTGTTACGGCAAAAAATCAAGGCGCTTCAACGTCAGCTGCGGCATCGGTTTTGACGCCGCCACCTGTGACGAAGTGTTGCGTTCCCCTTTTAAAAATGTTTTTAACAAACTGGGGCTGGGCAAACTGATTTATTGTGCCGTCGCCTTAAAACAACTGATTTCTCTTGAGACGGTGTCCTGTGATTTGTATCTCGACGATAAGCCACCGATTCATTTCAACCGCCTCATTTTTGCCTCGTTTATGCAGCTTCCTTACGAAGGCGGCGGATTTATGCTCTGCCCGGATGCAGATGGCACCGACGGTCTTCTGGATGTGTGCGTCGCAAGCAATCTGACGGCATTACAGGCGCTTCCTGTTTTTCCTCTTGCACTGAAAGGAAAACACAAGGGGCATAAAGGTATTCATATGTACAAAGCCCGCAGAATCCGTATTGTTACAAGCAAACCGCTCTGCGTACACACAGACGGCGAGATTTGCGGACACTATACGGAGCTCACCATACATACGGAAGATTCCAAACTTAACTATCGCAAAGCCTGACTGCTCAACAAGCAGCAGCCGCAGGCTCGCAGAAAGGATTTTTCATGAACAGGATCAAACCGTTTTTGAAAAAACACGGACATATGCTGTTGCCCGTCATATACGGAATATTTTATATGCCGATTTTTGCCTATCTGGAGAGCAGACCGATAGAACGTATTCACATCATCGAATCAGATCTGGATGCATATATTCCATTTTGTGAATACTTCATTGTCCCTTATCTGCTATGGTTTATCTACATCGGTGCTGCCGTTGTGGGATTCATGTTTCTGGAACGCAAAGACTACTATAGACTCTGTACCATGCTCGGCGTCGGAATGACTGTATTTTTGTTCGTATCGTTTATCTATCCGAACGGTCTGCGCATTCGTCCGACAGAATTTGCAAGGGACAACATGTTTGTGGATTTGGTAAAGATACTTCACAGATCCGACACTTCCACCAACGTACTGCCGAGTATTCACTGTTTTAATTCTCTCGCTGTCCATGCGGCGGTGCGCAAAAGCCAATCACTCCGCAAGAAAAAATGGATCTGTCCGATCTCTTTCGTGACATGCATCTCCGTTGTGCTGTCCACGCTATTTTTAAAACAGCATTCTGTCATTGATGTTATAGCAGCAGTTCTATTATTTGTTGCTGTCTATATACCGCTTTACATCCTCGCAGATGTACCGGCAAAAAAAGTTGTCCATAGCAAACTATCTCATTAGTCTGCCATGGACAATTTTCTTTTTCGCTCTGCCACCACACAGGCCACTTCATAAGCCTGCGGCGTAATCTTTTTTTCACAACATGTTTTTTGCCACTGATGCGGCTTTAAACGTTCTTTTGTCTTTTGCTCTGCGAGGTGGTTCAACTCGCAGACCCATTGGAGCAGTTCCTCAAAATCTTGAATTTTACTCAAAATATTTTCATTTGCGGATGCTTCTTCCTGTTCACAGATTGTGATGATTTCCAGCGACAACATGAGATGTCCGTCCACATCCGAAGCCTCCATCAGAATATCGGGCCGTTTGGCAAGCGCCATTCTCAGACAATCACCGGCTCCCTTGTAATCTTTTCGGCTAAAAAAGTCTTTCAGTTGTTCTTTGACCTCTCTTGTCTCCACCTTTTCCTCCGGCATTCCGACCTTGCATTCACAGACACGCAGCCTGTTATGCTCTGCGTATACCAAAAGAAGTATCTCGGATATAAAACCGAACACACGCTTTCTGTAATTATCGTAATTCTCGATATCGATGCGTTTTTTTACCTCAAAAAGAATATCAAACAGCCATTTGGAATAGGCGTCAAACAATGTCTTTTTGCAGACGATCATGTTTCCGAAATAGGTGCGGTTTCCGTGAACAATCCGCTCGAAATCCGCATGATAGTCCGGATACATTTCTTTTATCACATTCCCGGTCTCAATCAGATCCTTGATATGATGATTGACCGCATAGCCGTCATAGTAGGAATTGTTGAGCACAACCTGCTTGGTGGTAATCAGATCGTAGTCTGTGAGAAAGGTATCGTACTCTTTCTCCGTGATAACGTTTCCGTCCTCATGAATGAGAAAACGCCGGTAATGGCACAATCCGACATTTCCGTCGGTTTTAAAATTTTTCCACACCCAGTACATACCTGTAAGCTCACTGAAATAAGGATTCCATGCAGAAATGGAATCCCCTGTATCATCTCCGATATAGCCGAGGTTCTCCCGCAGTGCCTTCCCAACTTGAAGCGGAACAAACATCGGATCACTCGGCGGCGTAAACGCCTTATGTGTCATCGTAAAAATAATCGTACTCATCAGTTAAATTTCATTACCTTCTGTGCCAAACGATAAATTGCCTCACTGCATCTTCTTCCGCCCTTGCCCGGAAGATTGATTACGTTACCGAGAAGTCCGTAGCGAAGACGGCGGAACAATCTCGGATTGGTGATGCGGATATATTTCCAAAGTTCTTCTTTCTTTTCCAGTGCCTCCGCCGTGCGCGCACGGATCAGCATAATGGAAGAAACCGTGGTGATAATATCCAGATATTTGATCATATAGCGATATGTCTTCCTGTTTGGAATTCTGGTCTCCGTGAAATATTCTACCATCAGCTTGTTGACCTTGATCTGCTGGTCAATGCGGCCGATCATCACTTTCTCATTGACCGACTGATCTTCTCTTCCGATGTAATAACGATAAAAATTTGTATCAATATAATACATCTTTCTGACATACGGAAGCGGATTGAAAGCAAATATATTGTCCACATAGAACGTGTGCTCCGGAAGCTCAAGTTCGCATTCATGAAGGAGTCTCGTTCTGTAAATAATAGAATGCATGAGAATATACTCCGTCTTTTTGAAATGACGCACTTCATCCCATGTGAATATTTCATTCTTCGGAAGTGCGCGGCGGAAAGAAACTACTTTCTTACGCTTTTCCCCTTCCTTTTCATATACATAATTTGCAAGTAACATGTCGACCTGATTACCGGAAACGACCAGCTCATGCAGGGTCTCCAAAATCTCTTTGTATGACTTCTCACTGACCCAGTCATCGCTGTCCACCACTTTAAAATACAATCCGGTAGCATTTTCTATTCCGGTATTGACCGCCGAACCATGGCCGCCGTTTTCCTTGTGGATCGCACGGACAATCGTCGGATATTTACGAGCATACGCATCTGCAATCTGCGCTGTCTGATCGGACGAGCCGTCGTTGACTATAATAATTTCTACCTCTTCACCGCCCACAAGAAGTGAATCCACACAGCGCTCCATATACGCCGCCGAATTGTAACACGGTACGGTGATTGTCAATAATTTCATATATCCAACCTCTTACTTTTATTATTTATCAAAATGATTTTACTTCAAAAAAATATCGTTGCCAAGTAAAACATCCACATATTTTGTGTACGCACGAAAAGCACTTGGAATCGGATATTGGGACTGTATGGTTTGGGAAGTCACCAGGTAACAGCCTTCCTTTAGAGCGCCATGAGAAAATCCCTGCTCTTCCACCTTCACAAGCCACCCCTTCATATGCCATTCCTTATGAGAAAATATGTGTACGGCAGTCTCTGACTCTTTGATATACAAGGCAGAGCATCCAAGGTTTTGTACTTCCTGTTTTATCTGTTCTTCATCCAGCCATCCGTCAAAAAGCGGAAATTCATATAGCCCCGCCAACAGTCCCTGATCCGGACGTCTGCGGATCAGTGTATGCGCTCCGTCCTGAAGTAAAAGAACGGTTTTTTTCTCTATCACACGGGCTTTCTTTTTCCTTTTAAAGGGTATCTCCTCCAGCCTTCCCTGTTCTCTGGCCATACACATATCATGCCAAGGACACTCATCGCATTTCGGCGCTCCGTTCGGGAGACATACGGTAGCTCCCAGCTCCATCAGTGCCTGGTTAAAATCACCGGGTCTGACCCAAGGAACAATCTTTAGAAGTTCCTGCTGTATATGGCGTTTAAATTTTTCACTGAGAATATCACTTGAATCCGCCGTCAGTCTTGTAACAATGCGAAGCACATTGCCGTCGACTGCCACTACCGGCTGATTATATGCAATAGAAGCAACCGCACCGGCCGTATATGCGCCGATTCCCGGAAGCTGCAAAAGCAGATCATACTCCTCCGGCATTTTGCCCCCATAACTCTCCATAATCATCTTTGCAGCTTTCTGCATATTTTTGACACGGTTATAATCCCCCAGTCCTTCCCACAATTTCAAAAGCCTTTCTTCCTCTGCCTGTGCAAGGCTTCTGACATCCGGCAATTCCTTGACAAACCGGTCATAATAAGGCTTTACTGCCTCAACACGGGTCTGTTGGAGCATAATCTCCGACACCCAGATGCGATATGGATCCCTGTTTTCTCTCCATGGCAATATTCTTTTATTTTGGTCGTACCACGTAAGAAGCGGTTCTACGATAATATCTGAAATCATTTATTCTCCTGCTGTCTGCATAACATTCACATCACGCAGAATTCTTGTAAGGTACTCTTGCCGCCGGCACTACCTCCGAAGCTGCCAGCGTGTGCACCATCTGATCATCAAAGAAGATATGTGCACCGAATGCTTTGAGAAAATCTCTTTTCGGAATTCCGCCGAGGAAAAACGCCTCGTCCACCCGGACATTCCATGCACGCAGTGTCCGGATCACTCTCTCATGAGCCGGAGCACATCTGGCCGTCACAAGCGCTGTGCGGATCGGAACCTCCTGCCCCGGAAACTCTTTCTGAATCTCTGACAAAAGTCGTAAGAATCCTGCAAACGGCCCTTCCTTCAATGGATTTTGAGCCTGAAGGCGCTCATTTTCTTCAAAGGCTTCCAGCCCTTTTTCCTGATAAATCTGCTCGGATTCATCCGAAAAAATAACCGCATCACCATCAAAGGCAATCCGAATCTGGGCAGGTACATCCGCATGGCTGTATGTATGTATCCCGTCGCTGCATATAATACCCGCCGCAATGCCACAATCAATCGCACTCTGCACATCATCCTCATGGGCGGACAAAAATAAATCGGTATGAAACGCTTCCAAATACGGTGCCAAAGAGGCTCCGGAAGCCAAAACCGCACGGGTAATCGGCAACCCATATTCCCGAATCGAATGGAACACCCGAAGCGACGTGTCTGCACTGTTCCGGGACATAATGATAACCTCCACACAATTCTCATGGCCCTTCAGCCGGTTAAGATTGAGAAGTGCACGAATCAGCGCAAATCCCGGCCCCGGTTTCAAACAGTCATTTTCATGTTCCATCTGATACGTCCGATATGCTTCTACGCCCTCGGTCTCGAAAATCTCATTTTCCACGGACAGATCGAACAACGCTCTCGAACTGACACCGATCACTAACTTGTCTTCTAAACTGAAACCCATAATCCTTCCTCCCTTTCCGTCTCTGCGAAAATTGCAGGAAAGTCAGCTCCGTCTCACATTCAAAGGTTAATATCTTTGTTTTTCAAATTTCTGCTTCATGAGAAGATAATTTTTCAGTTCCTGATACTTCTGCTCTGTGGATCCTTCGTTAAGCTCTACATCCGTAACAACCGCCATGGTTATAAGCATGTCATCGGTAATTCTGTGATGCATGGATGTAAGAATATTGATTCTCTCATCTACCGTATACGCATCCAGATATTCTGCAACGCCCGGATCGAGTTCTCCTGCCGGTTCCTCCTTCGGCGCCTCATTTTCCTGTGACAGCTCTTTTACCTGCGGTATCTCCGCCTTCTGCTTCATTTCAACCTTTTCAAAACGGTATTTCTGCTCACAGTCCGGATACTTGCTGCAGTCGGTCTCGCTCATAAACATAGCAAGATCTCTCACATACACTTTATAATCACCGTACATGGCCTGATATACCACTTTGCTGCTTCCGTCCTCGGAATCGGTAGCAAGCGTCAGAATCTGATACATATTCCCTTTAAAATGTCTGTAAACCTCAAACGGTCTCGGATTATCTCGCATATATACTCACCTTTCTCTTATAGATATTCGTACAAAACAAGTATAACCCGATTCGGTCTGAATGTCATGCGGATTTTAACTCTCCTTTTTGACAATTCCTGTTAATGTATGTATCCTGTCAGAATCACCTCCACCGGAAGCATATTTCCATCCGGCGCAGACACCCTGCATTTACTGATTTCATGAAAAAGGTCTGTATACGATTCCTTTTCCAGATCAGATAAATTATCATTGTAAATAAGAATGGTATACTCCCTTTCCCCCTCCAGGGAAACCACCCGCGTCATGGTAAGACCGCTGTGATATATTCCATAACTTTCCAGAATATCCCGCACCTGTTTTTGATATTCTTGTTCTGCCGTCTCATACGCACCATTGTCAAACAACACTGCCGCCCGCGAACGGCTCTTGGCCTGAACCGAACACAACATACTGACTGCTACAACAATCACGAGCACAACAAGAATATAAGCCGCCTTTTCAAACATCTTTACTTTTCTCATACAAACCAGCCTCCCTTTCTCTGATTCTTATTATATGAATGTTGTGTCCAATATATCGGACTTTGTGTATCTGGCGCAATTCCGCAAAAAAAGCACTTTGGCCAAGCCAAAGTGCTTTTCTCATAATGTATGCTAAACCCCTTTAACATCCTCTATTGTTTTCCATTTGGCCATGGCTTCCTCCATGGTCATTCCTTCTTCCATACCCTGTTTGCGGGCTGCATTGACCGCCTGAATCTCCTTCATCTTATCTCCCGTCAAGATATATCCTTTCATGACAAAAAGCGTGATGACCCATGCTGCCATCGGAATCAGACAGAACAGAATAATAACTACCCAGTTCATGCCTGCAGAATACGGTGTCTCTGCCGTCGGAAGATTTTCAAGTCCGATCACGGAAACTGCAATTCCTACTACGGTAGCTGACAGGGATGACACCAGTTTATCTACAAGAGAAAACAGTGTTCCCATAACACCCGGGATATATTTTCCGGAGCGGTATGTCTCATAGTCGGAACAGTCTGCCACCATCGGAATCGGCATATCCGCCGTCGAATAATAAGCACCATATCCGATACCGAAGAACAAAATAAACAGCACGGTGTACAGGTTAATGCTGATGGCTCCGTTATTCCAAAGCGTCAGGTTGACTGTCGGATTACCCTGTTTCCAGAGAAGCAGTAACACCAATACTCCGACGTAAGCTACAAGGGCAAGCGTAACATATTTCATCAATGACGCTTTCTGTCCCTTTTTCTGGGATGTGCGGACCGTCAGGATAAAGAACGGAACCGAGAATACATATCCCATAACCATCATCGGCAGATAAAGACTGTCGTAGTTGCCCATCATGCATCCGTAAAGCATACAGAGTACCGTCACATTGGTCGCGATGGAAAGCGCCAGTTTACATCCTGCACCCGCCACCATAAGGCGCTGCATCGGATTGTTGTTTTTGATAATTTCCATGTATTCGGAAATTTTGATCTTTTCCTGCGTACCTGCGCCGAGACCGAAATATTTCGGATTGTCTTTCTCCCATATACCAATCATGGCCAGAATCGTAAGAACGATGGATGTAATAATACCGATCGGAGCCAGGAACGAATAAAAGTCTGCACTGCTGTAATCCGCTACATTGGCGCGGATGATCGGTGCCAAAAACTGCATGACACCCATACCTGCCATAGACCCTACCGTATTAAAGATCGTAAAGAGCGGTCTCTGGTTCGGATCATTGGTGAGTACCGTCTGTCCGGATCGTGTCACGGATGTCTGGAACGTATAACCGATGACCCAGACCGCATAAAGCAGAACAAACGCCACATAGCGAAGCCATTGTTTATCCGCCGGTATATACGGTGTCAAAATATAAAGAATAAAGGTCGAAACCGCCATGATCGCATTTCCGATGACCATGAACGGCCGGAACTTTCCGAGTTTACCGTTTGTCCGATCCATCAACGCCCCGATGATCGGGTCCGTAACGGCGTCAAACACTCGCATGCCTGTCACCATTACGGAAGCAAAGATCGTACCGATCGCCAATACATTGTTACCAAAGGTAGAAATATACGACAGGATTAAAACATAGTACACATTGGTTGCACCATTGTTCAGGGGGAACAGCGCCAGCTGGTACATTTTGGCACGATTGACTCCTGTCGCCGCTTTTTGATTTTCCATAAGCTTTTCCCTTCCTGTTGTAAGTTTATTTCTGCTTTCTCGCTTTTTTCAGTTCCTGGAAAGCAACATATTCTTCTGTCTTCATGAATTTACGTCTCTTCTTAATCCAGAAAACAAGAGATACTACGAACAGAAGTCCGAAAATAACCGCTCCGGCTCTGACAGCCACCAATGTTCCCGGTGTCGTCGCTTTGACAACCGTATCTTTTCCGATGCCGTTCATTGCACAGGAATGAGCAATTGCATATAAATTCTTATGAGAAGCTTCCTTCATGGCTGCTACCACAACCGGATCATTTTCATATTTCGGAAGCTGATCCGTAATATAGAATGCCATCATGGAATCGAAAGTTGTTGTTCCGCCCATCACACCGTCTACACCGTTTACATAGGTTGTGAGTACGTTATCTGTAATCTGGAGACCGTTACATCCCCATTCCTCGCTCATAATACCTTTTACAAGACCTGCGTTGGCACCTGACCACTGGGTACCCCAGCGTGTGTATGCCATCATAACACCGTTACCGCCGGCCTGGGATGCTTCCAGCGATCCCTGGAATGCACGAAGGTAAATCTCACGGGCTGCCTGTTCCGGAAGCCATACACCGAGTCCGATACGATTCTGCTCACAGTCGTTGAGGGCAAAGTGTTTGATTACTACGTGAACACCTTTTTCCTCGATACCGGAAACCTCTGCTCTTCCGATTTCGGAAGAGAGACATCCGTCTTCCGAATAATATTCAAAGTTACGTCCGCCATACGGAGTTCTGTGCGTGTTTGCACCAGGTCCGTAGAGGAAGGCAACGTTTGCTGCCAGACAGTCGTTTCCGACAATCTTACCCATTTCATATACTAAATCTTTGTTGAATGTCGCTGCCAGTACGTCCTCCGATGTGAGCGCCGTTGTCTCAACACCGAGACCGGAACCGAACAGTGTAACCGTAAGACCCTGAGGTCCGTTTTCATCGCGGGTACCAGGAGCCTGTACCGACTCCACCGGCATTGTCCAGTGGAATGCATCTCCGATAAAGGAAACCATCTCATCAAAGGTGAGCTGATCAAGAAGCAGATCCCACTTCGGATCGTCATAGTCAAGACCGATCATATCCACAAGTTTTAATCCGTTGTCTGCACCGAGTGTCGGCATTTCCAAAGATTCATAATCTGCCGGATCATACTGTACATCCTGAAGTGCCTCCTTCAAGTACTCTGTCAGTGTCAGTTTTAAAATTTCGCCGGTCGGCATTGTGCCTTCCCAGTCATTACGTGAAACGTAAGTGATTTTTTCCTGTACTCCGTCATTTAAGTTAATGTCGGAATTGCTTAATTTGTTATTTATCTGCGCGCCGGTATCACTTGTTGCATAAGTGGTTGTATCCAGCTGCGGATTGTTCCATTTCATTGCAAGTGCTGCATTTCCTTCGCCGTCCATACGACCGTCTGTGTTAGCCGGTGTAAATCCTTTGGCTGCGAGCACGTTGTTAGCTGCATCGTGTGCATCTGTCGCTGCTGTGAAGTAATAGTCACCTGCGTCGAGAATATAAGTTCCCGCACCGTATGCATCGTAGCTTGCCACGTAGTCTCCGTCTACCGGAATGGTAAGAGTCTCGCTTGCGCCCGGCTCCAGAATTTCTGTCTTGTCAAATCCAACGAGAGAAACCGCAGATTTCTCCACACCGTTTTCGATATCGTACTGTGTGTAAGGGCTGGAAACGTAAATCTGAACCGTTTCTTTTCCTGCTACGTCACCGATGTTCTTCACCGTCACTTCGATGTTGTATGTGGTGGTCGCCTCATCATAAGCGAGCTTCATATCGCTGTATTCAAAATCGGTATAGCTTAAGCCGTAACCGAACGGGAACGCCACGTCATCGCCGTATGCGTACTGTCCCGCATTTCCGGTTCCCATTACATAATCTTCATAGCGGGTTTCGTAATATTTGTAACCAACATAAATACCTTCCTGGTAAATCATGTAAGTGCTTGCATTTTCAGGAATGATTCCTTCCGCATATCCTTCGTAAGTGGTAGGTACAAAGTTTTTCATTGCCGGACTTGAATAATTGTCATAGCAATATGTATCTACCAGACTACCGGACGGGTTGATATCACCTGCTAAAATTTCTGCTACCGCATTAATACCTGTCACGCCGACACCGCCTACCCATAAGGTTGCGTCCACGCTGTACTCATTGTTCTTTAAGAAATCCAGTTCCAGAGGATTGGATGAGTTTACCAAAACGATAATCTTTTTGATGACACCGTCTTCTTTCAGCTGTGCCAAATTGGACATCATCTCTTTCTCTGTCTCATCCAGTTCCAGATAATTTACAGTCTGAAAATTAAGATCCACGCCTTCGCCGCCGACACGGGAAAGTGTCACGATGGCTGCATCGCCGTAAGAAGCTACGGAATCAAGAACCTCCGGTGTGTATGCACTCCAAGGTGCTTCACCTACCGCTGCTCCGCTTGTAAATCCGCCGCCGTCACGCACATAGGCGCTTCCTTCTCCGGTCAGATAAAAATCCCACAAGGACTGGTTTACATGGATACCTGCTTTTTCCAGTGCTGATTTCAGATTGTCAGACTTGGAAGAGTCTACATTGGCAGAACCCGTACCACCGTAAACAAAGTTCACGGAAGATGTCGAGAACAAACTTACATTGACATCTTTTCCGAGCGGAAGGGCACCGTTTTCATTCATGAGCAGAGCCGCACCTTCTCCTTCCACCTGTTTTACAAGCTCATACCCTCTTGCTACTCTCTCTTCCTGTGTTGCAAAATCCGATTCGTAGTACACTGCATCCGGGTCTTCGTTCTCAAGCTCCCAGAATGTGTCTCCCACGAACAGTGCCACTGTGTTGTCGAACATTCCGACCGCAACGGTGGCAACGATCAGGATTACTGCCAGCACACCGCTAAACCATGTAAGAAAACACCATGGACGGATGGCTTTGCGCTTCACCTTTTTGTAGGCTTTTTTCTGTTGTTTGAATTCTTTTTTGCTTTCCATACCTTTCTCCTTCTCTTTCTATTTTGACTACATCCAGTTTGAGCTGTCACCTTTTTGCAGCTTATATTCCGGTTTTGCCTTATCTGTTTTGTAAATCACAGCACTGTCCGTATACTCGCCGGACTTCACTTCAATCCGGTTTTTCTTCTCAAGCGGAAGTTTAAATTTGAACACATGCTCTCCTTTCAGAGTCTGCACCTGTTTTCCGTTGTTAAAAAGTGTCACTTCCTTTTGGTTGGTGTACACTGTGATTTCTGTTGTCTGCTCCGTGCGGTATTCATATCGTTTACCCGCCAAATAAATGAATGGCTCTTCGGACCAATATGCCTTATAAAGGTAAAAACTGTCCTTCTTCAGCTTTCGGTCAAAGGTCACAAGACCCTTGTGGTTCATGCCCGGCTCACCGCCCTGATTTCTCGCATCTGCTGCGAAATCAAACATATTCCACACATAGGTTGCCCACATGTAAGGATAACGCTTGAAGCACCGCAGCATATATTCATGATACTTACACTGATACTCTTCCGTATTGTCTCCGCGACGAGGCTTCGGACTGTGAAGATTCGGCATTCCTTCTGCACCGTATTCCGAATAGCACAGACAGCGGTCCGGATAAAGGAAGTGCCAGAAACGGATCCAAAGGTCGTTTAAGAAAAATCCCGGAACATACCAGCCAAGATATAAATTCCAACCGACCAAATCCGTGATATGTGCCACCGGATGCCAGTGATAACACATAGCAAAGCACGCCAGTGTCGTCGGTCTTCCCGGATCCATCTCCTTACAGAGTTTCTGCAATGCACGGTGGTTGTCCAGCATATCTCTCTTGTATCTTCCGCCGGAAATCGTAATCTCGTTGGAAACACCCCACGTCACGATGGAAGGATGATTGTAATTCTGAACGATCAGTTCCTTCATCTGCGAAAATGTATTTTCTCTTCCGTTCTGAAGATGCTCGGATATATAAGGAATCTCTGCCCAGACAATCATTCCGTATTTGTCGCACAGATCATAAAAATATTGATTGTGCTGATAGTGCGCAAGGCGAATCGTATTGGCTCCCACCTCGCGGATCAGCTCCATATCCAAATCCATCTTCTCTGTATCTATGGCATTTCCGATATCTCTCCAGTCCTGATGACGGGATACCCCGTGAAGCGGGTATCGCTTTCCGTTCAGGTGAAATCCATCCTTCGGACTGAACTCAAAGGTACGGACACCGCATTTGCATGCTATTTCATCGATCACATCGTTACCTTCGCACAACTGACAGGTAAGTGTATAAAGATACGGATCTTCCAGACCGTCCCAAAGGTGAACCTCCGGAATGTCCAATGTCGTCTCACATCCGTTACCCGTAGCTACTTCTTTTCCGTCTGCATCCGACAGAATTACTTTGACTTCTGTCTCACTGTTTTTTGCCGTCTCACACAAGTAAGAGATCACGTGCACTTTTGCACTGCGCCCTTCCACCTGCGTTTCATATTTCATGCCCGGTCCGCCATAGTAATCCAGATCAAAATGCTTCCTGTCAACAATCAGAAACTCGATATCTCTGTAAATTCCGCCGTAGAAGGTAAAGTCTGCCTTCTGCGGATACACTCTGTCATTGACACTGTTGTCCACTTTGATCTCAATTTTATTTTCATCCAGAAGCGCCTTGGTCACGTCCACACGGAAGGTGGAATATCCTCCGTCATGGGATATCATTTCTGTCCCGTTCAGCAGCACCGTCGCACTTGCATTCACCCCGTGAAACTGCAGATACACACATTCTTTTTCCGGATCGAACTGTGGTTTTTTGATTACATTATCGTAGATACAAGTTCCGCGCAGGTAATCGTTTCCGCCGTCCTGTCCGTCCTTCGCATTCCATGTGTGCGGAAGCGCTACAGGCTGTCTGTCTCCGGAAAAATCCGTGAAGCTCCAGCCGGTCATGAGCTTTTCTGTTCTTCTCATTTATTGTTTCCTTCCCAATCACATTACATGTTTTTCTCTATTTTACTTCTCTTTGTCTAATTTATCCAACATATCCCAAACACCGAGCATATACATAACCCCAAGTGCACGGTCATACAGGCCGTAGCCCGGTCGTACATTCCCCGGACCTTCTCCCCAGAGATGACGTCCGTGGTCAGGGCGGATATATCCTTCGTAACCACCGTCATGGTAAGCTTTCAAAATATCAAGAATTCCGGTATCGCCGTCGCAATCGCGGTGGCTTGCCTCCGAGAAGTCTCCGTTTTCGAAATGCTTTACATTGCGGATATGAGCAAATGCAATGCGGTCGCAATGTTTGCGGACGATATCTGACACCTTATTGTTCGGATCGGCATTTAAGCTTCCGGAACACAGCGTCAGACAGTTATAAGGATCATCCACCATAGATAAGAAACGATCAATGTTTTCTCCGCTTGTGAGAAGTCTCGGAAGTCCGAAAATATCCCATGGCGGATCGTCCATATGAATCGCCATCTTGATGTCTGTCTCATGGCAGACCGGCATAAGTTTTTCCAGGAAATATTTGAGATTCTCCCAAAGTTTCTCCTTGCTAACCGGACGGTAAGCCTCGAACAACTCGTCAAGCTTTGCCATACGCTCCGGTTCCCAACCCGGGAATGTAAGTCCGCCCAAATTATTTAAAATGTAATCTGCCATCTCCTTCGGATCATCGTGGATGCGACTCGCCTCATAATAAAGAGCGGTCGATCCGTCACCCACCGGATGGAACAGATCCGTACGTGTCCAGTCAAAGATCGGCATAAAATTATAGCAGATTACTTTGACGCCGAACTTGGAAAGATTGCGGATCGTCTGAATGTAATTTTCAATGTATTGATCGCGGGTCGGAAGTCCGATCTTAATGTCATCGTGAACATTGACCGACTCCACCACGTCCATGTTAAAACCATATGGTTCAAGCTGTTTCTGTACCTGTGCAATCTCTTCTACTTCCCACACTTCTCCCGGCATTTTGTCGTGAAGCGCCCAGACAATACTTGTCACGCCCGGAATCTGTTTGATGTAGGAAAGACTGATTTTGTCATTGCCTTCTCCGTACCAACGGAACCCCATCTGCATTGGCATATTATTTCCTCCTTACCCTTTTCTATCTCTGTACGCGGGCACCTGCTCCGCCCATGATTGCTTCCACTTCTTTTTTGCTGGCCATTGTCGTATCGCCCGGTGTTGTCATGGCAAGTGCACCGTGCGCTGCACCGTAGTTGACTGCCACCTCGGCATCGCCTGTGGTCATCAGTCCGTAAATCAAACCGGAGGCAAAGGAATCACCACCGCCGACACGGTCCATAATTTCAAGACCTTTGTAATCTTTTGCTTTATAAATTTCGCCGCCTGCCCAGCAAAGTGCGCTCCAGTCGTTGACCGTCGCCGTTTTCACCTCTCGGAGCGTCGTTGCAACCGCTTTGAAATTCGGGTAGGTCTTTACCGCCTCATTGATCATCTTTTTGTATCCTTCGATGTTGAGTTCTTTCAAGTTAGCGTCGTTGCCCTCAATCTCAAAACCGAGACATGCGGTGAAGTCCTCCTCGTTTCCGATCATGACATCCACATATTTGGCAATTTCTTTGTTGACCTCCTGTGCCTTTGCATGTCCGCCGATGGCACTCCACATGGAAGGACGGTAGTTGAGGTCGTAAGATACGATCGTTCCGTATTTCTTTGCTGTCTTAATCGCCGCCAATACCGTTTCACAGGACTGCTCGGACAAAGCTGCGTAAATTCCGCCGGTATGTAACCAGCGCACACCGAGTTCACCGAAAATATAGTCAAAATCGAAATCCTCCGACGTTGCCTTTGAAATCGCCGTATTCGCACGGTCGGAACATCCTACCGCACCGCGGATACCGAATCCTCTCTCCGTAAAATTGATACCGTTACGACAGGTTCTTCCGATACCGTCTGTCTTCATCCATTTGATGAGAGAAGTATCCACACCGCCCTGAAGAATGAAATCCTCCATGAGCATTCCCACTTCATTGTCGGCAAACGCCGTAATCACGGCTGTTTTCAATCCAAAGCATCTGCGAAGACCGCGCACTACATTGTACTCTCCGCCGCCTTCCCATGCGCGGAACTGTCTTGCCGTGCGGATACGTCCCTCGCCCGGATCCAGACGAAGCATAACCTCTCCCAAAGAAACCGCATCAAATTTACATTCATTTGCAGGTCTTAAATTTAAATCCATTTTGCCATTCTCCCTTCTTATAAATCGAAATTAAAATACCTTACTGCATTGTTATAGGAAATCCCTTTTATAATCTTTTCCAGTGCCTTGTAGTCCGCCGGATACTCTCCGTTTTCCACCCATCCGCCGATCAGTTCACAGGCAATTCTGCGGAAATATTCATGTCTGGTATAAGATAAAAAGCTTCTGGAATCGGTCAGCATTCCGATAAAATTGCCTAACAGTCCGAGACTCGCCAGCGACTTCATCTGCTCGATCATGCCTTCCTTGTGGTCGTTGAACCACCATGCACTTCCCTGCTGGATCTTTCCGATGGCTTCGCTTCCCTGGAAGCATCCCATAATCGTTCCGATCGTCGCATTGTCCGCCGGATTCAGGGAATAAAGAATGGTCTTCGGAAGCTGACCGGTCTTTGCCAGTGCGTTTAAGAAATCCGCCATCTGATCCGCCGGGGTAAAATTGCTGATGCAGTCAATTCCCGCATCCGGTCCGCAGGATGCAAATATACTTTCGTTGTTGTCACGTTTTACCGCAAAATGCAGCTGCATCACCCAATTCTTTTTGTGGTATTCTCTGCCCATGGCAATCATGAACGCCGTCTCAAACTGCTTTTTCTCCGCTGGGGTGATCTCTCCTCCCGCAAGACGTTTCCGGAAGATCTCTTCCACCTGCGCCTCCGAAGCCGGTGCATACATAACGTAATCCAAAGAGTGATCGGAAATGGTGCATCCGTTTTCATGGAAAAATTCCATTCTTATTTTCAGTGCCTCAATCAGAGATGCAAAATCTCTGATTTCCACTTTGCTCACCTTACCGAGCCTGTCCAGATAATCAAGATAATCCGGTTTCGTAATGTTCATGGCCTTTTCCGGTCTCCACGCCGGAAGCACCTGAACCTTGAAGCTTTCATCCGCCGCAATTTTCTGATGCCACTCCAGGCTGTCCGCCGGATCGTCCGTCGTACAGATAAGTGTCACGTTTGACATCTCAATCATCTTTCTTGCGGTCATACCGTTTTGCAATTTCTCATTGCAAAGATTCCAAACCTCCTCTGCGGCATCACCGTTTAACCAGCCCTCATATCCGAAAAACCGCTGAAGTTCCAAATGACTCCAGTGATACAGCGGATTTCCGATCGCCATCTCCAACGTTTCCGCCCATTTTTGAAATTTCTCCCGGTCGGAAGCATCTCCTGTGATATACTTCTCTTCCACACCGTTGGAACGCATCTGGCGCCATTTGTAGTGATCTGCCCCGAGCCATACCTGCGTAATATTTTCAAATGCCCGGTCCTCATATATTTTCTGCGGATTGATATGACAATGATAATCAAGAACCGGCATAACAGACGCATATTCGTGGTAGAGCTTTTGGGACGTTTCCGTTGTCAAAAGAAAATCTTTATCCATAAATTGTTTCATATGATTATCTCCAAAATACTTTTATTTATTACGAATCTGTTTCACAAGGGAAACCGCTTCCTGTGTCAGCGCCTTGATCTCATCAAACTTCCCTTCTTTTACAAGAGCACCGCTGACCATCCAGCTTCCGCCGCATGCGATAATACGCGGGAAACTCAGGTAGCTTTCCAGATTCTTTGCATTGACACCGCCCGTCGGCATAAATTTCACACCGGTGTAAGGTGCTGCAAGTGCCTTGATGGTAGCCACTCCGCCGAACTGTTCCGCAGGGAAAAACTTGATTACTTCAAGTCCTCTCTTCACCGCCTGTGCTACCTCAGTAGGCGTGATACATCCCGGAAATACCGGAATCTTTTTCTCCAGACAGTAGTCCACAATCTCCGGATCAAATCCCGGGCTTACAATGAACTTAGCCCCTGCTGCCACCGCACGGTCCACCTGATCTATGGTGAGCACCGTACCTGCTCCCACGAGCATCTGAGGAAACTGCTCTGCCATAATGCGGATGGACTCTTCTGCCGCCGCCGTACGGAATGTTACCTCCGCACAAGGAAGTCCTCCTTCTGTGAGCGCCTTTGCGAGCGGCGCTGCATCCTTTGTATCTTCAAGTACCACCACCGGTACGACACCCATGTTCTGAATTGTTTCTGCTATACTCATAATTTCTCCTTCTCTTTCCTTCCTATGCCACGTATTTTTCAAGAGTCCGGCGCACAGCACCTTCCCCTGCAATCATCTCTTTAAAGTAACCGAGTACTGTCTGTGCGAGACCTGCTTCATAAAGGTCAACACCGAAAATCTTTGCATCCTTAAGAACCGGTGCAATGGCCGCTTCCACATCTGTCTCACCACCGAGACTGATACCTGCCACATGCGGGCAAACGCTGTCAAGAAGCGGATCCGGACTCAGCTCAAAGGCTTTTCCGCCGTCGTCCACCGCCATGAGGTAGCGGAGCCATCCTGCAAACACAAGCGGAATCAATTTTAAATCTGCTACATTCAGCTTATCTGATGCTGCATATGCCTTGATGGTCTCCCCGAAACGAATCGCCAGTTTCTGGGAAGTGTCCGTTGCAATTCGCTGCGGTGTGTCCGGCATAAACGGATTCGGAATGCGGATGTTGAGCACCGTATCGATAAACTCCTTCGGATCCAGAACTCCCGGATTCACTACTACCGGAAGACCTTCCACATAACCGATGGTCTCCACCAGCTTGCGGAGCTGCGGATCTTTCATCTCCTCGGAAATCTTCTCATAACCGAGCAAGCATCCAAATACTGCCAATGAAGTGTGAAGCGGATTTAAACAGGTACATACTTTCATTTTTTCTACCTTGTCCACTGTCTCGCGCTCTGTAAACATGAGACCTCCCTTTGTAAGTGCTTCCGGCTTTCCGTTCGGGAACGCATCTTCGATTACGAGATACTCTGTCTCCTCCGCATTGACAAACGGAGCAACCCACGTGTTTTTGGATGTTACAACCGGCTCAAGTTCTTCCAGCCCGTCCGCCTTCAAAATAGCCTCCACGGATGCATCCGGTCGCGGTGTAATCTTATCAATCATCGTCCACGGGAAAGTTACCTTAGACTTATCATTTACATATGTCTGAAAGCCTTCCTCCGCAACACCGTTTTCTGTCCACTTTTCAGCGAAAGCATTGATCGCTGCATACAATTTATCTCCGTTGTGGGAACAGTTGTCCATGCTGACCATGGCAACCGGCTTTTGTCCCGCCTCATATCTGGCATACAGAAGAGCTGCAACCTTTCCCATGTAGCTCATGGCTTTTGCCGGACCGTTTTTCATATCCTCCGGAACGCCCGGAAGGAAGTCTCCTTTTCCGTTTACCAGACTGTATCCTTTTTCTGTGATGGTGAAAGAAACCATCTGAAGCGAATCCTTTGCAAAAATTTCTTTGAGGCGGTTCCAGTCTGTCTCATTTTCCGAATTGACCGTCAGGGATTCCACTACGCTTCCGATCACTGTTTTTTCGACATTGCCGTCCGCCTTTAATGTCACGAGCAGATTGTAGTCATCATGCGGATGATTCATCTTCTCAATAATTTCATAATCATAACCTTCTGCCACCACAAGACCTCTGTCTAGAAGTCCGGCATTCAACAGATTCTGTACTACATTGGCCTGGAATGCACGGAAGATATTCCCCGGTCCGAAATGAATCCAGAACGGATTCTCCTTTGTCGCCGTCGTAACTGCCTCTCTGTCAAACTGCGGAAGCATGTAACCTTTTGCTTCCCATTGTCCTCTGTCCGAAAGTCCCTGACTGTTCAATTTCATTGCTCTGTTTTCTCCTTTCACCATCTGTTTTTTCGTTCATTTTCCCATTAAATATATTATACGGAAAACCGCTTCATATTCACATTGGGCATATTGTTGTATACATTGCAAAAGTTGCGGTTTTATGTTATTCTCCGAATATGAAAAAAAATTTACAAACACCATTCCAGACAAGGCAGCACATGCTGTCCGAAGACTTTGAAATTTACTACTATAATGATACCCACTTTGGAGGCGTTACTAACCACACACACAATTATTGTGAATTCTATTTTTTCCTTCAAGGTTCTGTCTCTATGCATATAGAAGACAAATCCTATCCACTGCGTCCGGGGGATGTCATCATCATTCCGCCGGAGATTCCGCATCACATTGTCAACCATAATCCGGATATTCCTTACCGGCGTTTTGTATTTTGGATCAGCCAAAAATATTACCGCCGGCTTTATGAACGTTCCGAGGACTATGTCTATATTGTAAAATGTGCGATCAAAGACAAACATTACGTATATCATAACGATGTCATCGGCTCCAACGGACTGCGCGCACGCTTTTTCCGTCTGATCGAGGAAATTCACTCGGACCATTTCGGCCGCATTGCCCAAATTGCTCTTTCTGCCGAGGAATTGCTGCTTCACATAAACCGCCTGGCTCACACGCAAAACCATCCGAACCGGCCAAAGTCTCCTCAAAATTTATACGAAAGCCTGATACAATATATCGAAAACCATCTGGATGAAGACCTGTCCCTGGATTCTTTGGCAGATTCGTTTTTTGTGAGCAAATACCATATTTCCCATATTTTCAAGGAAAATCTGGGGATTTCCGTGCATCAGTACATCATAAAAAAAAGACTCGCCTTATCCAGAGACGCCATTGTCGGCGGCACTGATATCGGCAAAGCCTTTTCTGTGTCAGGTTTTAAAGATTATTCCAGCTTTTTCCGTGCGTTTAAAAAGGAATACGGAATATCTCCGAAGGAATTCAAAGATAGCAGCTGGCTGAAAAAATAGAAAAAATTTGACACTTATTTTCGATAGTGATATATATAATATTAATACAAGGGAGTAGTCGGCAGCGAAAGCCGCCTGTGTTGTTCGTCATCACGCCCGAGGGGCCGGACATCACACTTACATTTATGTATGTGACAAGACTTTTATTGCTTATTTTTAGTGCAATAAAGGTCTTTTTTATTTCCTTTTTGCACGGAAACGGAGGGAATTATTTATGATGTATTTGTTACTGCTTGTTGGATTCGTTCTTTTGGTGAAAGGTGCGGACTGGTTTGTGGACGGCGCTTCTTCCATCGCCGGTATTCTCAAAGTCCCGTCTGTCATCATCGGACTGACGATCGTTGCCATGGGAACCAGTGCTCCGGAAGCTGCTGTCAGTATCACAGCCGGACTCGGCGGAAATGCCGACATTGCACTTGGGAACGTCATCGGCTCCAACCTTTTTAATCAGCTCGGCGTCATCGGACTGTGCGCCACCTGTTTCATTGTAACCACGCACAGAGATATTATGAAGCGTGACCTCTGGGTGAATATCGGTATTACGATTCTTCTTCTTGTGCTGATTCTGGACGGAAAGCTCAGCCGCCTCGAAGGGCTTCTCCTTCTTCTCGGTATAGCAGTATATCTTTTCTTTGTCATCCGCGATGCGCTGAAAAACCGGACACAAGGTGAAGCGGTCAAATTGATGTCCGTTCCGAAGAGTATTCTCTTCATGCTCATCGGTCTCTGCGCCATTATCCTCGGCGGAAATTTTGTCGTTGATAATGCCAGTCTCATTGCAAAGTCGCTGGGCATGAGCGAAACACTGGTCGGCCTGACCATTGTTGCCATCGGAACGTCACTTCCGGAACTTGTCACTTCCTTTGTCGCCACAAAAAAAGGAGACAGTGGCATCGCTTTAGGAAATGCCATCGGCTCCAATATTTTCAACATCCTTTTCATTCTCGGTATTGCATCGGTACTTGCACCGATTACAGCTTCCGCAGAGCTGATTATCGACACCGCAATTCTCATTGTCGTATGTATCGTTATTTTCATCTTTGCAAAGACAAGCGAAAAAACAAACCGCTGGGAAGGTATTGTTTGCTTGATTGCTTACGGGGTATATACGGCTTATATTATTATGAGATAACCCCATAGCACCTATGTTAACATCAAAGAAAGCGCCGAAGAAGGCGCTTTCTTTTTTATCCCATTTTTTATGCAAGCATTGCTTCGATTGCTTCCTTTGAAATGACCCCGGCTGATTTCTTTACAACCTCGCCCTGCTTCATGATTACGAGGGTAGGTACACTCATAATAGAAAACTTGTCGGTAAGAGCTCCCTGCTCGTCAATATTCACCTTACCGACAACCACATCCGGATTGTCCTCGGCAAACTTTTCAATAATCGGTGTAAACATGCGGCAAGGGCCACACCATGATGCCCAAAAATCAAGTACCACCGTCTTATCACTCTTTAACACTTCCTGTTCAAAATTTTCGCTTGTGATTGTTTTAACCATACTTTACCACCCTTTCTCTTTTGTAACATCATTTGCAACAATTTGTATTTTATTCTGTCTGCCTCACTACTTGTTCATATTTTGAGTATTACAGCTCTTCCCTGCAGAAATAACAGTTATAGCTTCCTGCCCTGCTGTAGGTCGGAATAAGATTTTCCGCATTACAGTACGAACAATACACCATGCGTTTATCCTTCGGAACCGGATCGCCGATCAGATATTTCTGTGCATAGTTATGGCCTCCGTAATACTTTTTATTTTTCATGCGCTGCTCATGCTTATCGCGCATCTCTTCCCTGTCATCCTGCAGTGCCTTTTCACGCAGCATATCCGTAGTACTCTTTTCCTGTACGGGTTCCTGCTTTTTTACGCCGGACGCCGGTTGTACGCCGCTCTGTGCCTTTGCCGGTTTTTGCTGCACATTTTGTCTCTGCACATTCTTTCCCTGCTGCGAACGCGGCGGATTTTGTCTCACCGGCCTACTCCCCTGTGTGACTGTCCTTTGCGTTGTATTCTTCTTTTTCTTTGTCGCATTTTTTATAATAGAAAAAATGATAATGATAAATATTAACTCAAACATGATATTCTCCTTTCACAACCGGTCAACTGCTGAAATTAATAATCAGAAGTTCCACCGCAAGTACATCCGTCATCCGGCCGGTCTTCACCCGCTCTTCCGCCGCCGCGCATTCTTCGATGGCAGTGCGCAGATCCTCCGTTTTAAACTTTGCAGCCTGTGACATATATTTGGATGCAATAAACGGTGCCAGACCAAGCTTACTTCCCAGTGCCTTGTTGTCATATCCTTTGCCCCGAAGAAGCTTCGTCTGATAAAGCAGATTAAACTGCCTTGTGATCAAAAACAATATACGCATCGGCGGCTCCTTCAACGACAAAAGATCGTAATAAAGATCCAGTGCCGCTTTCTGCTGCTTCGCTGCCACCTTTTCGATCATTTCGAAAATGCGGTTTGTAATCTGCCTCGTGCAGACTGCATCCACATCATCGGAAGTGATATCCTCTTTTCCGAGGGTGTAACAGAGCAGTTTTTCCATTTCGCTGGTAATGTTGACCATATCCGTCCCCGTGCGTTCCATGAACTCCTCAAGTCCGCGCTGGGTAATCTGCTTTCCTTCCTTCCGGAGATTCCCCAGTATCCAGCGTCTGAGTACTTCCTCATCCTGCGCCGAAAACTCCGCAGCATATCCGTGTTCCTTGCAGACCTTGAACATCTTGCCTCTTTTATCCACCTGCTCCTCCACAAAGAGAAACACGGTCGTCTCCGGGACCTCTTTCAAATAATCGGCCAGCTTTTCCTGCGCATTTTTGAAAAATCCGCTGTTTTCCACAACAATCACCCTGCGCTCCGCAAGGAAAGGCATGGTCTCCGCCAAATCAATGAGCTTCTCCGCCACAACATCCTTACCCTCAAAATAGTGGTAGTTCATCGTGTCTTCCGGATCCGCAAGCGCTCTTGTCAGCCGGTCTCTGTATTGCTTTCGCAGATAATCCTCCTCACCGTACAGAAGATATATCTGCTTAAAACGCGATTCTTTTATGTCATTCGCAATCTTTTGCATAATACACCCGCTTTTTCTATAATCTGCTTTATTGTAGCATATCAGCGCACATTTTTCTATATGGTTTCAAGCTTTGTCTCTATGTTCTTTTTGTAAAGAATACGTATCAAAACCAGAAGAAGCACACATTCCGCCAAACATACAAGCAGGTAAAAGCGCAGCGGCAGAAAAAGTACGGGAATCACAAAGATCAATGTCAAAAGAACGCCGCCGAGTCCTCCGAGCAAAGAGGATGCGCTCTGCTTTACGGCTATTGTCTCATTTTCCCAATCCATCTTCGGAAACAGAAGATTGATTCTAAGACCGAACACACAGGAAAACACAATGAGAAGCACAGGCAGCAACACCATTCCCGGTATCTGCGAAACAGAAGGCCGCAGTGCGATCATAAGACAAATCTCTGCCACCGTAAAGAACGGTGCAATCAACAACAGATTAAAGAACAGCTTTCCATCCAGAATCATTTTTTCAGGCAGCGGAAGACTCTTTACAATCCACCACTCCTTTCCCTCCATGGAGACCGAAATACACACTGCATTCATCATCGCCGTGACCGATGCCACAAGAAGCGGCAATGCTTCCACAAAATTCATGGCTACCGGTATCTGCAAAGCAATCTGCGCCTCTAGCTGTCCCATATCCGAAAACAGCAAGGCCACACCGGCTGCTGCCCCGATGGCAGGTCCGATGATTGTATTTGACACATACGGTCCGGATGCGAAATAGCGTCTGGCTTCACGCACAAGCACGGCCTTGTAAGGTGAACTGCTTTTGAGTTGTCCGATTCTGTAATCATGTCTCGTCCTGACGGAATAAAGATTACGACAAATCTTATGATAGTTCCTTGCCACAATCCATATCACAATCCCAAAAACAAGCAAAGAACCTGCCATAAACGCCAGACATGCAAAAAACTCACCCTTTACGATGGCGTCTCCCAAAACAATAGCCGGCGGATAAACGTCCTGCAACGCCTTGGTTGCGATCTCTGAAAATCGGCGGAGCATATCGAGTGAAAGCTCACTCTCCATACCGGAAAGGTTTGTGGAAAGCGACAGCACCCCCAGTACAACCGCAAGAGACAGCACCGCCTCCACCAATGATTTGTGCCTCATGCGGGATGAAATTCCGGTGATCAGGCCGCCGACAAATACCGCCAGCGACAACGGAAGGACCGGAACTGCCATCATCGTAAAAATTGCAACCGGGTAACATCCTGCTCCCGGCTTTTCAACCACTGCATACACAATAAATCCGGGAACAAACACAAGGATCGACATGATCAGGCTTTCCACATACATGCGGAGAAATCTGCTCGCAACGGTCGCAAACTCGGTGACCGGAAGCGCCGATAGGATATCATAGCCCTTTTGGCGGAACATCACCCCGCCGATTTTAAACACATCAAAAAACAAAATCAGAAAGCTTGCCAGCGCAATCAGGTAGGCCGGTATGAGATCCGCCGCTCCCAGCAGTGCGAGCCCTGCACTGAGCGCCACAATATAAGACAGAACTGCCAATAGCAAAAACGCAACGATTCCCGCAAATATTCCTGTCTTTTTTTTCTGCATCGGATCCTTTATATGTCTTATCACGTTCCATCCGTACAGATTGCATAGCTCAAGCTTTGTCAAAAGCTTAATCTCTCTCATCGCTCTGCACCTCCATAAACAGTGATTCCAGAGAGCCCGTCTCTTTTAAGACTTCGTCCATATTTCCGCCGGCAATCACCCGCCCTTCCTTGATGATTGCTACCTTGTTACACAGTTTCTCCGCTACCTCCAGCACATGGGTGGAGAAAAAGACGGCTCCGCCTCCCTCGCATGTCTCATGCATGATTTGCTTAAGTACGACGGATGCCTTCGGGTCTAAACCGACAAACGGCTCGTCCAAAATCCACAGCTTCGGGTTGTGTATCAATGCGGAAACCAGAGCAAGTTTCTGCTTCATACCGTGGGAATAGCCGGAAATGAGATCTCCAAGAGATTCCGTAATCTCAAATGCATCCGCATATTTTTTTATACGCACTTCTCTGTCCTGCGAAGAAATCTCAAATACATCCGCCACAAAATTCAAATACTGGATTCCTGTCAAATATTCATATAAATCCGGATTGTCCGGAATGTAAGCAAACTTTTTCTTGCACGCAAGCTTGTCGTCTCTCAGATTTGTGCCGTCAATCAGCACCTCTCCGCTGTCATAATCCTGTATACCGGTAATGCACTTGAGCGTGGTTGTTTTCCCGGCTCCGTTATGCCCGATAAATGCGTAAATATCGCCTTGCTCCACATGGATATTGACATCCGTGACTCCTTTGTCGCTTCCTCTGTAATGTTTGGTCAAATTTTTGATAATGAGCATTTCTTCTCCTCCGCCTCTAATCATAGTTCTTTCTACTTAAAATATTACATAACGCAGCGTCATAAGCAAGCCGTAACGCAGGGTTATTTTACTTTTTTTCTCACTTCCGTCTTTCCTTTCCCAATCAGCAATGTAATCTGCCCGTGCTCGGCCGTGCAGCAAATCTCACACCCGGATCCGGAAAGCCTTTCCAGCAGCTCTTCGTGCGGATGCCCGTAAAAATTATCCATTCCGCAGGAAATAAGCGCCACATCAAAATCAAACGCTTCCAACAGCTCTGCACTTGTGGAGGTCCGTGCCCCGTGATGAGCTGCTTTCAGACATACAATCTTTGAAACTCCGAATCGCTGCAAACTGCGGATTACTTTGGCATCACATTTCTGTGTACTGTCACCGGTGAGCAACATGGAAAACCCATTCAGCCGCGCAAAAAGTACCATGGATGCATCATTTTCATCCGCAGGATAAGCGGTCTTATCATCACTTGGATATACACAGTCAAAGGACATCCTTCCGCAGACAATCCGCTCTCCGCTCCCCACATATATAATCTTCACACCGGCCTTCTTTGCCGCCGCAACGATCTCCCCATACAATTCGTTACCCTTCGCTAACTTTGATAGACAAAGCGTCTGAATACAGACCCCCTCCGACGCCCCCGTTTCCAAAACTTCCAGGATTGCCGAGTAATGATCCGCATGGGCATGGGACAAAAAAGCAATATCGATCGTTGTTATTCCATGATATTTCAAAAACGGAATCACACGATACTTTCCCACCGCATCGACATCTGTGCTTCCTCCGTCTACAAAAACCACCTTTCCTGTTGCATCACGCATGCAGACGCAGTCACCCTGTCCGACGGAAAGCATATCCACCCGGTCACTTCGATGAACAGGCACCAAAAACAAAAGCATGCACAAAAGAGGAAACAAAAAAGCCGGTGTGCACTTCTTTTTCTCCTTTACCACAGTGTGTGAGCGATATATCCAAAGCAAAATAAGTCCGTAGTAAAGTATCATCTGCCAGACCGCCGGGCGCCCCGTCACAATCACGGCTCCGGGAATCTTCTCCGTCAATAGACAGAGCCACTCATAAAAATCAAGGAATTTATCTGCTACCAGCAGACAGACACTGCATCCGGGCAATGCGCCGACAATACCGCTGATTAGAATCAGGGTCATACAGGGAACAATAATCAGATTGAGAAGAAAGGAACATAGAGGAAATTCATAGTAAAACCAAAGGGAGACCGGAAGAATCAGCACCTGGACACTGAATCCGGACAACAGACTGCTTTTGCATTTTTCCAGAGGCTTCCCGGTCCTTTGCTGCGGCTCAAATAACGGACTCACCCACGCAAGTCCCGCAACCGCAAGATAAGACATCAAGAAGCCCGCCTGCACAATGGAGGACGGATCAGACAAAAGCATGAGAAATGCCGAAAAAGCCATGGCGGTTTTCATGTCATACGTTCTTTCAAGAATATCCGCCAACATACATAGCACAAACATACATGTCGCGCGAAATGCAGACGCACTGAATCCGGTAAAATTTATGTAAACCAAGGAAACAAAAATCCCAAGCCCCGAACACAGCGCCGGAGAAATCCCCAAGCGCCGCATCAGCTTATAAAAAAGCATTCCCAGCATGGATATGTGAAGACCAGAAATAGCAAGTACATGGGCAATTCCGCATTTTCGATACAGATTTTTTATCTCGCTGTTGACAGCGGTCTTATCGCCAAGCAGCATTGCGCACAAAATGCCTGCATTTTCCGATGTCATATTTTCTCTGTAAACATATTCTATTTTTGTTTTTATGTCAACCAACAGTGAATGGAATTTGTCATACTTATATCCTGCAGCAGACACGCTGCAGCTTACCATTCTGAAATCATATCCCAGACCTTTATAATAAGCGCGGGCATCAAACTGTCCGTCGTTTTGCGCCTGCTGCAGCTGCATGACATTTCCTTCCACACAAAGCCAGCGGCCGATCGGCTCTGCATCCGATTGTGACATATAACATATCACACCCTCGTATTTCATCGTATTCTTTTTTGTTGTGTGTGAAATTTGGTCCGGACCCGAACGGTCCGAGAGTAAGATTTGTACATCTTTCAGATAATAGATCAGTTTGTCGTTTTTTTCTTCCTTTTTTTGCAACCGCCCCGCGATACGCAATCTGCTTCCGTCCGCCGGTCCGATATTTTCGTGCGATGTCACCCCAAAAAAGGGCGACACCGCATCCATCTGCATAAGAAAACAAAGGGCTGCAAATAAGAACACAAACAGACACAGCGGTCGTTTCATAAACAGCTCCTATTCCGCCTCCTTGATCATTTCCAGATTTCTTCCGTATACTTCGGAAAGAGGCATAGTTTCTTTAAATGTAATTTCATTTTCTCCGTCGACGGAAAACTGGACCTTATTGATGTCGCTGAGTTCCGCCAGTGAATTAACAATGGAATAAATAACAGTTTCCGCACTGACCTCCGTCGTCTGCGCCAGGAAAGTACTGTCAAAATTCACATAGCAAATTCCGTCACGCGCTGTGACTGCAATTATTTTTACGTTCGGATCCAGTACCGGATACGCGCCCTCTTCTCCCTCCTGAACGCCGCGGATTAACTGCTCCACGACGAGTTTTTCCAAAGGAATATTACTACTGTAAACCACTTCCCTATTCACCTTGACAAGGCCGTTTCCCTCTTCATTTGCAAAGTATAATGTAAGCGATGCAATCTCCTCTGTGTTGATGACATTTCCCGAATTGTCAATGAACTGCTCGGCCGTCATAACACCGACCGGAACTCCGGACCGATTCAGCAGCGGATTGCCTTCCACCAGTATCGTCACATACTTAACCTGCTCAATCTGGGTCAATGTTCGTACAATCGCCGCCCGACCCAAAATTTCGCGGATTGACGCCATCGAGCTATACTCGGACGAAAAATCCAAAGTGACATTTTCATCCTTAAAATCATAAGAAAGCAACGACTCCGCCGATAAAATCGCCGGTCTGCTCTCCGTATTTTCCGAGACATGACATAACTCATTCATCAGCAAAGCCAGCAGCTCATCCGCATCCGTCTCGCCGGTGTATATGGTGCGCTCCACAACTCTGGTCTCATCTTTATTCACTTCGTAAATCGTGTAAGCCTGTCCCTCCTGCAAGGTATCTTCTCTTTTACACCCTGCACACATTAACAGAACAAACAACCACATAAACAGTTTTATTTTTTTCATAGTTATTGTCCCTTTATCCTGTTGGTGACCGTTATTTGCTGATAAAGATAATCGGTATACGGACTGTGACTATCGTTCCCTCGCCTTCCTTGCTGTCTATCTTAATGGAACCCCTGTGCATCAGCACCGCATTTCTTGCAATAGAAAGACCAAGTCCCGTACCGCCTATCTCCTTCGAATGAGACTTGTCCACTCTGTAAAATCTCTCAAAAATATGTTCCTGTTCTTCTTCCGGAATTCCGATTCCGTTATCCTCCACGACAATGGTCGCATACTGGTGATCCGCATCAAGAGATACTTTTACATAGCCGTAATCACTGTTGTACTTAATTGCATTCTCCACAAAATTGGATAATGCCAGCGTGAGCTTCACCTCATCTACCTCTGCCTGCACTTCTCTCTTACTTTCATAAAGCACATCGATATGTCTTTGCTTTGCAATCGGACGAAGACGTTTTAAAATCAATTCCATCAATTCATTCAAATTAATATTTTCTATATTCATATCCGCCGACGTCTTATCCATCTTAACAAGTGAAAGCAAATCGGTGATAATCTCATTTTCACGTTCGATTTCCTCTGCGATATCTGCCATGAACTCCTGATACAGTTCTACCGGAACATTTTCCTGTGAAATCAAAGAATCCGCCAATACCTTCATCGATGTAATCGGTGTTTTCAATTCATGTGACACATTCGATACGAACTCCTGTCTCGACTCATCCAGCACTTTCATGCGGCCGAGAAGTTCATTGAACGCATTGATGATATGCTCCGTCTCCTCATAATCCATGACACTGATCGGCTCTGTATTAAATCCTTCCTTCGTCTCACGGATTGCCGCCGTAACGCGCTCAAACGGTTTTACCAGAATATGGGATAACAGCCACGCAAGTGCAACGAGAACCACTGCTGCAAGTATCTGCAGAATGGTAGCCTGTCCCTGCAATATTTCTATATTTTTTGCAATGTTATCCGTGGACACACTGGTTAACATAACTCCCTTTGCGACAGACGGATCCTTCTTTTCTTCTTCCGGGCTTACCGCTGTTTCCTCTTCCTTCGATGCACTGTCGATAATCGGCGTCGTCACTTCAATATACTGATTGTCCGCATCATAATTAGAAGAAGTCTGCCCTTTCATGCTGAGCATAACTTCCTCCGAAATAATGGTTTTTCCCTCACTGATACCGTAGGTATCCTTTATGATATTACAGTTTTGGTCAATGATGATCACACGTCCGTCGTATAGATCTGATAACATGGCAAGTTCCGCATTTACAACCTCCGATGACGTGTCTGTCAGATAGTTATATGTAATCAAATGATCCGCAAGAATCTTAAACTGATTCTGTACGTCATTGATCCGCACGGTCACTGCACGGTTTTCGTAGTTTTCAAGAATGGCATAACGAAGCATCATGGTCGGGAGAATGCCGACCACCATAATGATAAAAAAGATACGAACCTTTAAGCTTCTAAGACCCGGTATTCGATTCAAAAACTGTGTAATTCTGGTCTTCAATATTTACTCACCCTTTAAAATAGTAGCCTACACCCCACTTGGTATGCACATACTTCGGCTCGCTGGAATTGGTCTCAATCTTTTCGCGCAGTCTACGGATATGCACATCCACGGTACGCACATCGCCCGGATAATCGGCGCCCCATACAAGTGTCAGCAGTTTTTCCCTGCTGTATACCTGATTCGGATTCGTGGCAAGAAGCTCCAGCACATCAAACTCTTTTGCCGTCAGATTAATCTCTTTGCTTCCGATGGTCACTCTTCGGTTTGTTCGTTCGATTACCATCTCACCCGAAACAATCCGGTCGTCCGACTGTTTCTTCGGCGCATTTTTAGCTGTTCTGCGGATGATGGCTTTGATTCTGGCCTTAACCTCCAAAATATTGAAAGGCTTGGTAATATAATCGTCCGCCCCGTACTCCAGTCCGAGAATCTTATCCATATCCTCACCTTTGGCTGTCAGCATGATAATCGGAACATTGGAAAACTCACGAATCTGCTGGCATACCTCAAAGCCTGTCAGCTTCGGAAGCATGACATCGAGCAAAATCATGTCAAACTGCTGCTCTTTCGCATACTGCAGAGCCTCCTCCCCGTCATAAGCACAGGTCACTTCCATACCGTCCTGTTCCAGACTGAAACGGATTCCTTTTACAATTAATTTTTCATCGTCTACTACCAAAACCTTATTTGCCATTTCTTCTCCCCGATCACACTTTGATCTTATCTTTTATTTTTTGAAAGAGACCGTCTTTGATCCCACTCACTTTCATAATATCTTCCACTGACTCAAAACTTCCGTTTTGCTCTCTGTATGTAACGATGCTCTGCGCCCTGCTCTCCCCGATACCCGGTATGCTGCAAAGCTGCGTCACATCCGCCGTATTGATATTGACCTTTCCGTCATCCGCCTGCAAAATTGCTCCTAAGCCTTCACCGCCTGTGGCAACCGCCGTCTGACCGGCCTTGATCTGCTCCCACTCCCGGCGGGTATACAACACAATCATATCCCCATCTGTCACTTCCACCGCCTGGTTGATACAATCCGCTGCGGCCTCATCGGTCATACCGCCTGCCTTCTGCACGGCTTCAAACACACGGGAGCCTTCCGTCATTTCGTAAACTCCCGGTGCCCGGACCGCTCCGGTCACCTGGACATAAATCGTCTCCGATTCCTTCTCCTGCTCCGGTCCATCCTCGGAAGATACTAAAAGCGTCTCATCCGAGACATCCGCCACCACTGACTCTTCCATCGGTGCGACCGTCTCACTTTCCGTGATCACAAGATCGCTTTTCGATTTGCAACCGCAAAGCAAGAAGACTGTCAGGATCAGACAGCCCGTAATCAAAAGGTATTTATCCGTATTTTTTTGCATAACATAGTCTCCTTTTCCCAAAAGAGCCCCTCTATGTCATTGCCTTTCTATTGTATTCCAATTATCTTCCGATAGCAAGAAATTTTTACTCCCATTTAAAGAGAATAATTCCGAAAATTGCCACTGCCATACCGATAATCTTCTGCATGGTAAGCGGCTGTTTCTCCACGCCGAACCACCCCATAACCTCAATGAGATAAGAACAAATCAGCTGTGCTACGACAATAAACATGACCGCCTTCGCCGGCCCCATCTGCGCCATACTCACAATGACCGTATACGTGATAAAAGCCCCAATCACTCCTCCTGTGAGGAGATAGCGCGGGCGAACGGAAAGAACCGCCCCAAATCCGGTGCGCTCCGTGACAAGCCATGCGACAAGACAAACAACAAGCGCCGTAAAATGGACAAAACTTGATGACGACCATATGGACGACTGCTTTGTCACCGCCGTGTTAAACACACCTTGAAAACTCATTAATATTCCGGATGCGATTGCAATTAAAAAACCGACCATTGTCATGACCTCCTAATAGTTTCATCATGTCCCAATCATCGGTTTTTATTCGCACTTTATTGTACTTGTTTTTTCATTTGTTCATCCAGCTGTCTCATGCGCGCATCCGCATCTTCTCCCTGCCAGATTCCGGTGTAAGCCACTTCCAGCTGCACCCAGAAATTGCTGGCCTGCATCAGCTTCGGAAGTCCTGTGCTGAGGTTGTAGGATTCCATGGCATGGTCAAGTTTCGGATTGTCATAAATCACAGAACTTTGCGCCGCCAGTTTTCCGGTTCTTTCATATAAAGAAGTATCGACCTTTCCCGTCAGGTAAGCCGCAAACGCATTGGCCTTTTCCTTGTTTTCACTGAAGCCGTTGACCACCGCCGTGTTGGTCACGGAAAGCCCTCTGGTCTTAAGCTCACTGCTGATATCCGGCATCGCCGAAATACCGTATTCCCATGTAAAGGTTCCCTCGCTCTTTGCCTGCTCCAGCTTCGCTACAGCGTCGGTTGTCGCAATGGTAAAAATCGTTTTGCCCTGCATAAATTCGTCAAGCACAAGATCATAATCTGTCTCGTCCGCCTCGATGGAGAAAAATTGATTCAGACTCTGGTACATCTGCATACATGCTACGGACTGTGCATTATAAATATCCACAACCGAGGAGTCGTCCCCCGTCTCTCCGCCGATATCCATATAATTGCCGGCAAAGAAATAATTGTAAAAAATATCAGATACATCCCATTTCAGAATGGCCTCCACGCCCTCCGGCGCATCGTACTCATCCGCCAATGCCAAAATATCATCAAAGGTTTTCGGTATCAGTCCGTCCGCTCCGCTCACAGTCGGAAGCACCTCTGCCTCCTGTACCTCTTCGGTTGCTTCCTCCCCGCTGTCACCTTCCGCATCCTCTGCACCCTCCGGCGCCTGAGCCTGCGACGCAAGTGCCTCTGCCTTAGTCCGGGCCATCGTCTCTAAATAGGTACGGTTGTACAAAAAGATGGATGTTTCATAATAAAAAGGATATGCAACCGGCTTACCTTTATATGTCACAGCATGAATGGCAGTCTGCGGATAATATTCTGTCGTGACCATTTTCGCCGGATCTGTGATCTGCGAGGCAAGTCCTGCCAGATATGCCTTTTCCAGACAGTCATTGGTCACCAGATAGACATCCGGGTATACTTCTCCTTCCATGGTCGCATCGTTGATCGACTCCAGATACTCCACAGCCGAAACAAGTGTCGGTACCACGCGGACATCCTCATTTTCTTCCATAAACTTAAGCGCACAGCTGTTCATATAGTCTGTCAAGGCCTCGTCCGTGTACCAGACGTGGAGCGTCTCTTTGTCATCAAGCACCTCGGAAAGACTGCTCTCCTTTGTCTCGGACGGTCCGACCAGCCCGTGGTAACACGTAAAGCAAAGCATACACAGTACCAGTACGACTGCTGTAAATCTACTTCTATAACTCATTTTTATACCCTATCTCTTTCCCGATTCGGTTGCCTCTAACTAACAATGTGCTGCGAGACATTTATCAAGAATTTCTATCATCTGATCAATATCCTGTTTCGTAATGACAAGCGGCGGAACAAAACGAATGATATTTGCGCCCGCATTGATCAATACAAGACCTTCGGAAAGTGCCGTCTTAATAATTTCGCCCACCGGTTTGTTGCAGACAAGTCCCTGCAAAAGGCCGACGCCGCGGTGTGTCTCAATGAAGTCATATTTCTCTGCAAGCTTATCCAGCTGCTGCGACAAATATGCTCCGACTTCTCTTACATTTTCCAATATATTCTGCTCCTCGAACAGATCCAATACCTTGCTGATCGCCGCACATGCAAACGGATTACCGCCGTATGTGGTACCGTGATCTCCCGGAACAAGCGATGCCTGACCGACCTTTTCCGTCATTAGGAATGCTCCCACCGGAACACCGCAGCCGAGGGCTTTTGCCGATGCCATCACATCCGGTTTGATACCGTAACGCTGCCATGCAAACATTTCGCCGCAACGTCCCATTCCGCACTGTACCTCATCCAGCATGAGAAGAATATCCTTCTCATCGCAAAGCGCACGGACTTTTTTCATAAATTCTTCCGTCGCCGGGTAAATCCCGCCTTCACCCTGTACCGTCTCAAAGAGAATCGCACACGTCTTGTCCGTCACCTGGGCAAGCACGCTGTCGAAATCGTTAAGCTTGGCAAACTTTACATTGCCGATCATCGGCTCAAACGGCGCGCGGTACGCCGGATTTCCGGTTACAGAAAGTGCTCCCATGGTACGTCCGTGGAACGAATGCTCCATGGCAATGATCTCGTGATCTGTGCTTCCGTCTTTTGTAAATGCATATTTGCGTGCTGTCTTAATCATGCCTTCCAGCGCCTCCGCACCGCTGTTGGTAAAGAAGACACGATCCATTCCGGACACTTTTTTCAGCTTTCTTGCCGCCTCAATGGCCGGAACATTGTAATAATAGTTGGATGTGTGAAGGAGCTTGTCGATCTGTCCTTTCAACGCATCATTGTAAGCTTTGTTGTTATAGCCGAGTGCAAAAACCGCAATACCCGATACAAAGTCCAGATATTCTTTGCCTTCGATATCATATAAATGTACCCCGTCGCCGTGATCAAACACAACCGGATAACGGTTATAGGTATGGAGCAGATCCTGCTCCGCCTGCTCGATATATTCCTGCATCATCATTTTAACATCTCTCCTTCGTCCTTTACGATCGCTGTTCCGATACCTTCGTTGGTGAAGATTTCAAGAAGTAAGCAGTGAGCAATTCTTCCGTCCAGAATATGGACACGGCCTACGCCGTTTTTCACTGCGTCCGTACAGTTGTTAAGCTTCGGAAGCATTCCTCCGCCGATACAACCTTCGCCGATCAATTCATCTGCAGCCGTTGCTGTCAGGCGGGAAATAAAGCTTGATTTGTCATTGATATCTCTGTAGAGGCCTTCGATATCTGTCAGGAACGCAAGTTTCTCTGCCCCCACTGCCTTGGCGATGGCACAAGCTGCATCGTCCGCATTGATATTGTATGTGTCATAGTTGTCATCAATTCCGATCGGAGCTACAATCGGGAGATAATCATTTTCCAGAAGGTCAAAAAGAATCTTCGGATTCACTGCTTTCACATCGCCCACGAAACCGATATCCTCACCGTTGGAGTATTTTTTATCTACATGGAGAAGATCGCCGTCTTTACCGCTGATACCGATCGCCTTGACACCGAGCTCTTCCACCATAGTTACCAGACGCTTATTTACTTTGGACAATACCATCTCTGCAATCTCCATCGTCTCCGCATCCGTCACGCGAAGTCCATTGATGAACTGCGCCTCTTTTCCTACCTTTTCCACCCAGCTGCTGATTTCCTTACCGCCGCCGTGCACAATGATCGGCTTGAAACCAACCAGTTTCAGCAGGGTAACATCTTTGATGACATTTCTCTGAAGCTCCGGGTTCGCCATCGCACTTCCGCCGTATTTCACTACGATGATGCGACGGTTAAACTGCTGAATGTACGGGAGCGCCTCGATGAGCACCTCCGCCTTTGCCATAATCTGATTCATATCTTTTTTGTTCATGTTTCTTCCTCTTTTCTGTCTGCCCAGCCAAAAAGTTAGCCAAGGCTTACTTATTGAATTGCACGATATTTTCTGTATTTAATGTAAAATCGTAATAATTGAGATCTTCTCTCTTCGTCCAGCCGATTTCTTTCCAAAATGCATTTCCGATATCGTTCTGCGTAAAGGCGATCAGCGACACTTTGTTGATGCCCTCTTTATGTAATGCGTTCATGCAGTAGACTACCATGTCCTTACCGATGCCCCGCAGGCGGTACTCCGGATTGACACACACATGGTAAAGACAACCTCTTCGCCCGTCATGTCCGCAGAGAATCGCGCCTACGATGCGTCCGTCCTCCTCGGCCACCACGCTGATGCCCGGGTTGCGCACAAGAAACCGCTCTACGCCCTCTTTGGAATCATCAATGGAGCGGATTGCAAACCCTTTGATGCTCTTCCAGAGCGCATATACCTGTTCGTAATCTTCTGTCTGCATTGCACGTATCATATCGTTTCCTCTTTTTTCCTTTTACGGGAACATCGGAACGAGTTCCAGTCCCTCGCTCTCCTTAAGACCGAACATCAGGTTCATGTTCTGAACCGCCTGTCCTGCAGCTCCCTTCACTACATTATCAAGTGCGCCCATCATAATAATTCTTCCGGTACGCTCGTCAATCTTAAAGTTTACATCCACATAGTTGCTTCCCTCTACCCACTTCGTCTCCGGAAGCACATCTTTTTCCAGCACGCGGACAAACTTCTCATCTTTATAATATTTATCATACACCGCCTTGATCTCCTCATAAGTCGGAAGGGATCCGTCCGGTTTCTTTACAAGTGTTGCATACTCGGTCACCAAAATACCGCGGTTCATCGGAACGAGATGCGGGGTAAAGTTGATCATGATTTCTTTTCCTGCCGCATAGCTGAGCTGCTCCTCAATCTCCGGTGTATGTCTGTGACTTGCCACACCGTAAGCTTTGATGTTTTCATTTACTTCACAATATAAATTGGCCACCTTGGCACCTCTTCCGGCGCCTGAAGTTCCGCTCTTTGCATCGACAATCAGAGTCGCCGTATCAATGAGCCCTTCTTTTACAAGCGGATACGCTGTCAGGATGGAACAGGTCGTGTAGCAACCCGGGTTGGCGATCAGTCTCGCCTTTTTTACATCCTCGCGGTTGATCTCGCAGAGACCGTAAACCGCTTCCTCAATATACTGCGGTGATTTGTGCTCAATGCCGTACCATTTTTCATATACAGCCACATCCTTGATGCGGTAATCCGCAGACAAATCCACAATCTTGGTCTGACTGAGGATCTCATCATTCATCACCGATGCACAGAATCCCTGCGGCGTCGCCGTAAAAATGACATCCACCTGCTTTGCCAGCTCCTCCATATTATCGTCAAGACATGAGTCCTCCACAATCTCAAACATGTTTCCGTACACGCTTGCGTACTTCTTATCTATGTAACTTCTGGAGCCGTACCATTTAATCTCTACTTCCTTATGCTGTGTCAGAATTCTTACAAGCTCTGCACCCGCATAACCTGTGGCTCCGATAATACCTGCTTTGATCATATCATTTCCTCCTGTCTTTGTGCGCCGGTGCGCACAACGTGGCTGCGTCCGCTTTCCGCACGGACAAACCGTTTATATCATACTTTAAAATCCGCTTTCGTTCAAGTTCTTTCCTATATTTTATATGTTTTCCCGGTGCGGCTTTTTATTTTATTGCATAATTATACGTCTACCATGCATAATATGCAACATATTTTTTATTTTATGCATGTTTTTCGTAAATATTCATCATTTTATGCATTATTTTATGCTTGCAATATGCAAAATTATGATGTATCATAGGATGCAGAGTTTAAAACATTAGTTTAAAAATACATAACGGAGGCAAAAATCATGAAAGAAAAAGTTATTTTAGCGTATTCAGGCGGACTTGACACAACAGCGATCATTCCGTGGCTCAAGGAGAACTTCGATTACGAAGTTGTATGTGTCTGCGTAGACTGCGGACAGGAAAGCGAGCTGGACGGACTTGAGGAAAGAGCAAAACTTTCCGGCGCAGAGAAATTATATATCGAAGATATCACAGATGAATTCTGCGACGAATATGTCGTTCCTTGTGTACAGGCTCACGCCGTATATGAAAACAAATATTTACTCGGAACATCCATGGCACGTCCGGCGATTGCAAAGAGACTCGTTGAAATCGCCCGCAAAGAAGGCGCTACTGCTATCTGCCACGGTGCAACAGGAAAAGGAAATGACCAGATCCGTTTCGAGCTCGGTATCAAAGCACTTGCTCCGGATCTTAAGATCATCGCTGCATGGAGAAATGAAAAATGGACAATGAACTCCCGTGAAGAAGAGATCGAATATTGCCGTCAGCATGGCATCGACCTTCCGTTCTCCGCAGACAACTCTTACAGCCGTGACCGTAACTTATGGCACATCAGCCACGAAGGTCTTGAACTGGAAGAGCCGGGCAACGAACCGAACTACGATCACCTTCTTGTTCTCGGTGTTTCTCCTGAGAAAGCTCCGGACGAAGGCGAATATGTGACAATGACATTCGAAGCAGGTGTTCCGAAGTCTGTCAACGGAAAAGAAATGAAAGTTTCCGACATCATCCGTGAACTGAACCGTCTCGGCGGAAAACACGGTGTCGGCATTGTAGATATCGTAGAAAACCGTGTGGTTGGTATGAAGAGCCGCGGCGTTTACGAAACACCGGGCGGAACCATCCTTTACGAAGCTCACCAGCAGCTGGAAGAGCTCATCCTTGACCGCGACACATACCGCACAAAGGAAGACATGGGTAACCTTTTCGCACAGATCGTTTACGAAGGAAAATGGTTCTCACCGCTTCGCGAGGCTACACAGGCTTTCATCGAGAGCACACAGAAATATGTGACAGGTGAAGTTAAGTTCAAGTTATACAAGGGTAACATTATCAAAGCAGGTACAACTTCTCCGTACACACTCTACAACGAGAGCATCGCATCCTTCACAACAGGTGATCTCTACGACCACCGCGACGCAGAAGGATTCATCAACCTCTTCGGTTTATCAACCAAGGTTCGCGCTATGAAGATGCAGGAAGTGGAAGCTAACAAATAGTCTGAGGTAATTATGGACGTAGTTTTAATCATTGTTTCATATGTAATTATGATAAATCTTGTCGCATTCGCTCTCATGGGCATCGACAAGTATAAAGCCAAAAAGAAAGCATGGCGGATTCCGGAGGCGACGTTATTTCTGTTTGCCATCTTCGGAGGAAGTCTGGGAAGTACTCTCGGAATGTTTACCTTCCACCACAAGACCCGCCACTGGTATTTTCTCTACGGAATGCCACTTATACTGATTGTGCAGCTTGTCATTCTCTATCTGTTATGGCAGTCACCGATTCAGTTCAGCATTCTGTAGTTCTATTCTGAAATTTAAGGACAAGTGCTGTCGCATTTATGCGGCAGCGCTTATTTTTCACCAAGGAGGCCCCCTATGCATATCGCCATCGTCGCAGACAATATTGCGGACCGCAAACAGGCCGAGCGTCTTTTCGACCGTGCCAACACGGCCCTGGCTCCCGAGACAGGAACTTTGTTTATTTCTTCCTACGGGGATGAGACTTCTTTTTTGCATGCATGCATGAAATACGATCTCTTTGTCCTTGACTTTGACAATGATGTTCCGCATTCCCTTGCCGTGGCAGAAAAACTGAAAGAAAAAAATGCGCCGGGACTGATTGTCGTTTGTAAAAATGCAGAAGCTCCTTTTTTGTATGAGACGGCCATTCAGGGACTGTATACCCTGGACAAGCCGATTTTAACCGCACCGCTTCACAAGCTGATCCGCGATGTGCATCTGGAAATCCAAAAAGTGCAGAGCCAGCTGGATTTGGTGGAAATCCGGACAGACACGGACACCCACTATGTATCCCGCGCCACGATCCTCTATGCCAAAGCCGACGAAAAAGAACATCGTCTCAGCTATCATTTCATTGACGGCAATGTGCTGGAAAGCACCGGCGGAAGTGATGACCTGCTGCGGTATCTCGGCGATTACGACGAATTTGTCCAAAGACCGGGACATCTTTTGGTCAACAAAGATCACATCCGGTCGGAAACCAAGAAATCGATCCTTCTCTCAAACGGTGAGACCCTCGAGCTTTCTTTGCTTACGCGACTCGGCATATTACGATAGGAGTTTTTATGATCGCACTTACCATCACAGACACAAAAAAAATGATGCAGACATTACTTTATGCTGCATCCTTTGATCAATTTTCCCTGCAGGAGGTTTCCGCTAACAAGGACATTTCCCTGTTTTTGGAGGGCCGTATTCACGAGGATTTTTACACGCAGGAGGAGCGTCTTAATGACCCTTCCCTCGCTGCGCGCGAATTTGCTCCCTGGGGACAATACCGCGAGCTTGTAGCCTCCTTTATCAAGGGCGACAAAGCTCCGCTTTCCTTTAAATTTGTTCTGCAGGCGCCGGATTCCTACATGCAGAAGCTTTTATCTTCCCCGGAATTTACCGGCGATCCGGATGCGGTCAAGGCTCTGATTCTGACCTTCCGCTACGAAAACGAAACCCTGACCTGTCTTACGGGAACTGCCATGCGCAGCTTTACCTTGGACAAGTCTCTGGACGCCCTCTGGGATCAGGCGATCCGCAAATCCCTCGCCAACATGCAGATTGGGTTTGAGGAGATGTAAGTATAAAATGCGCCACATTGTGTGGCGCTTTTCTTTATTATTTCCCGATTTTCGGTTTAAAAATAAGGCTCGCAATATAGCTGAAAACAAGTGCTGCACTGCAGCCTACGGCGCCGGCCTTGAAGCCGCCCATGAAGATACCAAGAAACCCGTTCTGATCCACCGCTTCTTTGACACCCTTCATCAGTATATTTCCGAAGCCGATCAGCGGAACCGACGCTCCTGCGCCCGCGAACTCCGCAAACGGTTCATATACTCCGACAAAACTCAACACCGCACCGAGACAAACGAGAATCACCATAATTCTTCCCGGCATCAGCTTTGTCTTTTCCATAAAAATCTGGACGACGGCACAAATCAGTCCGCCTACCCAGAATGCATTTACATAGCTTGTCAAATCCATGACAACTCCTTTCTTGCAATAAAAATAGCAGAGAAATTTCTTTCCCTGCTATTTTTTGCATTTTTTCTGAAAATATTCTTTTTTCGTTTTTATCCGGTCAAAACGCAAATCTGCTTATTCGCCCAGATATGCGATCACTTCCACTTCGCAAAGCACATTTTTCGGAAGGGTCTTTACTGCCACACAGCTTCTCGCCGGTTTAGCTGTGAAGTATTTGGCATAGATTTCATTAAATGTAGCAAAATCGCCCATGTCCGCCAAGAAGCATCCGGTCTTAACTACCTTATCATAAGAAACGCCTGCTGCCTCCAAAAGTGCACCGATGTTTTTCATCACCTGCTCTGTCTGCGCTACAATATTATCCTCTGCTAACTCTCCTGTCTCCGGAATAATCGCAATCTGCCCGGATGCAAAAAAGAAATCTCCTGCAATAATTCCCTGGGAATATGGTCCGATCGCCGCCGGAGCCTTGTCTGTACTGATTGTTTTCATAATTGTCCTTCTTTCTTTTTGATGTTTCGTTTCTATCGGCTAATTTTTATCGCCGAAAATCAATCTTCCAAAAAGTTGACCGTCACATAAAATCCTCTCGGATTTTCCTCAATGTCAACTACCGTTCCTTCCCTGCTTTTCAGCCGCTCGCGGAAGGCGATATTGCCCGACATGGCAAGGGACGGATCAATCGTATAATAATAACTGCTCGGAAGAACGCCCTCCGTGACAGACACCTTCTGTCCCACTTCAAGAAGTCCCGGACGTTCCATTTTAAATTCCATCTCACGCATATACAGTACCTGCCTCTGCTGCTGTCAGTTCCGGCTGTGCCTCTACTGCCGTCGCTTCCTGTTCCTGCGCCGCTTCCTCCTTCGGAAGTTCTTCACGCTCCAGAAGCTGTACAAACACGTCCACAACATGCGGATCAAACTGTGTACCTGCGCAGCGTTTCAGCTCTGCAATCGCATCTGCTTCCGGCATCGCTTTATGATATGGTCTGTCATTGACCATAACGTCATGGGAATCGACTGCGGAAATAATACGCGCAATCAGCGGAATATCCTCGCCCTTCAGGCGGTTCGGATAACCGGTACCGTCCCATTTTTCGTGGTGGGAAAGAATACCGTCTGCGATATCCTCAAGCTCCGCCGAACTCTTGGCGATACGATATCCTTTGACCGTATGCTGCTCGATGATAGATCTCTCCTCCGGCGTCAGCTTGCCCTGCTTTTTGATGATATCCTGCGGAATGGCAACTTTACCGATGTCATGAAGCACGGCAAGAAGCTCCAGCCGTCCGATATCCGAATCGGAAATACCCATCTCGCGTCCGAGTCTTGCAGCCATCTCTCTCGTTCTCTCCACATGCTCCTCTGTCTGATAATCACTTTCACAGAGCGTCTGCTTGAGGGAATCCACAAGCGAACTGCTGGCTGATTTATCCTTGAGCATCTTCTTTTTCTGCATGCTGGCACGTGCATCCTGCAGAATCTTTTCGATACTCTTTTCCGTATCCTCCTTGGTGGCTACACCGAACTCGATGGATACCGGCATATTTTCATAAAAGTCCTGAATATCGTCCTCGATAGCATCCAGAAGCGTCGCTGCGTCGGCATTGTACATACCCTCCAGCACGATGACGATATCTCCGTTGTCAATCTTGGCACAGAACACCTTGTCTCCCACACGGCGGCGGATGTATCGGGAAATATTGCGCATTACCGCATCGCCGAAGGCTGTTCCGTACGCTTCATTAATCGCATTCATACCATCGACATTGCACACGGCTACCGACACCGGCCAATACTCCGGAATATTCCACTGCGGAATCTGTGTCAGGAAGCTCTGCTTATTGTAAAATCCGGTCACCGAATCAAACAGCATGGACTTCTCAAATTCAAAGAAGGTCTGACGCACGTCGGTCACATCATGGAACATGAACAGCTTACCGACCAGCTTTTGCTCGTCATCCTTCATACAGTTGAGCTGACACTGGTAAATACGGGTGATACCATTTTCCTGATACACCCAGTCAATCTCCTGATTGAGGTTGGTTCCGTTGAGACCGGAAAACCCGTTTTCTTTTACAAAACGCTCAATGGTCACATCATCGTTAAACCTGAAATCCGGCATGAGATCATGCATCTGCTCACTATGTGCTACCAGTCTTCCCTCGTAGTCAAATAATATAATCGGATCCTTCATATACTGAAGGATCATATTTCGTGTGATTTCCACCGTAACACTCGGCAGATAATTAAAGGTATAAAAATACAGGATCAATCCGACCAGCACATAAAGAAGCAGGGACGGATCCACGGAAAGCGGAATATAACCTGCAATGTAAACACAATAAATCACAACCGTCAGAACCATACTGAAGATAGGTCCGTAATATCGGTTCAAATACACCTTTGGTGCCTCTTTACACTTGCGGAACAGCAAAAAGATAGTCGCAAGAATCATAATGATATTGAACACGATATGTATGTGAAACGGTATCATCGGAACATACGTCAAAATGTAACCATCCGCAAACGCTTCCTGCCCATAGGAAAGTGCAATCTCCTTGAACGGATTGACAATCAAAAAGACGGAATCCACAAAACAATATGCCATAAAAATGTATTTAAACACTTTCGTCGCTTTTCTCTTCGCTCCGATGTAAGTAAGAATATAATCATAGTAGAAAAAGATCATCAGATCCATCAAAACAAAGCTGAGCGAACATCCGATAGATTTGACCAGCTTCTGGTCCGAACTGATATTGAGGGTATATGCCAATATCATCAGGAAATTCATCAGCATGGCGATAGCGAGTTTTTTGCTGATCGCCGTGTCTTTACGATATGATTTTACCAAAAAGAAAGCCGTAACTAACGCCGCCAGATAATAACCGGCAATTATGAGTTCTTCCACGTTCACTCCCCCTATAAACCACATATAAGAAAAGTATAACACATATTAGTTACAAAAAACAATTTTTATATACAAACAAATTTCTGTATGCCATATTTTTTTGCATAATATGATTTCCCGCGTGGCATACTATGCAAAAAAAGGAGGTAATTTCATGAAAACTTTAGATTATATTGCTTTGACCATCACAATTATCGGCGCCGTAAACTGGGGCCTGATCGGTTTCTTTGACTGGAACCTGGTGGCTACACTCTTCGGCTCCATGAGCTTGCTCTCCCGCATCATTTATGCGCTGGTAGGCCTTTGCGGAATCTACTTACTGACTCTGTATATGAAGCTCGGCGCCATTGATGAGGCGTAAGGGCGGCGAGTTTTCTTTCCGGCGGGGAGTTTCTTTTCGGCGGGGAGTTTCTTTTCGGCGGGGCATAGCTGGCGATTAAAGGCTTCTGATGCCCCGTTTCAACTCGCCTTTCTGGCATTATGTAAACCGGTTGGGCATCAGCGACTATCAAACTTGTTCTCATGTCCCGCTTTTTTCAAAAATCGGGGCATGGAAACAACTCATAAATGTATATGCCCTATTGGTTTACATAACTTATGATCCCTAAGCTCCTGCGGGGTATAGGAACAGCGCCGCCGAGTCATATGCCCCCGCAAGAAAAATAAACTACGCTACCAATACATATGCCCCGCAAGGATAAGCAAGCTCAATTCTTTCCCTACAAGAAATATTCTCCCACAGTTCTTTTGATTGTATCCATACAAAGCGGATGCTCTTTCGTTTCATATGTGGTAATGAGGTTAACAGTGGGAATAATTCCATGTGAGGTGTACAGATGCAATTTGGAACAAGCCCTTTGGCAATATGCAGGATTGTCCATGAGTCCGAAGTGCTCCCAATAATAGATGCTGTCGGTGTGCGGATGAAGAATCGTAAAGTCGGGATAAACTGTCGTATCGCCGAGCCCCAATGCGCATTCATAACGAAACGGAATCTGATTCTCTGACAGTACTGCTTCAATCATAGCCTCAGATTTGGACCGTACCCAGAGGCCGGATGTTGTTTTGTGTGTTTTTCGCTCGGGATAATTCGGATTGGTTTCATAGGAAGAATTCATCCAATTGAAATGTTTTTGATCTGACGGTTGAAAATAAGACGAAAGAAGTCTCCTGACCTCAGGATGCTCTGCCAGGATGGGATCCGTTTTCCCGCGAGCCGGATCATAATGCAGGAAAAAAGAATCCAATGCTGCTTTTTCCTGCTTTAAATTTTCAAGCAAGAAAGTCAGATGTTTTTTCAGTGCCAGCTGCTTGGCAAGATGTTGTTGCTTCTTTGGAATATAAATAGGAGTGTGACCGTCGCTGCGGTACCATTTGTAACGTGTCCCGTTGCGGGAGCAGATGAGCTTTCCTTTCGGAAGTGAGGCGAGCTGCGCCTGGATCGATGTGATTTCTGCCTCGAGCTGTTGGCGCCGGGCATACATTTGATTGTAGAACGTAAAAAGTCCTCCCTTCTGTTTTTTTCCTAATGATAAATAGAATTGCAGGCGGCGTCAAGTAATTTTTTGCATGATTTTCACACATACTAAGAAGGAAATACAAACCCAGAATAGGAGTGTGAAACTATGAAAAAAGCAATGTTTGAAACAGGCCGGAGCAGCGTGAAGCTTCCGATGCCTGCTTACATTTCCGGGTGCGGATGCATCGCAGGAAAAAAAGAGAGCGAAGGACCGCTTGCCGATGCAATTGACTTTCTGTCGTCGGACAACACCTTCGGAACGGACAACTGGGATGCGGCCGAAAGCAAGCTGCAAAAGGAGGCGATGCGCATCACACTGGAAAAAAGCGGGGTGAACAAGCGGGAAATCCGGTATTTGTTTGCGGGCGATCTGCTGGGCCAATCCATCGCCAGCTCCTTCGGTCTGCTGGACTTTGAGATACCACATTTCGGACTTTACGGCGCCTGTTCTACCTGCGGCGAATCGCTGAGTCTCGGTTCCATGACCGTCGGCACCGGACTGGCTTCCAAGGTAATGTGCGTGACATCCTCACATTTTGCCAGCGCCGAGAAAGAATTCCGTTTCCCGCTGGAATACGGCACGCAGCGCCCGGTCTCTTCCACCTGGACCGTGACCGGAAGCGGCGCTTTTTTGCTGACCGGGGACAACGAAACGAAAGCACTCGCAAAAATTTCGGAGATCACCACGGGACGAATCATTGACATGGGCGTCAAGGACAGCCTGAATATGGGATGTGCCATGGCTCCGGCTGCGGCCGACACCATCCGCCAGCACATGGAAGATTTCGGGCGGAAACCGACCGACTACGATGCAATTATTACCGGAGACCTGGGAAAAGTGGGAAGCCAGGCACTTGCTGATCTGCTAATGGAAAAAGACATCGATGTCACAGACAAACATCTGGACTGCGGTATGATAATTTATGACCTTGAAAACCAGGATGTGGGATCGGGCGGTTCCGGATGTGGTTGCGCAGCGGTAACTTTGGCAGCTCATATTTTACCGAGAATAAAGAGCGGTGAGTGGAACCGCGTGCTCTTCCTTCCGACCGGTGCGCTTCTTAGCAAAACAAGCTTCAATGAAGGCCAGTCGGTCCCGGGCATCGCACATGCGGTGGTGCTGGAGCATGTGGGGTAAAGACATGAAATAAGCCGTTCCTAACAAAATGTTAGGGACGGCTTATTTTTGAATTCATATATAAACTACAACGTTCCGATCCAATATATCAGTCCCAGTATCCAGCTGGTCAAAATGCCGTACAAAATCACAGGTCCGGCGATGGTGAAGATTTTGACGCCGATACCGAACACCTGGCCCTCCGGCTTATATTCGATAGCTGGGGAGGCGACGGAATTGGCGAAACCGGTGATTGGGACGAGGGCGCCGGCTCCGGCCCAGGCGGCGAGGTACTGATACAGACTGAAGCCGGTCAGAAGCACACTGAACAGGACAAGAAGCAGTGAACACCAGGAACCGGAGGTCTCCTTGTCCAGCCCGATACTCTCACAGTAGTTGAGGATCATCTGCCCGATCACGCAGAACAGCCCACCGACAAAAAAAGCCTTGAGCATCTGCCACCAAAGATTCTTGGTTGGCGTCACCTGCTTGATATACTCGTTGTACTTCTGCTTTTCCTGCTGCTTTTCATCCTCCCGCTGCTGATCCGCCTCTGCAGACGGAATCGGATCCGGTGCAGAAGCACCCTCCTGCACCCCGCTGTTTTCCTGAATATCTTCCGCTGCCTGCGGACTGATTCTGATCTGCTCTTCGTTCATATTTTCCCTTCCTTTCTAAATCACCACTTGAACACGCCTTCCATGTAATAAAAAAGAGACCCGACTAATTTACCCAAGGCTAACCCTGTGACCACAAGACCGATGCCCTGTTTTAGGTTCATCCGGTGCGCCATAATCGGGAGGGCGTCCAGCATTTCCGCAATAGAAAGCGCCAGAGTGCCCACGTAGATTCCGACAAAAAGACCGATTACTGCAAGAAGTCCTTTCTGCCAAAAAACCGGAATTCCCATGACCGGCAACGAATAGTTAGCTTCGAGTAACTTTTCTGCCGACAAACTGAAAACATTTCCGAGAAAACATCCCAGAATAATTGCATTTTCGTATTTTAAAATATGGTCGGCGCTATCCGTATGCTCGGCAAACCGGGGCACAAGTCCCACCGCCGTAAACACCGTGAAGACACCGCTTGCCACGGACAATCCGGCGCATAGCCCAAGCACAGCCAAAATCCCCTGCCTTACCAACTGCTCCCACATAAATCTGCTCCTTTGCTACTGCACATCTATTTTGGTTCCCTCCCGGTCCCGACGTTTGACAATCGCCTCATCCATATCGCGCTCATAGTTGCGCATGGACACCTCGATCGGTGTCGGCTCGGAACTGATCTTCTTTTTGCCCACATGATTGTAAAAGACAAGAATTCCGATCAGAAGCCCGAAACTGTAACTGATTTCCAGAATGGTAAACCCACCGGAAGCATCCCCTGTGACAAGCTCATAAAACTGACTGAAAATATTCGTGATAGAAATATCATTGTGGAACGCCATAATGGAAAACGCCCCACCGAAGAGACAGATCAGACTCACAAGAAAGACCTTAAATTTTTTGAGGACAGCGCTAAGACGCCCGTTTTCCTGCGACCGAACGAGTTCCACAATACAATCGGATTCGCCATGGGGAATCACCACACAATCCGGATAACGGGACTGCACCGCCGAAGTAAGCCACAGCAAACTGATGACCTGTTTTTCCGTATTATCAAATTTGTACAGAATGATATTTTTGACACCGTTGCACACGGACGGATCCGCCGCATAAACCGACGCCACATCACTGATGTACACAGACTTTTCCTTTACCTGCACACTGTCTTCCATTTCCACATACACAAAATTTTTCAATCTATCACGCTTCCTTTTGGATATAGTGTTTCATATACGCAACTTTTTTATGCAAAAAGAGCACAAAAAGAGAGCCGGACTATTTTCAAAATAATCCGACCCTGTAATTTTTTCACTTTTTAAATTTTACATAAAGGAAATGCCGAGTGCTTTGATAAGACAACCGACTGCAAGTCCGATCGCCCAAAGAAGAAAAGCAATCTTAACATTTTCAAAGAATTTTTTGTTCGCGCGGAACAACGTGAGAAGTCCGACACCGGCTCCGACCAGAAGTCCTGAAATCAGTGCACCTTCCCCGAGCATACCGCCCGCATACAGCTCCGTCAACGCAACGGAAACCGCACAGTTCGGAATCAGTCCGATCACCGACGCCAGAACAACGACACCGTAGGATTCACCGATGGCAACATACTGAATACCGCTGACTCCGATATAGTCCATGAAATATGTAATTCCGAGAGAAATCACAAACACAAACAAAAGAACCTTCAGACTGTGACGAAGGGCGGATTTAAAAATACCGTCCTCACAGTGGCAATGCTCACTCTCACACATCTCATGAATGTGATACTCATGGTCTGCGTCTTTTTTTGTCAAACGACAGATACCGTCGATGGCAAAACCTGCTGCCATACCGGTGATCAACTTCACCGCAAGGATGGAAAAAATCACCTTGCCCGGCACCTGCGCAGATAAAAGAACCGGTATCATCTCATCGGAAGTCGAAAGGTAAACTGCGATCAGCGTACCGAGAGAAACAATCCTTCCGGCATAAAGTCCGGTCGCAGCCGCCGAGAAGCCACACTGCGGAACAAGTCCCGCCAGCGCACCGACCGCCGGTCCGCAAGGTCCCGCTTTTTTCAAAAACTTCACGGTCTTACTTCCTGTATGATGCTCTAAATACTCCATCAACAAATACGTCAAAAACAGAAACGGAAATATTTTGAGCGAATCTATGCACGTCTCTATCAAAACATCTATGAAAAATTCCATTTTTACTCCATTCCGGACAAAACCCTAAACATACGACGTTATAATAGCATACTTTTTTTCATTTGTGTATAGGAAAATTGTAATATTTTCTTAATATTCTGTGAACGTTTTTAGTGCAACATTCCTTCGCAGCGCAAATATTCCAAAAAAGCCTCGCAACCTGTCACAACATCGCGGTAGGTCGCATCGAAATCTCCCGTGTACCACGGATCCGCCACATCGCGCCCGCTATCCGCAAACGTCAGCAATTTATATATCTTGCCGTCCGGATCACCGCCTGCAATGCGGTTCATGTTGCGGATGTTCATCGTATCCATTCCGATCAGATAATCGTAGTAATCATAATCCTGCGCCGTCATCTGCACTGCCCGGTGCGGAATCACCGGAATGCCCACCTGTCGGAGCTTGTTCACCGTCCCGTAATGAGGCCCGTTGCCGATCTCCTCGCGGCTGGTGGCCGCCGAGTTGATCTCGAAGAGGTGGGAGATTTTGTTTTGGTTCACTATATGTGTCATAACTGATTCTGCCATGGTGGATCGGCAGATGTTGCCGTGACAAATAAATAGCACTTTTAGCTTTTCTTTCATATGTTCTCAAATCCTTTCAAAAGCCCGTAAATACTGGGTTTGTGGAATTTTTTACTTTTTTACTATTTTCTCATTTTTTCTCATTTTAGAGCATATCTTCTCGGTCATTTGGCATAAAATTGGCATATTTTTTTAATTTTTATGCCACTGTTTTTTCGTGGCATAAATTTTCGGAACACTGCATAAACACTGGCTTTCAGGACCTCTCATGACATATTAACACTCAAAAAAACCTGTTTTTTGAGCTGGAAAACATAAATTTATGCCACTGATTTTTCCCATTTTAACTTGGATGACATCTTGCTTTTTTATGCTTCTTTTAATTTTAACATTTCAAGACGCTCCATCTCTTCCTTTGCATCCTCTGCCTTAATATGCGTATATGTATCAAGCGTAACGGAAATATCAGCATGTCCCATAAGATATTGTAATACTTTGGGATTCATACCGGATTTCGCCATGTTCGTACAATACGTATGTCTACACACATGTGGTGTGATTTTCGGCAACTGCACTTTGTAAATACTGTTGTGCTTTTCAACGGATAGCTGGAAGTATTTTTCCCAATGCAATGCAACTTTCGGTTTCCCATTCTTATCCAAAAAAAGAAATCCAGAATATCCATCTACAATCGGCTCAATCTTTGGTTTCGGACGATTTCTGATAATTCTTCGAAATGCATCAGCCACTTCCGGCTTCATCGGAATTTCGCGAACTCCACTCTCCGTCTTTGTTTTCTCACAGACATATCTCATGTCTGTTGTGCGCTGCAATTGATGATTTACCTTGAGAACATTATTTTTTAAATCAACATCCTTAATCGTAAGTCCACAGAATTCACTAATCCGAAGTCCGGTCTTAAACAGAATAAAAAACGCATCGTAGTATCTACTATAATGATCATCCTCTGCAATAAAACGCATGAATTTTCTTTCCTGTTCTCTGGTAAGTGCATCTCTTTTTACACTGTCATTTACCACTACCGTATGAAGCTCAAATTGAAAAGGATTTTTGATAATCATGTCATCGTCTGCCGCCATCTGAAATGCAGGCCTGAGAACACCTCTTACAGTACTTATCGTACTGTATCCTCTTCCGTCCTCTTGCATTTTTATCAGAAAAAGCTTTGCATCTGACGTCTTTACACTCGCAATCTTCCTCTGTCCAAAGTCTTCCTTTGCCAAAATATTCTGTACATATTTGTAATTGGTCTTAGTATTGTGTGTGACTCCTGTTTTGGTTTTCAAATATCTCTCTACTAACTCACACACTGTCATATCCTCACAATATATTTCCAATCTCTGATACTTCTCGATTTCCTTAATTTTCTCGCGCAAGGATTTTTCTGTACGTCTTCCTGCCGGTGTCGGATCCGAAGAAGTCAGTCGCCAACTGTACACCGCCTTTCTCTGACCACGTGGGGTTGAATAACGATAAACATATCGTCCATCATCTTGCTGTGATTCCCCTGTCTGAAGTACTCTACCTTTACTGTCACGTCTCTTTGTGTTGCTCATATCGAATCTCCTTTCAAAGAGCTATGACATGGTCTATATATATTATATCATAACTCCCTTGATTTTACTAGGTTTTTCGGGCTTTTCAGGGATTTTTCACCTTCTTTTTTGAAGCAAAAATCCCTCTAAAAAAGCCATCATTTTCTTCCTAAATTACTTCCAAATCATCTACGAATTTTTCAAACTTCACTCTCTTAATCTGAACTCGATTTCCATTCCACAGAAGATAATCTGCATTTTTGTTTTCATTAATAAGCTTACGAAGTTTGTGTTCTCCAATCCGGAAATATGCTGCAGCTTCCTCCACAGTTAACGTATATTTCTTCCACAGAGGAATATTGTAATTGTCATTCATCCGCCACCTCTCCTTTCTCCCTTCGGGCAGATGCGGCCATAGCCTGTTAATTATTTGCATGCAAAAAGACCACTGCATAGCCACAGCGGTCTCTCTACTAAATCTTATATACTTTCCCAATTACATTGTCTCATAGATGAATAGCTTTCTCAAGAGAATTACATTGAATAGTGTTGAATTTGATTTCTTAACTCTCACTTTTGATTTTCCATACATTATCTCTGGAATTATACATAATCTCTATCCACTTTTTTATTCCAAATACAACAATTTGACATTCAAAGACATACAAACTGTTTCTTGCAACCACTACTCCATTAGGTAATGCTGTACTCCCATAATGCGTCCGGTCTCGAAATCCTTGTATCACGTATGACTGGAATTCCCCATCTTCATCCACCATGCGAATCTTAAGAGGAATAATTTTTCCATCCCTCGTATGCTGACATATAACATCTATATTTTTACTGTTCTCTTCCACTACCATATATAACACCTCGTAGCGACATTATAGAACACTTGTTCGGTTTTGTGAAGTGCATATTTTTGTCAATTCAACAGAAATTCATGCCAAACCAAGCACAAACACCCTTAATATGATATAATAAA
>JAZSMO010000041.1:0-19083 GCA_045535935.1 Lachnospiraceae bacterium | reverse complement strand
GGAGTTTTTCGTCAGAAAAATATTCATAGACAAACAGCCGAGATGGGATACTATATTGCAGAAGAGTATTGGGGAAAAGGCATTATGACAGATGCGGTAAAACAAATCTGTGAATATGTATTTAAGAATAGTGATATTCTTCGAATTTATGCAGAGCCGTTTGCTTATAATATAGGTTCTTGTCGCGTTCTTGAAAAAACAGGTTTTCAATATGAGGGAACCTTAAGAAATAATGCCGTAAAGAATGGGAAAGTGATTGATATGAAAATGTATTCTCTGTTAAGGGAAGAACAGTAAAATTTCAGTTTGGTTAAGAGATGCATTCCGGTGCCAAAACGGTGCCAAGAAATTGTGGAAATAAAAATAGTCCCTACAATACAAACGAAAATATGCAGGTTTCAGCAATGAAAAACATGGAAAAGACATAAAAAAACGCTATTCATATAGCGTGAAGGTGGACGTACTGTAGGTTCAGGCCGTGTTGCTACAATTATCGAGTAATTAAATACTCTTAGAGTATCAATTGACTTAATTGGCTCAGCCCTTTGTTTACAAGGGGTTGAGCTTTTTTCATCTCAGGCCCCCGGTTTCTCGTGGGCTTATTGTAGTCACGTTTCTTGGATGATATAATGTAGCAATAGGATTAGCAGAATAATCATATTTTTCAGTCGCTTTTTGCAGAGAAGATTATTATGACAAAGTGTTTCCAAGTGATAAACAGGTTTTTTGTAAAATATCCGGTTGGGGTGTTATTTCTATTGGAATTGTTTTTTGATTACTGCTATAATAATTGGTACAATAGGTTCAGCATTGGGTTTTGTAGCATTTGCAATGGAATTTGTTATAGGACTTGGGTTGCTGATTTATGCAGGGGCAAAGTATAATTGATAATGATAAAATTTTAAGGGGGATTTTTGAAATGTCAGAAAAAAAAGAGTATGAAATGAACACGGAAGAAGTAAAGGGAGAAACAAACGAAAATACGGAAGATTCTCAAATGATGTGGTTACCAATTGGTATGTGTCTTGGAGTGAGCATTGGTATGGCTATGGGAAGTTTGCTTTTTGATAATATGTCTCTTGGTATGTGTATCGGACTTGCACTTGGTGTTTCTGCAGGGAGTATAATCGATGCAGTGAATAGAAAAAAGGAGGCTCAAAATGAACAAGAAAAATACTGACAATTTATATAGATTTTTTGTCACGTTTTCTATTTTGATATGTGTTTTTATACTTCCGTATATAAGTGCCGTGAGATCAAAACTTGTTGACGGAGATGTTGGGGGTAATCCTGCGAACGAATATATTGTGCTTGAAAAGGCCGATCAAATTGCCGCGTATATATGGCCTGTTTTGATAGTATATTTCATTGCGTTTGTATATTTAATTGTGAAAAAAACGTATGGACGGAAAGTATATTACCCGTTGGCATTGTTTACGTTTTACATTCTTGCTAATAATTTGGCGGTTACCTATTTGGGCTCATCGGCGGCGTGGTATTTTATCGGATTATTTTTTTTCCTCATTATGGTATTAATTATTTCCTCAATCATCGGGAAGAAGCTGGACGACAATATAATCGACAAAAAAATGCTTGTAATTCTGGCAGGTGTGTTTTTTCTAATTGTGGGGAATTATCTGTCTGGTATACTTTTGCAGAATTTTTTCAATTTGGGTGATGCAACCACCGAAATGCAGCCGACGTATGCAAATGTAAATGAAATGGCTGCAGAAGTGAAACGGGAAATCGAGGAGCTTCTGGATCATGAGGTTATTGTAGTAAACAGTTTACAGGTCGATGCAGAGCTTAATAAGATAACGGAAATAGAACTGTTAATTGAAACAAAAAATGCACCGGCAGATGCGTCGGATTTTTGCCATATGATTATTGGAGTCTATAAGGACCTGAGAGTAGTATTAGATAAATATCACTATACGAATCAAAGTGTGCGTTTTACATTTACAGACAGAAATCCGTATGCGGAGCCTTCCTCTGTTCATTATCAGAAGGACGGATACATAACAGATGAGGGGGAAAGCTATTTTATTTATTTAAATCCGGCACCGATTATCATTGAAAAATAGAGGTTTGTTAAAAACGAAATGCTACTGTGAGTGTACAAAATCTTGTGAGAGGGAAAAATATGAGCAACGGTAAAAAAAGAAAAGCAACAATAGATGTTGGAAATATAAAAAGAGTTTGCAAGGACACAATTGTTATGAAAAGGCTGACCTCGTTGCGTTAGACTGACAAATTTCAGGATTTTTGAGAGCCTGAAAAGAAAAACAAAGCAATAAAATTAAATATTTTATTTGCGATTGGATTAGTATTTATTCTTGTGGGAACAGTAAATACTCAATTTGATATTTTATATGAAATAGTAAAAAATAATGATATTAGCCAGGGAATAGCGGGTGCTATATATGGTTTGGGAATAGCGTTTGAAGTCGTAGCATTTTGTTCAAATAGTCATGATATATTGTTGAGACAAAAGAAAATAGACATATTAAAAAGATTAAGAGAAAAACATAACTAAATCAGCAAGAAACGACAATTTATTAACGGTGTGTAGAGTGGAATGAAAGTTTAAAAGTACAGTATAAGCATCCCGGTGCCAAAACGGTGCCAAAAAATCATGCAAATAAAAATAAGACGGCTAAAATTAAAGAAAATATGCAGATTTTAGCCATAAAAAGCATAGAAAATATATCGAAAAACGCTATTCATATAGCGTGAAGGTGGACGTACTGTAGGTTCAGGCCGTGTTGCTACAATTATCGACTAATCATAGCTGATATTTAAAATCATTACAGCCCTCTAATTTTTAGGGGGCTGTAATTTTTATGCTTGTTGTAGTTATGTTTGGCGAGTGATATAATGAATATATATGTGGATATAAGATATGTGATAATAGTAAGAAACTATAAACGTAGAAAATAGATCAATCGTGGGGGTTGCTATGGAACGTAAGAGGATCGGCCTGTTGGTCGGACATGTGGAGGAAGTATATCAAAAAACATTCATAGAGGCATTTTTGAAAGAGGCATTTTCTTATGACTATGATGTCTGTGTGTTTGCGATGTACAACAAATATCAGGAAACGCCGGCAAGAGAAACCGGAGAATCCACCATTTATTCGCTGATTAATTATGCGCTGTTTGACGGGTTTGTAATTCTTTCCGACACCATTCAGACCAGAGGTGTGGAAGAGCAGATTGAAGAAAGGCTGAAAGAGAATTTTGACGGTCCGGTGCTCTGTGTGGATAAAGAAAGTAAGTATTTCGAGTCACTGGTGTTGCGCCATTATGCGCCGGTGAAGCAACTGGTAGCACATTTGATTGAAGTGCACGGTTATGAAGATATCGCTTACCTGACCGGAAAAAAATGGCATCCGCATTCGGCAGAGCGACTGCAGGCTTTTGAAGACTGCATGGCAGAGCATGGTCTTGCCGTAAAGGAGAACCGTATTTTTTACGGAGATTTCTGGTACAGCAGCGGTGAGACAATGGTAGAGAAATTGCTGCAAAGCGGTGGAGAACTCCCGCAGGCTATCGCCTGTGCCAACGATTGTATGGCCATAGGCGTGGCGCAGGCACTGGAGGAAAGAGGATTCCGTATACCGGAGGATGTGGCGGTGATTGGATACGATTCGGTGGAAAACGGACAGATCAGTCCGAAGCCAATTACGTCAGCGCCGTTGCCGGCCGGTCAGTGCGGAACACACGCAGCAATTTGCATGAAATCCATGCTGGAGAAAAAAGAAGTACCGCCTTTTGAACCGGTTACGCAATTGTTTATCGGAAGCAGCTGCGGATGTAATCTGGATAAAATATGGGGGCAGCAGCTGAGACAAAGCTGGGAGACGGAAGATTCCGAGATTCATTTTCATTCCCGTTTCAACCATATGATGGAAGATATATTGTCAAAGACGGAATTTGATGATCTGATGAATACAATTTTTACCTATGTATATCAGCTCAAAGGATTTGACAGTTTTACATTATGTCTCAACTCACAGTGGAAGGATTTGGAAAAATTACATAAAGGGGAAGCGAAGTGGAATGGTTATACCGGACAGATTCTTCCGGTTATTGAGTGTAAGAAGGATGTGGTGAATCCGCTCAATTATGAAGAGACATTCTCAAAAGAACTGCTTCTTCCGGCATTGCATGAAGAGAGGGAAACACCGGCTGCGTTTTTCTTTACGCCTCTCCATTTTGAGGAGCGGTGTCTCGGTTACGCAGTGATCAGCTACGGGAACGAGCCGAGATGTTTTGATGGCATTTACTGGCCTTGGCTTCGAAACGTGATGCAGGGGCTGGAGAGTTTCCGTAAAATGGATGCGCTTTTGGAGAAAAACCGATTATTGGCAGCAAATCAGGTTCGTGATTCGTTGACCGGTTTATACAATTACCAGGGAATCTTACAGCAGGCGAACCGGTTTTGCCCGGGCTACGTCGGAGTTGTGGCGGCGGATATCAAGGGATTGTCCGATATCAATGACCGGTTTGGACGTCTGGAAGGAAACCGTGCCATTCATACAGTGGCAAAGATTCTCAGAAGTCTTATGCCGGAGGGCGTTTGCTGCAGACTCGGCAACGGTGAGTTTGTAGGAATTTGTTTCTGTGATGAAAATAAAAATACGATGGATGAGTTCCGGAATCAGTTAGATGAGAGGCTTAAGGAGACAGAGAACTTCGGCTACGAACTGAGTGTATACACCGGAAGTGAATGTGCGCTTATCAGCCGTGAGGAAGAATTTGAGCAGCTAATTAATCGTGCGGTGGCACAAAAGAACGGAAACAAAACAAACGAACAAAAAATGCAGGGAAAAGAAATCTTGTCGGAGGAGGAACAAAAGGAAGCCTCCGTCGTAAAGGATATTTTAGATGAAAACCGTTTCCGTTATCATTTCCAGCCGATTGTCAATGCGAAAACAGGCGAGATTTACGCATATGAAGCGCTGATGCGTGCGGATGTGACGCCGTATATGTCGCCGCTGAAAATTTTGAAATATGCAGAGCATATGGAACGATTATACGATGTGGAGCGTTCCACCTTTTTCAATGTGCTTTCCTACATCAAGAAGGAAAAGGTACTTACGGAAGGGCGAAAAGTATTTATCAACAGTATACCGGGGAACCGTCTGCGTGGAGAGGATGCAGTTTCCCTTGAAATCGGGATGAAAGAGCACAGTGGCTGCGTGGTAGTTGAGTTGACAGAGCAGGCGGAAATTCCGGATGATGAACTTAGCGCAATGAAAGAGGTTTACGGCGGAATGGGAGTTGAAACGGCGGTAGACGACTATGGTACCGGATACTCCAATATTACCAATTTGCTTCGCTATATGCCGAATTATGTAAAAATTGACCGGATGCTTCTTTCGAGAATACAGGACAGTCCGCAAAAACAGCATTTTGTCCGGGAGATCGTGGAGTTTGCCCATGATAACGATATCAAAGCATTGGCGGAAGGTGTGGAGACGACAGAAGAGCTTCAGATGGTCATTCATCTGGGCGTAGATCTCATCCAGGGTTATTATACAGCGAAGCCGTCGGAGGAGATTGTTTCCGAAATATCCGAGGAGATTAAGAACGAGATTTTGAAATATCAGTTGCAGGAGCATCGCAACAAAGACCGCAAGGTATACGTTGCCGGTCAGGAGAGCAGAATCCGTCTTTCCAAGCTGGCGGCGGATAAGTATGCAAGCATCGAGGTTCTTTCGGATAAGACCATTTATAAAGATATCGCTATCGTCGGTGTACCGGGCATGACGACGGATATTGCGCTGGAGATTAAGGATGGCTACCAGGGAAGAATCACGCTGGAAAATGTAAGCTTCTTCGGCGGAAAAGGAAGAGATTGCATCCGGATCGGAAATCAGTGCGAGGTTACGTTGCTTCTGAAGGGGGAGAATCATCTGGAAGAAGGCGGAATTTGTGTGCCGGAAGGCTCCAGCCTTGTTTTGGAGGGAGACGGTGATTTGACCCTTGAACTGAGTCTGGATGATTATTTCGGCATCGGAAACCGGTTAAATGAAAGTCATGGCAGACTGCTGTTTGAGCAGGATGGCTGCATCACGATAAAAGGAAGCGGCATCCGAGGAGTCGGTATCGGCTCCGGAAATGGCGGGCAAATTTCTGTTCGCAGAGGAAAATATGTCATTGAGATGGCAGGGGAAGAAGGGGTTGCTATCGGTTCAAGAACCGGGGAAATGACGGCAAAAATCCACGATGCCAATATAACGTTTAAACTATTTGCAAGACGAAATGTCGGTATCGGATCCATCGACGGTAATATGGATGTTGAGATAGCCCACATTTTGTTGAAAGGTGTCTTCGGCGGAAGTGAAGGAACCGGTATCGGTACATTAAACGGTAAGCTTACAAAGGCGGATATTTCCGAGTCAAATCTGAACATCGACATGCGCGCACCGAAAATTTCTGCAATCGGTACAGCAACAGAGCAGTCGGAAGTTGTGATAAACCGCGCCAGCCTGTCAATTCGATGTGAGGGGCGCGAAGCGATGGCCATGGGAAATATGCAGAACAAATGTAAACTGAGTTTCTATAATTGTGATATTGATTCCAATGTAAAGACTACACTTGAGACTGACATCGGGGCTGCTCCGTCTGACATTTACATATGCAACGGAAGAGTTTCCTTCATGAAAAACGGAGAGGAAATTTATAGAGAAATAACAGAAGGAGAATTGTAAAAACAGGGAGTTTTAAAAATATGAAAAAGAAACCGACGGGACTGGGAACGAAAATAACGCTGATCCTTTTGTTTTTCGCGGGAATTTGCATGATGTGCAGTTTTTTGATGGCATTTGAGGAAACGGAGATTGTTGAGGGCATTGTGGAGCACACCTACATGAGCGGTGCGGCGAATACCCTTCAGACCGGAGGCGGATCGATTGCAGAGGTTCCGATGTGTCGCGTTGTCTGGTATGATAAAGACGGCGAAGAGGTCATCTACGGAATGCCGAATGACATGGATTATGAGGTTGGAGATTCCTACTTCTTAGAAGTCGATACAGAGACAAACCGCTATCCGAAAAGATCGGTTGGAGAAGGCGTTGTCGGACTGATTATCGGAGTGATTATGTGCATGGTCAGTATTCTTGTTTGGCGGGCGAAGTTTGCGAAAAGGAAGCAGAAAGGGAAGCAGAAAAAAGGTCTGAGTGCTATGGAACAGCGGCGGAGAGAAGCATATGATTTACAGTCGCATATTCCGGTTATCAGATGTTCCATCTGCAACGGCGAACAGGTGGCAGGATTTAAAGAGAAAAAAACCGGCCAATTTAAGGAAGTTATGCTGATCCGGAACGAGAAGGACCTTAAGGAGTTTAAAGAGCGCTACGGCGTGGAAGAGGTAGTGAAAGAATATTAGAAATCCCATAATTTTTTAAATGTTAAGGCGTATCTAACCATATAAGACCACAAGGTCGGAAAGAGGGTATTTATATGGAGGAAAAAAAGAAAAGTAAAAAGATAAACAAGTGGGTTATTGTTGTTTTGATTGCTCTGGTGCTTCTGATCGGCGCCTCACTGTATCTTCTTTGGGCGTTCAAGGATTATGTGGACAAGGTTCCGAAAATCACGCCGAAGGAATCGGTGACAGTCCAAACCGGACAGACATTGACGGTGGATGATATTTTTGATGTGGAATGCAAAGGGGAATATCATATAAGCCTGAACATATCGGAAACAGAAATTCCGGATGCGGAGATAAGTGCCGATAAACAATCGGTTTATGTGGGAAGTACTTCGGGAAAAATCCGGATAACAGCCGGTGGCAGCGGAGAAGTTGCGGAGTGGGCTGAAAATGAAAATATGATTGTTGTTACGGAGAAGGAATAGACGTTAAAATGTTTTGAAAGTTTGTATATTTTTTTGATATTTATTGCTCCCCCTTTTGTTTGGTAGTATACTGAAGTAGTATAGGAATCAACAAAAGGGGGATTTTTTATGAAGGTCAGAAAGATAGGTATTTTTACCCAGTTATTTATTTTGCTCGCAGTGCTTTTGCTGCTTGGAAACGGTATTTTGGGTATGGCGATTTACAGCAAGGCAAACGATGCTTTGTTTGATCAGATTCAGACCAATGCCAAAAATATTGCGTCCTGTGCAGCGATGAATGTGCAGGGGGATGTGCTGGATACGATTGAAGTCGGTCAGGAGGATTCCGAGGCATATGCAGCTATTTTGGAGGAACTCGGATTGTTCCGCGACAGTACGGAACTTGAATATATTTACACCCTTCGTTATTTGGGAGATGAGAAATTTATTTTCCTGGTAGATGCGGATCCGGAGGAACCGGCGTCCATCGGTGAGGAATGTGAGGCAACGGATGCCATGATGCAGTCTGTGGAAGAGCAGATTGTGACAGCAGATGAAGAGTCGTTTACGGACGAATGGGGAACCCATATTTCGGCTTACAGTCCGGTCATGAATGGTTCGGAGATGGTCGGAATGGTCGGCGTGGATATCAGCGCAACATGGATTACGGAGCAGATGGCGGTTCTTCGCAATCTTGTGATTGCCATCGGCGTTATTACATATGTGTTGAGCCTTGTTATTCTCGGACTTCTCATAGGCAAGTTTAAGAGAAGTATGAGCAAGCTCAATGATAAGGTCATGGAACTCGGCGGAGGATCCGGTGACCTGACAAAAGAAATCGATATCCGAACCGGAGATGAGCTTGAGGTGATCGCCGGCAATATGAATGTTTTTATTTCACAGGTGCGTGAGCTGGTGCAGGAGGTTGCTCGCTCTACCGGAGAGATTCTTTCTACCGGTGAAGCCCTCGGAGCCACGGTCAATGAAAACGTCCGTGTGATGGCGCAGATGAATGAAGAGATGAACAGTATCAGTGCCAACATGGAGGAAAGTTCTGCCTCCAGCAGTCAGCTGTCCCGGAATCTTTCCGAGAGTGCGGAAAACATCAATATGTTTGCAAATAATGTGAATGATATTCGCAATATGGTCCAGCAGGCCAATGAAAATGCGCAAAGAAGCAGTGCGGAAGCTAAAGCAAACCGCGAGAATGCACTGCGTGCGATTGAAGAACTTCAGGAAAGAATGGAGAAGACAAGCGAGGATGCGCAGAAAATAGAGCAGGTGAAGCAGATTGCAGAAGAGATCAGTGAAATTGCAAGTGAGACAAGTATGCTCAGTTTGAATGCGCAGATTGAGGCGGCCAGAGCCGGTGAGCAGGGACGCGGTTTTGCAGTAGTTGCGACACAGGTGGGACAGCTCAGCGATGCGATTGATCGTGCGGTTGCACAGATTACGGATATTAATGTGCAGGTTCTTGATGCGGTCGGTGCCCTGACCGAAGTTTCGGAAGAAATGATTCGGTTTGTGTCGGAGGATATTGTAAAAGATTACGATGCGTTTGCCGAGCTCGGTGAAGAGTATGGCAATACGACCGATGCAATTCGTGAACAGATGGCTGCAATCGGAGATCAGAGCATACAAATTTCACAGAGTATTGCGGAGATTAATGAGTCTGTGCAGGGCATTACATCTACCGTTATGATGACGGCGGAGAGTGCAGGAGAAATCGCCCGTTCTACCGGCGAGATTTCGGCCAGTCTGGAAAACCTCAATGCCACATCCCGCAAAAATACGTACAGCTCAGAGAAATTAAATAATCAGGTAAACAAGTATACTTTCTAGAAAAAACTTGACATTCCGGGCAAGTGGCATATAATAAAGAAAGAGCTTTTGACAATTGCATATTTTTAAACCGTTGATGTGGAGATAAAAATAAACGGGCACTCACAGAGAGCCGTAGGAGCTGAGATGCGGCAGAACGCTATTTATTAAATGGACCACGGAGGGCGTAGGGAACAGAGCCTTGGGCTCCCAGTATTCTGCGACGTGTGAGCATACGTCAGTTGCTGAGAATATGTTTGTATTCTATGAGTGTGTGGATTCCACAAATCAAGGTGGCACCGCGGTATTCGATTTTACCGTCCTTGACAATAGAGTTACTATTGTCAGGGGCGTATTTGTTTGATAGGAGGATAAAAAAATGGCAAAAGGAAGATATGGTATCCACGGAGGGCAGTACATTCCGGAATCTCTGATGGATGAAGTATTGAAGCTGGAAAAGGCTTATGAGTTTTACAAAAATGATCCGGATTTTAACAACGAGCTGAATGCGCTTCTTGCAGAGTATGCGGGAAGACCGTCCCTTCTCTATTATGCGGAGAAGATGACAAAGGATCTGGGCGGAGCAAAGATTTATTTTAAGAGAGAAGATTTAAATCATACCGGTTCCCACAAGATTAACAATGTGCTCGGCCAGGCACTTCTTGCCAAGAAGATGGGAAAGACGAGAATTATTGCAGAGACCGGTGCAGGCCAGCACGGCGTAGCTACTGCAACAGCAGCAGCACTTCTCGGTTTGGAATGCGAAATATTCATGGGAGAGGAGGACACCATCCGCCAGGCGCTCAATGTATATCGTATGGAGCTTCTCGGCGCGAAGGTGAACGCGGTTAAGACAGGTACAAGAACGTTAAAAGACGCAGTAAATGAGTGTATGCGTGAGTGGACGATGCGAATGGATGACACGTTATATGTCCTCGGTTCTGTTATGGGACCTCATCCGTTCCCGATGATTGTCCGTGATTTCCAGAGTGTAATCAGCCGTGAGGCGAGAGCGCAGATTTTGGAAAAAGAAGGCAAACTTCCGGATGTTGTTATGGCATGTGTCGGCGGCGGAAGCAATGCCATGGGTATGTTCTACGAATTTATCAAGGATGAGAGCGTAAAATTAATCGGCTGTGAGGCAGCAGGTCTGGGAGCAGACACCGACAAGACAGCAGCGACAGTGACGACAGGTTCCATCGGCGTATTCCATGGAATGAAATCTTATTTCTGCCAGGATGAATACGGACAGATTGCACCGGTTTATTCCATTTCTGCAGGACTTGATTATCCGGGTGTTGGACCGGAGCATGCAAATCTGCACGATATCGGCAGAGCGCAGTATGTTCCGGTAACGGACGATGAGGCGGTAGAAGCCTTTGAGTACATTGCGAGAACAGAGGGAATCATCGCAGCGATCGAGAGTTCCCATGCGGTAGCCCATCTGATGAAGATTGCACCGAAGATGGATAAGGACCAGATCATTATTTGTTGTCTGTCAGGACGCGGAGACAAAGACGTTGCCGCAATTGCGAGATATAGAGGAGTGGATTTACATGAGTAAGATTAAGGAAGCATTTAGTAATAAAAAAGCATTCGTCGGATTTTTGACAGCGGGGGATCCTTCCCTTGACAAAACCGAGGAATTTATTCTGACCATGCAGGATGCGGGAGCGTCCGTTATCGAGATCGGTGTTCCGTTTTCCGATCCGATTGCAGAGACCCCGGTGGTGCAGGAGGCAAATGTCCGTGCACTTTCCGCAGAGGGTGGCTGTACGACGGATATGATTTTTGATATGCTTGAAAACGTGAAAGATAAAGTTACGGTTCCGCTTGTGCTGATGACCTATTTAAATCCGGTATTTAAATACGGATATGAAGCGTTTATGAAAAAGTGTCAGGAGACGGGCGTGGCAGGGCTCATTATTCCGGATATGCCATATGATGAGAGAGAAGAAATCCTTCCGATGGCAGAAAAGTACGGTGTGGACATTATTTCGCTTGTGGCTCCGGCGAGCAAAAGCAGAATCCAGATGATCGCAAAAGACGCAAAGGGATACATTTACGTCCTTCCTTCTTTGGATGCTACGGACGGACGTAAACATGTAGTGACTGATATCTCTGACATAGTGGCAGAGATTCGCAGTGTGACGGATACGCCGGTGATTATGGAAATCGGTGTGGATTATCCGGAAGCGGAGTACGAGACCATCGCCGATGGATTCGTTGTGGAAAATGCCATTGTAAATCTGATTGCAAAGCACGGAAAGGATGCGGCGCAGCCGATTTATGAATATGTAAAGAAGACAGTAGAAAATCTTTAAAATATGGCCCCGGAAAAGAAAATGAATCTTTTTCGGGGTTTTTTCTATTTTCAAGTGCTTTGATAATGTGATAAAATATTGGTGATTATCACATGTATGCATAAAGAGGGAATGTATATGAATCAAGAAAGCAAAAAAAAGACATCAGTATTAGGAGTTCTTATTGTTGCCATTATCATTACTGTTTTGGGCATGCTGGCAACTTATGTGTGGGTAAGACATTTTAACAGTATGGACAGGCGGGCAGATTTGTCAGAAGCAGTGTATAGTGAAGACAAATATGTGTGTAAAGATTTTGATGTTGTGATCGCTCCGCGTGGAGGAGATACCGGTGCATGGCTGAAGGATCCGATTTATGACGATGCGGGGACGGAACTTCATGGAGATATGGTCGGAACGATTTATGAAGTCACGCTTGCCAATACATCCAAACAGACAATTACAGACTGGACTATGGAGATTTACATACCGGAACAAATGTGGCTGAACAATGCGTGGAACGGAAAGGTGGAAGTTGTTCAGAATACCGGAAGTGAGCCTGTGTCACAGGTGATCAATCTGAAAGAGTATACACAGGCGGAAATGATTGTAGATCACTATATTGATCATACCGGACCGATGATTACACTGACGCCAAAGGACAGTATTATTTATCATCCGAGCGAGGCGGACAATGAAATGCCGCTCTATGCTCCGGATCCGGGAAAAGAGGTAAAAACTTCTGCGCTGATCGGGTTTATTATGTATCTGCCAGATCAGGGACTTGATTATGTTACAAATTTCAATTCGGGGACGATCCGCTATCATCTTCATATGAGTGTATGGGATGTACCGGTATTTATGGTGTTGCTCGTTTTACTTGCTGTTTGGTGTATATTGTTGTTTGCCTGGGGTGTATCGCAGATCAGAGTGCGCAGGCTTCTGGAACGTCAGAAACATGATGCCATGATCATCGAGCAGTCAATCAAGACATTCATTAATTTTATAGATGCAAAGGATGCGCATACGAAGGGTCATTCAGAACGAGTGGCAAAATATTCGTACCTTCTGGCAAAGGAGATGGGATACTCCGACTTTGAGTGTCACCGAATTTACTATATCGGTCTGATGCATGACTGCGGTAAGATTTCGGTTCCGTTCTCTATTCTTCAGAAACCGAGTAAGTTGACGGATGAGGAATATGAGCAGATTAAAACACATACAACTTACGGCGATAAGATGCTTCGTGATTTCACATCCATTGAAGGTATTAATCTGGGAGCACTGTATCACCATGAGAGATATGACGGTAAGGGATATCCGAAAGGCCTGGCTGGTGAAGAGATTCCTGAGATTGCGAGAATTATCGGTGTGGCGGATGCGCTGGATGCCATGAGCAGTGATCGTTATTATCGTAAGCGCCTGTCTGAAGAGAAAATTTTACAGGAACTTGTGGATAACAAAGGAAAGCAATTTGATCCGGTGATTGTAGATCACGTGATAAAGTTGATGAAAGAAAAGGAAATAGATATTTCTTATGAAGAAAACGCAAAAAGTGAAGAGACAATATCATAAACCTATTTATGTTTTTTCTGTGATACTTTTTGTACTGGCGGCTGTGGCGCTTGTGCATTGGGCAATCCGTCCGAGACCGGCGCATCTGGGAGTAGCAGTTGTACTTTTGTTTTGCGGATGGAGAGTGTATCGGCAATCTCCTTTGGAAGTTTATGAGAGCAATCCGAAGAAAGCGGACAAGTCCGTGCGGGGATATATGCTGGGACTCCTGCCGCTTTTGTGGATGACAATAGTATTTCTTTCGCCGCTGGAGCTTGCACTTCCGACGCATATGCCCTGGGAGTACAAGTGGGAAGTAAAGGCGATGAAGGAAGATGCGCCGAACCGATACTATTATTTCCCGGATGAGATTCCGAAGGGAGCAAAAAACATCGTGTGGAAGCAGTATCCGGGCTATCTGCAGGGGAAAGCCTTTAAGTATCTGATGTTTTGTGCGGGCGATGCTTATATTCAGGCGGAGCTTGAAAAATATGAAGACGATGTAGCGCCGGCTGTATATGATGCTGAGAATAAGGCGTGGGATGTGTCGGTTTATCCGCTGCATCAAGAGATTGCACCGGAGCGGGTGGATGATATTGAAATTTATCTGCTTTACAAGGCGGACAATCCGGAGGAATATCCGGCGGCGTATGGTCTTATGGTAGATAGGGAGAAGGGGATGATCTGCTATTTCTATGAGTAGAAGTCAGGTGTGGTATCCCAAACAGAAGAATAGTGAGAGTGAATTTCCGGTACAGATTACAACTGTTGCCGGGAATTTTTTTGATAAATAATAAAAAACGTGTAACGAAACGTATCATTTAAAGGACATATTGACAGAAAGGAGGAAGGCACGTGGGAATAAAAGAAGCTTATGAGCAGTATTTTCGTACCGTTTACGGATATTTATGCACACTGACCGGCGGAAATCAGGACCTGGCGGAAGAACTGACCCAGGAAACGTTCTATCGTGCCACTGTCAAAATTTCCGAATTTCGGGGCGACTGCAAAATGTCCACCTGGCTTTGCCAGATTGCAAAATATGTGTTTTATCAAAGTCTGGATAAAAGGAGGAGAAGCAAAGAGGTTGCATTTGATGAGGCGGTTGAAATTGCGGCGGCAGAGGAGACAGAGAGAGCCATTGAGGAAGCGGAAACCAAGCTGTATGTTTACAAAGCAATACAAAAGTTGCAGTCTCCGATGCGCGATGTAGTAATGCTTCGTTTGACAGGAGAACTGAGTTTTAAAGAAATCGGGGATGTGCTGTCAAAATCTGAAAACTGGGCGCGGGTTACGTTTTATCGCGCTAAGCAGATATTGGGAAAGGAGCTGAGAAAAGATGAATAAGCAATATAAGTGCAACATTATTTTGGATCTGCTCCCGCTCTATACAGACGGAATGACAAGCGATGTCACGGATGCGGTAATAGAAGAGCATTTGAAGGAATGCGAAAAATGCAGACAGGCGTATGAGGATATGTCGGGAGAAATCAATCTCGGTCTGCAACAGAAAAAGAGAAGGAAGCGACGCAGACTAAGATATAAGAAAAAGAGCGTCGGAAGGATGGTTCTGTTAGGATATTTTTTATTGCTATTGCTTATCATGGCATTATGTGTGCTGGATGTGGTGCTGTTTTTATGACGGAAAAGAGGTGGGCGATATGAAACAGACAAAGACAACAGATTGCAGCATAGTGAGAGATCTGCTTCCTTTGTTATCGGATGATCTGGTGAGTGAGGAATCGCTGGAGTTGGTCCTGGAGCACTTGGATACATGCAACAAGTGTAGGACATACATGGAATGGCTTAAGGAGGAACAAAAAGAGGCTGCAGATATGCAGTTGTCCAAGGATAACCGCCTGAAGCGTGCGTTGAAACGCAGGCGCTATGAAATGATCGGAATGTTCGGCGGAATGGTTTTTTTGTTGGTAATTATTTTTATTGGATTATTCCAACCGTTTTCCGGATTGCTGGGCAAAAAAGATCCGTACCCGGTGAGAGAACATTATGAGGCGGCGAAGGATTACGGAAAACAAAATTATCAGGGGATTGCAGAGCTTTCTTTGTTTCCGGCCGCTGATGCTTTGGATGGACGGGCGGATGACTTCTACTATGATTGCAAAGGAAGTGAGCTGTATCAGGAATACCAGATTTATCTGGAATGCAGCTATGATAAGGAAGCATATGAGGCGGAAAAGGAAAGGCTCCTTGCGGTAACAGATGATAAGACCGGTCGCTCTGTCGCCTATTCCGAGGAGGAAATGAAGTTCCCTTGTGTATATGCGATGTTGTATGATGAGGGATTTGAATATGCGTTGTTTGCTCCTGGAAATAAAATTATTTACATTTATTTACAGGGAACAGATATCCGGAATTTGTATTTTGACAGAGCGTACCTTCCGAAGGATTACGGTCAGGCAGGATATGCATTTGAAACAGAGAGAGAAGCGTTCCGGATTTATCAGACAGAGTCGGAGGAATTTTATAATGAAGAATAAAGATAAAAAGAGGGCGAAAAAGATTGCAAAAGGGTTTCTAATCGGTTTGGGGTTGGCAGCAGCGACATTGTTTACTGCGTTTTTTGTGCTGGTTTACCTGTTTTTGTTCGGTCCGCCTGCGACAATCACAAAAAATGTGGACAAATATGAGGAAATTTTCTCGGAGAGGGGAATACAGACAGCATATCTGGTATTTCCGGAAAAGATACCGGAAGGAGCTACAGTGAAGGACTATTACCACTATTACAGAGACACTTTTAATATGCCTACTGTGCAGACTTATCTGCAATGTAGCTATGATGAAAAGACATACAAGGAGGAGATTGATCGACTGGAAAATACATCCAAGACTTACGGAAATCGGAAGATGGAACTTTTGCGCGATGAGAAAAGGAAATTTAATTTTCCGGCGTATATTGCCGTGGAAAACGCTGCTAATAGTTATGAGTATGCTTTGCTGACCGGTGCAAATGAAATCACTTATGTCTATACGAGTTATATCGAAAAGAATAAGGTGAGGTTTGACAAAGACTACCTACCGTATGATTTTATGACAGATGAAGGTCGGGGGTTTGGAAGCGGGTACTCTATTTATTATGCGTCAGTAAGCTCTGCCGCAATCGATACGGATTTTACTCGTAATCCTATGCCGGAGGTGACGGATGCGCATATGAGAATAATTGGGGATGATATGTTTTTTGTGCATGTTCGGCTGGATGAAAAAGGAAGAGAAATTATAACAAGTTGTTCTTTCCATACATATACGGAGGATGGAGAGGAGAAAGAAACCATAGAGTATCATGATATTGACGGCGCAGAGTACAAGGATATGGAACTGGAACGTGATCGAAGCGAGATTACCGTTACCTATCTGACAGGTGAAGGAGAGCAGACCGTCACTTATTCTTTACCATGATAAGGAAATCTGCAATTCCCTCTTTTAGTTGTGCTAAAGATTTGGTATACTACATCTGGTGGAAAAAATAAAGAAAGCAGGTATTTTTTATGGCTTGGTATGATGAGGCAGTATTTTATCACATATATCCGCTGGGACTTTGCGGAGCACCGAAGGAAAACGATTACGGAGAGCCGGTGCACAGACTGCGTGAGGCAGAGGGGTGGATCGATCATATCAAAGAGACGGGATTTAATGCGATTTACATCGGACCGTTGTTTGAGTCGGTAGGGCATGGATATGAGACGACAGATTATAAGAAGCTGGACAGCCGTCTCGGCGACAATGAGGATTTGAAACATTTTGTGAAGGCCTGTCACGACAAAGGAATCCGCGTCATTTTTGACGGTGTGTTCAATCACACGGGAAGAGATTTCTTTGCTTTTCAGGATATCAGACAGAACCGGGAAAATTCCCGTTACAAAGACTGGTATTGCAATGTGAATTTCTGGGGCAACAACAGCTATAACGACGGATTTTCTTATGAAAACTGGGGCGGTTACGATTTGCTCGTAAAATTGAATCAGCACAATCCGGAAGTGAAAGATTACATTGCGGATGTCATCCGGTTCTGGGTCAGCGAATTCGATGTGGACGGTATTCGTCTGGATGCAGCGGATGTGCTGGATTTTGAATATATGAAAATGCTTCGCCGTGTGGCAAACGAAGTGAAGCCGGAGTTCTGGCTTATGGGCGAAGTGATTCACGGCGATTACAGCAAGTGGGCCAATGCGGACACGCTTCATTCCGTGACAAACTATATGCTTCACAAGGCGCTGTATTCCGGTCACAACGATCACAATTATTTTGAGATTGCGCACACGATCAAATATTTAGGCGACCGTTGCAGCAACCTGAAACTCTACAATTTCACGGACAATCATGACGTGGAACGTATTTATACCAAATTAAATAAAAAGGAGCACTTTACACCGGTGCACATTCTCTCCTATACACTTCCGGGAGTCCCGTCTGTATACTACGGTTCGGAATTCGGTATTGAGGGTAGAAAAGAAAAATATTCAGACGACTCTCTTCGCCCGGCTCTTAATATCAATGATTACAAAGATGCAATCACAAACAATCCGTGCACGGCGCTGATTGCCAAGCTCGGTAAGATTCGTCAAAATGTGAAGGCACTGTCCTACGGCGATTACAAGGAGCTGCTTCTCATGAACCGCCAGTTTGCATTTTCTCGCAATCACGACGGTGTCAGTGTGGTTGTGACAGTCAACAATGACGACAGCGATTATACCATGACGTTACCAGCGGGTAACTGCGGTGAATATATCGGTGCATTGTCAGGAGAAAAAGTTTCTGTTGTAAACGGAAGTATTACCGTCAATGTGAAGGCGAATTCCGGTGACATCTGGGTTCCGAATTCAGGAGAAGATTTCCTGAAAGACGTTCCTGTTGCGAAGATAGAAACCGTAGAGCGTCCGAGGGTTCAGAAAGAAGAGCCGATAGTCGAGGTTGTGACGGAATCTGTAGTTGCCGAACCTGTGGCGGAAAAAGTTAGCAATGAGCAACTAGAACCGACCGGTATGGATATGGCCAGGGCTGCTTACGAAAAGGCGTTTGAGGAAGGAAAGATTGCCGGTCTTCAGGAGGCAATTATCGCCCGTATGGAGAAAAATGGTTTTGTGACTGACCAGATGCGAAATGATGTCTACAATCAGACACATATGCAGTCGCTGATCAACTGGGTGAAGAGTTTCTAGTGCCAGGAAAGAACAATTTATATAACTATCCGGGGCATACAGGTAGTAAGGAAATATAAACTAAGGGCATATAGATAGTAAGGGCATACAGCTTCAGTGAACATGCTGTATGCCCTTTTTTTGTCTTGAAACATGCATTATGTAAACCAAAAGGGCATATACAGAACGGCAAGAGTCTGGTGCCCCGTTTTTTTCAAAAAACGGGGCATGGCCGGAAGTCAGAGGGCTATATGCCCAATAAGTTTACATAACTCGGCTAAAAGAAAGAGAAGGCGGGGCATGAGCATAAAAAATGTGCCATAGTGCCCATTTTTGCGGCGAAAAGACATAAAGCAGGCAAAAGCTTTTGGCGAGATGCATTTTTTCATTTTTTTTGTAAACAATACT
>JAZSMO010000036.1:0-27659 GCA_045535935.1 Lachnospiraceae bacterium | reverse complement strand
TGATCCACGTAAGCGTCGCCGATCACATAAACAAAATCAAGCTGATCTATATGTAATTTTTGCATATCCTCACGGGATATCGGCAAAAATGAATTCATGTATTTCCTCCTCGGTCAGTCTCCGGTATTGTCCCGGCGCAAGTGCAGGATCCAGACGGACACTGCCTATAGAAAGACGTTTTAAATAAGTTACCGTCACGCCTACACGTGCAAGCATACGTTTTACCTGATGGTATCTGCCCTCGTGAATGGTCAGTTCTCCGCTTGTGCGCTCTGTAAGCATGTCCTGCATATGTACAATGAGCTGCGCCGGTGCCGTCGGCTTATCATCTCCGATGTCCAGCCCTTTTTCTATTTGAGTTGCCGCATCCGGCAGAAATATTCCATCGCCTTCAAAATAATAGGTTTTTTTGACATGCTTGCGAGGGCTTGTAAGCTGATGCGCAAAAGCGCCGTCATCCGTCAAAAACAGAAGTCCTTCGGTATCTTTGTCCAGTCTTCCGACGGTAAAAAGTCTGTGCGCATCTTCCGGCTTCATGAGATCAAATACTGTTTTTCCGGAATCTTTGTTGGCACAGACACATCCCATAGGCTTATGCATCATAAAATATTTGGCTCCGCCCGAACGGACGGGAGAATGATTAAAACAAATATGATCTTCGGTCGTGATATGGTAGCCCGGATCACAGATAATCGTTTCATTTACCGTGACATTCTTTTTGCGGATGGCTGACTTTATTTCGCTTCTGGTCCCCAGTCCGGCATCTGCCAGAAATTTATCAAGACGCATAAGATCCTCCTTTTAAAAATACTATTTTAGTATACACTATTTCCGTTTGTTTATGGAGTGCTTTATGAAAAAAACAAGAAAAAATATGGTTTGGATCACTTTCTTTTCGGTACTTACCGGATGTTTTCTGTTCTATTCCGAAAAAACAACAAAATTTGCATATATCGGTCTGGACACCTGGTTTCATCAGATGATTATCTCTCTGTTTCCCTTCATGGTCCTGATGAACCTTCTGATTCTTTCCGGATTGTCCGAGTCATTTATCTATCCGGTTTATATACTTTTGAAACCGATTTATAAAAACACAAAATCTGCTGTTTTTGTTATTTTTTTCGGATTCTTATCCGGATTTCCGCTCGGAGCAAAATGTGCAACAGATTTGATAAAAAGCAAAAAAATATCTAAAACCAATGCGGAATATCTTCTTTGTTTTTGTAACAATATAGGACCAGCCTATATGCTTGGATTTTTTATACATACCATTTCGCCCGGATTTCCGTTATCAGAAGCGTCTTTTTATTTTTATATTGTTCCGCTCTTCTATGGCATTTTTTTGAGATATACTCTCTATAAAAAGCCCTTGGATGATGAATATAAACGCTCTTTCCAAAAGGAAATCAAGTTACGCAGCGGCCATATAAAATCTTCGGGACGTAGTGTAGTCAGTTGTTTACCGGATGCAGTTACAAAGTCACTGGAACAAATCGCTGTTCTGGGCGGTTATATGATCGTTTTTAATGCATTCCGTATTATTCCGCATGTTTTTTTGCAAAATTTTCCGGCCTTTTATGTCGTGGTGCAAAGTCTGCTTGAAATATCCGGTGGGCTTCTTTGCGTCAAGCAAAGTATTCCTGCAGGTTTCTGGCGTGAAACAGCATTGTGTCTTGTGTTTGTTTTTAACGGAATCTGCTGTCATTGTCAGACATTTGCCACCATGGAGAAAGCAGGACTTTCAAAGCAAAAATATATGCTGCACAAATTAATTTTATGCAGCATAACATTTTTCATAAGATTATTTTTAGAAATATGGAATTAAATTAAATCAATTTCTTCCTTTGGTTCTTCCTCAGGATATACGGTTGCAGATGTTTCGGATTCCACAGCTGCCATCTCTTCGACCGGATAAAGCTGTGCACGATTAGTCTGAATCATCAGAATGCTTTCGTTTAACTGTGCCATTAATTTCTCATAGTTAAATGCAGCGATATCAATTGCATGTGCAAGAATATCTTCCATGTTACCAAGGTTGGAATCTGTATAACCGATGGCTGCTGCACGCATTTCATTCGCTTCGATGGTTGCTCTGTCAAGAATTTCCTGCGCCTGTTTGGAAGCAAGTTCTACAATCTCCTGTGCCTGCGCATGAGCCTGCTGCATGATTTCATGCTCGCTGACAAGTTCATTGGTATGCACGGCTGCTTCGTTGATCAGCGCTTCGGCTTTCTGTCTTGCATCATTTAAGATTGCTTCTTTGTTGCTGATAATCTTCTGATAACGCTTAATCTCATCCGGAGTCTTCATACGGAGATCGCGAATCAGCTCCTGAATTTCATCTTTATTCACCATGATATTGGTAGATGACAACGGAACATACTTACAACCTTCAATATAATCATCAATTTCATCGATCAATTGTTCAATCTTCGTACTCATAATGCATTCTCCTTTATTTTATCTCTTAGGTTCTACGCCGTATTTTTTGTATACAAGGTCTGCGACAAATTCAGGTACACACTCGGAAATATCTCCGCCGAAGCTCGCAATCTCCTTTACCGTAGAAGAACTGAGGTAGGCATATTCAAGTGATGTCGTCAAAAACATCGTATCCAGTGTGCCGCCGGACAGTTTGCGGTTGGTCTGTGCAATCTGTAATTCATATTCAAAATCTGTGATTGCACGAAGTCCGCGGATTACAACATGCGTGTCTTTGCGCTTTGCGTAATCAATCAAAAGCCCGCTGAAACTCTCCACTTTGACATTCGGAATATCTTTTGTCGCTTCTTTCAATATATTAACACGTTCTTCCACAGAAAACAATGCAGATTTATTGACATTATTCAGTACGCTGACGGTTAATTCGTCAAAAATTTCTGCGGACCTGCGGATCACATCAAGATGTCCGCATGTCATCGGATCAAAACTTCCGGGATAAATCGCTCTGCTCATCTTACGCTCCTTTGAACAAATACATGTTTGTTCGTTTTATATTTCTTTTCTTTGATCAGGTCATAACCAAGGTGCTCTAAATAAGAAATATCCGTATCCAGAGATGCCTCAAAAATAATTAATGTATCTTCCGTAATCAGACTGGAAACGGTCAGATATTCCAGAACTCTTCGTTCCAGTTCCTGATCGTACGGCGGATCCATAAAAATAATATCAAACTGATATTTGTACTCCAGTGACTGCAGGGATACAAACACATCCTGCTTACACAGTACCGTTTTTGGTTTAAATTTTGTATGTGTCAGGTTGTCTTCAATGCACGCCTGGGCATTTTTATCGTTTTCAATAAATACCGCAAAGGTTGCACCACGGCTCAGCGCCTCAATTCCGATACTTCCGCTTCCCGCAAAGATATCGAGAAATACAGACCCCGGAACATCGGATTGGATCATATTAAATAAAGTTTCTTTGATACGATCCGTGGTCGGTCTTGTGTGATCACCGAGCGGTGCTTTTAACTGAAGACTCCGGGCAGTTCCGGCAATTACTCTCATATAGTCCTCCTACGCTCTTACTTTCACGCCTTTTCCGTCGCGCTTTCCGAGCTTGATTTTATTGAGTTCCAATGTTTTATCTTTATATTCTATCGTCTGTTCCACAGCATTCTGTGTGTAATATACGTCTGTGATATAATCCTTTGCACCAAGTTTCATGCCTCGTACACCGATGGCTGCTTTTTTCTTTTCCGGAATCTCTTCCAGCGGAAAACGCAGAAAATATCCATCGTTGCTTCTAAGCACGATATTGCGTTGTTCCTTTAAAACTTCGACACTGACTACACTGTCGCCGTCCTGCAATTTTGTGGCAGCGACACTACGCTTGCTCACATCAAATTCTCCGCCGTCCACAATCTTTAACATAGCATCTTTTGTTGCAAATACAATACGGTACAGATTTAATGCGGACTGGCTTGCAACACAAACAATCTCTTCTGAAGATGAATCATAATTGCTGATATTGTCGACCGGCACTCCTTTATCACGGAATTTTCCGAACGGAATATCGGATACTTTAATCGTGTGCAGAAGTCCTTTGTTCGTAAATACACATACTTTCCCGAGATTTTTGCACATAAATACATATTTATTCTCAGAAAGCGCGGCGTCTTTATTACGTTCGAAGGTTGCGACATCAATCGTCCTTGCATAGCCGAAGCGATCCATCAGGAAATAAACATCCATTTCCTCGGCCTTTTTCTCTACATAAACTGCCTGCTCCGTATTTTCAATGACAGTGCGGCGTTTTCGACCGTATTCTTTCTTGATATCATCCAGTTCATTGATGATTACCTGGGTCATGGAATCGCGGCTGGATAAAATATCTTCATAGCGATAAATATTAGCCATTGTCTCATCATGTTCTTTGATGAGAGCTTCAATCTCTAATCCGATTAATTTATAGAGACGCATCTCAAGAATCGCATTGGCCTGACGTTCGGTAAACATGAGCTGTTCTGCCATAATGCGGGATTCTTTGTATTTGAACTTGATTCCCGTCGTATCACCTTCTACCAGACATTTTTTTGCCATAGCTCTGTCTTTGGAACCACGTAAAATTTCAATAATCAAATCAATCACATTGCATGCTTTAATGAGACCTTCCTGCACTTCGCGGCGTTCCATCTCTTTTTCAAGCAATGTTTTATATTTGCGGGTTGTCACCTCAAACTGGAATTTAACAAAATGCTGCAGGATACCGCGAAGTCCGAGGGTTTCCGGTCTTCCGTCCGCAACTGCGAGCATATTAACGCCAAACGTATCTTCCAATTTTGTCTTTTTGTAAAGAAGATTGATAAAATTATCAACATCCGCATCCTTGCGAAGTTCAATGACAATACGGATTCCCTCTTTGGATGACTGGTTGGTAATATCCACAATATCATTTGTCTGCTTTTTCTCTGCCAAAGCAGCTACATCAAACAAAAATTTGGAAATATTGGCACCGATCATAGTGTAAGGAATTTCGGTAATGACAACATTGGTCTTACCGGCCTTTCCTTTTTCTTTCACGACCGTTCCGCGCAAACGCAGTTTTCCGGCTCCGGTTTCATATATATCCAAGAGCTCATCCTGATTACATACAATTCCGCCTGTCGGGAAATCCGGCCCTTTGATATATTTCATAAGTTCTCGCGTCGTCATGGATTCATTGCGCATAAACGCCTTGGTCGCATCAATCACTTCTATGAGATTGTGTGTCGGAATGCTGGTCGCCATTCCGACTGCAATACCTTCTGCACCGTTGATGAGCAGATTCGGAATTTTGACAGGAAGAACCACCGGTTCCTTTTCCGTCTCATCAAAATTCGGCATAAAATCGACCACATCTTTGTCAAGATCTTCCAAAAATGCTGTCTGCGTAATCTTCTGAAGACGTGCTTCCGTGTAACGCATGGCAGCTGCGCCGTCGCCTTCTATGGAACCGAAGTTACCGTGACCGTCTACAAGCGGAAGTCCCTTTTTAAAATCCTGTGCCATGACTACAAGAGCATCATAGATGGAGCTGTCGCCGTGCGGATGGTATTTACCCATCGTGTCACCGACAATACGGGCACATTTACGATATGGCTTGTCATATTTGATTCCCAGTTCCGACATGTCGTAAAGGGTTCGTCTCTGTACCGGCTTCAGACCGTCCCGGATGTCCGGAAGGGCTCTGGATATAATGACACTCATCGCATAGTCAATATACGATTTTTCCATCACCTCGGAGTATTCGGTCTGTATGATTCTATCTTCCATTTTTTCTAATCCATCCTATCTTAAAAATCAAGGAGCGCTTCTTCTGCATGCTCATAAATAAATGCCCTACGAGGCGGAACGTCATTTCCCATGAGTTTTTCGGTCACATGATCCGCCAGATAGCTGTCGTCGATACCGACGCGTTTTAAAAATCTTGTTTCCGGATTCAGTGTCGTCTCCCACAACTGCTGTGCATCCATTTCACCAAGTCCTTTGTATCTCTGAAGCGTAAAAGGACCCTTATGCGTTTTTCTGTATTTTGCAAGTGCCTTGTCATCATATAAATATTCTTCTTTTCCTTTGGAAGGCATTGCTTTATACAGAGGCGGCATTGCAATGTATACATGTCCCTCTGTAATGAGCTCCGGCATAAATCGATAAAACAGTGTCAGGAGCAGTGTGCAGATATGCGCACCGTCCACGTCGGCATCGGCCATGATAATAATCTTATCATAGCGAAGTTTGGAAATATCAAAATCATTTCCGTAACCTTCCGAGAATCCGCAGCCGAAAGCGTTGATCATCGTCTTAATCTCCGCATTGGCAAGCACCTTGTCGATGCTGGCTTTCTCTACGTTGAGAATTTTTCCTCGAATCGGCATAATCGCCTGATACATACGATTTCGCGCCATCTTGGCAGAGCCGCCGGCGGAATCTCCTTCGACAATAAAAATCTCGCATTTGGAAGCATCTCTGGACTCGCAGTTGGACAATTTACCGTTTGAGTCAAAAGAAAACCGCTGCTTAGTGAGCATATTAGTTTTTGCTTTTTCTTCCGTTTTGCGGATTTTGGCTGCTTTTTCTGCACAACCGATAATATTTTTCAGTGTTTCCAAATTGCGGTCAAAGAAACGCACAATCTCGTCTCCCACCACTTTTGCCACAACTTTGGAAGCATCTTGATTATCCAGTTTTGTTTTGGTCTGTCCTTCAAAACGAGGATCCGGATGCTTAAGGGAAACGATCGCCGTCATACCGTTACGTACGTCCGGACCGGTAAAATTGGCGTCTTTTTCTTTTAAAATATTCAATTCACGCGCATAATTGTTGATGACAGTCGTAAACACGGTTTTAAAACCGGTCAGATGTGTACCGCCTTCCGCATTGTAAATATTGTTACAGAATCCCAAAACGTTTTCACGGAATTCATTCACATACTGCAATGCAACCTCTACCGTAATCCCTTCACTCTCACCTTTTAAATAGATTACATCGTGAACTGCCTCTTTGCTTTTGTTAATCTTTTTGACAAATCCGATGATACCTTCCGGTTCGTGAAATTCCACACGATCCGTTTCATCGCCGCGGCGATCTTCAAAAATGATGGTAAGTTCCGGATTTAAATATGCAGTTTCGTGAAGACGGCTCTTAATATCTTCTGATTTGAAATATGTTTTATCAAAAATCGTATCATCCGGCAAAAATTGAACTCTCGTACCGGTTTCTCTTGTCTTTCCGATGACCGGAAGAAGACCGTTTTCAAGCTCAATCACCGGATTACCGCGTTCATATCGGTCTTCATAAATCTGACCGCCACGCTTGATTGTGACCTTCAGCCATGTGGAAAGTGCATTCACAACAGAAGAACCCACACCATGGAGACCACCGCTTGTCTTATATGCAGAATCGTCAAATTTACCACCCGCATGCAGCGTTGTAAAGACAAGACGTTCTGCACTGATTCCTTTTTCGTGCAGATCTACAGGGATACCTCGCCCGTTATCTTCAATAATAGCGGTTCCGTCCTTTTCAAGGAACACACGAATCTCACTACAGTGTCCGGCGAGATGTTCATCTACCGAATTATCTACAATCTCATAAATTAAGTGATTCAGACCTTTTGTGGAAACACTTCCGATGTACATTCCGGGTCTGACACGGACAGCCTCCAGTCCTTCCAGGACGGTAATGCTTCCGGCATTATAATTCTCTGTCGCTTTCGACATGTTACTATACCTCTTTCGATTATTTCAGTCTTTCCATTTTTTGTGTACATGCAATTCCGAGCGCGCCCGGTCCGATATGACACGAAATGCTTAAGGACAATGGTTCCGCATAGCGGATTTCAAGACCGGGGAATTCTTTTTCAACTTCTTTTCGGAAATCCTCCATACTCGCTTCATTTTTTGTGTGGGCAAGTTGCAAAAAGACTCTGTCTTTTGTTCCTTCATCAAAACCGCCGAAACGTGTCTCAATGTCTTTTTTGATCGCCTGGATCATTAAAGTTTTGCCTTGGCTGCTTGTTCTGGCTTTGGCATAAGCATCTAATTTTTCGCCCTGAATCTGAAGAACGGGTTTGAGTTTTAAAAGCGTGCCAAGCGCTGCGGCCGCAGGCGTAATCCTACCGCCCTTTTTCAGATAATAAAGGGTATCAAGCATAATATAAATTGTCGTATTAAACTTATCCTCCTCAAGAATCTGTTTGATCTGAGCACCGTCATAGTTTTTTTGAGCCAATGCCAATGCATCATAAACCGAAGACTTTTGAGTAACGGAAATACGCTGATTATTTACCACAAAAACTTTTCCATTAAATTCTTCCTCTTCCGCAAGCATCCATGCAGTCTGATAGGAACCGGAAAGACCACTGGACATAGGAATATGAACAACCTCGTCATAATCCTTTAACAACTTTCTGTACATAAGTATCACAGAATCCGGCGAAGGCTGCGAAGTAGACACATTTGCATCGTTTTCCAAAAAATCATAGAACTGTGTCTGACTCAGATTGATATCCTCATAATAAGTTGTTTCGTTGATTGTAAAAGGCATCGGAATCACATGTGCTCCGATTTTGATAGCTTCGTTTTGTGTAATCCCGCTATTGCTGTCTGTTAATACTGCTACTTTTTTCAAAGTCATTCCTCCGCATATCATGGATTGATATATTATAATATCTGCATATATCCCGATGAGACATAATTTTCCAGTCTCTTTTTTAATGGTATATGAGATTCAGAAATAAGTAAAGAGTCATTTTCTAAAATTTGTGAAACATCGCAAGCTGCCGCCTTGAGCATGTCCGCATCCCGATAAAGATCGGCAAACCGAAATGTAAAGGCGCCGCTTTGCTGTATTCCCGTAAAATCGCCCGGCCCACGAAGTTTTAAATCCTCCGCCGCAATTTCAAAGCCGTCATTGGAGTGGTTTAGAATCTCTAACCGTTCGTTTTTCTGTTTCTTTTGCTCAGACTCCATAAAAATGCAGTAAGCCTGGGAATCACCTCTGCCCACGCGCCCGCGAATCTGATGTAGCGTTGCAAGACCGAATCGCTCTGCATTTTCGACTAACATAACTGTCGCATTTGGAACATTAACACCCACTTCTATCACAGTCGTAGAAACAAGAATATCCGTTTCACCGGTGGAAAAACCTTCCATAATCTCTGCTTTTTGTTTTGGTTTCATCTTGCCGTGCAGGTAAGCAATTTTTACATTTTCCGGAAAGAAGTTACGCAAAAACACCGCATAATCGACGACATTTTCCAATTCTTCCATGACACCGGGTTCTGCCATGGGACATATCACATAAACCTGATGCCCTTTATTTATTTCTTCCTGCATGAATTTATATGCAGTCTGTCTGTAATTCTGATTTACCACACAATTTTTGATTGGAAGACGATCGGAAGGGAGTTCTTTCATTTCGGTGATATCCATATCACCATACAATATCATTCCCAGCGACCTCGGAATAGGAGTCGCACTCATTACAATCGTATGGACATTTTGTCCTTTTTCTATTAATTTCTCTCTTTGTTTCACGCCGAAACGATGTTGCTCGTCCGTTATAACCAAAGCAAGATTTTTAAAGACCACCTTATCCTGAATCACTGCATGTGTTCCGATCACAAGATTACACGCTCCGCTCTCGATCATGGCATAAAGCTCTCTTTTTTCTTTTGCAGATTGAGAGCCGGTAAGAAGTACCGGTCGAAACGGGAGGTCGTATTTCTGTGTCATTTTTTTGATGGTATCCATATGCTGCACGGCAAGGACTTCCGTCGGTGCCATCATTGCTCCCTGATACCCGTTGGAAACACAAAGTAAAAGTGCCATAATGGCTACGATTGTCTTTCCGCTTCCGACATCTCCCTGCAAAAGTCGATTCATACAACATGTACTCAACATATCATTTTTAATCTGCGTATATGCATCTTTCTGTGATGCGGTCAACTCATAAGGAAGTTTTTCTGTCAGCCTTGCAACATCAGCAGTTTCGATCATAGGAATCGAAATAGCTTTTTGACTCGCTGACGATTGTTGAGATTTCATTGCAAGAAGAAACAGAAGAAATTCCTCATATGCAAATCTTTTTCCTGACTGCACCGCATCCTGTATGCTGTCCGGATTATGAAGTGCCTCTAAAGAGCTCTTTACAGTTGTAAAATCATACTTATCAAGAATATCATCCGGAAGATATTCAGGTATATTGTCTGTCGCAGACAGTGCATTCATACAAAATTTATGAATTGTCTGATCAGTCAGTCCCTTTGTCCTGGAATAAACCGGCATCAAAGTACCTTCGAGCTTTTGATAGTCGGAATAGGAATACATCTTTGGATGACTCATGAACAATGTCTGATTTTTCGTATTGACCGAGCCGTAGAACACGTAAGATTTATTCTGTTTTATACTGTTTTTTAAGTATGGGGCATTAAAAAAAGTGACGGTTGCCGTCTGCCCGTTGTTGTCACAGACAAGAAACTTTAAGATCTGCAGTCCTCTTACTCTTCGAAGCTCCGGCATTGTTTTTACTGTGGCATATACCGCGGTTTTGGAACCTGCGGCCGCAGAGGATAAAAAGCCGGAAATCTTCGGATATGTTACATATTCCTTCGGAAAATGAAACAACAGATCCTCTATGGTATCAATGTTTAATTTATGAAAAAGGGCAGCGTTTTTTTCACCGATGCCCTTTAAATCCATAATAGATTGTTCTAATTTCATTGAAACACCTATTCTGCAGAAATTACATAGTAATAAATCGGCTGTCCACCGTACTGCAATTCTACATCACAATCAGAAAACTTCTCTTCAATTGCAGCCTGTAATTTTTCTGCATCTTCTTCATCTACATCGCTTCCGTAGTAGATACTGATCAGTTCTGAATCGGAATCTTTCATCATCTCTTCTACCATTGCGATGGTGGTATCGAATATCTTCTCACCGACCGCAAGGATAGAACTGTCACCGATACCCATGATATCATTTTCTTTGATCACTTTGTCATCAATTTCGGTATCACGTACTGCATACGTAACCTGACCGGTCTTTACATTCGCAAGTTCAGCAGTCATGTTTGCAAGATTTTCCTCGCCGGAAAGCTCCGGAACAAAATTAATCACGGCCGAAATTCCCTGTGGAATTGTTTTGGTCGGCACAACAATGATCTCTTTGTCTTCTGTCAAATCTCTCGCCTGATTTGCTGCCATAACAATGTTTTTATTGTTCGGAAGAACATAAATCGTTTTCGCATTCAGCGATTCGATGGCCTCTAAAATATCCTCCGTACTCGGATTCATGGTCTGACCGCCTTCAATAATGCGATCCACACCGAGATCTTTGAAAATCGAATTGATACCTTCACCGATGGATACACTGATAAATCCGTAGTCTTTCCACTCTTCCGGTTCTGCTTTTTCAGGAGCCTGCGCAGCCACTTCATTTTTCTCTGCTTCTTTGAACAATTTCTCCTGATGCTCTAAACGCATATTGTCAATCTTCATATTGGACAAGGCACCATAAGTGAGCGCACGCTGAATCGCAAGACCAGGATCATTTGTGTGTACATGAACCTTGACAATGTCGTCATCTGCAACAACGACAATAGAATCACCGATGGATTCAAGAAAGGCCTTGAAATCCATTTCGTGTTTTACGTTGAAGGTCTTGTTCAAAAGAATAATAAACTCTGTACAATATCCGAATTTAATATCTGAAGTATCGATATCAGATGTATCAATACCGGCTTTTTTAACTACCGGAGCCACTTCAATCGTCAGATCAAGTTCCTCGCCGCGATATGCCTTCTGCGCTCCTTTTAATACTTCGAGAAGGCCCTGTCCGCCGGAATCCACTACTCCGGCCTGTTTTAATACCGGAAGCATATCCGGTGTCTTGTTCAGAACTTCCTGTGCATATACAATAACTGCATCAAAGAAAGCATCCATATCATCTGTGCCTTCAAATTCTGCCGCCTTTTCATATGCACCTTTGGCAACTGTTAAAATCGTACCTTCTTTCGGCTTCATAACCGCTTTATAAGCACTTTCTACTGCTTTTTCAAAAGCTTGAATAAAGTCGTCAATCGTAATTTCGCCGTCCAATTCACCGATCACTTTGCACATACCGCGAAGAAGCTGGGAAAGAATAACACCGGAGTTTCCTCTGGCACCACGGAGTGAACCGGAAGAAATCGCCTTGGAAACCTCTTTTAAGCTTGCATTCTCCGGAAGAGCTGCTACTTCCTTGGCTGCTGACATGATCGTCAGTGTCATATTGGTTCCGGTGTCTCCGTCCGGAACAGGGAACACGTTTAATTCATTGATATATTCTTTTTTCGCTTCCAAATTTTTGGCACCCGCCAAAAACATGGAACGAAGCATATTGGTATCTACTCTGTTTGATGACACTTTACTTTTCCTCCTCTAGTCAATTACTCTGACGCCTTCGACGAAAATGTTTACTTTTTCCACCGGGAGTCCCGTAAATTCTTGTACCTTATATTTTACATTACTTGTTAAATTGTCGGATACAGCAAGAATATTCACACCGTATGCCACGATCAAATGGAAATCAATTTCAAGCTTATTGTTATTTACATGAACACATACTCCCGTCGAAAGATTCTCCATCTTTAACAGCTTAACCAAACCATCTTTTACATTCACGCTCGCCATACCAACAATACCGATGCATTCAACCGCAACACTACCTGCATAGTTCGCAATTACTTCGCTATCAATTGAGATATTTCCGAGGTGTGTATTCATCATTGTTTTCATACAAAATCCTCCTTGGATGTTTACTCTAGAGTGATTATACCCTCTTTTTTTAAAAAATGGAACATATATTTGTAAAATACTAAGGAAAAAAATATTTTTTACTTGCATTCGTATATTTTTTCTGATAGAATATCCATGTTGTGAATTTTGAAGACTATTATAGTTTAGGAGGTGCGATCATGGCAAAATGTGATATTTGTGGTAAAGGCGCTCATTTCGGAAATAACGTCAGCCATTCTAATAGAAAATCTAACCGCATTTGGAATGCAAACGTAAAAAGTGTGAAATGTAAAGTAAACGGAGCTACTAAGACAATGCATGTTTGTACATCTTGTATGAGATCAGGCAAAGTTGAAAGAGCTTAATTGACTATCATTTGAGCAAAAACGAAGGAACCATGTATATGGTTCCTTTTTTATGCCTTCTTCTGATAATTAATACTCTTTTTCAACCGGTCATATTCTTTATTGATTTTCTGAAGCATGGTTTTATCCCCGCCCAGATTGTCCGGATGATATATTTTGATCAATTCTTTATATCTCTTTTTCAATGCCAACGGATGAGTTACACCGCGAAAGAAAAACATTTCACCGTCATCTGTTTCCGCATTCAGAACTTCGAATTCTTCCTGTTGTTCGTACTTTCTATATTCAAAAGCTCTTTTCTGCGCCTCGAATGTTTTTCTGTCTGCATCCAGCTGTTTAAATCCGATTTCAAGAATTTTAAACTTCTTATCAAAGAACCCCTGTTCCTCTTCCAGTTTTTGACGCTCCTGACGCAGTTTGCTTGTCCATTCACGCATTTGCTTGTTAAATTCTTCTTTTTCAGTTTGAAAACGTTGTTTTTCGTTTTCATGATTGACCTGATCTTTACGAAGAAGCTCTGTTTGTTCGCGCAACATTTTACTGGCTTTGGATAGCTCCTCACGAAGATCTTCCAAGCGCATATTTTCTTTAAATAACCAGTTTTTTAATTGTGTATCATCCATTTTATCCTGTTTCATCACGCCATCTCCGCCTGAAAAATCAACAATCTTCACCGCTGAATAAATTATATCCGAGCAGTGTTAGAATCGAAATGATAACGATCGCCACAAATGTATTGTCAATAAAAAGCATCAGAGCTATACCGATCGCAATGCAAAAGCTGCACAGACCACAAATTTTTTTCATAATGTTCGCAGTCCATTCCTTTTTATTATCTTATGCAATCACGATTGAAAAAAATACCGTTTTTTTAGATTGTTTCATCCGGGAATGCAATCGCTGCAGCTGTTTCGTCACTTACCATCTCTTCTTTTTCTGTTGTAAACTTATCAACCAGTTCCGGAATCATGTCAATAATTTTGGTGATAGTATCCTGGTTCTTCACACTGACAAGCTTGGTCTGCCCGTTTTTGATTACAAGAACGGCATTTGGAGACATTTTTCCCGTCACACCGCCGAAACCGCCGTTTTTCTGTTCGCCCGCTGTCGCACCTGCGCCCACGCCGAAAGAAACATCGACCAGAGGAATAATGATGGTATCTCCGATCTGTGTCGGTTCACCGACTACTGTCTTTGTGGAAAGAAATCCGTCCACACCGCCGAGTAATGAAGTTACAACTTCTGAAAAATTATTGTTCATGAGTCTCCTCCTTGCTTAAATTCATAAGAATTTTCCTGAGTGTCTTTAAATCTTTATCAAATAATACCAACCATACTACTTTCAATAGCATAAATACGGTAATATAACCTTTAAAATAAAATTCACCTTCATAGATTTGTTTTTCAAAGTCCGGGTCTATCATAACATATTTCCCGACGAAAGGATATATCATACCGAAAATTCCGCATATCTGACCGGTGCTTCCGGGATCACCCGTCCCAAAATGAAACCGGACATTTCCTTTGCGTGGCCGAAGACTTTTCCAAAGCTTAAGTAAAGCTCGTTTTGCTTTTTGAAAAGCAGCTTTGGTGACATCCATCTGCCAAACTTCATAATAACGTTTGATTTGTCTTGAGATATTTTCTGCTTTCGCCTTAAACTGCAACCCTTTTTCTTTAATTTCTTTTAACTTATCAAGAATTGCCCGGATTTTTTCTATCAGAAACGCAATGAACTGCTTTATTTTTTCTCCGAAGGACAGTTCGGGCTCCTCTTCCTGCGATGCCAAAGCAGGCTCTTCCTCCGAAAGTTCCTGTATTTTCAAGTCTCTGTCATCTGGCACTTCCGTTTTTTTCGGAGGAGCTTTTTCTTCTTCCTGTACATCCGCTTTCGTTTTTTCTTTGCTATCGGTTTCCGATGGTTGAGTTTTGGTAGAAAAAATATCGTATACGGTAATGCCAAAAAGTTTCACTTTGCCTTCCGGGGTACCTTCGCAATACTTTACATATAATTGCAGAAGCGGAAACAGATATCTGACCCTGAATTTTACGTATGGTTTGTTCTCATAGTAGCTTCCTTCTGCCCGATAATAAAACGGAACAAAAACAATCAGCAACAGAAGCAACAAAACAAGCGCAAGTAAAACAAGTAATGCAATTCCAATTATTTTTAATATGAGTAATACTATATGCATCAATAACTCCGAAACAATGTATCTTGGTTGCGCAGCATGGCATCCTTCAGACCGTTCATTCCGTATCGCTTGGACAGCGTGATAAAAAGCGCGGCCGAAAGTTCTATGGCGCTATCTTTTCCCTGGGCAAAACCGACCACATAGAGATCTTTTTTAGGATATCCTTTTTGTTTTAAATTGGAACAATCAATAATATCAAAGGTATCTCTGCCTGCAGCAAGTGTAATCATATAAATATCCAGCAATCCGGCATTTTTTCTGATTTTATGAATAATATTGTTCTTTTTAGATTTACACGCCTCGTCGGTTGCCAGTTCATTAAAAATATACATTCCAAACTCCGATTTTTAAAAAAAGAAGGCAATTGTATGCCTTCTCTTTTTCTTAAAAGTACTTTTTGTTTCCCCATAGATTACTGCGTTTTAAATCAAGATATTCTGCATACGCTTTTTCCAAAATCTGTTTCTCATTAGAAAATTTAAGCAGATGATATGCTTCATGATATTTATAATACCCAGAATCCACAAAGAATTCTTCGCGCTGTGGTTTACTGTAATAGCTGTCCGCCATCATCAGATACCAATGTACACTCTTGGTGACTGTGTCTTCCGGCACCGTAAAAGTATAATCACTTTTGCCGATGTACTTGATAATCGAAGCTTTCGCACCGGATTCTTCAAGCACCTCACGCAGTGCAGTGTCTTTATACTCCTCGTCCGGTTCTACAGTTCCTTTCGGCAAAACCCATCCTTCATACTTATTCTTTATATTTTTATAAAGTAATAAGATTTTACCTCGAAAAATAACCACACCGCCACAGCTCGTTGCCTCAATCATTGCAAACCCTCCTGTCTGGCGTGCTTCATCACAACACTCCTGCTTAGTATAAAACAGATTGTACAATCATGCAAGACAGGAATTGAATTTATACCATTTTTGCAATTACATCGATAATCTCCTGCTGATCAAAAGGTTTGGTCAAAAATTCATTGGCCCCTGCTTTGATACAGTCGATCATTTTGTTTTTCTGACCTGCTGCAGTCACCATAATGACTTTTGAATTGCCGTCAAGTGCTTTGATCATTTTGAGAGCTTCCACACCATCAACGATCGGCATTGTAATATCAAGAGTAACAACATCCGGTTTCAGTGTCTGGAATTTTTGTACACCATCCTGTCCGTTTACAGCTTCATCCACAACCTCATGTCCGTTGGATTCTAAAATTGTACGAAGCATTTTTCTTGATGTTCTCGAATCATCTACAATTAAAATCTTAGCCATCTGAATCTATTCCTCCTACTTAATTTCCATATCTGTATCAATAGATAAAATAAATTTGATTTCTTTTCCGTCTACATGAATCGGGAAAACACAGAACTGTTTTCCGGTAATCGTAACCGGATTTTCATAAAATACAGGCGGAAGCATATCAAGATCCATACCTTCCGTACTCATCTCCGATGCAAAAAGACCGTTGATACAGTTTGTAAATTCACCGACAGCATCGAGTGCATCCATATCCACTGTTTCAAATTCTTCATCTGCAAAAGGATTGGCAACAGCAAGAAGATCATCACCTGCACCTGCGAATCCGGAAACCATCTTATGGTCGCCCTCTAATGCCTGCATAGCAAATTTGTCAACAGAAAGCTCGTCTACAAAATAAGCTTTTGAAACATAGGCAGACGAATTGATAATACGAAGGAATGTACGAATCGCAATACCGCAATGTTTATCTCCAAGCTCTGTATTGGCCGGAAGAAACAGCTGAACGGTTCTGTCTACATCACCACTTACAAGTGCGTCCATGTCACTGTGTGTGAATCCCTGCTCCTCCTGATATTTGTTTAATGATGCATCGATTTCTTCTAATGTCATATAACCTTTATCAATCAGAGTCTGTACAAAGATCATATAGATATTTCCCTGTTTCTTTAAAAGCTGAGTCACCTGGTCATCCGACAGATAACCTTTCTCAACAGCAATGTCACCAAAACGGCGATCCATGATAGCCTGGAGTTTATTTACCTCGTCAGCCTGCTCTTCTGTCATAAGTTTTTCTGCGACAGCAATGAGACCGAGTTTTACGCGAATCTTTCCTTCGCTTTCAATCACATCCTGAAACTGCTCTTTTGTAATTGTTCCGGATGCTACCAGATAATTTCCAAAAATCTGATCAAACATATGTAACCCTCCTACGTTAAAATAATACACCCTAACACATAGTATATAACAAAATCACAAAAAAAGATAGCACAATTCTGTTTTTTTATGAATTTGTTTCAAAATAATGGTCAAATATACGTTTTGCAATCGGCACGGCGTAATCGCCTCCGGACCCTGCGCTTTCAACGATAATGGTAACACACACTTTGGGGCTTTGCGCCGGAGCAAAACCGGTAAACCATGCATGAGAATCTGTTTTGTTTGCCGAGAATTCAGCTGAGCCGGTTTTTCCAGCCGCTGTGTAAGATAATCCGTCCAGTTTGGAAGCAGTGCCCGATAGTACAACTTCTGTCATTAGCCCGGTCATAAACGCAGCTTCTTCTTCTGTCAGCATGGTTGCTTCTGTCGAAGGAGAATTTTTTCTGACAACGGAACCGGTTGCACTTTCAATCGTATCGATCACATAAGGAGTCATACAAACTCCGCCGTTGGCAATAGCAGATGTAATCATATTCAAATGAAGCGGTGTAATCTGTGTTTTTCCCTGCCCGATGGAAGTCTGCATGATGGCATCGGTATCATCCGATCCCGTCAACAAAAATTGACTGCGGTTATATGGAATTTGAACTTTGAGTTCAGTTCCGAACAAAAGCTCGCGGCAGGTACTTTGAAACGCTGAAACATCAAGTGCCGTTCCGATATTTGCAAAGGATGAATTACACGACTTTGCAAAACTTTTCGCAAAATTAACGGAGCCGTGATTTTGACCGTGATAGCAACGAATCGTGCTTCCGTCTTTAGAAAAATTTCCGTTGCAGGAATAGAAATATCCTGAAACATCTTCGTTATTTTGTCTGTAATGTTCTAATGCCGTAATGATTTTAAATGTACTTCCCGGCGGATATAATCCCTGTGTTGCACGGTTGAGTAATACCGTGCTGGAATCATCCTCCACCAGATCTTCCCATATCAGCGCGATTTCATTTGGATTGTAGTCCGGCTTGGATACCATGGCAAGAATTTTCCCCGTGGAAGGCTCTGTCACAATAATTGCACCAGAATATACACCGAGAGCATCATAGGCTACTTGCTGCAAAGATACATCAAGCGTTGTGATTACGCTGTCTCCGATATTTTTTTCAGCATTTAATTCATTTTGAATTTTATTGGAAATTGATGCATGCGAGGTCAACAGTTTCATATTTTCGGAATATTCGATGCCTGTTTTTCCCTTTGTGGAATATCCAACCACATGGGAAAACAAGTTTTCATACGGATAATATCGCTCCTCGCTTCCGTCCTGCAATATTCTGGTTTTAGCAAGAACATCTCCGTCTTTGGAATAAATGGTACCTCTGATATTCTGGCTTGCAAGAAGTTCCTGCCGCGGATTGAAAGAGTTATTGATTGCCTCCTCTTTTTCCACCAGCATAAAATGTATAATATTACCAATCACAGCAAACATCAGCACAGAAAAAACAATCGTTACAAATAAAATTTCGCCGTTATGTATCTCCTTGTTCTTCCGTGACTGCTTTGGCTGTTCTTTTTCTCTTTTTTGCATATTTTTTCCCTTCCTGTTCTTTTACACCGTAAAGGCCAAGCACAATACAAAACATCACAATGGTTGCAAGCACACTGCTTCCGCCGTAACTGACAAGCGGTAGGGTCACACCGGTAAGCGGAATAAATCTGGTTCCGCCGCCGACGGTCAGGAATACCTGCATCATATAGATCATTCCGATGCCCACTGCGATATAACGGTAAAATTCTTCTTTAATCCGCATGGCAATCGTCATGATCGCCACAAAACAGCTCACACAGATCAAGATCAGACAAATTGCAAAAATCACGCCGAATTCTTCTGCAATCGCAGAAAAAACAAAATCCTGTTCCACATAAGGAATCGCCGTCGGATTCCCCTGATACAGCCCCATACCATACCAACCTCCGGTTCCGATGGCAAAAAGGGACTGCGTAATCTGATAGCCCTCATCATTGATATGACTCCACGGGTCCTGCCATGCGACAACACGCACCTGAATATGGGAAAACAGATGGTATGCGATGCAGGCCGCAATACCGCCTGCGCCGAGACCGGCCAGAAGATAATAGAACTTTCTTGTTGCAATATATAACATGACAAGATACGTCACAAAAAAGATCAATGCACTTCCAAGGTCTGTCGAGAACACAAGAATCAATACATGCAATGCCGCAATCACCGTTGTGATCACCACCTGCAAAAAGGATTTGGATTGTTTTAACATTCCGGCGACAAAGAAAACAAACAAAATCTTGACAATCTCAGACGGTTGAAATGAATAGCCGCCGAAAGAATAAGAAAGCTTTGCGCCATGTGTCACTGCTCCCAGCACGGCGACAATCGTCAGAAGTAAGATTCCGACGGAGCCGTATATCCATGTGAGATGCTTTAAAAATTTTAATTTCTTTACAAGATAAGGAATAAACAACCCTACAATCAAGGAAGCAGTCACAATAAAAAACTGTTTGATGGATTTTTCGTAAGAAATCCGGGTAAGAATGACAAAGCCCACCGTCAAAAGCATACAAATATTATTTATAATCAGCTTATTCACTTCCGGATAAATCACACGGTACAATGCAATCGTTGCAAATAACAGAATTTGCTGAAATCCGTAAAATATAATGTACGAAATATCACTTGTCTCCAGACAAATTGCCGCAAATCCCAGAAAATGTACCATAAACATACATGCAATCTGAATCCCATAAATCCAATCTCTATCCTCGTCTTCCGCGGTGTGTGTACCGAAAAAACATAACAGTGTGTACACTGCCATAAAGAAAACGATCACATATTTAGATAAATCTGATATTACATGTGCCATCCGTTACTCTACACCTTTCAAAAAATGTCCTTTTGTAAATTCCGTAACCGGAAACTCCGTCCATTGTTTGCGATATGCATCCTCCTGTCCGGCAGAGGCCGCATCGCACAGACTTTCAAAACCTTTTATAATCCCTAAAACCTCCTGCGGAGATTCTATGGTAAATTTTAAAACCAGCCCCGAAAGAGACAGGTCAAAAATCTGCAAAAGCTCCTTGTGCAAAGAAAGCGGAACACAATTGTAAATTGTATTTTCGCATCGGTCGCAATGTGTAACAACCGCCCGCTTCTCCTTTTGCCGATCTGTCAGTATAACTATTTCCTCACCGCTGTTCCTACGGCATTTTCCGTTCGTTTTTAGCAGACAGCCGGCACTTTCCATTGCAGGAATATATCCGTATATCGGAAGAAGAAATGCATGATTTGATGTATCCGCATTTTCAATCAAAGCTGCAATTTCCTTTTTGTGCAGTTCATAAGGCAGGATATGCTCCATGCAGTTCTGCCCGGCATAAAAAGCCGCGGTCTTTGAATTAAATACATACATCCCCGCATCTGTCACAACAGGAAGCTTCGGATATACTTCCTGCACATAACTGAGGGTTTCCGGATTCCCGATACACAATCCGTCCGGCTCCAGTTCTTTGATTATATTACGATAGGAATCAAGTATCTTCATGGTTTTTTGTCTCGTCACCGGCGGAAATCTCAAAAAAAACTGTATTCCGCTGTCCCGAAACTCTTTGCGCTTTGACAAAAGAATGCTTTTACTTTGACACAATCCGAGGGCATCCGTCGACAAATAAACCCGCTTGCAATGCGTATCTGCACCGAGAACTTCCAGCTGCTTTTCCGTTCTGACATCCACATGCAGATAGCGGCTGTTTTCCTTCAGCGGTTTATGCTCCATATACAAAGTCGCAGACTTTTTTTCTGCCATTGATACATCCGAATCATCACGTCGATATTGCTTAAGCAAGCATTCCTGCATCTGCTCAAGCGCATTCCGTCTAAGTTCGTTCAGACATTTATTTGGCAAAAAAAGGTCATTGTCCATCTCAAAATTGAGCTCTTTCCACGAAAAGACCGTATTCCCCGTTTTATAAAGTTGTTTTTTCACATCTTCCATCGTTGCCGCACATTTTTGTGCTTCCCCGGCAACAGCTCCCGAAACAGTAATCGGCGTCTTAGGAAAACCATCTCTATATACAGTCAAGTAAATCGGTTCGTTTTTTATTGCCTTAAAATGACCAATCAAGTCAATCTTTGTCTCTTTCTCTTGTATCGCCATATCCGGCTGCGAATGTTCCGGTTTTGTGTCTGCAGGATCAAAAGAACGATATCCCGGTTTGTCTAATGTAAGCAGACTTCTGCCATTGTGGATAAAATAATAACCGGACTGCACACTTCCGCGACTGAATTTGTTTTGCAGAAGCATCCTATCTTCTTTTGAAACATGATAGTGGATTGGATCCGTCTCGTACAGATCAATATATTTCCGATACATCGCCGTTACAAAAGAAACATATTCCGGCGTCTTCATCCTTCCTTCAATTTTAAACGAATCAATCCCCGCCTCCAACAGCTGCGGTAATATCTCGAGTACACACAGATCCTTCAGACTGAGCTGATACAGTTCATTTTCTTTGTTTAACCGATCACCACAGTACTCTGTGTAATACGGAAGACGACAAGGTCCTGCGCATCTTCCTCTGTTTCCGCTCCGGCTACCGATCGTAGATGAAAAAAGACATTGTCCGGAATATCCATAACACATGGCTCCGTGGATAAAAGTTTCCACTTCGATATCGGCTTCCTTCTTAATTGTAACGATTTCAGATAAGGACAATTCTCTGGCCGGAACCACCCGCGAAACTCCATAATTTTTTAAAAGCTTTGCTGCTCCCGGTCCCGTCACGGTCATCTGTGTGCTTGCATGAAGTTCCAGATGCGGGAAAGCTTCTTTTACCTTTAAAAGCGCTCCTAAATCCTGAATGATCACGCCATCCAGACCGGCTTCATAATAAGGGCGCAAAAAAGGAACCAGTTCATCAAGCTCCTTCTCCTTCATTAAGGTATTGATGGTAAGATAAACTTTTTTATTGAATAAATGCGCCACATCAAGGCATTCTATCAGCTCTTCTGTTGTGAAATTTTTGGCATAGGCACGGGCTCCGTATTTGTCCCCTCCTACATATACAGCATCTGCCCCTGCCTCGATTGCAGCCATAAAGCATGCTTTATCTCCGGCCGGTGATAACAGTTCAACCATGTGGTTTCCTTTCATAGAAAAAGCTGCCGCCAGGCAGCTTTTGTGTTAATGTATGTCTTTCTTTACACTTTGCATTGCTTTTAAAGATTTCTCTGTACTTTCCAACTTGATCTGTGTAGAAATCAGTTCATGTTTCATGTCATACAGTTCTTTTTCTTTTGCAGCAATCTCATCTTCTAAAGATGCAGCTTTCTTTTTTGCTTTAAAATAATCATCTGCAATATTCAGTTCAAGCAGAACCGCCTGTGTATCCAGCGACTGTCTGCGAAAACTCTCGATTTTATTGTATTCTGCAATCTTATTATTAATATAAAGTGCAACCTTCTGTAAGTATTCTTCGCTCTCATAACCGCTCAGCGTGTATACTTTTCCGCCGATCAGCACTTCGGTATCTGTCTTTGCCGTCATATGTACACCTTCCTAAAAACTAATACAAAAAACTTAACGATATTATTATATCAAATTCCATGGATAAAACAATGTTTTTTTATGCATGTTATACGTTTTCAGGAACCGGACGCCCGAAGTGACGGTAAGCCGCCGGGGTAACAACCCTTCCGCGCGGTGTACGGTTAATCAGTCCGTTGAGAATCAAATACGGTTCGTACACATCTTCCACCGTCCCGGCATCTTCGCCGGTCGCAGCCGCCAGCGTATCCAGACCGACCGGACCGCCGTCAAATTTATCTATCATCGTCAGAATAATATTCTGGTCTACATGGTCAAGGCCGAGTTTGTCCACACCAAGAAGATCAAGGGCCGTATCCGCCACCTCTTTGGTAATCACACCGTCATATTTGACCTGGGCAAAATCACGCACGCGCTTTAAAATACGGTTGGCAAGACGCGGAGTCCCCCTGCTTCTGCGGGCAAGCTCATAAGCGCCCTTCTCCTCGATTTCAACCTTCAGAACATCCGCCGAATGGAAAATAATCTGTTTCAGTTCCTCGACGGTGTAGAATTCTAATTTGTGAATCACACCGAAACGGTCGCGGAGCGGTGCCGTCAAAAGACCTGCACGGGTTGTCGCACCGACCAGTGTAAATTTCGGCAAATCCAGACGGATGGAACGGGCACTTGTCCCTTTGCCGATCATAATATCAATGGCATAATCCTCCATAGCCGGATAAAGAACCTCTTCCACCTGACGGTTCAAACGGTGAATCTCATCTACAAAAAGGACATCCCCCTCCTGAAGATTGTTCAAAATCGCAGCCATTTCGCCCGGTTTTTCGATGGCAGGACCGCTTGTCACCTTCATATTGACCCCCATCTCATTGGCAATAATTCCCGCAAGGGTCGTCTTACCAAGTCCCGGAGGTCCGTAAAGGAGCACATGATCCAGTGCATCCTCTCTGCCCTTAGCCGCTTCGATATATATTTTTAAAGTTTCTTTCGCCTTTTGTTGACCGATATAGTCACCAAGCATCTGCGGGCGAAGCGTGTCCTCTACCTTGACATCTTCCGCCGTCAGATTGGTCTCAATCATTCTGGGAGCCATACGTTACCCTCCTATAATAAATAGCGCAGAGACGCTTTTAATATTTCTTCCACCGACATCTCCTCGGTCGGACCCATCTGTTTCACAGCACGGGCTGCATCCGTTCCGCTGTAACCGAGTGCAGTCAGCGCATCAATGGCGTCTTTTCGCTTGCCTGCAAATTCAGACATCGTATTGTCCTGCGCCTGTCCGATCTGCGAAAGCAGATTATCCGCCGAATTATCAGAAAGACTCACCTTATCCTTAAGCTCCAGCACAACACGTTCTGCCGTCTTTTTCCCAATCCCCGGTGCTTTGGCTATGGATTTGACATCCCCCGAATAAATGGCGAAACGCAGATCATCCGCACTGAGCACCGAAAGAATGGCAAGACCGCCCTTCGGTCCGATTCCGCTCACGGAAATAAGTTTTTTAAACAGCTCCAGTTCATCTTTATTCCGAAACCCGTAGAGCGTAAACGAGTCCTCTTTTACATTTGTGTAAGTATGTATTTTCATCTCCGTGCCATAAGACGGAAGCTCACACAAAAATCCGCCGCTGACATAAATACGGATTCCCATTCCGCCCACATCGAGAATCACGGACGTCTCTTCGATTTCTTCGAGTGTTCCCTTTACATATCCAATCATAGTATACCTCTTTTATATATCATTTCTGCCAAAATACCGTTACAAAGACCGGTCACAACGCCCGCAACGAGAAGGAGCGGCAAATAAGCCATCACCGAAACTCCCGAAACAAGAAACGCCGCCACAACAATCTGCCCGACATTGTGAAACACACCGCCTAAAATACTGACTGCTTTCATCGGAAAAATCTTCGCCCGCTTCGCAAGCAACATCACAACAAAGCTGACAGCTGCACCGGCAAGACTGTAAAGAATACTGAACAGATTGCCGAACAGAAAGCCCGACAGCAAAATCCTGGCGCCGTTGACCGCAAGCGCCTCGCGAATCCCGTAGACGTAAAGCACAAGCAAAATAAGCGTATTCGGCAAGCCGAGCTTCGCCCCCGGAACAATAAGCGGAACCGGTATCACACTCTCAATATACGAAAAAATGAGCGAAAGCGCTATAAACAGTCCGAGGACTGCTGTTTTTTTAGTTCGTGACTGCATCTGTCTCACTCTTTTCTGTCGTTTCTAATCGTATCACAACCTTATGCGGAAGACAAATAATCTGTCCGCCCGCGCTGCTCACCGGCTGTGTATGCACACAAACCTGATTGACGCAATCCGCCTCGGCCACATAAGCCTGTCCGTCCTCAATCACAAGAAGATTGAACCCCCGGTCTGTTTCAATTTTGATTTCTCGGTCTTCACGCAATGAATATATCCCCTGCTCCCGGCCGTCAACCAGAACAATGACCTGCCCGGCATCCCCTGCCAAAAAACGTGATACACCAAAAAGCACAAGTGCAATAAGCAAAATCAGTCCTATAAGAATCCATGTTATATTTTTCTTTACAAAGTCCATCACGCCACCTCGAACATGTGTTCATTATAAAACATTTTTCACCGAAATGCAATCCTTAAGAAACATTTACAAATCGCAGCATAAAAGAGATTCAAAACCTACTTAATAAACGGAAGCAAGTATATCGGTAACATCAAAACATCTTTTTCTTTTCTCAAATCTTTCGTATATACCAAATATTTTTCCAATATACGCTCAGAATACTTTTCAGAAAATGCATCTAACGATTTGTGTGTATTATATCCGGAAGACTTTACTTCTATCGGACATATTTTATTCTTTTTGGAAAGCAAAAAATCGATTTCGAAATTATGCTTTGATTTCTCATTCAGAAAAGTATTATAATACAATTCCTGCCCTTTTGCCGTCAGTACTTGCGCCGCAACATTTTCATAGACATATCCTAAATTCACTCCGAGTTTATCACTTAACAACTTTTCGTAAATGATATTCTCCGTAAAATCTTTATCCATAAAAATGAGCGTGGTAAGCAAACCCGTGTCCGCTAAAAACAATTTAAAACGCCTTAAATCTTTTGCATTTGCCAAACCAACATTCGGGTCGTTGGCATGGTAAGCAATCTGCACGGTTTTTGAATCTACCATATCCGCAATCAGTTCAAGCACCGTGTCCGCCCGCTCTCCCTGCAAAACAGAAGAAACCTGATATCGCGATGCCCCTGTATTAAGCTGTGCCGGTATCCCCTTAAATAACAAAGAGATTCTTCCTGTCGCATCTATTTTTCTAAAATCATCCTCATAGAGCTTCAAAATATCTCTTTTAATTTCATCAACCATTCTGAGATTATTTGTTTCAATATACGATGCAACAGCCTGTGGCATACCACCGATCAGCATATACAAACGAAAATCTCTCATCATCTTTCGATTCGCCGCATCTCCCAAAGGGATTCTTTTCTCTGCCACATCCATCAATAGTTTGGATGTAATCGTATCTCCGATCGCCCACAAAAACTCTTCAAAATCCATAGGAAACATACTTATCTTACGTTCCTCACTTGGAATTAGAATGTCTTTTACATTTTTGTGTATCGAAATAAGAGAACCTGTTTCCATATAGTCATACCGATGATCTTTTACCAAGTGTTTGATCGCCTGACGTGCCTTCGGACATAACTGCACCTCATCAAAAATAATTAACGATTCTCTTTCATGTAGATCCGTTTTATATATCAACTGTAATCTCAGAAGAACATAATTCAAATCCGAAACATCATCAAAAAGCGCATGCACTTCCTTTGGGGCTTTCGAAAAATCTATCAAAATATAACTTTTATATTCTTTCTTCGCAAAGGATTCCACTACTGTCGACTTTCCGACACGTCTCGCTCCCTCAATCAAAAGTGCCGTTCTTCCTGCTGACTCTTTTTTCCAGCTCAAAAGCTTGTCATATATTTTTCTTTGAAACATATTTTTCACCCCTTTTTCCAAATTCGTCAGTTTTATTTTATCGTTTTTCCACAGAATCGTCAATTTGTTTTGTTTATTTTACCACAAAATCGTCATTTTTATTCACCTACAGGACCTGCCACCGGCAGCTCCCTACGGATGCTATGGCAACAAAAAAATACAGCGCAAAGCTTTCGGGCTCTGCGCTGCTATCGTGTCATTCCTTCCGAAGATATGTTTAGCCTGTTACGTTTTCTTCCTGCCAATAGAGACGGATGTACTTATTTCTTTTTAAACTTCGCCTTCTTGTTCACGCCTTTTTTGATGAGCATGGATTTGTATGTTTTAAATTTCTTCTTCGGCACTGTCACCTTCATGTTTTTCGGTGTTTTAGCAAATGCTTTGCTGCTAATTTTCTTCGCTGTCAGCTTGGTTGATTTGATGGTGAGATTTTTCAATTTGCTGCAGCCGTAGAAGGCTTTGGAACCGATCTTTGTCACGTTCTTTCCGATGGTTACTTTCTTCACCTTTTTGTTGTTCTTGAACGCGTTCTTTTCGATGGCGGTTACTTTGAATGTCACGCCGTCGATTTCTACCGTCGCCGGAATGGTGACTGTCGCTGCGCTCTTGTCACTCGGCGC
>JAZSMO010000049.1:0-118228 GCA_045535935.1 Lachnospiraceae bacterium | reverse complement strand
AATTTTCAGGGTTGCATTGCTGTTTATTTGTCAAGGTTCTGCGTTAACATCGCTTAACGCAACTCTGATATAATATCATGCGTTTTTCGCTCTGTCAACACCTTTTTCAGAAGTTTTTTTATTTATCAAATGTTTACTTTCAAATCCTACAAAAACCACGAATATAACCAGTATCCAATACCAACTAACAGTAATCCGTGGGCAATTCCGCAGGCAAAACCGAGCAGCTTATTTATCCCTCGCACCAGCGGTAATTTTGTCAAAAATCGAAGCGATAACAAAATCGCTTTCAACAAAAAGAACATTGCTACAAAAAGGACAACACATAACAACACTCTCACAACAAGCAGCATCCGGTCCGTTATAAAAGTAACCAACACAGATTCCAATGCCCATGTATTAAGCAAATAAACAAACACAATGGAAAGCAAGCTTGCCAGAATGCTTCCCAATGTATTTACAAATCCTTTTTTCCATCCTCTTATTGCGCAGACTGCAATGATTACCAGCCCGACTATGTGAATAATATCTATTGTATTTCCTACATCCATCAGCGTAATTTTATCATCTTAATTCCATCCGCATACACAGCAAGAAAAGTCGAACCGGAAGCTGTCGGAATTAAAGCCTGAATATTTCCTCCCAAATCACCCTTGTATTTTTCGACCCCATTCATTCCCAAAACGAGTACTTTTTCTTCATTATATATGACCGCCTTATTGTCATCCAAAAAAACTTCTTTGAACTCAAAATCAATCATATGCTCCAATTCGAGTTCTCCGTCTTTATTATATATATGAATATTGTACTGGCCTTTTCCTTCAAGATCCCGATAAACCAAAGCGAATCCTGATTCGTAATGGTACACTCCCTGCAATTCCCCTTCCAGCGGAATTTCTTTTTCGAGCATCGGCTTCTGCTTTCCTCTCAGCACAAGCAATTTACGGTCTCCCACTGCGATAGCATCTGTTTCATTGAGGAAGGTAACAACAGGGAATACCTGCCCGTCATATTCATATCCACTTACCAGATTGTCTGTCGCATTTTGTCCGACTCCGCCGAAATTGTAAAATGCCAGACTGGTATTCACCATTCCGGATTCCGCTTTAATATAGGAAACACCCAGTTTAATATTATCCGGCGAAATGGCAAAAGCAAGAGGATATCCGTTGTTACGCATGCTGGTTTTTACTTCGGAAATCAAATCACCTTTTTCGGAATAGAGTCTAAGCCAGGTCACTTCTTTATCTTGTAAAAGTGCGGCCGCTACTCCCTGCTTCGAAACATCAAGTTCCAGAATCGGAAGATTCGTTGAAACCTCCGCAGTGGTTCCTTTTTTTCCTATTATATATAATGTAGTGCCTTTATAATCGCCCGCAACAACATAAGTCCCATTCGTTTTAACGATAGGGGACTGCATTTCATAGGACTGATTCCAAAGCTGCTCACCATTTTGGTCATAAGCAGAGATTCCGTCTTTACTATGCGCCACCATATCTCCCTTATAATTCACGAAAGTGCTTGTCTCTGTTCCTACGCGCGGCATTTCACGAAGAACTTCATACTTTGTATATACCCTGTTGTCTGATTGTATCTTTAAAAACAAAATACACACCAACACCAGTATAACAACCAGCACACTACGATACACAATCTGCAGTCTGTGTTTAAAAATTTTATCTTTATAATCTGTTCTACTAAACCATTCTCTCAGCATTGTCTACTCCTGTACCTTTGCTAATTTTGCCGACACAGCTTAGTATAACACAGTTTTCCTAAGGAAGGAGTATTTTTTGTCCATATAATATATTATCTTTATTTTCGATCCCGTTCATTTCACATATTTTATCTATATTTGAGAGGTTTCCGTAAAACTGCATACATATTTTAGCCAGCGTATCGCCTTTTTCTATGACATACGTTGTCTGCTGCGGAGCCATCGTCTGAATCTGATCCTCCTGCAATTCCGTGGATGCATCTGTCTGCTCCTCTGTCACAACCTCTGCCGTTTCCGGAAATTCCTCAGCGCCCTCATCCAGTCCGGTTGTCTCCTCTATGCTCTCATCCGGCTCAACTGTTCCCTCTGCATTCTCATCCGGCTCAACTGTTTCCTCTACGTTCTCATCCCACACATCTGGCTCATCCCCACTCTCGTTCGGGGTCTCCATCTCCTCCGCCAATGTCTCCTCTGCGGTTGCTACAATATTTTCCGGCACATCGGATTCTTCCACCACATATGCTTCCTCCGCCTGATCCGTCGCATCAATCTTTCCCGAAATCTGATACAACACCTGCTCCATACTCTGCATTTTCTCATAATTGTTCAGCATAGTGATTCCGATGACCATAATCACCATCATGAGCACAAGACTCACACATGTCATCAATGTCGCCGACCTTCTCTTCTGTATTTCCTGTCTCTTTTCTCCTGCCACCTCTCGGAAACGGTGCGCAGCTCTGTCCGCCTCATATTCCTCCGGATGTCTTTCAGCCGCACGCAGAGATACCATATAGTTCTGCATGCACTCATTTCTTTCATAATATATGTAATAACCACCCTGTAGCCGCATCTTTCCCTTTTCATACAAATATACCGACTCTTCCTTTTCATCGACATTGTATTCAAAGTACAATTTTTGATCCTGTCTGAAAAATTGTTTTTGCGTGCGCAGAATCTGATCCTCTATCTCCTTCGTGGATTCACTTCCGACAATCGCCCAACCGAGCACGGAAAGTTCCGGGAAAAATTTCCCCGCCATATCATTTACTTTCTGCCATGACTCCTGGTCGATGACTGTTTTCTCCATAAAAAAATCTTTCTCCGCACCGACTGCTCCATTGACAAACCAGCACAATTCATCCCCCACCATTTCCTTCTTTCCGTAGAGAATGATAACTCGCATGGATTCCTCCGGAGCGGGAATCTGTTTTAAGTATGTAATTACGTAATCTTCCAGATACACCTTTTGATTTCCGGAAACTTGTCCGATTTGACGGATATTTTTAGGGAGTCTTCCTTCTTTGACTATTTCTGCCATTGCACATACCTTCTTTCTGTTTTTTATACATATAACATAGAAGGAAATGTGTTTTTTATCGAAAAAAAGGAAGGACAACCTGTTTTTTTGCGACAGCAATTTGTATAAAAAAAGACGAGAAAATGTTTCTCGCCTCTTTTTGTCATTATATTCTTTTTTGTTCTTTCCTTTTCACTCGAAAAGAAGTATTTATTGCGAATCATTTTCCTCGTCGTCAAAAATCGGATCATAGTAGTCCTTTTTCACCAGACGATACAAAGACCATCCCGCAATCACAAGTCCGGAAACAGCGAAAAGCACCGTCGCACCGCCGAGAATCCATATATCTTTTCCGGTCGCATTCCCAAGATCAATTCCTATTGTATAAGCAAGATATATTAAAAATCCGGCGATAAAAATCCGAAGCCAAAGATTGGTTGCTGTCGTTTTTTTGAGTATATCGTTTTTCTCTTTCTTTTCAGCCTGATTTTCCATATCTTCTCCGTCCTTCTGCTAAATTTTAAACAAATTTGTAAACCGTTACCGATTCAAAAGGTTTCTCAGGTGCAACTACCGGTTTGATAAAGCCTTCCTGCTTTGCACTGTTTGGGAAAAACTGTGTCTCCAGACACAGACCGCCTCTACATGGGTAATATGCACCTTCTTTTCCGAATTCCGGTTCCATATTGTTACCTGTGTACAACTGAACTCCCGGAAGATCGGTGTACACTTCCATGGCTCTGCCCGCTTCATCATCGACAACCTCTGCAATCTTCTGAAGCTTTCCTTCTTCATAATCATCGATCACAAAGTTGTGGTCATAGCCTTTTACAAGAGCAAGCTGCACATGCTCTGCATCGATATCCTGTGACACTTTTTTCATCTGTGTGAAATCAAACGGTGTTCCCGCTACCGGTGCAATCTCACCTGTCGGAATCGCATGCATGCGAACCTTGGTGTAATTGGATGCCTTAATCCATACTTTTTCATCCTCAATGGTCTTTTCACAATCATGACCCTTGAGATTAAAGTATGTATGGTTTGTCGGATTTACCAGAGTCTTTTTATCTGTAGATGCATAGTAGTGAATTTCAAGAGCGTTGTCCTCGGTTAACTTATAAGTTACCTTAAACTCACGATTACCCGGAAAACCAAGTTCTCCGTCCTTACATTTTCTTGTGAAAACAACCGCATTGTCCGCCTCATTTTTCTCCGCCGTCCAGAGAACCTTATGAAGACCCGCATCACCGTCGCTGTGCAGATTGTTATCATTGTCGTTGATCACCAGATTGTAGATTGTACCGTCAATCTCAAAGCATCCCTTCGCCGTTCTGTTCGCAACCGGTCCGATAGTTGCTCCAAAGCAACTTCCGTTGACAAAATAATCCTTCGCCTGATCATATCCAAGAACGATATCTGCAACCTCTCCCGCCTTGTTCGGCACAAAAAGATTGACGAGAATCGCACCGTAATTCATAACATCTGCCTGTACGCCGTTGGCATTTTTTAAGGAATAAAGAATAATATCTTCCTTATCCAAAGTTCTTCCGAATTTCTTTTCTGTAATCATGGTCTTTCCTCCGTGCTTTTTATAACTCTGTTCTTCCCTCTAGAGCCCTCAAAAGTGTTACTTCATCAATGTATTCCAAATCTCCGCCCACCGGAACTCCGCTGGCAATTCTCGTAACTTTAATCCCCGTCGGTTTGATGAGTTTACTGATATACATAGCTGTCGTCTCGCCTTCCAGACTGGAATTGGTGGCAATGATAACCTCCTGTACCTCATCGCTCTGCAAGCGCGTGATCAACTCCTTCAACTTAATGTCGGATGGCCCCACTCCGAGCATAGGCGAAATCGCACCATGCAACACATGATAAATCCCCTTGTACTTTCCGGTCTTTTCGTAAGCTGCCAAATCCCTCGTATTTTCCACAACCATAATCGTCGAGTGGTCCCTTTTGGCATTGGCACAAATCGGACAAATCTTATTATCTGTCAACGTGTAGCACTCCTCGCAGTAGCACACATTGTTGCGCGCTTCCACGATTGTCTTTGCAAAATGCTCCACCTGCTCCTTTGGCATATTGACCATATGGAACGCAAGTCGCTGTGCAGACTTATTGCCGATTCCCGGCAAAGAAGAAAACTGTTCAATTAACTTATTGATATATCCGCTGTAAAGGTCCATTAGAACGGAAATCCTCCGAGATTCATTCCGCCCATCATGGCTGCACTCGCTTCGTCAGCTTTTGCTAACGCCTCATTCATAGCCGCCATAATCAGGTCTTCTAACATTTCAACATCATCCGGATCCACTGCATCTTTGTCAAGTTTCACTTTGCTGACAGTCTTCTTACCTGTCACTGTCACTTCCACAGCACCGCCGCCTGCTGTCGCAGAGAACTCTTTTTCTTCCAGCTCCTGCTGCTTTTCCTCCATCTGACGCTGCATTCTCTGCGCCTGTTTCATAAGGTTGTTCATATTTCCAGGCATTCCGCCCTGAAATCCACCTCTTTTTGCCATATTTATATCCTCCTGCTAATTTTATTCTACATCTATATCCATATGGATCACCTGAGAGAGATCCACATAGGCTGCGTCAAAATTTTGCTGCTTCTGCAGCGGTTTGACCTCTATTGCAATTTCTTTTCCCGCCGCCTGACAAATGCAATCCTTTAAATGCTGCATATTGTCCTCATGCTTCAGGAAATAATCCGATTTGAGACCGTCTGCAACGACAATCAGTAATCTGTTGTCACCGCCGAGACTCAGTTTAGCTCCCGCAAGATAAGTTTGCATCGGCTGTCCGGTACTGTGAACAATTGCGCCCCAACGTTTCACAACCTCCTGCACATCCTCCGGTACCGCCTTCGGAAGTGGAACCTTAGTTTGCAAAGGCTCACTTTTTACCTGCGGCACAGCACCTGTGTTTGCTGCTTCTGTCGCCGATCCGGCCGTCGCACCGACTGCATATGCACCGCTTTTCAGCTTTTCTTCCAAATCACGGATACGCTCAAGGAGTGCATCGTTTTTGACTTCCATCGCCGGTCTGCACAACTTAATAATCGCCATCTCGAGCATAATCCGCTTGGCGGTAGCATATTTGAGCTGTCCGGAAAGTTCGGAAAAAATACGAATATAGCGCATAATCGCATTGGCATCCACCAGCTCGGCTTCCTCTTTCATCAGCGCCAGATTGTCGGAAGAAGCATCGATGATGTCCTCTATTCCGTCTGAGCTTTTGAGCAGAAGCAGATTTCTCAAATACCAAGTAAAATCCGTGACGAACTGTGTCAGTTCACGTCCCTGATAAATGATTTCTTCCAAAAGAGTGATCGCCCCGAGCACATCCTTGGCCGCAATCATTCGAAGCATTCTTCCGAACACTGCGTTATCCACTGCGCCGAGCACATCGAGCGCCATATCATAGGTTAATTTTTCTCCGTAATGGAATGCAATACACTGGTCCAAAAGGCTGAGCGCATCACGCATAGAACCATCCGCCGCTTTCGCAACATAGCGGAGCGCCTTTTCCTCAATATCAACCTGTTCCTGCGCCATCAAATCCCTCAAGCGATCTGCGATTGTCTCGATGGAAATACGCTTGAAATCATATCTCTGACAGCGGGAATGAATGGTGACCGGAATCTTGTGGGATTCTGTTGTCGCCAATATAAAAATCACATAAGACGGCGGTTCTTCCAATGTTTTGAGCAATGCATTGAACGCTCCTATGGACAACATGTGAACCTCGTCAATGATGTATACTTTGAACTTGCCTTCTGCCGGCGAGAACGAAACCTCATCGACAATCTCACGGATATTGTCGACACCGTTGTTGGACGCCGCATCAATCTCAATGACATTCATGCTGGCTCCCGCTGCAATGGCACGACACATTTTGCATTCGCCGCACGGATTGCCATCCGTCGGGTTCTCACAGTTGACAGCTTTTGCCAGAATTTTGGCAATGGTCGTCTTACCGGTTCCTCTCGTTCCGCAGAACAGGTAGGCATGGCCGACTCTCTCTGCTTTTATCTGATTTTGTAAAGTTGTAACGATATGATCCTGTCCCTTTACATCCTTGAATGTATCCGGACGGAACTTACGATATAATGCCTGATAGGACATAAAAATCCCCTTTTCGGTAAAATTTCAATTATTCGTCTCCGAAGCAGATACCGAGCATCTTTGCTTCCTGTACGATCGTCGCATCCGGCGAAACCATTTTAAGTTTACCTGCTACTTCTTCGAGAGGCACTTTGATGATCTCACGATTTTTGATACCGACCATGAATCCGTACTCGCCGTTTAAGATCAGTCTTCCGGCTTCCGAGCCGAGACGGGATGCAAATACACGGTCATACGGACATGGGCTTCCGCCGCGCTGTGTATGTCCCGGAACCGTCACGCGCACATCGTAACCGCCCTTTTCCTGAATCTCTGCTGCCACTTCGTAGGAAACAGAAGGGTATGGAGATTTTTTCAGTTTCTCTTTATATTCTTTCTTGGATAACTTAGCATCTTTCTTGGAAATCGCACCCTCAGCCACCGCAAGGATGGTGAAACGGCTTCCGTTTTTCATGCGCTCGTCAATCTTCTTCACCACACTGTCGATGTCGTACGGAATCTCAGGAATGAGGATGATATCCGCACCGCCGGCCATACCTGCATTCAGTGTCAGCCAGCCAACCTTATGTCCCATGACTTCCACGATAAATACACGTCCATGGGAAGCTGCTGTCGTATGGATACAGTCAATAGCTTCTGTTGCGATATTTACTGCACTCTGGAAGCCGAAGGTCATATCGGTTCCCCAAAGGTCATTGTCGATCGTCTTTGGAAGTGTCACAACATTGAGCCCTTCCTCGCGGAGCAGATTAGCTGTTTTGTGTGTTCCGTTACCGCCGAGAATCACGAGGCAATCCAGCTGAAGCTTGTGATAATTCTGTTTCATCGCTTCCACCTTGTCCAGCCCGTTTTCATCCGGCTCACGCATCAATTTAAAAGGAGTACGGCTGCTTCCGAGAATCGTTCCGCCCTTTGTCAATATTCCGGAAAAGTCTTTTCCGGTCAGCATGCGGAAGTTACCGTAAATAAGACCCTTGTAACCATCTAAAAATCCGTAGATTTCAACATCTTTCTCCGCATTTGTAATACTCTTTACAACACCGCGCATTGCTGCATTTAAGGCCTGGCAATCGCCGCCGCTTGTCAACATTCCGATTCTTTTCATGTACCATTTCCTCCTGTCTGTTTTTCTCATTTTTGCATAGTGACGCTTTAAATCATCACACTATTTTTATATTACTATATTTTTCACATTATCTCAATCGTTATGCTTGAATTTTTGCACAAAAAATGACCGACCGGATATTGATATATCTGACCCGGCCGGCCTTTTGTTTCTAATTCAATTACACATATAATATCGTGACCCCGCCGAGGCTGACGTGTCCGCGAAGAGTGAGGATCGGACCGCCTTCACCCACACTTCTGTTTTTTTCTTCCACACCGCCGAAGGAGGAGGTCATGAGATTTTCCACTCGCCATTCCTTCGGTACATAGAGCTCAACTCCCGCAAAGGAGACATCCAGATGCACAGTAGCGTGTCCGCTTTGAATGATTGCATTGTCAAAATATACTTTCATTCCGGCGAATCTGGCCTCAATGTTGGCTGATTCAAAATTGTCGGAATTGACATATTTGATGCTTCCCGCAAAAGAAGAACTGAAATCAAACTGACTTCCGTCTTCTTCGTCGTAGACAACAAAATCTCTGCCTTCGATCTCACGATGTGTTGCTTTTTTCATCTTTTTTCTCGGACGCCAGAGAAGGCTGACTCCGATGCTGAGCAATGTTGCAACAAGCAGGATCGTCCAAGGCGTAATAGCCGTGATACCGAGCTGCTCATCATATAAAATACCGAGAAATGCCAGACTGAAAAACACACCCGGAAATTCCAGTTTAACAACACTGCTGAAAAGCCAGATACCGAAAAACATGGTCAGAAAAATCTTCACCACACTCATATCCGGAAACATACCGAGTTTTGCTACCAAAATAAATACTGCTGCTGCGATCAGAAATAATCCCCAAAATAAATTTTCTTTTTTCATTTACTTTAACCTCTTTTCCTCAAGACTGATTTTCAAGGATTTGTAATAATACCTCGAAACGTATACCTGTTTGTGACTTCCCGCAAACTGTACGATACTGGATGCGGTCAGATTGCGTTCCACCGAATAGACTTTTGATACATTCAGTATCGTCGATTTGGACACGCGGATGAAATTTCTCGGCAGAACCTTTTCCAGTTCATAGAGCTTGTATTTCACCGTGTAAACGTCGTCGGCTGTGTGCGCGCTGATTCCGCCGTCGTCCGTTTCAAAGAAGAGAACGTCCTGGAGCGGTATGTAGTACTCCGTTTCGTTTTTGTAAAAAGTAAGCGTCTGCTTCCTGGCCAGTACGTCAGCCACCGCCTTCTGCACCGCTGCCATCTCTTCCGTAAGACTGCTTCCCCGGATGACGATCTCTTCCTCTGTTAAGTTTTCATCAATTTCAATCTTAATCTTCATTGATCTGCCATATCTCCTCTTTACAAATCCCATTTTAGCGAAGTTTGCAAAATTGTAAACCCAATTTCGGTAAGAGGTAAATTTTGAGGGGTAAGAAGTAAAAAAGGACTGCTTTTCTGCAGCCCTTTCGGTTTTTTATTTCTTAATCGTAAATTTAACCTTCTTTACGTTACCTGCTTTGTCATAGATTTTGAGCACGTAGTTTCCGTTTTTCTTAACCTTCTTTCCGGATTTGATTTTCTTGCCGTTTAAGGTCGCTTTCTTTATACCGGAGATGCTGTCCTTGAATGTAATCTTTACATTCTTTTTGTATGTTTTTTTATTTTTAATGTTGGTCGTCGGCTTTTTGTTATCCACATAGAAGATGCGGGTAACCTTTTTGCCGGAAGCGGTTTCCACCTCTAAAACATATTTGCCGTTTTTCTTTGCATAGTAACTGTTTCCCGCCTGATCGACGCCATTCACCTTGAAGGATGCAATCACACCGTCACAAGTCGCTTTCACTGTCACAGGCTTTTTGTAGGCTTTTTTATTTTTCACACCCTTGATTGTCACTTTGTCGGATGCTGACAACGCAGAGGTGCTGAGCGCATAGATACGGGATACTTTTTTCTTATTTAAATCCAAAATATCGTACACGACCGTACAGCCGTCCGCCTGCAGTTCTCCGTTAGCCTTGGCTACTTTGAACGGGTATTTCACTGTAAATTTAAAAAATCCCATATCATTATAGTCCATGGATGTACTTCCGGACATCTGCTGTGTCTGTGTCTCCGACTGGGTCGCTATATTATAAACTGCCTTTTGATTGGTCAACTCCATAAACATACCCTTTGTATCGTTGGCCGTATTTTTAGAAGAAATCGAATATCTGCTGTTTTTTGCACCGGCGATGTTCGCAGTTCCTCCATAAGTAAACTCCATGCTCTCCATCAACTGCCGGTAAGTCGTACTTTTATCCGCTCCCATATCATACATGGATTGCATGATGGCATCTTCCTCCGCCGCCGTCGTGTAGCAATCCATCACCACATCCGATGACAGGTCATTGTTGATAGTGACTCTCTGGTCAACGGAACAGCCGGTGAGCAACATCACCATAAGTACCACTATTGCCAAAACTCTTTTTTTCATGTCAAATCCTCCCTTTTATTTTCCGTATCCCAACTTATAATTTCTCTTTTCGGTGTCGTTTCCGACAATCCGATTTTTACCACTTGTCCTTCAAACGGCGCAAACTCTTTTTGCAAAACTGCAAACGCCGCCTGCATCTCTTCCTGCGACAGTTTCTTGGCTACCGTCGTGTGCGGAAGCCAGCTGTAAGGCCGGTAGCAGGATTGTATTTTTGTGTCCGGCTGCGACACTAGTGCATCATATACCTTTTCCATGAGCTGCTGCAGATATTCGTTCAGTACCGGCGCAAGATATACAACCTGCGGAAAGAAAGCCCCCGCCGTTACCCATTGCAATCGTCCTCCCGGTTGTCCTGACACAACTTCTTCCAGTATGCTTACCAGTTTCTCCTGCGAAAGCTTCGACTCGAATGCCATCAGTGTAATGTGCGGCGGAACCTCCTTGTCAATCATATAAGTATTCCCACTTGCGCGAGCAATGTTGTCTATAAGCAACTGAATTTTCTTATGGGTTTTTTCATCAAAATAAAGTGATAAAAGATACATGTCTTTATTATAACGTCACTTACATTCGATGGCAAACAAAAAAGACCCTCTCGGGTCTTTTCATCAATCATTTTATAATAATTGAACATTATTTATTTCGCCTGTTTCGCGGAAAATGGCCCACTCTGCCATATTGACTGCATGGTCACCCACTTTTTCAATGTGTTTTGCGATCATAAGAACATCAATACAGTCATCCGGATCTTTCCCGTCCTCTTTCAGGTGGCGGATCAGATCATCCTTTACCAGATTAAAAAGATCATCTACGAGATCATCTTTTTCGATAACCCCAGCTGCTACCGTCGTATCTTTCTGCATAAATGCATCGGTAGCCTCCGATAACTGTTCTTTTGTTTGAACGATCATGTTACTTAGATGTTCTGAAAACTCAGAGAGCTCTTTCATATTCATACGCAGGAGCAACTCTGCAATGTCCACACACTGATCGCCGATTCTGCTGATATCATTGACTGCCTTCAGCGCTGCCGTTACCTGTCGCAGGTCTCTTGCGACCGGCTGTTGTTTGGTAATCAGATTTAGACAGCTACTCTCAATACTTCGCTGCATTGCATGGATATCACGATCACTTTTGGCAATCTCCACAAGTTCATCCTCCTTTTTTTCTGAAAGCGCCCAGAACAATTTAATATAAAGAGCCTGAACCGCCATTCCGATCTCTTCTACATCCTCATGCAGTCTTTTGAGCTCTGAATCAAATGTTTTTCTTGGTGACATAGTTTCCTCCTTTACCCAAATCTTCCAGTGATATAATCCTCTGTTTTTCTCTTCAGCGGATGCTTAAATATGTTGTCCGTCGTACTGAATTCAATTAATTCTCCCAACAGGAAAAACGCCGTGTAATCTGACACACGCGCTGCCTGCTGCATATTATGTGTTACAACGACAACCGTATATTTTTTCTTCAGCTCTTCCATGAGATCCTCCACCTTAAGTGTAGATATCGGATCCAGCGCACTGGTCGGTTCATCCATAAGAAGAACCCCCGGCTCTACCGCCAGCGCCCTTGCAATACAAAGACGTTGCTGCTGACCGCCGGACAATCCAAGTGCAGATTTTTTTAACCTGTCTTTTACCTCGTCAAAAATTGCCGCATCACGCAAACTTTTTTCTACGATTTCATCCAGCTGTGCTTTATTTTTGATTCCGTGAATCCGCGGACCGTATGCAATATTATCGTATATACTCATCGGAAACGGATTCGGCTGCTGGAACACCATTCCCACTTTTTTGCGCAGCACAGTTGTATCCACTTTCGGAGCGTAAATATCTTCACCGTCAAGCAATATTTTCCCTTCAATTCGAACATTGTCCACTAGGTCATTCATGCGATTCAAACATTTAAGCAAAGTGGATTTTCCGCATCCGCTCGGACCGATAAAGGCAGTGATCGCTTTTTCTTCGATATTCATACCTACATCCTTCAGTGCATGTGTCGCTCCGTAATGCAAATTTAAATTCTGTATTTCTATTTTATTTCCCATATTTGTTCTCACCTTCCTCCGTTCTTTGTCCTTCTGTAAAATCCTGTCGCCACGCTTTTTGCAAAAAAATTGATCATCAGAACAATCACCAGCAAAACAAGCGCAATTCCAAAGGCCACATCATATTGTGCTTTGGACATAGACAGATATAGCTGAATCGTAAGTGTTCCTCCTGATTCCATGATTTTTGACAAATAGCCTGCTGCTGTCTTCGGAAGAAGGAACCCGCTACCTGCAGTAAACAGGAGCGCTGCCGATTCTCCTACAATTCGTCCGATCGAAAGAATGATACCTGTCAAAATACCCGGCATTGCATTCGGAAGAAGTATGGTGCGGATCATGTACCATTTGGTAGCTCCCATCCCAAGCGCTCCGCTGCGGTAGCTTTCCGGCACGCTGCGCAACGCTTCCTGTGTATTTTTTGTAATCAGCGGAAGTACCATAATTGTCAGCGTGAGGGAACCGGTTAGTATAGAGTAACCAAATCCACAGGTAATTCCAAAGAACACCATACCGAAAAGGCCGAAAATAATAGACGGAATACCGGAAAGGGTTTCCGTTGTAAACTCTATAATCTTTACAAGTCGCCCCGGTTTGGCATATTCATTCAGATAAATTGCCGAACCGACTCCAAGCGGTGTTGCGATCAAAACAGTCAGCACGACCACATATAATGTGTTTACGATATTTCCCGCAATACCTGTTGTCTGCTTCACTGCACTCGTCACCGTTGTGAGAAATGCAACACTCACACTATCTGCGCCTTTGTAAAACACGTATCCGATGATACCTACCAAAAGCGCCACCGAGAGAAGCGCAGCTAAATATAAGAAAAAGAGGAGGACTTTATCTGCCGGTCTGCGTCGTTTATTCATAATTGTATTTGTCATTTTAATCCTCCTTATTCTTGATCAGCCTTGTCAACGTCACATTAATTATCATGATGAATGCGAACAATACGAGACCGATCGTAAAGAGTACCTGTCTGTGTAGTCCGGCAGCATATCCCATTTCACTGACGATCGCAGTAGTAAGAAAGCGAACGGAATTAAACGGAAGAGGAGCGTTCACACTACTACCTGAAACAAGGGTGATAGCCATTGCTTCACCTATGGCTCTGCCGAGTCCGAGAATGACCGCAGAAATGATACCGGATTTTGCTGCCGGGATGACAACTTTAAAAATTGTCTCTATTTTTGATGCACCAAGCGCCAACGATGCACTGATATAATGCTCCGGGACGGTGCGAAGTGCCGTTTCACTGATATTGATTACAGTCGGAAGAATCATGATCGCCAGCACAAAAACCGCTGACAACAGATTGGATCCACCCGTATACTGATGTGTTTCTGATCCCGCAAACACGATTTTTTCCAACTTATACATAAGAGGATTCAGAACAAGAATTCCGATAAGTCCGTAAATAACCGAAGGGATTCCTGCCAAAAGCTCCACTGCCGGTCTGACAACAGCAGCAATCCTTTTCGGCGCTATAAATGAAAGAAATACAGCTGTGAGCAACGCAATCGGAACACCGATAACAACTGCCATCGCTGTGCCAATCATCGACGTAAGAATTACGTATGCAATTCCAAACTTAGGTTCCGCCGCTCCCGGAGCCCAGATAGTCTCAAATAACAATTCTTTGATGCCGACCTGAAAAATTGCAGGTGTCCCGTTCACAAGCATGTAAGCAGTAATGGCGATAACTGCCACTACTGCTGCAAATGCGCACAGAGTAAATATAACTTCTGCAATAATTTCTACGATCGATTTATTTTTCCTATTTCCGATAATCGATTGTTTGTTCATATTAGTCCACCGTGATAAGACCTACTGCTTTGATGATTTCTTTTCCTTCTTCTGACTGTAAGTATGCGAATAATTCCTGCACTGCCTCGCTCTGCTCAGAAATTTCTCCCATGGTTGCCATAACGAACGGTCTGCTTAAAACATAGCTTCCGGCTTTGATGTTTTCTTCTGTTGCAGCCACACCTTCTACCGCCATTGCAACTACCGTATCATTGATTGCATCAAGGGAAGCATATCCGATCGCTCCCGGTGTAGAAGCTACTTTTGCGATAACAGCACCTGTAGAATCAAGTTCATTTGCATATTTACATGCATCTTCAATTTCCAACAGTTCTTCGAAAGCACTTCTTGTACCTGAACCTGCTTCTCGGCCAACCACTACAATCGGTTCATCGTTTCCGCCGAGATCTTTCCAGTTTGTATATTCGCCTGTATAGATTTTTGCAAGATCTTCTTTTGTGATATCTGCAACTGTATTAGCTGTATCTACCACAACCGCAATACCGTCAATTGCAACAATATTTTCTACTGCGCCGTTTGCGATTTCTTCTTCTTTTAAGTTTCTGGATGAGTTACCGATTTCCACGCTTCCGGCTACTAATGATTCAATTCCTGCAGAAGAACCCGTGAACTCAGCGGTTACCGTTACACCCTGATATTTTTCCATAAATGCCTCTGCTACTGCATTTGCAAGTTTTTCCATCGACGTAGAACCCGCCATCGTAATGTCTCCAGAGAGTCCGATTTCTGTCTTTTCAGCTGTTGCATCCTGCCCACATCCTGTGAGCATTACCAAGGTCACCATTGCTGTACATAATACTGAGATAAATTTTTTCTTTTTCATTTTCTTCCTCCTAACATATCAAAGGCATCTGTGCCTTTCCTTTACAATCGGAAGTTTAGCACGAGATGCCTTTTACATAAAATCAGAATGGTGTAATTATTTTGTAAGTTTTTAGTAAAATAGTCGAGCCAAAGCCCTTGTCTAAATTGCCTCAATTCTTTCCCGCAGCGCCAACATTTTTTCATCGATCGCCGTGATCTCCTCCGCATAGCTTCTCAGCTCGCAGCGAATCTGTTCCACATTCTGCCGCCTTTTCTTTCCCTCACATTTGTAACAGAGCTGGTGATCCAGCTTAGCCCAATAATTCATGGCGACGGTGCGAATCTGCACTTCCATCCGGACTTTTTCTCCTGTACTGCCAAGGGGATAATCCATATCCACAATCAGATGTATACTTCGGTATCCGCTTTCCTTTGGATTCAAAATATAATCCTTTCTCCTGCATATGGTAATATCTTTTCTGCTCCGCAAAAATTCATCGACCCGATATACATCGTCACAAAAAGAACAAACGACCCGGATGCCCGCCAGGTCGTTCAAATAATTCTCTGCATTCACAAGGGTTATTTCGTACCCCTTCTTTTCCAGTTTATCCGCAATACTCTCCGCAGATTTCAATCGATAGATAACAGTGTCCACAAGACTTCTTCCCAGCAATTTTTCGCAATTTTTGTTATATCCGGCAACTATGCTCTCCAGTATGGTTATCCCATACGAATATTTTTGAATATAGTTTTCAGCCGATATACCCTGCGCCAATTCATCGATTCGTTCTGCCCGAATCCGTTGCTGTTTTTGAATTCCCATCATCTGCTCTCCTGTTTATCGTATTTTTACACCCAATAAACATTTTATGCAGAATATAACCCTAATAGAACTACACTAATTATACTGCGCTCTTTCACCACCGATATATTTCAGTCTCGTGCGTGCTGCCACCACATGCGCATTTCCGATGGTTTTCTGCTCCGTCCTCACCGGAACCGCAACCGGTGCAAGATGCATACCGATCAAAGTGTCTCCGACATCAATCCCCGCCTGCGCCTGAATGGATTCAATCGCCACCGCATCCTTAAATCCATTGTAAGCTGCTGTCGCAAAGGAACCGCCTGCTTTTAACGCCGGCTTCACATTTGCCATAGGTAACCGGTTCGCCTTGGCGTATTCTTTTTCCACAATCAGAGCACGGTTTAAATGCTCACAGCACTGAGCTGCCAAATACACGCCTTTATCTGCAAGCTCCTCCTGCAGTGTTTCAAAAATGGCTTTCCCGATATCCTCACCCGAAAAAGAACCAATCTGATGTCCTGCCACCTCGCTGGATGAACATCCGACTACGAGTGCGTCGCCTTTTTCCAACTGCGCTTCAGAAAGTAAATTGCGCACAACGTTTCTTGTATCCTCTTTTATCTGCTCTAAATTCATACATGCTTCTGTTGCAATTCCTGCTCCCATGACATTACTCCTTCTTATTATCAAAAATTACCGGCCCGTCAAAAGCGAAAAACAACGCCGATGACCGCTGCGCACAAAATCCATACCGCCGGATGAAGCTTACCCAGCTTTTTTACCTGTAACATTCCGAAAATCACCACACATAAAAGAATGGTCTTTATCTCCGGCGCAAGTTGCCCGTCGCTTACCGTAAAAAGCGAAACCTTGCAGATTCCGAAAACCGCTGCTGCAATCAGAGCGGTCACCGCCGGTCGAATTCCGTAAAAAGCCGCCTTGACAAAACGATTTTCACTGAATCCTTCCATAAATTTGGCAATGATTGTGATTACAATAATACTCGGAATCACCAAGCCCAGCGTACTGACCACACCACCGAACGCCCCGAGCGTCTGCACACCTGCGTAGGTGGCCATATTAAGACCGAGCGGTCCCGGTGTCGATTCACTGATTGCCACCATATCGGTCAACTGCTCCATCGTATACCAATCATATTTTTCTGTCAAATCCATCAAAAACGGAAGCGTAGCCGGTCCGCCACCCACCGCAAACAATCCGATCTTAAAAAACTCAAAGAAAAGAAGAACCAGCTCTTTCATCTGTGTTTCCTCCTTTCTCTGCCAAGCATGGAAACAATTCCCACTGCTCCGGATAACATCACAAGAAGAATCGTCGGTATGTCCGTACAAATGGCCGCAACCAAAATCAGCGCACACCAGACAATACAAAACGGGCTGACCAGACTTTTCTTCGCAAGGGTCACTACCGTGTTGAGCATAAGGGCGCACACAACCGCACGCACTCCCATCAGTGCGTGTCCGAGCCATTTGTTTCCCATAAACTGCTCCAAAAACAAAGCAACCGTCGTAATGATCAAAAGAGAAGGTGCTACCATACCAAGCGTAGAAAAGATACCTCCCACAACTCCTTTTCTCTTATATCCTACGTAGGTCGCCGTGTTGACAGCTATAATTCCCGGCGTACACTGCCCGATCGCATAGCAGTCAAGCAAGTCTTCTTCCGTGATCCATTTCTTTTTTTCCACCAGTTCAAACTTCAACATCGGAAGCATGGAAAGTCCGCCCCCGAAAGTCAGTCCGCCGATACGGAAGAATGCCCAAAAAAGTTCCATGTACTCCCTCATCGCGTTCCTCCTGCTCTGTTTTTCAGTCTCGATGCTCCTTCCGCAAGCAACGTCGGAACCGCTGCACCGAAAAATGCATTGACATAGGATATCTTTTCACTGTAATATCCAAACGCCCACGTCACCGGATAATCCCAACCCGTAATATAATGCAGAGCAATCGTTACCACACCGTAACACACAATGTGAAATAACAGAATCGCCAGCGAATGACGCCCCAGCAGGCAAAATATCTTTTTAAACCATGTTATTTTCGTCATGCACTTTGCCAGATAAACAATGGTGAACACACCGATGATCGACACAATTACTGTCATCACACCGGAACTTGTCTCCCCGTATCTGAGATTGAGCGCATAGTCATAATGACTCCAGATTTCATTCAGAAAGATCAATCCGACAACAAAAAACTCCACCGAGTATTTTCCTGAAATAATCTTTCCGGAAATCTCCGGATGATTGTGGTAATAGTAGCCTAGCGCGCAGAAAAACAATGCATACGTCAACGCATATACCACAGAGCACTTGTTCCAAACAAAAACAGCCAGCGTCTCGCGGAAATACAATCCCAAAAGAAAGATCACAAAGGATCCTCCGAGGATAATCTCATCTCTGTATTTCACTTTGTTCAGCAGCGCATGCAAAAAATAAAACACAAACACAACCAGAAACATCGGTAACAAAAACCAGCTCGGTGACATGATATTTTCTGCAATCCGAAAACTGAAAATACGCAGTGCCGCATCCTTTAACGAATAGCCGTAGCCTCCGTAACCGGACAGACTGTAATAGAACTTTCCGACAAAAAAACCTGCAAAGTTAGCCAGCACAAACGGTACATAAATACGCAAAAGCTTTCCTTTTAAAAATTGCCAAAACGGTTTGTGCCGAAATGTCGCCCCGGACACAAAGAAAAATGCAAACAAAAATCCATACTCCCAAAAATACACCGGATGTCCTGTATGCATAATACAAACAAGCAGAATACAGATTCCTTTTATAATGTCATATTCTGAAATGCGAGGCTTTCCGCCCGCCGAAAGATTCGTATTTCCCATGGAATTTCCTCCGATTTATGATGAAGTTATTTTAGCACAGACAGCAAAAAAAAGAAACGCTGAATATATCAGCGTTTCTACTATCTCAGTCAAATGGGCGGAGAAGGATTCGAACCTTCGAAGGCATTGCCAGCAGATTTACAGTCTGTCCCCTTTGGCCACTCGGGAATCCACCCATGTAAGAGCGATTGCGCTCTGACAATATGAAATATTAGCACAAACATTACAAAAAAGCAACATTTTTTATCGAAATCTTATGATTTGTGCTTGAGAATAATCACAGAAGTCGGCGGCAATGTTACTGTAACCTTGCCCATAGACACCTCATATTCCATCTTTTCTGTTGTAAAACCGTCCGCATGCGTCAGCATGAGTCGCTCCATAACCGCCTCTCTCGGAACACCGTATTCCCAGACAGTAAGTTCCTTGGTCATCTCATGATAATTGTTATTGACCATGATCAGCATCTGTTCATTCCGGTTAAAACGGGCGTAGGCAATAAAGTTATAGTCTGAAAGCGCCTTTTTGATGGATCCCGTTTTTAATTCCGGATTCTCTTTATGAATTCGAATCATTTCTTTGTGGAAAGCAATCAAATCATGATCTTCTCTTCCCCACGGATAGGTACGTCGGTTATCCGGATCCGTAAATCCGCAAAGTCCGGCTTCGTCTCCGTAGTAGATCGTCGGCGCACCCGGCCATGTCATCTGAACCGCCACCGCTTCGCGCAGTACCGCTTTATTTACATCCCAGTTGGCCGCCTCACTACCCATCGTGTTGACACGACCGACCTTTTTGTTGGTACGGGTAAGAAAACGGGAATGGTCGTGGTTGGAAAGCTCGTTCATAGCCACCTGGATCGCCGGCGTCGTAAACGCTGCTCCGTGATGAATCATAGCTCCCCAGAAACTGTCCGCATTGCCGTATAAATCTTCCCGGTAATCATCGCTGTGCTTCTGCATACCGGTCAAAAACCAAGTCAGTGGCTCCATGAAGGCGTCGTAGTTCATGACGGTGTCCCACTCACAGTTTTCAATCCATTCTTTCGGCGAGCCATAATGCTCTGCCAAAACAATCGCATTCGGATTGGCCTCTCTGACCGCATCGTGGAAATCCTTCCAGAAACGATGATTCATCTCCGGCGAATGACCGAGATCCGCCGCTACATCAAGACGCCATCCGTCCACATTGTAAGGCGCAGAAACCCATTTTTTACCTATCTCAAGCACATAATTGTACAAATCCTGAGATCCTTCATAATTGAGCTTCGGTAATGTATCATGTCCCCACCATCCGTCATAGGTCGGATTGTAAGGCCATCTGTTTTCGTCATAAAAATGGAAGAAGCTTCGATAAGGACTTTCCGCAGATACAAACGCTCCCTTATCGTATCCTTCAAAATCTTCATAAATCCGCTCACGATCCATCCATTTGTTAAAGGAACCGCAATGATTGAACACGCCGTCAAGAATCACCTTCATACCTCGCTTGTGGGCTTCTTCCACAAGCTCCGCAAAAAGTGCATTGGAAGCTTCCAGATTCTTTTTGTTGGCTACTCGATTGATATAGCGGGTCGCCTTGCGATTTTCATGCTCTCCCGGAGCAAGCAGGTCACCCCTGTCATCCACAATTTTACCAAAATGAGGATCAATATAGTCATAATCCTGAATGTCATATTTGTGATTGGACGGCGACACAAACAGCGGATTAAAATAAATCACGTCCACGCCCAGATCCTGAAGATAATCCATTTTCTGCATAACACCGGCCAGGTCACCGCCGTAAAATTCACGAACCCCCATCATAGCCGGATACTTATACCAGTCGGTCACCTGATTTACATGCTCTCCGATGTAATTATACTCGTCTGTCAACACGTCATTGGTTGGATCCCCGTTATAAAATCGATCCACGTAAATCTGGTACATGACAGCACCTTTGGCCCAATCCGGTGTGTGCTGCCCCGGAACAAGGGTAAATTTGTAATAGTCCTGCGCCTCCTTCGTCACTCCGCGAAGATCAAAAACACAGGAAGCTTTTCCGTCATGAATCTCAAAATAATATTCTATCTTATCGGCATCAAGCAAAATTTTAACCTGATAATAATCAAATTCTTCCGTCTGCTCTACCTTATCCATAACAATTTTCTCATCCTTATGAACAAAGAAAACATAATCCACATTATTTTTGGCAGTTCGAAAACGGATTTTAACCTCAGAAAACGGTTCCGGCTCCGGCGGAATCACATAATCACCGGTCATATCGGAAAAAAGAGCTTTTTTATTAAAGACAGGTCTCATAGAAGCGATATATTTTAAATTTCTCTCTATTTGATAGAGCTGCTTGTCATTCATAATATAAACCTCCGCATTTCCTCTCTATTTTATAGTATATGCACCTTTAATTCAATAAGTTTTTGCCCGTAAAAGGTCGAAAGACCGGTTAACAAGTTAACCGGCCTTTCGGAGAAGGTATTTCTTTCTTATGGGGTATAGCAAAAAACTATGTAATGTATTGGGGGGTTACAAGTGTATTCTAGCAAAGAGGATGTATATTGTCCAGTTTCAGATTTCACAAAATTAACAAAACATCAGCATGTTTTTTGTCTATTTTTCACAATGATAAAAAAGGCATGTCAACAAACGACATGCCTTTTCGCTATTTTATTGTGAATTATCTACAAACAATGCCTCAAATTCATCTCTCGTGATACGTTCTTTCTCGAGAAGAAGATCCGCACAGGAATGAAGAACATCAATATTTTCGTTGATGATATCTTTTGCTTTGTCATAGCATTCCGTGATAATGCGTTTTACTTCCTGGTCAATCTGGCTTGCAATCGCCTCACTCATGCTCTTTGCATGCGCCAGATCTCGACCGATGAACACCTCATCGCTGTCGTCCTCATAATTGACAGTTCCGATCAGATCCGACATACCGAATCTTGTCACCATCTTTCTTGCCTCACTTGTTGCCTTCTTGATATCGCTGGATGCTCCCGTCGTAATATCATCAAAAATAATTTCTTCCGCAATACGACCGCCGAGGGACACCATAATGTCCTGCAACATCTGCCCTTTGGTCATAAACATGTCATCCCGCTCCGGAAGCGGCATCGTATAACCGGCCGCACCGACACCGGTCGGAATAATAGATACGGTATAAACCGGTCCAACATCCGGAAGAACATGGAATAAAATCGCATGACCAGCTTCATGATACGCTGTAATCTTCTTTTCTTTTTCAGAGACAATGCGGCTCTTTTTCTCCGCACCGATTCCTGATTTAATAAACGCCTTTTTCATGTCTTCCTGCTGAATGTAAGGCTTATTCTGCTTCGCTGCAAGAATCGCCGCCTCATTTAACAGATTCTCCAGATCTGCTCCGGTAAATCCTGCGGTTGTCTGTGCAACCTGCTTCAAATCCACATCCTCCGCCAGAGGTTTGTTTTTGGCGTGCACCTTGAGAATCGCTTCTCTTCCTCCCACATCCGGTCTTCCGACACCGATCTTACGGTCAAAACGACCCGGACGCATAATCGCAGGGTCTAAAATATCTACGCGGTTTGTCGCCGCTAACACAATGATTCCTTCATTTTCTGCAAAGCCATCCATCTCTACCAAAAGCTGATTGAGCGTCTGCTCTCTCTCATCATGTCCTCCGCCCATACCGGTACCGCGGCGTCTTGCCACTGCATCAATCTCGTCAATGAACACAATACACGGATGATTTTTCTTGGCCTCCTCAAAGAGGTCTCTCACTCTGGAAGCACCGACACCGACAAACATCTCCACAAAATCCGAACCGGAAATGGTGAAGAACGGAACATTGGCCTCGCCGGCAATCGCTTTTGCGAGCAGCGTCTTACCGGTTCCCGGAGGTCCCTCCAAAAGGACTCCCTTCGGAATACGGGCTCCGACCTTGGTAAATTTCATCGGATCTTTCAAAAAGTCTACAATCTCTTCCAAATCTTCTTTTTCTTCCTGAAGTCCCGCAACATCCTTCAGCGTGAGCTTCCCTTCGCCGATCCCGATCATACGGGCTTTGGATTTTCCGAAATTCATCATTTTTCCGTTTCCGCCGCCACCGCCCGAATGGCTGTTGATCAGTGAGAAAAAGAAAATAAACACAATAAAAATGACAAGAATCGGAAGCACATAGTACATGAACCAATTTTCACTCGGCATATCTTCCATAACCACTTCCACATTGCGGGAGTGAAGGATATTCTCTACCTTAGTCACATCGGAAACATACATCTCTTCATATTTCCCGTTCGAAAGCCGCAGATAAACCGTACCTGTCGGAACCTCCGGATTCGGCGAGATAGTGGCTGACGTTATATTTCCGGCCTCATAATCCTTTGTAAAATCACTCCAGTTATATCCTGTCTCTGTATTTCTTACCGTACTGATCCAAATGGCAATTCCCAAAAGGATGAGAATAATAATAAAATACCCTCCGACACCTCTTGACTTATTATTTTCGTCCATCTTAAATAACCTTTCTTTATCCTTTTATTCTTCAAACTCCACAACTCCGATATACGGAAGGTTGCGATATTTCTGTGCATAATCAAGTCCGTAACCCACGACAAACTCATCCGGAATCTGAAATCCCGTATAGTCTACATGCACTTCGGACACTCTCCGATCCGGTTTGTCAAGAAGCGTACATAAGCGCAGACTTTCCGGATTCTGTTCCTTCAGCAGTTCCATCAGATAGCTGAGCGTTCTTCCCGTGTCAACAATATCCTCAACCACAATGACATTTTTTCCCACCAATGGTTCTTCAAGGTCTTTTACCACTTTGACAACGCCGCTGGATGTAGTTCCCATTCCGTAGCTTGACACGGACATGAAATCGATGGTAACCGGGACTGTAATCCTTTTGGCAAGCTCACACATAAAAAAGCATCCGCCTCTCAAAATACCGATCAAATGAACTTCTTTTCCTTCGTATTCCTTGCTGATTCTCTCTCCCATTTCTTTGATTCTGCGGACCACTTCCTCCTCGGAAAGCATCACTTTAATCTTTTCAGCCATCTCTTTATCCTCCCGTAACCACGATCTCCAGTATCCTCTTTGTTGTCTCATCTGCCTTAAAATAGTTGCTGATTCTCTTTCCCACGAAACAGAGCATATGGTCTCCCTCTGCAACAAGAATGCTTTTGACTCTCTCTTCCTGCGGAATTTTTTCGTTTACCATATAATCTTTGACATATTTCTTATTTTTATTATCGAAATAAAAATAATCGCCTTCCATAGGAGTCCGAACCGCTAACGGCTTTTTTATTTTATCATAATCCAACCATTTCGTATATGCTTTTGTAGGAATGTCCGCACTCCGGTCAAACTCCTTCACCCGAAGACTGACCTTGCGCCCGTCGGGCAGAATCACCTGCATTCCTTCCTCAAGCCCATGGGCATCGACCGGTACACAAAACATCTCCGACCCGCTTTCCCTCGCATCTCCACGACGCAAAATAAGCTCCCGATAACTTTTTTTCACCCGGATTTCATAAGGAAGATCGCACATGCTTCCCACCTGCTGCCCTGCAAGCTTTTGCACTGCATCTATATGCACTGCCGAAATATCCTTTTTACATCCGGCCAAAGAAGCTATGGTGAAGCGAATGATTTCTCCCTGCAGATATGGATGCGTCCTGTTAAATTCCTCCAGTGCGATTCTCACACAGCCGCTTTCTGCCTGCTGCATGTCCACACAAAGGCGCACCGCCGCCTGCACCTGCTCCTCAAGATAATCCCTCGCCTGCATAACGATCTGACCCGTCCGCGCAATATGACCTGCTGCACCTTTACACACTTCGTTCTCCAGCATCGGAATCACTTTGTGACGAATGCGATTACGGGAATATTCCATATCGGTATTGGTCTCATCTGTCATGTAATCCGTTTCGATTGCTTTCAGATAACTTTCTATTTCTGTTCTGTTGACACAAAGAAGCGGACGAATAATCCGGTCTCTGACCGGTCTCATCCCACACAGCCCGTCCAGTCCGGCCCCCCTGCTCATATGAAACAGTATCGTTTCCGCCAAATCATCCATATGGTGAGCCACAGCTATCTTTTGTGCCCCGGATTCCCGCAGTATCTTTTCAAAATAATCATATCGGACACATCTTCCCGCTTCCTCCAAAGAAAGCTTTTCTGCCCTAGCTACCGCAGATACATCTTTACGCAGCGTATGCAGCAAAATATGGTTGCGGTCACACAACTCTTTTACAAAAGCCTCATCCCTGTCAGCACTCTCCCGGAGCATATGATTCACATGTACCGCCTCCATAGAAAAGGAAAATTTCTCCCTCAGAGCCAGCAACACGTAAAACAGACAAACCGAATCCGCTCCACCGGATAAGCCAACGATAACTTTTTCTCCCGGCTTTAACATATGAAATTTTTGTATGTATGCAGAAACAGTCTCTGTCAACTGTCTGCTTGTCTTTTTCTCATTATCCATAGTCTCAATATAGCCTTTTTAAGGCTAAAATGCAACCGGAAGCGTCCCTTTTTCACAGACTCCCACGGCAAGGATTGTCATATCATCCCGTATGGCACCGCCCCCGGCGCGTATGGCCATCTGCAATATATTGGCAGCCACATCGGAGAGAGTTCTTTGGCACAAATCCGCCACACAGGAACGAAACATATCCATATTGTCATAAAACAGGTCGAAAACTCCGTCCGAAGCCAGGATCATAATATCCTGATCCTGCAAAAAAACGGTTTCCCTGTATCCCTCAATCTGCGGACTGATACCCAAAGAAAGCCGGTCGGCCGCAAACTCTTTGACTTTTCGGTCACGAATCAAAAAGGAAGGCGCAGACCCGTTTTTATACACATTGCACTCCCCCGTATACTGGTTTAATTCCATTAGATCAAGGGAAACACTCCTCTCTCCCCGGTGCTGTAAGTAAAGCATCTCCCCACAGACATGAATGCAATTCTTTACGGAAAGTCCCGACTCCACATATTTTTCCACCATCGCAAGAACCCTTTCACTGTCCCTGCTGGCTTTTTCACCGCTTCCCATTCCGTCGGCAATGGCCGCAACGTAAGTTCCGTCACCGAATTCTCTCATAAGATAATTGTCCCCCGATATTTCCTCTCCCTCTTTCGTTACCTTGGCAAAACCTGCATATATCTGAAAAGACGGTTCCTCCTGAAAACAAAACATTGTCCATTCATCTCTCACATACAGATGTCCCTCCGACGGCGGAAGAACGGAAATATGTAAAACTTCCGACAAAAGATCCGCTATATCACCGGCGTCATAATAAGTCCGCTCCTCGGCGCGCAGTAACATTCCTACCTCCGTATATCCGTTTCTGTTTTCCGTTTTATAATATTCTTTCACTTCAATTCCTGCATCCCAAAGCTCCTTAAAAATCCTTTTCTCCTGTTTCTCCGCAAGGCAGGAACCCTTCAGAACCGGTTTTGCCAGACTCATCAGCTGTCTGGACACATTTTTTAAAAAAACAGAAAAAATTTCTTTCTGCCTGTCCATCTCTTTTTCCGCAAACAAATCTGCTCTGGTGACATACAACTTCTCTTCTTCCTTCTCCTCCGGAAAGTAAGACTCTGCTATCTCCTGAAGCAAATCCGCATATCCTGTCACACGGCTTTTTGTAAATTCCGAAAGCATCTCTCTTTCTGCCATACAAGCGCCTCCTTACACTGAACCTTGTCCTTCACATTCATACACCGCTAAGTATAACGAAAACATTCTTCGGATTTTGTCAAAGTGAAGTCTCGGATATGCTAAAAATTGCGACAAAAAAATAAAGTATATTCGCTTTTTCCCGCAAACATACTTTATTTTTGAATCTTAAATAAAATTTCGTCACTATGTACCAGTCCCAGTTTCTCCTGTGCAACTTCTTCCACATACGAATCTGTCTGTACGTATTTTCTCAATTCTTCCAGTTCTAAAGCTCTCTCTTCCTGTACTGCAATCTGCTGCTCCAATTCCGCCTTTTTTATCGCATATGCGTCCTGCTTATCTTTTAAATTCTTTCCGGAAAAGGACACAAGCACAAACATAATTGACAGTACAACAATAACGAGAAACGCATCGAACCGGCTCTGTTTCTTATTACGATGAATGTTCCGACTCATGAGGTTCCCTCTTTTTTTGTTTTTTGTGTTTACATAAAATTATCTTAACCCCTTTTATGTCGCCCGTCAACTTCTTTTTTAATCGTGAAAAACCGGATTTAAAGCCCTTAAAAGCTCGCAAAAATGCCGTTTTCACAAGCTTTAGTGGAGGGGATATTATCCGCACCACAAGATATAGTATACGCCCTAATATTGTTGACATAAAAATTACCAATTTGTCGCCAAAAATTTTTTTGTAGATCAACATTCCGACAAAAAGGCCGAATACCGCAAACCACCTCAGGGCACCGTGATTCATGTGATAGAGCAGGCGAAACAGAGTAACCGCTGCATATATCCAAAACAATATATCCTCCAGGGCAACAAAAAAATATTTATGTTTTATCACCTTTCTTATCACGCGGAGCACATCATATACCATCGTGATTAAAATTCCCGTCAGAAAACAACTGGCCCACAGAATACTTTCATTTATCACTTCTGCGCTCATCACTTAAATAATTTCCCTAAGAAGGACTCTCCTTTTCCACCGTAATTATTCACCTCCGAATAGGTAAGAGAATCTATTTTCCCTTCAATATCCACCTCACCTTTTTCCAATGTAAGGCGATTGACGTGGAGATCTCCTCCCTTGATCATCAACATCCCCTGATCTGTCTCCAAAAGTATTTCCGACAGATCAAAGGAAAGCACATCGGATACGCCACTGACCAGACAGGTCTTTCGATTGGTCATCATAATTTTGTGGGTGCGCTGTTTTATTTCTTCCATAGCCGGTCCTCCCTGTTTTCTATATTTCATAAAATTACGTTATCTAAATATATGAACAAGGCTCTTTGTTTATGAAAAAATGTCCCGCTATAAATAGCGGAACATCTCCTTTGCTTCTTCTTTGCGAACCGTCTCCTGCACTGCCGCAACTTCAACTTTTACTTCTTTGTCTCCGAAGCTGATGGTGATAACGTCACCCACTTTCACCTCGGTACCGGCCTTTGCCATCTTATCATTGATCATGACACGCCCTGCATCACAGGCCTCATTGGCCACCGTACGTCTCTTGATAAGACGTGATACTTTTAAATATTTGTCAAGTCTCATGGGATTCCTTTCATAAAAAAAGCTGTAACACATATGTGCTACAGCTTTCATTCACTGAGATTAAGCGTTTACTAAATCTTTTAAAGCTTTACCAGCTTTGAATTTAGGTGCTTTAGAAGCAGCGATCTTCATCGGTGCACCACTCTGTGGGTTTCTTCCTTCTCTTGCTGCTCTTTCAGAAACTTCGAATGTACCAAATCCTACCAACTGGATTTTGCCACCTTTCTTTAACTCATTAGAAACAACATCTGTGAAAGCTTTTAATGCATTTTCTGTATCTTTCTTAGATAATCCTGCCTGATCAGCCATAGCTGCAACTAATTCTGCTTTGTTCATCTTGAACTCCTCCTCTTATTACTGAGTATTTTGTTTTTTATTTGTCATTCCGCACTTTTGCGAAACGCCTAATACTATTTATATCCCTTTTTGCCCATGTTGTCAAGGAAAAAAGGGCATTTTTTCAAGGTTTTTTAGCCATTATCCTTCTCCAGGCTTGAGAAAGAATATCTCACGTCTTTATCGGAATCATCTACCTCCAAAGAGTAACTTCGCGTCACATATCCGTTTTTCCTTACAGATACTGTATATGTACCGCTTTTCTTATCGAAAGATGTCGGAATGATACCGATATATTTTCCGTCTACGTATAGCTCGGCTCCCTCAGGCGCATCGATATACACTTTATTTCCGCTGCCGTCAGAAGCAGTTGCTGCGTTATTACCGCTCACCGAACTGTCGTTATCCTTATCATCCTCTGCATCCGCATCGTCATCATCGGAATCGTCGTCTTTCGCTTCCATATTGATGCTGATATTGGCCATCTCCTGTCCGACCTTGATATAGCGGGAAAGGGTACTGTAGCCTTCCGCCGTCACTTCGATATGATGTATTCCGTAAGTGAGATTCACCACTCCGCTGTACTCCGTCTCCTGCCCGTCAATCTTGAGAACCGCATCCGACGGATTGATCGTAAACACGATACCTCCGATCTTATCCTCTTCCTGCTGCTTCGGCACAAGCTCTGAGACATCCACCTGTGTCTCCTCATTGGACACAACGGAAATCTGCTTTGAACCGGAAATGTCGTCACACGAAATAAGCATTTCATAATATCCGGCCGGAACAACAAGAAGCATGTCCTTTTCCACTTTTCGGATGATACTCTGTCCGAATTCAACCCATCCGCCTTCAAAAGGTTCTGAATTCAAAAGTCTCACATACCCGTGCCCATTGGAAATGGTAATGCTTTTTATCGTATGATCCACGCTGGTAACCCGAAGAGTATCCACTTCATTGATATCCATGAGAGCCAGCACTTCTCCGCCGGACAAAACAGGCGCTCCTTCATCGATGGCAAACTGTTCTCCGTTCATTTCAAATGTAAGTGCCCGGCGATTCATCTTAAATGACGTCACTTCCTCGGTAACCGTTGCAGATTTATCCAGCCATATATTTTTGGCCCGCTTTTCTTCCTTTACAAATGTCACTTCCGCTATATCACCTTCCGTCAACTGTCCGGCAACCAGCTCCTCGTCATATCTGCTCTTGATTCCCGTAGAATTATCATAAGAAAGCGTATAGCTTTTTCCCACTATTGTATTGTAAAAAGTAATTGTCTGCTTCTTCTCATCTATTTTCTGAATGACTGCCCGATCTAAGGAATCGGCCAATTGCAGGGGTACCTCTTTTTCCCATGTCACTTCCTGTTGCAAGGCAGCATCCTCTGTCTCCGGTGCCGGCGCTGCGCATCCGCACAAACAAAAGACAGCGCAGAAAATAAATAACCGCATAAAATATTTTTTCATATGCAGCCTTCCTTTCTGCGCTAAGTATAGCATACACTATCTGCATGTTTCCAGCCATTTATTTAAAAACAACTGTCTTTTCTCTTCCATCTGTTCAAAAGCAGAAAGCTTCTCCTGCTGTCTTCTGGCCGGTACGGACTTTCTTCGGTTCAGAAAGCCGTTTGCAATTTTCCAAAATTTTTCAGGATATAGGAATCTGGAATATAAATAATTTTTTTCTGCCTTTTCCAGTAAAATCACCTGCTCGTAACCCTCGAGTATGGCTGTCGCCATTTCACAGGACCAATCATTTTTCTCCAATATCTTCCTCATAAAAAGATACACATCTTTCATCTGCAGATGCGCTCCCATCTTTTCAAAATTAATAAATGTTACTTCATTTTGCGTAAACAGTGCATTATGCTGTGTACAATCGCCGTGAACCAACATTTTCTCATTGATCTGTTTTTCCCTTAAGCTTTTGATACATGCATCATCCAAAAAAGAGTAAGCAACAGCCGACTGCTCCAAATATCTGTCACAGGAATGCAAAAATGCAAGTTCAAACTCCTCCTTGCGCGGACTTTTTCTAATATAATTTCTCGTACGCACAATTTCCGCAGTACGTCTGTCAAAATCTTCTCTTAAATCATCCGCTTTTTCAAATGCGAACAGTTCCTGAGGAATGTCAATCCTGCGCATGGCAAGATGCAGTTTTGCCAGCGACACTGCTGCTCTTTTGCATTCTTTCGGATCTTTTACATCACATTCCCGCCCCTCCACATACTTTTTTACAATATATTTTTTCCCTTCATAATCACTGCAGAACAGTTCATCCTCCGATGTGCGCAAAATCAGATCCAGAGGCGCATCATATTTCTCTGAGACTTTTTTCAGCACTGCCTCTTCTGCAGCCAAATGGTCTTGTGACCCATTGTATTCCACCAGAGCCACCACTCCCTTGTCTGTTTCTGCAATAATCGCACCTCTGCCTTTTCTTGTCTTTTCTATTGTCAGATCATATTTTTCAAATAAGGAAACTGCTCTGTCATTCATAAAAAAACCCCTTCATAAGAATGTCTTATTTATCTTATGAAGGGCTCTTTTAAAAAATGCTTTTTGATGCTATTTGAAGTAATTTTTCTTTTTCATTTTGGGTCGGATCCGCTATTACCGTCTCCAAGAGCTCTTTGAGCATATCCCCCAGCTGCGGTCCCGGTTTCATGCCGAGGGCAATCAGATCCTGCCCGGTAACCGCCAGATCTTTCATCTGAAAGCAATCTCCCTCCGCCTTAATCTGCTCATATATCTCCCGAAGTTCTGAAAGCTCAGCCAGCTTCTCCTCCCTTTGGTAGGTGCTCTGCGCCAAGGTATCTGCTTTTTTTACCTCCAGGAGCATCAGAAACAGCTCCTCGCCGAGCTCATACAATGCCTTTCTGACACCTTTGGCACCGGAACCGATTTTATGGTCATGCCAATAGGTGAGTTTTTTTACTTTAAACAATGTGTCATTGTCGAATTTGAGCTGTCTCAGTATGGTTTTTGCATAGTCTTCCGAAACAGTTGCATGTCCGTGGAAATGATCCGTTCCATCGTCATCTGTCGTCTTTGTGTCCGGTTTCCCCATGTCATGAAACAGCATCGTGAGTCTGAGCACTTTGTCTGCTCCGGTCTGTTCCATCGCATGCACGGTATGCATACCGACACTATATGCATGGTGCGGATTGTTCTGTTCCGTCTCCATCATACGGTCAAACTGCGGCATAATCACACCTGTAATACCGGATTCATAAAGCACACACATATGCTCCGGATGATCGGAAACAAGGAGTTTTACAAGCTCTGTCTGAATTCTCTCCGCACTGATGTTTTTAAGATTCTGTGCCATATCTTTTATGGCCGACAGCGTTTTCTCCTCGATGGCATAGCCAAGCTGTGCTGCAAAACGGACTGCACGCATCATACGAAGGGCATCTTCCGTAAAGCGCTCCTTCGGGTCGCCCACCGCACGGATGATTCCGTTTTCCAAATCCTGTATTCCGCCGAACTCATCCACTAATCCGTTCTTTTCATTATAAGCCATGGCGTTGATGGTAAAATCGCGCCGCTTCAAATCTTCCACCAGATTCGCCGTGAAGGTGACTTCCTTCGGATGACGGCTGTCCTCATACTCACCGTCCACGCGATATGTCGTCACCTCATATCCGACGTGATGCATCATAACCGTCACGGTACCATGCTGGATTCCCGTATCAATCGTGCGCGGAAACAGTTCCTTCACCTGCTCCGGAAGCGCACTGGTAGTAATATCCCAGTCATTTGGCTCCTTTCCCAGCAGACTGTCCCTGACACATCCGCCGACTGCATAGGCCTCGTAACCGGCTTCTTCCAATGTATGAATAATCTTAGCTACATCTTGTGGTAAGGTTATCATGGTAGGTCCTTTCCTTTAAATTAATAAAAAATGAAATATCCCAGTATAAAAATACCCAAATATGCCAGATTCATGGCAGTAAAGGTAAGCATGTAGGCTCCTCTTTTTTTCGGGTAAGCCTTGGCAAACGCTTTGTAGGAAATAAGGCTCGCCATGGATGCAATAAGCGTTCCGAGGCCACCGATATTTACACCGATAAGAAGCGCCCCTATGTCTGTCGTGAATCCCGAAAGAAGGAGCGCAGCCGGAACATTGCTGATTACCTGACTTGTAAGCACTGCCACTATAAATTCTCTGCCCTGCATCCAGCCTTCCAGAAGTCCTGCTACACTTTCCATATTTCCCATGTTTCCGACAAAAATGAAGAATCCGGAAAAAGTCAGCAGCAGACAATAATCCACGTTACAAAGTGTCTTTCTGTCTACAAACAGTACGACCGGAATCGTTATCACCAGTGCAACGGCAAACGAAATCACATCCGCCACAACGAGAATACTCACAAAAAACAGTGTGACATATATCCCGGTAAGCACCATCCTTTTCTTCGTCCAGTATTGTATCGCCGGAAAAGTGATTCCTTCCATTGTCTCTCCCTTTGTTATCCAAAGGCAACTCAGCGACAAAAGCAACAGGGAAACAATCCACGCCGGAAGCATAATTCCCAGAAATTGTCCGAGAGAATATCCTGCGTAATCGTACAGATAGAGATTTTGCGGATTTCCGATCGGCGTCAACATGCTCCCCAGATTGGCCGCTATCGTCTGCAACACAATGACCGCAATCATTTTATTTTCTTTTCCTGCCATACGCAGCACTTCAACAGCAAACGGTACAAAAGTGATAAGCGCCACGTCATTGGTAATCAACATGGAACTGAAAAAACACAAAAACACAAGGATAAAAACAACCTGCGAAAAGGATTTGACCTTTCGCATCAAAATACCTGCAATACCCGAAAACACACCGAGTCTTTTCAGTCCTTCCATTACAATCATCAGGCAGAGCAAAAGCGAAAGCACATGCCAGTTCATGTAATCCGCATACGCAGCAGAAGGCGCAACAAAAAACATGGAAGCCACCGCCAGACATACCGCTACGGTAAGCACCACCTCTGCCTTGATAAAATCAATTATTTTTTTCATCTGTTTTTTTCACAAACTCCTCAAGTCTTTACTGGGCAAAAAACGCATCAATTCCGTTGGCGATACCCTCTGCTAACTTTTGCTGATACTCCGGCGTAGCCATATTGGTATCCTCCGTCGGATTGGTCATATATCCCATCTCAACGATGGTGACCGGGACCTGACACCAGTTGATTCCGCTCATCGTATCCGTTTCCCACACATACTGTTTTTTGCAACCGGTAGCAGTCACTAACTGATCAAGTACGTGGTCGGAAAGACTGCGGCTTTTCTCATAAATGGCCGGTGTATAAGGATTGGATGCTGTCGGGCAGATGGTCATTGCTCCGTTCACGCCCGGATCCTCACTTCCGTTGGCGTGAATACGCACAAAAGCCTCCGCGCCTGCATTATTGGCAATGGCTGCTCTTTCACTGTTACTCATATTTACATCGTTGGTCTCCCTTGTCATGATTACCTCATAACCACGGCTGACCAATATATCTCTCAGTTTCAAGCCAACCTGAAGATTCAACTCATACTCCGCAAGCCCCGTCGTACGTCCGCTTGTTCCGCCGGTTACTTTTGCTTTCGTCTCGGCTGCACCCGGACCGATTGGTTCCTTCTCGCTGTTGCCCTTTGTCTGGTGGCCCGGATCAATGGCTATCAAGTGGCCACCCGTCACCTGCGCAGGTTCTTCCGGCTGTTCTTCTGGCTGCTCTTCCTGCTGTTGTTCTTCCGCCGCCGGTTCCGTGAATTCTTCCTTTTCTTCCTCTTCAGAGTTGTCCTCTGCTAACTTCTCATCTGTCTTTTCCGGTTCCTCCGTCTCCTGCGAAGTCTCTGCTTCAAACTCGTCATCTGTCGGAATTTCTTCCATAACTGTCTCCGGTTCTGTTTTCACATCATCTGTCTGTCCGCATCCGACAACGCTAAATAATAAGCAAATGCTAACTATTATAATTGTAAGGTAATTCCGTTTTCTTTTAACCATTTTCTGTACTCCTTATAATCCGGTATAACATTCTCCACCTGTTTCCAAAACCGCGGAGAATGATTCATTTCTAACCGGTGACACAGCTCGTGCACCACCACATAGTCCAGCACCTTCGGCGGTGCCAGCATCAGTTTCCAGTTAAAGGACAGTGTCCCTTTTGAGCTGCAGCTCCCCCAACGGGTTTTCTGTTCCGCAATACGGATTCTTTCATAGGTGACCCCCAGAAGCTGTGCATAATAATCTGCCCGTTTCGGAATATATTCCTTTGCCGCCTGACGATAACGCTTCTCAAGCCCTGCACGCTGCTCGGGCGTATATTTGCTCTCACTCAGCGCCGCCTGCTGACTCCGAATCCGTTTTCTTTGTTTTTGAAGTTCTATCTTTTCAAGAATCCAATCCTGCTTTTCCCGGACCATATGTTCTGCCGTCCGCACGCTTCCCCGCAACGGTATCCGGACACTCACCTGTCCTTCTTCATTCACCACAATTCCGTAGCTTCTGCGCTTCGAACGGATGACTGTGCAGCTCACCTGCCTTCCGTCCTGTGTCTGCAGTTTTATTTCCTCCATAACGACCCTTTCTCCGTACGTCTCAGCATCTCATCGTATTGACGGTACATTTTCTGTACTCCGTTTTCTAACAGATAATAATGCATAATATAAGGAATCAAAAGCACCAATATCGCCGCAAACAAAAGAAGTAAGCCCGGCTGAAAATTCATGACAAGTGCCACAAAAATCATAAATCCGAAGATAGCAAACGCTAACGTCACCAGCAGATGCACCAGTCTTTCATGCATGAAAAAGTCAATTTGAATTAAGTGCTGCTTTATAAGCGTTTCATAATCAATCTCCTGCTTCTGCTCATCTTCTGCCAGAAGCTTGTCTATGTAATCCATGTAATTAACAATCCTGTTTTTCATGAAATTCCTTCTCTCCGTAAATGCTTTTCAAGAAAAGGGCAGATCACATTAGACGTGTCTGCCCCGATGCATATTTATTTCACAAGTCGAACCGTCTCTCTTGCAATAGCAAGCTCTTCGTTGGTCGGCACAACCCATACCTGTGTCTTGCTGTCTTCTGTGGAGATGCGGATTTCCTCACCGCGTTCATTGTTGGCAACCGGATCGATTGTTACCCCAAGGTAACCAAGATACTGACATGCTGTAGTACGTGCAGCAATATTGTTTTCACCGACACCCGCTGTAAATACAATCGCATCCACACCATTCATAGCTGCCACATAGGCTCCGATATATTTCGCTACGCGGTAACCCCACGTTTCCAGAGCTGCCTGAGCTTTTTCATTTCCGGAATCTGCTGCATTACCCAGGTCACGGAAATCACTGGAAAGTCCGCCCGACAAACCAAGTACACCGGATTTTTTATTACAGATATCGATGATTTCCTGTGCAGTTTTTCCTTCTTTTTCAGCCAGGAAGCTCACAATCGCCGGGTCAATGTCTCCGGAACGGGTTCCCATAATCAAACCTTCCAGCGGAGTAAGTCCCATGGATGTATCTACACACTGTCCATGGAGAACTGCAGATACAGATGCACCATTGCCGAGATGACAAACGATAATCTTGAGATCCTCGCGCTTCTTTCCCATGAGCTCGGCTACACGGTTGCTGACAAAATCATGGCTTGTACCGTGAAAACCGTAGCGTCTCACTTTATACTTTTCATAATATTCATACGGAAGTCCGTAGAGATAAGCTTTCTTCGGCATCGTCTGATGGAACGCCGTATCAAATACCGCCACCATAGGAACATTCGGCATGATTTCCTTGCAGGAATTGATACCGATTAAATTGGCCGGATTGTGAAGAGGCGCCAAATCGTTACATTTCTCAATCGCTTCCACAACCTCATCTGTAATGATCACGCTGCTTGCAAAATTCTCTCCGCCGTGTACAATTCTGTGTCCCACCGCACCGATTTCATCCAGCGAACTCACAACACCGACTTCCGGGTCTGTCAATTTGTCAATTACAGCTGCTACCGCCTGTGTATGGTCTGTCATATCAATTTCTGTTTTGATCTTATCACCCTCACCGGCCTGGTGTGTAATGGCGCTTCCGGCAATACCGATTCTCTCGCAGAGACCTTTTGCCAACACTGCTTCGCTCTCGCTGTCAATCAGCTGATACTTAAGGGAAGAGCTTCCGCAGTTAATTACTAAAATATTCATAATAATTACCTTCTTTCTGATTATCATTGTCTGTATATACTAGGTATTTTATACGAAAAAACTCGCGTCTGCAACAGACGCGGGTAGAAAAATTGTTTCTTTTTTAGTACGCTCTTCCCCAGTAAACCATCTTTGTGGCTGGTTTTCCGCAGCATACACATGTATCTGCAATATGTTCCTGCTCCCATGGCATACAACGGCTTGTTACGCTGAGTTTTTCTTTGATCTCATCCTCGCAGGCCTGATCCTCACACCACATAGCTTTTACAAATCCGGATTTTTCTGTAAAGAGTTTCACAAATTCATCCATATCATGAGCCACATATGTGTGTTCTTCTCTGTGTGCTCTTGCATTCTCCAGCATCTCTACCTGCATCTTGTCAAGAAGCTCCACTACCTTTGTTTCAATCTCATCAAGGCTGCACTCAATTTTTTCGCGTGTGTCACGACGAACGAGAACACATTTGTTTGCCTCGATATCCTTTGGTCCGATTTCCACACGTACCGGAATTCCGCGCATCTCGCATTCAGAGAATTTCCATCCCGGACTCTTGTCTGTGTCATCCACTTTCACGCGAAGACCTTCTTTTCCTGCTGCCGCAAGACGGTCTTTGAGTTCAAACGCTTTGTCAAGCACACCTTCTGCCTGCTGGCGGATCGGAATAATCATAACCTGTGTCGGAGCCACTCTCGGAGGAAGTACAAGACCGGAATCATCACCGTGTACCATGATGATGGCACCGATAAGTCTCGTTGTCATTCCCCAGGAAGTCTGATGTGCATACTGAAGTTTATTGTTTTTGTCTGTATACTGGATGCCGAATGCTTTCGCGAAACCATCACCGAAGTTGTGACTGGTTCCGGACTGAAGTGCCTTTCCGTCATGCATCAACGCTTCGATGGTGTAGGTCGCTTCCGCACCTGCAAATTTTTCCTTCTCTGTCTTACGACCTTTGATAACCGGCATAGCAAGAACGTTTTCACAGAAGTCTGCGTATACGTTCAGCATCTGTATGGTTCTCTCTTCCGCTTCCTGTGCTGTTGCGTGTACGGTATGACCTTCCTGCCATAAGAATTCACGGCTGCGAAGGAACGGTCTTGTCTCCTTTTCCCAACGTACTACCGAACACCACTGGTTATAGTTCTTCGGAAGATCGCGGTAAGACTGGATTTCATTTTTATAAAAATCGCAGAACAATGTCTCAGAAGTCGGTCTGACACACATTCTCTCCTGAAGCGGATTTAAACCACCATGTGTCACCCAGGCTACCTCCGGCGCAAATCCTTCCACATGGTCTTTTTCTTTCTGAAGAAGACTCTCCGGAATGAACATCGGAAGATAAACATTTTCTACGCCTGTCGCTTTGAACATTGCATCGAGCTGCTTCTGAATCAGCTCCCAGATTGCGTATCCGGCCGGTTTTAAAACCATACAACCCTTTACGCTTGTGTAATCGATGAGTTCCGCTTTCTTTACCACATCTGTATACCACTGGGCAAAGTCCACATCCATCGCAGTGATAGCTTCTACTAACTTTTTGTCTGCCATTTTGTTTCTCCTTTTCGCATTTTATTTGTCCAAGGCGCTGCCCATCAAAAAAGGATGATCACGCCTTTCCATCCCAAAGGGACCGAAATCTCGGCGGTACCACCCTAATTAGTGCTCATACACTCTGCTCTTAAACCGTTAACGCCGGTGCTACGCTGCATTTTCATGCAGGGCTCCGAGGTAGGTTCGACTGCTGCCCCGTAAGAATCTCTCACCAACGATTCTCTCTCTTTGACGGTTTCACAATGTACTGATCCTCTTCATCGCTGAAATCTATTAATTCTCTACTGATTGTAGAAAAGGTTTTGTTTTTTGTCAAGCTATTTTCTTACTCTGATACATTCTCTTCCGCCTCACCCTGTGGCAGGAATTTTTTATAAATTTCCACATGGTCATAAATACATCTCCAGCTGCTGGTGGAATCCGCCGTCACGCAGATGTATTCATTTTCTTCTCCGTCCAAAGCGCAACTGGCCGCACAGCTTCCGGACTCTACCACGTAACCTGTCTTTCCGGCAAGCACGAAACCGCCCGCATCCTTATCCTCTATGCGGCGCAAAAACCAGTTGGAAATGTTGATTCCTTCCGGGTGCTGCTCAGTGAACGTGGTCGTATATTTCTTGGTCGACAAAACCTCTCTGCACAGCTCATTGTCAAGCGCCGCCTGCAGAATCATCGCCATATCATAAACACTGCAGTAATGATTTGCATCATAAATGCCCACACAATTTGTAAAATGTGCACTTTCAGAAAGTCCCAGTTCCTCCAGTTTCGCATTCATAAGCTCCACAAATGCTTCCTGAGAGCCCGCTACATACTCTGCAAGACCGACCGCCGCGTCCGCTCCGGAAGGAAGAATCGTACCGTAAAACAAATCTTTTATCTTCACGGTTTCTCCCACTTCCCAACCGACAATGCTGCAGTCATTTTTGTAGCTGTAATCTGCAATCTCCTGCGTGAGTGTAAAGGTGTCCTCTAAGTCGGTCACATGCTCCGCCGCCACTAAAACGGTGAGCACCTTCGTCATGGACGCAGGGTTGATAATCGTCTTCGGATTGCGCTGGGCAATAATATTTCCGGTCTGCGTGTCAACCAAAATCGCGTAGGAACTGACCACCTCGCCCGGAACCGATGTCGTAGCATCCGTGGCGGTAGCAACGTAAGCATCCGGGATTTCCTGAGAAGGTTCTGCCGTCGGCGAAGTTACTCCCGACTCACTTTCCTGACCTGTTATTTCTGTTGTCTGCTCTTCCGAACTCCCATCCCCCATTGACTCGGAAATCGCTTCCTTTTCCGCCTGCAAATCCCCTTGCCCCGGCGCATACACTGTACTCGGTTTTTTCTCAATAACCTCCGGCTGTCTATCCGTCAATAAAACTTTTGCAACGATAAATACAAGCAAAATACCGGCGCACGGAACTACCACCCGCACAATACGGCGTATCTTTTTCTGACGCTCTTTTCTTCTGCGCATCTCGTTGCGACGGCGTCTCCGCTCTCTCCGCCGCTGCTCTTCGTATTCATCAATTTCTTCTATTTCCAAATCTTCCAGTCTGAATTCTTCCATCGTATATCCTTTAACACTTTTATTTTTTATCTACACTTCCAAACAGTATCATCTTTTCCATCACGGATTTTTTCACCGCCTCAATGGTAGACGGTATGGTATCTGTCAATCCTTTTCCGTCACGGTAAGCCTGCGCAGCAGCTTTCGCTCCCGCATTGTTGATATCTGTAAAGATGTTGATTTTACTGATTCCTCTTCCAATGGCTGTCTTAAAATCCTGATCCGTAAGTCCCGAACCGCCGTGAAGAACGAGCGGCGTATCAATCACGCCGGCAATTTCCGTAATCCGGTCAAAATCCAGCTTCGGCGGAAGCTTATAAGCACCGTGGGCCGTACCGACCGCAATCGCCAGTGCGTCCGCCTTTGTCTTTTCAATAAAATCCTTTGCCATAGCCGGGTCGGTGTAAAAGCGTGTCGGATCAAGTTGCTCTTTGCTAACTTTTGCGCCGACTTCTCCTATCGCTTCCGCAGAGCCTTCATTGTCTCCTACGTGTCCCAGTTCCGCCTCGATCGTCGCCCCGTATTTATGCGCAAGCGCACTCATAGCCGCCACGCGCTCCACGTTTTCCTCATAAGATGCGGTGGAACAATCGTACATGATGGAGCTAAATCCGTATTCCAGCGCCGCCTTACATGTCTCCTCCTTCAGGCCGTGATCCAAATGTACCACCACCGGTACACTGGCTCTCTCCGCCATCGGTATGAGCAGATCTGCCAGCTCACGGAGCGGTCCGAACGGGAGAAGTATCTCCGCTGTTCCGATGATGACCGGAGAATTCAGTTCCTCCGCCGCTGCAATCACACCTCTTGCAAGCTCCAGATTTACCGTATTAAAAAGTCCTACCGCATATTTCCCTCTGCGGGCAGGAAGCAAAACATCATTCATATTTACCAGCATAATTTTTATTCTCCGTTCTTCTGCCATCCGGCAGAGATTTTTGCTTTCAACTCATCCAGCGGTTTCAGTCCGCTGAGGGCATCGAATGCCTCCACACAGCAGGCGCCTATCGCCGTCGCCATCTGAAGAGAAGTTGCAAGCGACTCACCGTTTAATATCGATGTCAAAAAAGCCGCAATGCTTGTATCGCCTGCGCCGGTTCCGCAGACAACAGCGTCCGGTTTGTAACTCTTCTCAAACCCTTCCTTGCCTGCCCACTCTTCTAAAGTTAGCCCAAGCTTACTACAAAGCTCTTCCATGCTTTCCTCATTTGAGGTCTTGTAATACATGCCCGGAGCTCCGCACTTAATCAAAACCGTTTTCGCCCCCATAGAGAGAACCTTCTGCGCCAACGGTGCGATGTCTTCCGGAGTCAAAACCTCCGTCATATCGCCTCCCCCACTGCGCTTTTCCCACTCGGCAAAACGTTCCCGATCCAGCATAAAACAAAGTTCCTCCACACTCGGGACAAAAAAATCTACATACGGAAGCGTTCTCGACAAAATCTTTTCCCAGTCCGCTTTCCCTGCATCCGAAGTCGGATCAATCGCAGCCATATCGAGGGATACCGCTGTCTTTCCTTCTCTCACCCGGGCAAACATTTCCGCCATTTGCTGTCCGTCGTCCATATACATATTGCGCATAATCGGCGGGTATCCGAAATGGAAAAGATCCGCTTCATGAATCTTATCATAATCGAGATCATCCGGCGTGAACGTATCATTGGCTCCCGGATCGTGAAGGAAAATACGGTCAATGCCCGGAACCGCCAACACTACCGAATAGGAGGTAGCAGAATCATCCGAGACAATCATCTCTCCGTCCGCATCATACTTTTTCAAAATTTCCAAAATGACATTTCCGAAACTGTCATTGCCCACTTTTCCCATAAGGCTGACATCGTTTCCGAGTATTTTCATAGCAAGACCGGTATTGGCAATACATCCTCCCGTATGGATATCCACACCATCCATATGAATGAGCTTGCCCGGCTGAAGAATCGCCTCCATCTTGGAAGCATTTTTCCCCGGAAAAACCGGCGTAATATCAATACAAATATGTCCTGCGACAACTGCTTTTTTGTTCATATCGGTCTGCCTCCCTGTTTAATTTGTATCCCCTTTTAAACTCCGCACTCTCGCCACCGCAACCCGGATGTTCGCATAGATTAAAAATCCGGCCAGCGCCAGCATAAAAATTCCCACTCCGTATATACCGCCGTCGCGCTGCTTTACTCCCGGCGCAAAAAATGCAACACAGGCGAGCACAATAAACAAAAGCGAAATTACAAGACGCATGGCCAAAGAGGCGTATATTTTTACATAAATCGCGAATCTGATTACCTTTCGCGCCCTTTCCGGTATTTCGCTGCTTCCTCCGTATCTCTGCAGCACATAAAATTCGAGCAAATTCTGAAATGCCATCACGGCAAGGACGAAAATAAAAAGATAAAATACGGCCTGCATTCCTGTGGTGAGGGGCGTACCGAAGCCGACACGAAGATTTGTATTTTCCCCGATTTCTCCGGCTGCTTTCCACATTTGAAAGGACATAACCACCGCAATCACCGCAACCACTATGTTCTTTATTTTATTTGACGTATGATTCATATTTTTCACCCTTAACTATTTTATATTTTCTGTCCGTTAAAAGCAATATTTTCAGGTATATTTCCACCATTTCTTCCTTTGTTGCTGACCAAATCTCTTTATGATATACTTTCCTAAAGTATTTTTACTTGCTCATATACAGGAGGTCTTTATGAAAAAATTATTTATAATGTTTATATGTTATTTTCTCCTGATCGGCTGCGCTGCGCCGAGGGACGTTGTCTCCATCAATAATATGTATATCGGGAAAAAAGTTGCTCATCTGACAAACAGAGATCATCTGGTAATGGATGCTCCATTTACATACGAAGATGACTACGTCGGCTTTAATCCGGACGAAGATAAATGTATAAAATATATGCAGTTTTACTGCCTCTCTTCCACCAATCCGGACAATAATGTCGATCTGTCGGATATCAAACTTATATATAACGGACAACAGTTGGAAACCACAGAAGATGTGATCGAATGTTTCGGGCAGAATTACATTCCTTCCGAAAATGAAAAATATGAGTCGTTTGTATATGAGACTGATACGGAATCTGTTTATATCAGCCTTGTAGACGGAGAATTCAACGGAATAGAAGTAACAAAAAAGTAGGGCAAAAACCCTACTTTTTATATTTAGAAAAACAATTCTTTACTCGGATAAACGGGTTCACAGGTCACGCGAAGACCAAGCTGACGAAGCATATCTTCATCGCCCGCCTGAAGCATCTGCGTGGAATGGAACTCACAGTCTCGAAGCTGTGTCAGCGCTCTCATAGCTCTGGCCGTCAAGGTGTTGGTCGCACCCGAAATAGAAAGCGCAGTCAGCACGTCATCCAGATTCAACAGTGTGCTGTGGCTGTTTAAAATCTTAGTCTTAAGCTCTGCGATCGGCTCTAAGATGATTGGACTGAGAAGCGTCAAATCATCATCGATATTAGTCAGCGCTTTAATCGCATTGAGCACTACGGAAGAGCTGGAACTCATCAGCTCACTGGCCTTTCCTGTTACAATCCGACCGTCCGGAAGCTGAATCGCCGCACATGGACGCTCGGTTTTCTCCGCTCTGTCAAGTGCCGCCTTCACTACTTCTCGGATATCAGGGGTGATATTGAGCTGGCGCATGATCAGCTTAATCTTGTCCACTGCATCCTTCTCACCTTTGCCCTGGCGATGCGCACATTTCGCCGCAAAGAAGCGACGAACGATTTCCTGGCAACTGGCCTCTTTAACCGCCTCATCGTCCACGATGGCATATCCGGCCATATTTACGCCCATATCTGTCGGACTCTTATAATCAAACGCACCGTTGCTGATACGCGCAAGTGTACTTTTTACAATCGGGAACGCTTCCACGTCACGGTTATAATTGACGGTCGTCTCACCGTAAGCCTCCAGATGGAACGGGTCGATCATGTTGACGTCATTCAAATCCGCCGTAGCTGCCTCATACGCAAGGTTCACCGGATGCTTGAGCGGAATGTTCCAGATCGGGAATGTCTCAAACTTGGCATACCCCGCCGGAATTCCCCGCACGGTCTCATGATACACCTGCGAAAGACAGGTGGCTAACTTTCCGCTTCCCGGTCCCGGAGCCGTCACAACGACAAGCGGTTTTGTCGTCTCAATGTATGGGTTGGCCCCAAAGCCTTCCTCACTACAAATAAAATCAATTTCGGTCGGATATCCTTTGATCGGCTTGTGTACATAATTTTTCACACCGCGCATCGTCAGCTTGGACATGAATGCATCCGCCGAAGCCTGTCCCGCATACTTGGTGATTACTACACTGTTCACCTCGATGCCGAGGCGGGTAATATTGTCAATCAAACGGAGAATATCCATATCATAGGTAATGCCCAGATCGGCCCTCATCTTTGTCTTTTCGATATCCCCTGCAGAGATAACAAAGATAATCTCAGCCTGCTCCTTCAATTCATACAAAAGCTTAATCTTGGCATTTACATCAAATCCCGGAAGAACACGGGCTGCATGGTAATCGTCAAACAACTTGCCGCCGAATTCCAGATAAAGCTTTCCGTTCGCCTGCTGAATCCGCTCCAGAATGTGCTCTTTTTGCTTTTTCATATATAAGTCATTGTCAAATCCGTTTCTGTCCATGCACATGTTTCCTTTCATTTCAGTCCGTGATTTTGAAAATAAAAATACCTTAATAGATTACCACTTTAAGGGCTTTTTTTCAAGTGATGTAGTCATTGTTTTCGGCTATATTTTGTATTATTTTCACAGCATTTTCACAAAGCCGTGTTATATTTTTACAAATTAATCAAAAAATGGAGATTTACAAATTTTTAACAATAAAATCAACTTTTAATTCCATTCCAAGCCCGTCTGCCAATCTTTTTAAAGTGTGCAAAGAAGGATTCCCTATTCCTCTCTCCAATTTACTAATATCCGCTTGATAAATCCCGGTTTTCTCAGCCAATTCTTTCTGTGTCATATTTGCCGTTTCCCTGGCCATCAATAAGCGATGTGCCAACAAATGATTGGCATCTGCCTCCTTCTGCACCTCAATGAAAATCCCATCTTCCCATATCGTTTCGGCATTTAGGTCAAGTTCATCATTCCACGAAATTCCATATCCGCCATCATCCACAACTACTTTTTCAAATAATTCGTTGTCTTTTTCAAAGATTTTAAATTGCGGAAAAACCAAAAATAATCGTTTTACATTGTATTCAATTATTTCACCACTGTAAAAAACAGCTTCTATCGTATAATTTTTTTTTGCCTTCACAGACTGAATACGGTGCACCATATATCCTCCATTCTACGCTTCTATTGGGGGAAGCATTTCAAATTCCTGTGTTTCCCACATATATACAAGTCGATCCCTATAATAATCTACAAAATCTTTTATTAACTGCTGTCCTTTTATCGAAATATCACCTTCTATCATTTCTCCATTTTCAATAGAAAATATACCGACATAATCTCCGCATATTGCGTGAATATGCGTTGGATTGTGCTCTTTTTGGCGAAAATACATTTTTATGGTAATTCCATGAAATCTTGAAATTACAGGCATATACTCTCTCCCCTTTCTATCTATAGAATATAGGTTTTATCCTATATTGTCAATAACAAAAACCCCTGCGCTAAATTTTTGAGACTGCGCAGGGATTCTTTTATTCTTTCCGTCTCCGAAACTCTTTATATTTCTTTTATTTCACAGAAGCATAATAAGCCCGCTTTTCCTCGTACATCAGCCCATCAGCCTGTGCGATCACCGCATCTATATCCGTCGCATCCTCTTTCCAAACAAAGCCAAGCGACATCATCGCCCGATTGCTCTGCATATCTTTTCTGAGCTGCTTAACCTTGTCCGTAAACACTTTTTCATCGATGTTCTTGCAAATGACAAGAAATTCATCCCCACCGACACGGTAAATATCCTTTTTGCGGAAATTGTTTTTCAAACTGTCACATGCGCGGATAATCAACTCATCGCCCGCCCGATGACCCTCTTTGTCATTAACCTTTTTGAGTCCGAGCACATCACAATACAGGACACCTACCCGACGAAGATTTTTATGGTAATCTATGTAGTCATTGAGCGCATGTCTATTCTGCACACCGCTGAGGGAATCTTCAAAACTAAGCTTCTCCATCTGCTGCATCAATCTTTGTTTCTCCAAAAGAGACACGATAAAATGTCCGACCATCTCAGCAAAATAGGTCGCATCTTCCATGGCCTCCGGCGGCGGATTGTCCACGCCGTAAAAACCGATAATCCTACCTTCCAGCTCGAGCGGACTGGCAATCAGTGATTGCACATTTTGCGGTTGTAAATATTCGTAAGTAAGCGGTTCACTTTCTCTGATATCTTCCAAATCATAAATCAAAATGCTTCTGCTGTCCTCGAACGCACGATACCACCACTCTACCGCTTCAAAAGGAACCTCCTGCAAATTATCCTTCTGCGGCGTCACGCCTTCTGCACACCACTCAAACGTATTATTTACGCTGCAGCCCGGCTTGCCTTCAAAAATATAAATCCGTTCACTGCGTGATTTCTCACCCATATGCTCCATAAATAATTCGATGGCCCTGGTTGCATCTCTTTCACGCAAGGCAAGTCGCAACCCCTCATTCACAACCTTTGCCGTTATAAATTTTTTCTTACTCATCTGCGCACCTCCCGTTCCTGCTCATCATTCCCGGTAAAAATAAGGAAGTTTGTGTTGCTTCGTAAAAATATTGTATCACATTTTCTTACAAAACATGCTATACTTTTTTTGACATAATTCTACAAAAAAGTAAAAGGGAGAAAGCACATGATACATAAATGTCCGAACTGTACCACAGCTCTCATTTTTAATCCAGCGACCGACATGCTGGAATGTACGAGCTGCCAGAGTACATTTTCACCAAACCAATTTACATCCGATGAGGAAATGGAAATGAACGTCTACTCCTGTACCGCCTGCGGGGCCGAGCTGGCAGTTAACGGCGTGGAAAGCTCCACCTTCTGCTCCTACTGCGGACAGCCGACAATCGTATTTGACCGTGTATCCTCGGCCAAAAAACCGGAGTATATCATTCCCTTTTCCGTGACCAAAGATCAGGCGATCAATTCCATTCGCAAGCATCTGTCCTCCGGCTATTTTGTACCGCAGGAGATTAAGGATTTCTCCGTTGAACGGATTCGCGGAATTTATGTTCCGTTCTGGCTGTACGACATTGATTATGCGGATGAGCAGTATCTCAAAGGAGAAGTAAAATCCGGAAAACACTCTTACACCTACTATTATTACCGCTCTGCGGACGTCACACTCCACGATTTAACCCTGGATGCATCCGACCAACTCAGCGACGAGTCCACGCAGCGTCTGGAGCCTTATGATACCAAAGCTATGCGCCCTTTTGAATCCGGCTATCTGTCCGGCTTCTATGCTGACTGCTTTGATACGGATCAAAACAAACTGCAATACATAGCAAGACAGAGAAGCAAGGAGCTTTTTGACAAAGAGGTTGAAAAAAGCGTTAATGCCGAGGATATTGAAATTTTGAAAAACAATCCGAAATCCGAGATTCTCAAATCCTCTTACGCCATGTTCCCTGCATGGTTTATGACCTTCCGCTATCAGGATGAGCCGTACACCATCATGGTAAACGGCCAGACCTCCAAGGTCGTCGGTGCCGTTCCTTATGACAAGAAAAAGGTAACTGTTTTATATTGGATCATCGCCATTGTTGCAACTCTGATTCTTACACCGATTCTGTACGTAATGATCACTTCCGGCGATTCGGATGGCTTCGAAACCATTCTCTATTTTGGTTTTGGTGGTTTGTGCATGTGGGGTGTCGGGCTGAAAAAAATAGCACAGATAAAGACGAGCATCGGCTTGTCCAAAGCCGCTAACATGAACCATTTCGTAAAAGACAGACAGGAGGGATAGTTATGTGGATTCTTGCTTTTATTGTTGCCGCCTTTATCGCATTCGGCTTTGCCTGCATGGCTGTCGGAATTCTGATTGTCAAGTCCAACGACCACGGAGACAGCAAAGGAACCCTGCAGGATTTTGACCGCGGATCCTTCCGGATTGTGGATAAGAAAAACAAAATACGGAAACCCAAGTTTTAATTGGGTTTCCGCTTTTTTTCACAATCTGTACCTTGTTTTACCAATTCACAGTTTCCTTATTTTTCATTATCATGAAACAATCTTCATGAACCATGATATCAAGTGTATCATTAATACCGTATGGTTTTAATGTATTTCCAAGCTTATATAAAATAAATCTCGGACCGTTCGGCGTTTGCACAAGCAGCTTCACAATCTGCGCCGGCTCATTGTTTATCAGTATGTTATCATTCATGTATCCGTAAACGGTAGCCTCGATCCGTTTTCCATTGGTTTTTACTTTCATATAGCGGGATACTGCACGAATGACGAGAAAAGCCGCCACAATACCGATCAATAAAAACGGAATACCCATCAGTATCATCCATGATTCTCCGACAACCGCTATGGACGCTATCAAAACTCCGATTCCGGCACCGCCGAATGCAACAGCGAATATCGCCGGAAACCACACATTCCAAAAATTAATGGATGCCGGCTTACACTCGATCACCGGATATTCCATATCCGCCTCCGCAGTATTAAGTCCAGTCGGCGTTCCGCAATAAGAGCAAATTTCCGAAACTACCGGAGCTCCGCAGGAAGGACATTTTTCCTGTTCGCTTATTGGTCTCATTTTTGCCATATTTATTTCCTCCTATTCTATGTGCCAAAGCTCGGATGTATCGCCTTCGTACTTTTCCCACTGCGTATCCGACACTTCAATGTACCAATCGTCACCCTCACATTCCATCCAGCCGTAATAGTTGCTGCCTGCAATATCTTCATACCAATATTGCCACAAATTCGGGCTGACATCCGTGTTATACCATAGGTAACAGTCACTGTCATAATCATAGTAAGACTGTGCACCATAATCCCACGTAATATACTTTTCATAGTCATCCTGCTGTGTGCAGATGCGATAAGTGTTCGGCGAAACTTCGTCCAGATAAATTTCATCCCCGTAAATCTGCAGATTGGTTTCCGTTTCCTCCACCTGCTCATTTTGGGAAGTTTCGTAATGAGTCACATTGTAGTTGTCATCTATGCTCGTTGTTCTGATGATAAAAAACGTAATAAGAATCGTGATTATCACCGGAGCAATCATGGTGGAAGCAAAAATCAGCACAAGCATCTTTATCAAATTGGGAGAAATACTCATCTGCTGGGAATCATTTCCGATATGAACAATTTCATCAATATAAACCGGCGTTTTATTCATTTCCGCTCCGCAGTTTTTACAGGTCGGATAAAATCCTTCCTTCCAATTTGCCTCCAGCTCTGTTCCGCAGAAATCACACAAATAATGTGCTTCATAGGAACCATCCGGTTTCTTGAATGCTATGCTGTCTGCATCATAATATTTTCCGTTTTCATCATAATAGCCCTTCTGATAAAAGACTCCTGTCTTTTCATCCGTCCACGCCTCATTGTAAAATATGTAATCGTGGTTTCTGCACTGCATAAAAACCGCTTTCGAACGGATATGCGTCGGGACTTTCGACGGTTGATTGCTTCTGGCTCTTCGCATACCCGTCACGGATGATCTGTTGTAACCGCCTCCGGATGCTCTGCGGTATGAACTGCTGTGTGACGAACTGCTTCGTCTTCTGGATGAGCTGCTCCGTGACCGGCTGCGCGAACTACTCCGGCTGCGGGAGCTCCTTGAGCTTGAACTTCTTCTGCTCGGCGGCATATATTTTCCTCCTATCATTATCTGTGACAATGCATTCATACTTTTTCTTAATATTATACAATCTGGTCTCCACTTCTTCAATCAAAGTTTCGACAAAACAATAGACAGATTGACCACATCTTATCGTATGTAAATATCATGCACTTCCCCTATTCTATTATTAATTTTTACAGCATTTGTATTTTCCACCCAATCCGACGCACTTAATGTAAATGTATGTAATCCGGCTTCTTGTTTAAAGTGGTCGAATTCGACCACTTCAAATTTGGGATTATATCTTTGCCATAATCTAATACCTTTCTTAATTTATACATTACTCATTCTAATTCTTTTTCAATCTCTTCAATCGACGGCAGACTGCTCTTTAATTCCTCTGGAAGAACACTTACCATCTGATTTTTCCATTCTGCCACACCGATTGGATTTTGATACCCAGCAAGAGAATACTCCACAACCGTCTTATTTTTTCCTTTTACAAGCAACAACCCTATGGTCGGCTTATCATCCGGATGACACATAATATCATTTACAGCATTCTGATACATATTAAGTTGACTAACAAATCCCGGTTCAAAATCACACGCCTTCAACTCAATAACAACATAGCAACGCAATTTCAGATGATAAAATAACAAGTCCATATAAAAGTCCTGTCCACCTACTTCTAAATGTACCTGTCTACCCACAAAAGCAAATCCTTGTCCCAACTCAAGCAAAAACTTCTGTATATGTTCAATTAATTGCTGTTCTACTTCTGCCTCTCGTCTTGGAATATCTGTTCCTATAAAATCAAAGAGATATGGATCTTTAAATATCTGATTAGCCATATCAGATTCCAAAGGTGGCAATGCCACAGCAAAATTATTTGTACTTTTTCCTGTGCGCTCCATAAGGCCAGATTCGATCTGCAACTCCAAAATTGTACTGCTCCAACCATTCTCAATGGTTTTGTATGCGTACCAAACACGTCTCTCTTTATTATCCAACTTATCCAGTAACATACGATTTGTTCTCCAAGGAATTTGTGCCACAGCCTGTGGCACAATTACTGACACGTTATTTGTTAGCAACGTTATCTTCCTTATCATCCTCACTTCTTTTGTCAGCCAACTTCTCCATTTGAATCTTATATGCCATCAATCGCAAAAGATACAACGGAACCCTTCTGTTTCCTAACTCCCAATCCGTCACCGTCATATAAGGAATTTCAAAGTACTCACAAAATTCTTTCCGGCTCATCCCGGTACTTTCTCTTAATTTTCTCAATTCTTCTCTTGCTTCCATATTTCACCTCTTTATGCGTTGCATAAATAAATTATATATCTTTTATTATTTGTGGTCAATAACCTGTTTCTATAAAAACAATGAACCTCGGCAAAAATTTGCTTTTCACCGAGGTTCATTGTTTTTATATTCAATAGACATTATTTTGATTACCCTATCGTATGTATAGAACTACGGTCAGCAGTAGCACGCATCCAATCAGCTTACGCTCGTGACAGCAGAACTACGGTCTCAACATGCACGGTATGGCAAAACTGGTCAACACCTCTCACTCGCTTCACCTCATACCCGTTCTCGCACAGATACTTCAAATCGCGGGCAAGTGTCGCACTGTCACAGCTCACATAGACGATGCGTTTCGGCGCCATTTTTACCATCGTCTCAAGACATTTTTCATCACAGCCCTTGCGCGGTGGGTCCACTACAATCACGTCTGCGTAGATATTTTCCTTCTCATATTTTTCCGGAAGCACCTCTTCCGCTTTTCCCACAAAAAACTGTGCGTTGGCAATCCCGTTCAGAGCAGCATTCTGCTTGGCATCTTCTATGGCCTGCGGGACAATCTCCACGCCGTATACCTGCTTTGCCTTCTGCGACAGGAAAAGGGAAATCGTACCGATTCCGCAATACAAATCCCACACGGTTTCCTCGCCGGTCAAGCCTGCATATTCCAGCGCTGTTCCGTACAGTTTTTCCGTCTGTACCGGATTTACCTGATAGAAAGAAAGCGGCGAAATACGGAAGGAGATTCCTCCCAGTGTATCGGTAATATAACCCCGGCCGAAAAGAACCTCTCCCTCTCTTCCGAGGATTACGTTTGTATTCTCTTTATTGTAATTCAGACAAATGCTGACAATTCTCTCTCCAAGCTGCGGCAAAGATCTCAGACGCTCTGTAAATAAGTTAGCACAAGGTAACTTATCGCCGTTAATCACAAGACAAACCATAATCTCTCCCGTATGGAATCCTTCACGGATTAATACATGGCGCACCAAGCCTTGACAGGTTTTCTCGTCATAAGCCAAAACCTTGCATTCCTGCATCCACGCAAGCACAGCTTCAAGAATCGCCTGATTACATTCTCTTCCGAGACAGCAGTCCGTATTGGCAATGATGTCATGGGTTCTTCCCGCATAAAATCCGGTTACCGGATTCCCTTCTTTGCCTGTACCGACCGGATACTGCGCCTTGTTCCGGTAACGAAACGGATCTTCCATACCGATGATCGGTTCCATGACAGAGTCAATAAAATCAGGCTCAAATCCACCGATTCGAACCAGATTATTACGGATTTTACTCTCCTTGAACGCAAGCTGTGCGTCATAGCTCATAGCCTGCATCTGACAGCCACCGCACTTTTTATGAAACTCGCACCTCGGCTCCACACGGTCCGGAGATGGCTCAATAACGCTTACCAGTCTGGCGTACGCATAGTTTTTCTTTACTTTGGTGATACCGGCGATCACAATATCACCGATGATCGCATCCTTCACAAAAAGAGGAAATCCATCCACCTTTCCGACACCTGCGCCCTCGCTTGTGTAGTCGGTAATCGTCACCTGTACCTGGTCATTTTTCTGAAAATTCATAGTTTCTCCGTTATAACTAATAAGTTGTCTTTGTAATATTGGATTCAAACAGACGATTATAGCCGAGCCATCCCGTCTCACTGGCTGTGTTCAAAATCTCCGTAAACGTCTGCATCTTTGCATCTGTGTTGTCGGCAAAATTGAGAGCTACCGCCTCCATGATGGCAGGTTTTTTCGGCGAACCGAACTCGAATTCTCCGTGATGTGCCAAAATACAGTGCTTAATGTAAGACAAAAGTTTTTCCGGAAAACCATCAATAGTCTGCGCCTTGCGATCCACCATCTCACTTCCGATCACGATGTGACCGAGAAGCTGTCCCGGATCCGTGTAATCATTTTCCGGAAAAAGCGAAAGCTCCTTTGTCTTTCCGATATCGTGAAGCATTGCACTCGCCAGCAGAAGATCACGATTTAAAAGCGGATACGACTTTGTGTAATAATCACACAGTTTCGTCACACTGAGTGTATGCTCCAAAAGTCCGCCGACAAATCCGTGATGTACGCTCTTGGCTGCAGAAGATGTGCGGAATGCCTTAACAAACACCTCGTCCTTCACAAAAAATTCCTGCAAAAGTGCCTTGATATGCGGCTGCTTCATGCTCTCAATAAATCCAAGAAGTTCCTTGTACATCCCGTCGTTATCCTTACTGCTCACAGGAAGATAGTTCGCCGGGTCAAATTCCCCTTCGCTGCAGCGGCGGATTCTTTTCACATTGACCTGAAGCGCCCCCTGGAACGAGGTCACCTCACCATACACTTCTATGTAATCCAGTGCATCATAATCCTCGATTCCCATACTGTTCGGCTCCCACACCTTGGCATCGATGGTTCCTGTTTTATCCTGCAGAATTACATTTTCATATGGCTTTCCGTTCTTGGTCGTAGCCGCCTGTTTATGTTTGCATAAGTAAATATCGAAGACTCTGTCTCCCTCTCTGTAGTCCTGTATAAATTTCATTTTATTCTGCCTCTCCTGTCGTTATTTCTAATTTAATCTCATGATATTTCTCACCGTTAAAACGCATCAGCGTAATCTCCACAACCGCATTCGGCTCCAAAGAAAGAACTCCCGCACGAAATTCACGGAAGGAAGTAACCGAATGTCCACCGATTCCGGTGATGACATCTCCATTCTGAATTCCTGCCCGCATTGCCGGCGATTCCGTCACTACCTCAGACACATAAATGCCATACGGAACTCCATTTTCCTGATGAACCTCCTCAGTGACATCCATACCTTTCATTCCGATGTATGCCCGCCTTTCATCATTGGACAACTTCGCAATCAAAGTTTTGATATCCGAAATTCCCAAAACCATCTGCGTGTTTGTATCTTCAAGCAGTTTTGTACTCTGTGCTATGACACCGATCACCTCGCCGTCCAGATTGATAACAGCTCCGCTTGCATTCTCTGCCATACCCATATCGGTCATGAGAACACTGTAAACCGCATCCTCCAAGCTTATTTTTTTACCGCTCGAAGCAATCATTCCATAGGAAACCGATCCCGGAGTTCCATACGGCGAACCGATAGCAATCACCGGATTTCCTACCATACTTTCACCGGCCGAACTACCCAAGGATGCAATCTTCACACTTTCTCTTGTGGAGGTTTCCATATCGGACATTTCAGCTGCATATATAGCCAGTCCCGTCTGGGAATCTTTTTGTTTCAAGTGAGCAGTAACTAACTGTTTATCACAAAATCGCACAAAATATTCATCCGCATCTTTCAGATTTTTGGCATCCGCCAATATTAAAAATTCTTTTCCGTTTTCGGCAACAATGAGTCCTGACGTAGTATTTTCATTCTCTGTCGTCCCCTGAAACCAGTCCTGCTGCTCCGAAATACCGATCACGGTCGCCATAAATTTTTCAGATTGTTTCACGTAAGACTGAAACTCCGCATACATCTTTGCATAGGATTCTATGGAATCCGGCTGCGCCTGTCCACTCTCTACAACTTCCTTTGCCGCTTCCACCACTTCCTGCAGGGATTCCTCTCTCTGCGCCACACTCTCCTCGGTCAAAAGCTCCTCCGGAGATGTCTCCTCCTCCGGAAAGACGACCCTCTCTATTTCTTCCGGATTTATAATATTGTTGATTACCGGCTCTATCAAAATAAACGTCAAACATGCAATCAGACCGAAAACTACCGCAAAAATTACTGTGGTCACCGTTCTGCGAAACAATTTTCTCTTGTTGATCGGTCTGTCTTTTACAGTCTCTTTGACAAACGAACGCTCTTCTCTCTGTTCCATAAACTATTCCTTTCCTTGTTGCTTCTTAAAGTATATCATCAGACCCTTATTTCCACAAGAATACCATTGTAGTATTTTTTAGGGGATTGTGCTATACTTTAATGTAAAGTTTTATGCTCATTTTTATGAAAAGGAACAACATATGAACACAAAAGCGCTCACTACGTTAGAATACGATAAAATCATACAATTACTCGCCGACAGAGCATCCTCCCGGCCGGGACGGGAAATGTGCCTTGCACTCATACCGGGCAACTCTCTTTCCCAGATTGAACTGAGACAAACCCAAACCGGAGATGCACTCAGCCGGCTATTCAAAAAAGGAAGCATCTCTTTCGGAAGCAACCACGATATAAAATATATCTGTAAACATTTGGAAATCGGCGCCACCTTAAGCAGCGGTGAGCTTCTTCGAATTGCATCCATGCTGGAAAATGTGGCAAGAGTGAAAAATTTCGGCCGGGGTGAAAAAGAATATACAGATTCTCTTTCCGGATTTTTCGATGAACTGGAACCACTGACCAATGTGTCTTCCGAAATCCGTCATTGTATTATTGCCGAGGATGAATTTGCAGATGATGCCAGTTCCACGCTGAAGCATATCCGAAAGGCCTTGGCTCAGGCTGATTCCAAAATACATTCGCAGCTTCAGAACATGGTCAACGGATCTTACCGCACATACTTGCAGGATGCAGTCATCACCATGCGCAACAACCGCTACTGTATTCCGGTCAAATCCGAACACAAAGGACAGGTTCCCGGAATCGTTCACGAACGCTCCCAGACAGGCTCCACTCTCTTTATCGAGCCTGCTGCCATCGTGGAATTGAACAACAAAATCAAAGAATTGCACGAAGAAGAAAAAGAAGAGCTGGAGCGCATCCTTGCAGAGCTATCTTCCATGCTCACCGAACATACCGAAACGCTCGGCCGCAATGGCGAACTGATGACGATATTGGACTTTGTTTTTGCCAAAGCACAGCTTGCAATGGATATGAACGCCACAGCTCCTGTCATGAATGAAGAAGGAATTATTCATATCCGTCGGGGCCGCCATCCTCTGCTGGATCCGAAAAAAGTAGTTCCGATAGATGTTCATCTGGGAGAAACTTTCCGCCAACTGATTATCACAGGACCGAACACCGGCGGCAAAACCGTTTCACTCAAAACCGTCGGCCTTTTTTGCCTGATGGCGCAGGCGGGACTTCATATTCCGGCCCTCGATCGCAGCCGGCTTCCCGTGTTCCGCAACATATACGCCGACATCGGAGATGAACAGAGTATTGAACAGAATCTGTCCACATTCTCCTCACATATGACCAACATTGTCCATATTATGAAAGAGGCGGACAACCGGAGTCTCATTCTGTTTGATGAGCTTTGCGCGGGTACAGACCCGACGGAGGGCGCTGCTCTCGCCATCGCCATCCTGTCTGAGCTCCATAAACGCGGTTGTCACACTATGGCAACTACTCATTACAGCGAACTCAAGGTTTATGCCCTCTCCGCAGAAGGTGTAGAAAATGCCTGCTGCGAATTTGATGTGGAAACCTTGTCCCCAACCTATCATCTGCTCATCGGTGTTCCGGGTAAGAGTAATGCTTTTGCCATTTCCGGAAAACTCGGGCTCTCGGAAAAAATCATTGACAAAGCCAGAGAACAGCTTACCGGCGAACAGGAAAGCTTTGAAGACGTTCTTTCCACACTGGAGCATAACCGTATTCAGATGGAACGTGAAAAACTGGAATTCGACAAGAAAAAAGAAGAACTGGAAAACAAAATCCGTTCCTTCACTCAGCAGCAGGAGAAATTTGAAGCTCGCAAAGAAAAAATTCTTCAGGATGCCAACGAACAGGCGCGCGATATTTTAAGAGAAGCAAAAGACGTTGCGGATGAAACGATTCGCTCCTTCCAAAAATTTGACAACAATACCTCCATGAAAGAAATGGAGAAAAAGCGTACGAAGGTGCGCGAGCATATTTCCGACAAAGACTCTAAATTGACACTCAAAACACCGAAGGCTTCCGCTTCTGCCCCAAAGGTCAAAGCCACCGAGCTCCACCTGGGCGACCGGATCAAGGTACTTTCCATGAATCTGAAAGGTACCGTAAGTTCCAAACCGGATGCCAAAGGATATCTTTTTGTTCAGTGCGGTATCATCCGCTCCAAGGTCCACATCAGCGATCTTGTACTTATTCCGGAGGATGACATCACTTCGGCAACGATGTCGCACTCCAGCTTCGGACACATTAAAATGTCCAAATCCGCCAATGTAAAGACCGAGATCAACCTGCTGGGCAAAACGGTGGACGAAGCCATTACAGCACTGGACAAATACCTGGACGATGCATATATGGCCCGCATCCCAAGCGTCCGCATCGTTCACGGAAAAGGAACCGGAGCTCTTAGAAGCGCCGTTCACAGTCACTTGAAAAGCCTTTCCTATGTGTCGTCCTTCCGATTGGGCGAATTCGGGGAAGGAGACAGCGGTGTGACCATCGCTACTTTTAAATAACAGGAGGAAACCTATGGCAACCAAACAGAAAATTCTCATTGTGGATGATGATGAAAACATTGCAGAACTCGTTTCTCTTTATCTCACCAAAGAATGCTTTGAGACAATGATTGTCTACGACGGCGAATCTGCACTCTCTGCTTTTGAAACATTTAAACCGAATCTGATCCTTCTGGATTTGATGCTTCCGGGAATCGACGGCTATCAGGTATGTCGGGAAATCCGCAGTTCTTCCCAGACACCGATTATTATGCTCTCCGCCAAAGGCGAAGTGTTTGACAAAGTACTCGGTCTGGAACTCGGAGCCGATGATTATATGGAAAAACCATTTGATACCAAAGAGTTGGTTGCCCGTGTCAAGGCAGTGCTGCGCCGCTTCAAGGTTGCTGCTGCAGCGCCGGATGAGAGCAATGCCTCCAAAAAAGTAGAATATCCGGATCTCACCATCAATCTGACCAACTATTCCGTTGTATACATGGGCAAAGTAGTGGAAATGCCGCCAAAGGAACTGGAACTTCTCTATTTCCTTGCCTCTTCACCGAATCAGGTCTTTACCAGAGAACAGCTTCTGGATCAGATATGGGGCTATGAATATATCGGTGATACAAGAACGGTTGACGTACATATCAAACGCCTGCGTGAAAAAATCAGTGACCACCGCAGCTGGCGTCTTTCTACCGTATGGGGAATCGGTTACAAATTTGAGGTTCTTTAAATGAGAAAAACACTATACTTAAAATTTCTTCTTGCATATGTAGTTTTCGGCTTTTTCGGATTTATTGTGGTTGCCACCTTTTCCTCATCCCTGATCGAGCAAAAGGTAAAAAGTGAGACTGCACAATCCTTGTATTCGGAGGCGTCCATGATTTCACAAACCTATGCTTCCGACCTCTATAACAGCGAAATTACTATTGAGTCCGCTCATAATCAGTTAAAGGCCTTAGATACTTACCTGTCAGCTTCCATTTGGATTATCAATCCGTCCGGAACTGTCATGGTAAACTCTAAGGAACTTCCGGACATAGCCAATCCTGAAGTGATCACAGATTTCACTCCTTCTGTCACGGCGGATTCCTACTATACAACAGGAGATTTTTTCGGTACCTATCCCGAAAAAGTCCTGACCGTATTCAGTCCGATCACTTCCAATTATAAGATCAAAGGCTATGTTGTTATATTGAAACCGATGCAGAATCTCCGTGAACAGGTTAACGGCTATCTCACAATCGTTTATATCACACTTGTTCTCCTTCTGCTTCTGTCCCTGATCATTCTTATCTTTTTTACGGAAATGGTCTACATCCCGCTCAAAAAGATTATCTATGCGACCGAACAATATGCGGACGGCAATATGCACTACGAGTTTGCCATAGACAATCACGATGAACTCGGCTATCTTGCGGGCACACTGAACTACATGGCCAGCGAAATCGCCCGTTCCGAAGATCACCAAAAGAAATTCGTAGCCAATGTTTCCCATGATTTCCGTTCTCCGCTGACCTCCATCCGGGGATATCTGGAGGCTATGCTTGACGGAACAATCCCTCCGGAAATGCACGAAAAATATCTTCAGATCGTCCTCAACGAAACGGAGCGGCTGACCAAGCTGACCAACAGCCTCCTTCAGCTCAACAATCTCAATATGAAGGGAATGCTTTTGGAAGTCACGGAATTTGATATCAATGATATCATCCGCGACACGGTGGCTACTTTTGAAGGACTATGCGAGAAAAAACAAATTCAAATCTCTCTCCTTCTTACCGGAGAGAATATGACTGTCTCCGGGGACATGAGCAAAATACAGCAGGTTCTTTACAACCTAATCGACAATGCAATCAAATTTTCGCACAACAACTCTACAATCACCATAGAGACACGCGAAAAAAAATCAAAACTTTTTGTCTCCGTCAAAGATTCCGGTATCGGTATTCCGAAAGACAGCCAAAAACTTATTTTTGATCGCTTTTACAAAACAGATCTTTCCCGCGGAAAGGACAAAAAAGGAACCGGCCTCGGTCTCGCCATAACCAAGGAAATTATTCACTCTCACGGTGAAAATATCAACGTGATAAGTACCGAAGGCGTCGGAACCGAATTTATTTTCACCATTCCGATTGTCGAAGAAGAGGAAGAGGAGTAATTCTTTGCATTCTAAAGTAAAATTTATGTAAAAAAATCTTTATCATACAAACTCATTGTGTTATTATATATGTAGTATTTTTGTGCAAAAAGCACGTTAAGAGAGGTGGCATGATTTATGGGAAAAACATCAAACAACGGGAAAAAAAGGGGAATCTCACTATTAACGGAGCTCATTCTGATTGCACTCGTTCCTATGTTGATTCTGGCAGCTACATTAAGCATATATGCCTCCATCAGCATCCATGACGGAATGCAAGAAGAATTCCTGGAAGGACTTCGCACAACAGCAGTGGCAGTGCACGCCGGTTTTGACTCCATCAATCCGGGGGAAGACTATACAATGAGTGAAGACGGCGACCTGATGAAAGGGGATCATGACCTCACAGCCGATGAAACCCTTTTGGATTCCTATGTAGCCGGTACCAAAATGCAGGTTACACTTTTTTACGGTGACACCCGCGTAGCGACGACACTGATCGGAGAAGACGGCAAACGAATTTTAGGAACCAAAGCATCCGACGTAGTCATCGATACCGTTCTTAAAAAAGGAGAAGAATATCACTCCACTGACCTTGTAATCAACGGCAAACCGCATTATGCATACTATGTTCCTGCCAAAGATCACACAGGTAATATTATCGGTATGTTCTTTGTCGGCGAGGAATCTTCCGAAGTTGACGCATTTATTAGCAAAAAAATAACTGCTCTTATCGGAATCAGTATCCTCATGCTGATCATTGCTTTCTTGCTTGTATTCTTTGCAGCAAAGAATATCGCAAACGCTGTACTCGATACCGAGAAAGTTCTCACTCAGCTTTCCGAAGGCGATTTGACCGCAACCATCAATCCGAAGGGAATGAAACGCGGCGACGAAATCGGTACGATGGCAAACGCTTTAGATCGCACGTTGAAAGAATTACGAAATGTAATTATGCATATCCAGCATTCCGCAGATGTATTGATGCGCGAAGGTACAGAACTCGGCGACATGGCATCACAGACAAGTCATACAACCGACGAGATCAGCTTAGCTGTCGAAGAAGTTTCCAAAGGCGCTATCACACAGGCGGAAGAAGTGGAACGCGCAACCAACCTTGTTTCTGACATGGGTATGAAGATTGAACAGATTGTACATAGTATTGACGTATTATATCAGGTAGCAGAATCCATGCAGCAGGCCGGCAACGAAGCCCAGAGCAATATGAACCTGCTCAAGGATTCCAATGAACAGACCAACATTGCAATCGAAAAAGTGGCAGAAAATGTAGAAAAGACAGATAAATCTGTTGCTGCTATCTCAGAAGCACTGCAGCTGATTACAGATATCGCCGACGAGACCAACCTTCTGTCTCTGAACGCTTCCATCGAAGCTGCCAGAGCAGGCGAAGCAGGACGCGGATTTGCAGTCGTAGCTGCACAGATCCAGAAACTGGCCGAAGAATCCAATGCCAGCGCAGCACAGATTGCGGACATTATTACTACCTTGTCTCAGGATTCAGCTAACACACTCTCCGTTATGGACAATCTGAGAGACAACATCTCCGTTCAGCAGGAAAAGATGCTCGATACCATCGACAAGTTCTCTTCCGTACGCGAAGGTATTGTTTCTTCCACGGACAGCACTACTCAGATTCACTCACAGGCGTCCGACTGCGACAGCTCCCGAGTATCTGTTGTTGATATCATTCAGGACCTTTCCGCATTGTCAGAGGAGAATGCGGCTTCCACACAAGAGACAACTGCCTCCATGCAGGAGCTGAATGCAACCATCAACCTGCTCAGCAATGCTGCTAAGGAATTACAGGATCTGGCGATATCTCTCGAAAACGACATGAGATTCTTTAAAATGTAATATAGATGATATAATGATTTATTTATCAAAAAACACTCGTCCTTTTTGGACGGGTGTTTTTTCTCTAACCATATTTTCACTTCGACAAACTGAATGTTTCTGTTCTCTTTACGGATAATTTGCACTTTACGGTCCCACGCTGACTTTTTACCAATCAACCCGTAAATATTTTTGTGCCTTACGGTTCCGATTTCTAATACTGGAAATCCACCCGTAAAATTATAGGTGTTTTACGTTTCTTTTCAACGATACTACCACTGCAACCGTAACATGCTCACTGTTATTACGGTTGTGAATCGCCAAATCTGAACTAAGACCGTAATCGTTCCTCATTTTTACGGTTGACACAATCATAATCTCAAAGACAACCGTAATCTCATCCATATCTTACGGTCTTTACTCATAAAATTCTGATATCAACCGTACTAGCAGACAACTTCAATGCTTCACGTGCTTTCAATCCCTCCTACAAACTGAAATTTGGGCGCGCTTTTAACAACTAAGTATTATTATCAAATACCATTCAACTGCCCTATCAAATAGCAGTTGTTGTTTACTTTTTCTTTTTCTAAATCAGAATACCATTCTTCAATATCTTTTATGGCACTTTTTGCATTGTCCGAATACACAAGACCTAATGTTTTCATCTCATCATTCCAGAATATTACACTATTATTTTCTATCCAAATATATGTAAAGCTCTCTTCTGCAACTAAAATGTCTTTGCTCAAACTATTCTCGGTAATATCACTCAATTCAATGGATACTCTACTTCCATCTGAACCAGCATAATTTTGTAATGCATATTGAGCAATTGCCTCATATGAGGATATTCTTTCCTCATAGTATTTCGTTCTATCGTTTCCACATGAACAAAGCATTATGCAAAGTACACATACTAAAACAATAACCAATATTCTCTTCATTTTTTCCTCCATCAACTTCAAATTTCATTTTCTATTCCGTCACAACACTTCTGCCAGTTTTTCCATATCCTCCTCTGTCGTAGACCAACTGGTCGCCAGTCGAATCACCGTATGACGCTCATCATACGTTTCCCAGAAACTAACCGCAACCTGCTCCTTTAATTTTGCCAGCTTTTCATTTTCCACGATTACAAACTGCTGATTGGTCGGCGACTGCAGATAGAAGGAATATCCCTTCTCTTTGAGCAGCGCTTTCAACTCCTCCGCCATCTGAATCGCATGTCGGCTGATTTCAAAATAAAGATCATCCGTAAACAATGTATCAAATTGTATTCCAAGCACACGACCCTTTGCAAGAAGCCCACCTCTCTGTTTTACCATCGTCATAAAGTGCTTCGGTGTATTCCCTTTGGTAAATACAACCGCCTCCCCGCAAAGTGCTCCCACCTTGGTTCCGCCGATATAAAATACATCACAAAGTCTTGCGATATCCGCCATCGTCACATCCGTTTCTGTGCTCATCAAGCCATATCCAAGCCTAGCCCCGTCCAGATAAAGCGGAATATCATAACTGTGACAAATATCCGCCAGTTCTTCCAATTCTTTCTTATTATATAAGGTACCGTACTCGGTCGGATGGGAAATATAGACCATTCCCGGAAATACCATGTGCTCGCGGTTATCATCCCCGTAAAACACCTTCAAATACTCTTCCAACTCCTGTGCGCAGATCTTTCCCTCTTCCTGACCAATCTCAAGCACCTTATGCCCGCTATATTCAATCGCTCCGGCCTCGTGCAGACTCACATGCCCTGTCTTCGCCGCAATCACTCCCTCATAGGACTCTAACACAGAAGAAATCACAATCGCATTTGTCTGTGTTCCGCCCACCAAAAAATGGACATCGGCCTGCGGACAATCACACGCCGCCTTTATTTTCTCCCTTGCGCTTTCACAATACTTATCCGTGCCATACCCTCCAAGGGACTCCATATTTGTTTCCATCAGACGCGCAAGCACCTTCGGATGCGCACCTGCAATATAGTCGCTTTCAAATGAGATCATAGAGATATTTCCTTTCTGATTGGATATTATATCGTTTATTATAACATGACCGTAAAGAGGAAGTATAGTGGTAGCCTCGGGCAAAGAGGTATGTTGTATATAAAGCGAGGAGAACTGTTTTTGTGTATGGGGCGTGTGTTCACGCCGGTACTTAATGAGTGGCGGCTGTGCAGCCACGAATTTAGTATCCGCTGCGTGATAAAGTCGAGCGGAAGCGTCCCCATACCGAAAACATTCTCCTCTCCTTAAAGGTAGAACATAATTTTCGTGTCCGAGGCTACCACTATACTTCCTCATCATCCGAGTTTAACAATATATATGCAAGAGACAAGATGTTCTGTTATTCACAGCTCTCATGATTTTAACGAAAAAAGCTTGAGGAATATACGTTTCCAAGCAAGCGAGAGCGCTCTTCCGGAAATATATATTCTCAAGCCAACCAAACGCAAAAGAGCCATGCACCGAAATGCACAGCTCTCTCGCTATTGTAACCCTTCTCCAAAAACCTTATTCTTCATCCGGCTCAAGCATCGCTTTGTCGTATGCATCAAGTACCGTTTTCTGAATCATATCTCTCGTTTCCGAATTGATCGGATGTGCGATATCTCTGTATTCACCGTCAGACGCCTTTTTGCTTGGCATTGCGATAAACATTCCCTTCTCGCCTTCGATCACTTTAATGTCATGCACAACAAAAACCTCATCAAGGGTGATGGACACAACTGCTCTCATCTTTCCTTCTTTCGTAATCTTGCGCACGCGAACATCCGTAATGTTCATAGCTTTGTCCCCCTTTACGTAGTGGTTTAAATTACAAAACGATCATTCTTTTCAACTACGATTTTGATATCGCCTTCCCCTTTATGATATGAGTTGGCACGAATCGTATCATGACTCTCCACAATACAGTTCTCAATGTATGTATTGTCACCGATATACACATCATTTAAGATAATTGAATTTTTAATCGTACAATTATTTCCCACAAATACATCTTTGAAGATTACGGAATCTTCTACCACACCATTGATGATACTTCCGCTTGAAATCAAGCTGTTGCGTATCTTGGCACCGACATTGTACTTCGCCGGCGGGAGATCATCTACCTTAGAGTAGATATCCGGATACTGACGGAAGAAATAATCTCTGATGTCCGGTTTTAAGAAATCCATATTTGCATTGAAATAATCTTCTACAGTTGCAATATTCTTCCAGTAATCCTGCATCTTGTATCCGTAGATTCTCTTGAGATTTTTGTAACGGATTAAGATATCTTTTACAAAGTCGAACTGTCCTTCTTCTGCTGTCTTCTCGATTAACTCAATGAGCTGACGACGACGGATTACGTAAATACCGCAGGAAATCGTATTGGAATTTGCCACGATCGGTTTTTCCTCGAAATCCTGAATGCGGCTTTCCTCGTTCATACGAAGGATACCGTATCTGTCTACGTTTTCCCCTGCAGGCATATCCTTGCATACCACTGTGATATCTGCTTTCTTTGCGATATGGTACTCAAGCACCTTGTTATAATCCATCTTGTATACACAATCTCCGGAAGCAATCACCACATACGGCTCATGACTCTCTTTTAAGAAGTCAAGATTCTGATAGATGGCATCTGCAGTTCCGCGATACCAGGAACTGTTTTCATTGGTAACGGTAGGTGTGAAAACGGAAAGCCCTCCCTGTTTTCTACCGAAATCCCACCATTTGGATGAGCTCAGATGCTCATTTAAGCTTCTGGCATTGTACTGTGTAAATACCGCCACACGTTGAATACGTGAGTTTGTCATATTACTGAGCGCAAAGTCGATACTGCGGTAACTTCCTGCGATCGGCATTGCTGCAATGGCTCTTTTCTGAGAGAGCTCTTTCATTCTGTGATTGTTTCCGCCGGCTAAAATAATTCCTATTGCTCTCATGCCTTGTCACCTGCCTTAATCAAAGTTTTTCCGCTCGGGAGATAATTGTCCGGATAATCTTCCACTCCTGTGATACCGGATACAACTGAGTTCTTTCCAACTGATACGTTGCTCGGAACTACAGATTTTTCACCGATGGTAACAAGTCCATGGTTGTAAATGTGCGGATCTGTCTCATTTTCAACTTCATCACCAACACCGAGTTTTACATTGTCACCAATCTGAACCTGCTCTGCAATGATGGCTTTATTCAGTTCACAGCCTGCTCCGATCTCTGCGTGATTCATAATAATAGAATCGCGAACGATCGTACCCTCTCCGATAGTTACTCCACATCCGATAACGGAGTTGTATACTTTACCGTAAATCTGTGAACCTTCACCGATGATACATTTCTCAATCTCGCTGTCTGCGGAAATGTACTGCGGCGGAAGTACATCACTCTTGGTATAAATCTTCCAATACTCTTCATACAGGTTGAACTCAGGAACAATATCAATAAGCTCCATATTGGCTTCCCAATAAGAATTGAGTGTTCCTACATCCTTCCAGTAACCGTTGAACTCGTATGCATAACATGGCGCTCCGTTGCTGTGGCAATACGGAATTACATGTTTACCGAAATCGAGGGAAGGCTGCGTAGCATTGGCAATGAGAGCCTCCTTCAGTGTCTTCCAGTTGAATATGTAAATACCCATACTTGCAAGGTTGCTTCTAGGATTTTCAGGTTTCTCTTCGAAATCATTGATCTTGCGGTCTTCATCCGTAATCAGGATACCGAAACGCTTTGCTTCCTCAAGCGGAACAGGCATAGCAGCCAGTGTAACCTCAGCGCCCTTCTCCTTATGATAATCGAGCATCACTTCATAATCCATCTTGTAAATGTGGTCACCGGATAAGATAAGAACATAATCCGGATTGAAGCTGTCCATATATTCAATATTCTGATAGATCGCATTGGCGGTACCTGTATACCACTCTGTATCCTTACTCTTCTCATACGGAGGAAGAACGGATACACCTCCGATATTACGATCCAAATCCCACGGAATACCGATTCCGATATGGGTATTCAGCCTAAGTGGCTGGTACTGTGTCAAAACACCTACTGTATCAACTCCGGAATTAATGCAGTTACTGAGCGGAAAGTCAATAATTCTGTATTTTCCGCCGAATGCTACTGCAGGTTTTGCAACCTTTGCAGTCAATACACCAAGTCTGCTGCCCTGACCGCCTGCTAACAGCATGGCAATCATCTCTTTCTTAATCATAATGTCACCCCTTACTCGTGTAATCTCTGTCGCAGTTGTCTATGATTCAGACAAATACAGACGCTAAGTGAATTATAGCATACAACAGCGCCAAAGTGAATATTTTTTACAAATAAATTCTGACTTTTTTCTTGCATCTATGTGCAATTTGCACAAAAACAATCGCTTTATTTTATGTTTTATGTTCATTCTATGGTGCTATCCCTGTCCTCTCCTGTAATATTTTTACACTTTTTGTAAATATTGTATAAAATAGAAAAATCCTTTTTGCTCCCTGTATTGCATGGGACAACCGCTTTGTTATATAATTATGAAAAATTATTTATGTTTAGAAGAACAGGAAGTGTATGTATGTATCAAATTGATTTTAACAACCCTGCCTTTATCCATTTTATCGGTATCGGCGGTATCAGCATGAGCGGTCTGGCTGAGATTCTTTTGCAGAGAGGTTTTTCCGTCAGCGGTTCCGATGCCAAAGAAAGTGATTTGACAAAGCTCCTCGAGGAGAAAGGAGCTACCATATATTATGGACAGCGCAGCTCTAATATTGACGCAGGTCCGGATGTGGTTGTCTATACAGCCGCCATCCATCCTGACAATCCGGAACTCATGGCTGCACAGCAAAAAAACATCCCATGCATGACGCGTGCTGAGCTTCTTGGTGAACTCATGAAAAACTATGACACACCGATTGCTATCAGCGGAACCCATGGAAAGACAACGACAACTTCCATGCTCTCATCCATCCTTCTTCAGATGGACACGGATCCGACGCTTTCCATCGGCGGTATTTTGCAGACCATCGGCGGAAATATCCGCATCGGACAGTCAGAGCTTTTCGTTACGGAGGCTTGTGAATACACCAACAGTTTCCTCAGCTTTTTCCCAAAGATCAGCGTCATTTTAAATATCGATGCCGATCATTTGGATTTCTTTAAAGACCTTGCGGACATCCGTCATTCCTTCCGTCTGTTTTCGGAACTTTTACCGGAGGACGGAACACTTGTGATTAACGGTGAAATCCCTGATATTTCGGAAATCACCGAAAACCTCAAGTGCCGTGTTATCACTTACGGATGTGACCCGTCCTTTGACGTATACGCTACGGACATTACCTACGACGAGATGGCACGTCCATCCTACACATTCCACAGGAAGACGGACGACGGCGAAGAGTCCTTTTCCGTGACTCTCGGCGTTACCGGCGAGCACAATGTTTCCAACTCCCTTGCAGCCATTGCAGTCGCGGTTCTTCTGGGAGGACAAACAGAAGACATTCAAAAGGGAGCGCTTGCATTCAGCGGAACCGACCGTCGCTTCCAATACAAAGGAATGCTTGGCAAAACTACTGTTATAGATGATTATGCGCATCACCCAACAGAAATTACTGCAACTTTGCAAACCGCAAAAAAATATCCGCACAAAACGACCTGGTGCGTGTTCCAGCCTCACACCTACACAAGAACAAAGGCACTTTTACCGGAGTTTGCCAAGGCACTCAGCCTGGCCGACGAGGTCGTTCTGGCCGACATTTACGCCGCCAGAGAAACCGACACTCTCGGGATCAGTTCCAAAACCCTACAGGCAGAAATTGAAAAACTGGGAGGAAACTGCCACTATTTTTCATCCTTTGATGCCATTGAAAATTTTTTATTAGAAAAATGTGAGCCAAATGATTTGTTGATAACTATGGGCGCCGGAGATGTGTTTAAAATCGGCGAAAACCTACTGGGAATATAAACTTATCCACAATATCCACATTAAATCCTGTGCATTGACAGTATTTTTAATGTGGATATTTTTGTTTACATAACTTTTCTTGGCGTGTGCGATATTTCCGCTGTTTTTCACTATTATGTTAAGTGTTTTTATTAAGTTATCCACTTTTTGCACATTGTCCACATTTTGCGCAAACCCAGTGTTTTCAAGGGTTTGCGCAAAAACTTCTATTTCTTTTTGAAAAGGTCTGTGCTATAATTCATATGCTAAAAGAAAAACCGGAATAGGGGTATGAAAATGAGTCGCCTTACGATTTATAAGGACAACCTGACGGATTCGACCGTTGTGTCCAATCAGTTTATTGATGAATATATGAAAGATGCCAACGATGCACAGATAAAAATATATCTGTATCTTCTCCGCATGATGAGCTCCAATCTGCCGACCAGCATTTCTGATATCGCAGACAAGTTTAACCATACGGAAAAAGATGTCACCCGTGCACTTACATACTGGGAAAAGCAGAATCTGATCCAGCTTGACTATGATGAAAAAGGCGAAATCTGCGCTCTGCATATGAAATCAGCATCTGCGCCGACCAAAGAGGCTCAGATTGTTCCTATGCCGAAGGCAGCGCTGACTCCGCTCCCGTCGCCTCAGGTTTCACAGCCTCAGGAGACACTGCGGAAGTCGTCACCTGCGAAGGCCGCAGCGCCGAGCTTCAACAAGCCGTCCTACTCATTGGATGATATCGCTGCCTTCAAAAAGAACGAAGAAGCGTCCCAGCTTTTGTTTGTGGCAGAAACCTATCTTGGCAGAACCTTGTCGGCTGTTGACATGAAATCGCTTCTTTTTATTTATCAGGAGCTTAAACTTTCCACCGATCTGATTGATTATCTGATTGAATACTGTGTCGGAAAAGGCAAAAGAGAAATGCGTTACATAGAAAAGGTCGCTGTCAATTGGGCGACAGAAGGCATTTCCACCGTACGCCAGGCCAAGCTCCGCTCCACCCGCTATGACAAGCTGGTGTACACGGTGATGAAGGCTCTCGGACGCCAGAGCGATCCGACTGCGCAGGAAGCTGATTTTATTCAAAAATGGAATAAGCAGTATGGTTTTTCACAGGAGGTCATTCTCGCCGCATGTGAAAAGACGGTTCTCGCAGTAGACAGCCACCGCTTTGAATATACGGAAGGCATTCTTTCCAAATGGCACAAAGCAGGAATCCGCACGTTAGGCGATATCCGAAAAGCCGAGGAAACCTTCCAAAAAGAGAAGGCCAACCGCCCGGCGACCAAACAGGCTTCCCGCCCGGTCAATACATTTAACAGTTTCTCCCAGCAGAGAAGCTACGACTATGATCAATTAGAAAAGGAATTATTCAGCAACTGATGATTACAAATAGCCAATATCAAGGGATTATAACCGAATACGATCGGATTCAGACCGCAAACCGCCATCTGCTTCAGCAACGCAAAGAAGAGGTTTTCACCCGAATCCCGGAATACAAAGAAATCTCGGATTCCGTCTCCTCACTCTGCATTGCCCGCGGAAGAAAAATGCTTCTCGGCGACAAACAGGCTCTTTCCGAAATGAAAAAAGAATTGCATGCATTGTCCGAAAAGAAGAAAAAGCTTTTGACTGACAATGGGTATCCGGCGGATTATCTGGAACCGATTTATACCTGCAAAGACTGTCAGGACACCGGTTATCTCCCGGACAAAAGCAAATGCCACTGCATGAAGCAGAAGATGATTGCTCATCTGTATGAGCAGTCCGGACTGATGCGATTGCTCGAAACAGAAAACTTTTCACATCTTTCTATGGAATATTATGACGGAGAAGACCGCCTAAAATTCGAAAAAGCTGTGCAAAGTGCAAGAAATTTCATTGAAGGATTCGGTTCCCACTACCGCAATCTGTTTTTTTGTGGTACAGTAGGTACCGGGAAATCATTTTTATCCTGTTGTATTGCCAAAGAACTGCTGGATCAGGGCTACAGCGTGATGTATTTCAGCGCCGGCGCTCTGTTTGACAAAATAGCGGAATTTACCTTTCGCAACAAGGACAAAGAAGCTCTCGCACAGTTCAAACATGATCTTTTAGGATGCGATCTTCTGATCATCGATGATCTCGGTACAGAAATTGTCAATTCGTTTATTACATCTGAACTTTTCAGCTGTCTGAATGAGCGACATCTGCACAGGAGATCCACCATCGTTTCCAGCAACCTTTCCATCGAGGAGCTCAGAGAGTATTATTCCGACCGTGTTTTTTCCCGCATGATCAGTAACTTTGAATTTCTCAAATTTACCGGACAGGATATACGAAAATATAAAAAATTTAATCACCAATAGAAAGCGAGGATATTTCATCATGTCGAAACGTGAAGAAATGCGCAACTTAGAAACCATTCCTGTAGGATCTTTGGGTATTATTCCACTTCGTGGATGCCAGGAGCTCGGCGAGAAGATTGACAAGTATCTCGTTGACTGGCGCACCACCCGCGAAAACGAGCACAAAGACAGTCTCGCTTTTAACGGATACCAGAGAGATTCTTATCTGCTGCAGACAAAGGTACCTCGTTTCGGTTCCGGAGAAGCCAAGGGTGTTATCATGGAATCTGTACGCGGAACAGACCTTTACCTTTTAGTTGACGTTTGTAACTACAGCCTCACATATTCTTTATGCGGTCATGAGAATCATATGTCTCCGGACGACCATTATCAGGATTTGAAACGAATCATCGCTGCTGTGGGCGGTAAAGCAAGACGTATCACCGTGATTATGCCGTTCCTGTACGAAAGCAGACAGCACAAGAGAACCTCCCGCGAGTCTTTGGACTGTGCAATTGCACTGCAGGAGCTTACCTCCATGGGTGTAGACAATATCATTACCTTCGATGCTCACGATCCGCGTGTACAAAACGCAATTCCGCTGAACGGATTTGAGACAGTCTCTCCTACCTATCAGTTTATCAAGGGACTGTTAAAAAATGTACCGGATTTGACACTCGACTCCGACCACATGATGGTCATCAGCCCGGACGAAGGCGGTATGAGCCGTGCAATCTATATGGCAAACGTACTTGGTCTTGATATGGGTATGTTCTACAAAAGACGTGATTACACAAGAATTGTAGACGGACGCAATCCGATCGTCGCACATGAATTCCTCGGAACAAGCGTGGAAGGCAAAGATGTGATTGTTATCGATGACATGATCAGTTCCGGCGAAAGCGTTCTTGAGGTAGCTCAGGAATTAAAACAGCGCAAAGCAAAACGTGTCTTCATTTGCTCGACCTTCGGACTTTTCACAAATGGTCTTGAGATCTTCGACAAGGCTTATGAGGAAGGACTGATTCACAGAGTTCTGACAACGAACTTGATCTATCAGACACCGGAACTTCTCAACAGAGAATATTACATCGATTGCGATCTGAGCAAATATATCGCATACCTGATTGACACACTCAATCATGATGCATCCATCAGTGATTTGCTCAATCCAAACGATCGTATTCAGGCTATTATTGCAAAATATAAAAACGGAGAAAGCGTATAAGATTGAAACAATCAGCCGGATATACAAAAATGGCACTGGAAGGATAATAAACCAGTGCCTTTTTTAATGGAAATAGATATTTTAAAGAAAATTTCCCTGCCTTATTTGTCCGCTACGACTATCGATGTTTCCTCCGGCTCAGCGACCTCTGCAACTTCCTCATCTGCGGACGGATCATAGTTTTTCTTTGCTTCAATCTCAGCCTTTAATTCCGCAATTTTATCAAGGGCCTCCTTGATGGTCTTCATCTGGTCTGCATACGCACAATCCGGATTATTTTTGTTTGCTTTATAATACGCTTTTCCGATCTCTTCGTATGCTTTCTTGACAATGCCTTCCTGCTTTCCCACCTGCATGGAAAGGCCCGGAATCTCTGCATAATTTTTAGCCTTTTTGGTGGCGTCACTTTCCTTTATCGTCTGGAAGGTTTCACCGGCCTTCGTCCCTAATTTGTTTAAAAAATCCATTCTTTATACCTCCACGAACCGAAACAAATTTCTGTCATACACATCATACATCACTGCTTTCCTTCGTGCAATTCCTTCCGGATAGATTTGATAAAAAATTTATTTTTTCATTTTTTTCTCCAGTTTTCTTCCTTCTGCCAGATAAGTAACCGTAAGCACAAGCCAGAACAGGGATAACATCGCCACCGGCCACAGACTGATTTCCAAAAACATAGCCCCGCAGGTAAATATAACCCAAAGAAAAACACACATATTGCTTGTCACCTGATAGGCCTTGAATCCGCACTGCCAAATCATCTGCTTTTCAAGTTCATCACAGCTTTCAATCCATTTTTCCTGGAATTTCAGGTCGTAAACACTACCCTGTTTTTCCGGATTCATAATTTTCACAAAGTCAACCACCTTGCGCTGATAAACAATCATAAGCACAACATCTACGATAAATACAAGGAGCGCAACCAGGAACCAGATGGTTCCCTCCACATGAATTGCATAATAAAATGCTGCGGAAAACAGGAAATAACTGAGCACTGTATAAATCTGGATCACACCTAAAATATTGTTGAGTTTGCTGTCAAGCTCATCAAAGATATCATCGTTTGTATCCTTCTCCGCCGCCCATCTCTTTTTACATTTTGAAAAAACAGTTGCACTGTAAATAAGTGCAAAGACAAAAAGCGCAATCAGGAGAAACGGTGCTGCGACGCCGATTCCGTTTGTGAAAAACTGTGCAAGCACTGTTGTCATATCACTTGCCCCTTCCATGTCCATGGTTCTTACACCTGCAGCACCGATGAATCCGCCCAGAACTGCGCTGGCGATCAGCACAAGAACAAATAACCCTCCGGCTTTTTTGTTCTGCTGCTTATTTTCTTCTTCTTTGTTTACTACTGTATTTTTTAACTCTTTTTCCATGTTACTCATTTGTTTCATCCTCCTCATACTCAAATATATCTTCCACTTTTGCATCAAATACTTTTGCGATCTTGATCGCCAATGTGACCGACGGAGAATAATCTCCTCTCTCAATCAGGCTGATTGTCTGTCTCGACACATCCACCAGCTGTCCCATCTCCTGCTGATTAACGCCGATCCGCGCCCTGTATTCCTTTAATCTGTTGTGAAGCGGCATTTTATCTCCTCCTATTCCATCTCCAGTTGATTGACAAGTTATTTTTTCATTTTGACAAGCTTGTTTTTCAAATTGACAATTATATTTGTCATTTGCTGTGACTACAAGATAGCATATGACAAGAATAGTTGTCAACACCTTTTTTTAATTTTTTTCATAAATAAAAAAATCCCCTATAAAAGGGGAAATCCGAAAGCCGAGGGGATTGGCTTTCGGATTATGAGGGGGTCTCAGGCGAACCTGAGACTATACATAGTATACCCTACAAAATTCATTTTGTACACCTTTTTTTAAAATTTTCACAACAATTTCACAAAAGAATTATGACACATTTACGAAAAATTGACTAATATTCGACAACATATCCTGTTGTGATCCTTCCGAGCTTCATTTCTTCATAAATATCCATTTCATATATCACCTTATGTTTCGAGAGAATTTCTTCTTTATAGTAGGCTCCGGAGTAGGATACCAGCTCCTCTCTGTATCCGGAGTAACCTGTAAAATCTACACCGTTAAAATATTCCGAAGCAAATTTTAAAACAAGCGCCTTGCGCATTCCCGCTTCCACTGCTAATTCAAGGGTCAACCCGGTGATTTTCTTCTGCTGCTCTGTCATCCTCACATACAGATTTTCTGCCTCCGCCGATACCGAAGCTTTCTCTTCCTGCGTCAACTCATACCCTGCATCCAACGCCATCTGCTCATAGATCAGATCGCAAACGCAGGTACCAAACACAGCATCTCTTGCCATTTCCGATATGTACGTACCTTCCACTCCGTTATTAAACCGGGTATTCCAATAGTCAAGCGGATCTTCCGGATTGTAGATGCGCGCCTGCTTATCAATCTGCATTTCCACCGTATAAACATAGTAGCCCAATTCTCTTAATGTGATATCTTTCTCATCTACTGTGAGAACAATATCATCCAAATGCTCTTCATAGACAAATTTATTTTTGTAATCCAGCCAGGCTTCAAAACCAAGCGCAGCCATGAGCAGCACTACTATCGTCAATATAATGATAACACCTTTTTTTGTCCCTTTATCCATTCGTCTGCACCCTGTTCATGTATCTCTCCCACTCCAGAAGCGACTTGTCAAATTCTATCTGGAACCAGTAGGAGGTTTCCTCATCCGCATCTATCCCGAACAAATACAAGAAATGCCCGGTATCATTCTGATCATCCTCCACCTTGACCACGTCAAACAAATAATAATCCTTGCTGCCTTTGATTAAAGCCGCTATCTCTGCATCCGAAAGAGGTGTGTCCGGAACCTCCTCCACAAGCACATCGTTTGCATCGTAATATTTGTAACCTTCTTTCACAGCCTTCTGGATATTTCCTCCCAAAAGACGCATGGAAAGTGTTCCCGCATAGCTGTCCGTAAAGTTAGCATTTTGCGAATTGCGGGCCTTAACGATTACCGCCTCAAGTTCAAAGGAAATAAGTTCCTCCGAAACCGCAAACTTTTTAATCTGTGCATCCTGAAAACTGAACTGTTCAAGTTCATTGACTGACTGAAAACTCACGCTGTATCCTCCTTATCTGTAGTCTTCCATATAAACGGAAACTCTTTTTTGTATATTGTCGGCCGTCTGCTCTGCAGATATCTTTCCGCTGAAATAGTCCGCAGTCTCCTCCGATATGATCGTCATAATATCACTGTCGTACACATATTTATGATCGATTCTCTCCACTGCGTCCGTAAAAACAGTCATCTGCTTGTCTGTCAGCGGCGAAACCTGCAGTGTCAACTCTTCATATCCCCATTCATAGGAAAGCGGTGTGATTTCGTTGCCGAAATCATCAGTGTACGGCTCTGCTGCAGTATATCGTTTTATCATATCCTCCATACTGTCTTTGCGTATCGGAACAGGAAGCATATCATCCACAATTTGTCCGGAAGCATATTCCCGGACCAAAAAGCGTTTCAAAAATTCCCATGCACCTTTTTTATTCCCGGATGCGCTGCAGATGGCAAGATCCCGGTTCATGCTCATAGCCGGACCCGCATACCTTTCGGAAGGCGCTCCTGTTAAAACAATATCTTCCTGAAACATCTCCTCATAGAGTTGCACATCAGCCACGCTCGCGCTGTATACCTGCGCAAACAAAATGTCGCCCCGGCGGATTTTTGTCGTCATATCTTCGGTCGTCTCATCCCAGACAACCTCCGCCGGATAGGAATTTGCATATTCCAACACCTTTAGGAACATCTCTCCGTCAAAGTGGCATTGTCCATTTTGCCAATCCACATATTCCCCGTAATTCATTTCTACCAGATTTGATAATAGAGACATCTTGGATTCCTGGTAAAAGGCTTTTGCGCCGCCTTCTTCCATCTGACCGATCTGCGCAAATGTAAGAGAATTTTTGGTATCTGTATCCGAAGCTCCCGCAACCAGCACATTGATTCCCACCGTCGGCGAAACATGGTAAAGCTTTCCGTCCGTCTCCATGACCTTGAGCAAATGCTCCGCAAAATCATCTTTTTTCACATCCGGGTCATCTTCCATCCACTCATACAGGTCCTCAAACAGCCCCATATTCACATACTTCTCCGAAGCGGTCCCGGACAAATCAACAATGTCTCCGCACCGTCCTGCTATCAAATCCTTATACAAATCCAAATGCGGATCTTCACTGAAAGAGTAATCTTTCACTACCACCTGGTATTTGTCCTGACTTTTATTGAAACGGTACGCCTCCGCCTTTGCCCCCTCGTCGGGATAAAGTGTGACGAAAGTAATCGTTTCTTTTATTTTTACGTCCTTCGGATCCATCTTTTCAAACAAATAAATACCATGTGGTTCCTCCCAAGCAGCCTCGCCATAAATTGCCAGCATCCGGTTTCCGGAGAGCATTTGTATCTTCCCCACAAAATTCGTATTGACATTACCGGAAATCCAGTCTACCACTTCCTTTGAACTGCTGTCTTCCAAAAGGTAGCCATACAATGTCTCGCCCGTGCTGTAATAAAAATCAAAAGCCTCATCCCCATCGATGATATAACTGCTGTAGTAAGAAAGAGTGGTATGATATTCCCCGGAAAAAACAGTTTCCTCCGGATTAATTTTTTTGATTATATATCCGGATTCGGACGCAAAACCGGCGAACATCTCCCCATTTCCCGTACGGATCAGGTTTTCTGCAGATTTTTCCAAAGCTATCTGTCCGGACAGGTTTCCATCCCGGTCCACCACATAAATGTTGTTTTCCGTAAGCAGATACAGATTATTATCTTTATCCACTTTCACATTTTGGATGTATTCATCCCCCATATCCAGCCACTGACTTACATCCTCTTCCGAAATCAGGGCTCCGTCCTTTGCCACCGTGCGTAACATGTATGTATCCTGTGCCAAGTTTTCATTGTAACCGGAAAACAAAAGCAGAAGATTTCCCTCGGCGGAAACCTCCATGTCAAACAGCCATTCACCCTCCCGGTACAGGCCTTCCTCTTCTATTTCCGCAAGTCCGGTCCCGTCCGGATTGCATGTATAGAAAAAGTGACGGTCGGTTCCCTCTTCCACATTCATGTCAGCCCATTCCCGGCTGCAAATGTAAACGGTATCCTCAAAAACTGTAAAATGTGTCACATCCCCGCGGATATCCTCCATACAGGCGAGACGTTCATGACGATAAACCAGATCGCGCGGATCAAGTTCATCGCCGCTGTTTCCACAACCGGCCAGCACGCTGCCAAGCAAAATCGTAAGCATGATGGTAGTCACTATTTTCTTCATATATTACTCCCTTTCCACACTAAATGATTTTCGCACCAAAATCTCTTCATAACAAATTTGAAGAAGGAGCACGTAAAGCGGTCCTAAAAAAATGCCTGCAAATCCCATAATCTGCACCCCGGCATAGATACTCAAAAGTATGAAAACAGGGGAAATCCCTGTCTTATCACTGATAAATTTCGGTTCCAGGTATTCTCTTGCAATCATACAACAAATGTACGTCGCAAGCAATAGAAACGCCCTATAATACTGCGCATTTACTACCTTCCAAAGCAGCATCGGAACGATGATAATACCGGTTCCGATGAGCGGTAATACGTCCATAGCCGCCGTCACAACAGCAAGTCCCAATGGATTCTCTGCTCCCGAAATCCAAAATCCAATGACACATATTACCACAATCACAGAGATAATCTTAAGTTGCGCACCCAGAAATATCTTCAAAAAGTCCACAACCTTATGCACATATTTCCCGAAACAAGAAAAAATACCTCCGGAATTTTCATCCCACTCTTTTACAAACAATACAGCGGACAAAAAAACAAAAATCACAAATGCTCCCACGGAAAAAACAGTTTTCATCCCTGTAAACGAAACCCGAAAAATGCCCGGAACTACCTTCTTTGTCCACTCACCGGTAGCTTCGTCAAGCGTACCCTTTACCGTGTCCATTAAATATCCGCGCTCCAGATGAAGTCTTGATTCCAGCCAGTTACAACAAAATCCGGCTTTTTCTTCCACGACCACAAGGTACTTTTCGTATTCTCCGAAAAAAGCGTACCCTTTTTCTACGATTCCGTATCCTCCCAGACCCAAGACCGCAAGGAGCAAAAGAAACAGACCAGTCAGAAGAGCAAGCATCCAGATTCCTTTTCCGATTTTGGTTTTCCGGTGCAAAAACCGGACCACAGGATAAAGAAAAGCCGCAAGAAGTCCGCCGATGACAAAGGGATACATGAGCGGCACCACAAATCGCAGGAACAAAAAAAGCCCCACTGCAACTAACGCAAATACAAATTTCTCCCTGTTACGCTCCAAAAATCTCTGCATAAAAAAACACCTACCTGATTCGCTCGGAATTAGTATAGGTATTTTCTTTAAAAATCATAGCTGTTAAAAACTGGTTTATGAGGTTTGATCTCAAAATTCATTTCTTTCTTTGTCTTCGGATGTAAAAAAGAAAGCTTATAAGCACAAAGTGCCACGCTTCTCACATTTCGCTCCCTTGACAGCTCCTGAGATGTTTCAGAGCCATATTTTGCATCTCCGAGCAGAGACATATTTGCATGGGACATCTGTGCGCGGATTTGATGAAAACGGCCTGTGATAAGACGTATCTCTAAAAGCGCCGTACTGTCCGGCCCGGTGCTTAACCTGCGGTAGTAAAGCGTCGCCTTCTGTCCTCCGGTTTTCACGATCTGTGCTTTTCCCGCTTTTGCATCTTTTTCCAGATAATCCGTCAGCTCTGTCCACTCCTTTGGGGTGACATCCGCCTCTGCCTTCCCGGTCTCATCACTTACCACCGCCACATATGTCTTCTTAAGCTCGCCCCGGGTTATCTGACTGCTGAGATTTGCCGCTGCTGCCTTCGTCTTTCCAAGCACCATAAGCCCTTCCACCGGCTGGTCGAGCCTATGTACCAGTCCCACATACGGACTCTTTAAATAGCCGCAGATTTCACTGACCACATCCGCCTGTGTCACCCGCGCCGATTGCGCCGCCAGACCTTCCGGCTTGTAGATCACCAATATTTCGTTGTCTTCGTATATGATTTGTGTTTTCATAGTTTAAATCTGTACCCCACACCCCAAATGGTCTCTATATACTTCGGCTTAGAGCTGTCATCCTCGATCTTTTCACGGATCTTTTTAATATGCACGGTGACAGTAGCAATATCACCGATGGACTCCATATCCCAAATCTCACGAAACAGTTCATCCTTGGTGAACACACGATTCGGATTTTCCGCAAGAAAGGTCAGAAGGTCAAACTCCTTCGTCGTAAATACTTTTTCTTCTCCACCCACATAGACGCGTCTCGCCGTCTTATCAATCTTGATTCCGCGAATTTCCACCATATCATTCTGTTTCTGGCTGCTTCCGATCAGTCTCTCATAACGGGCCAAATGTGCTTTCACGCGGGCAACAAGCTCACTCGGACTGAACGGTTTTGTCATGTAATCATCTGCACCCAGACCCAATCCGCGGATTTTGTCGATATCATCTTTCTTTGCCGAAACCATAATAATCGGAATATTCTTTTCCTCGCGGACCTTCTTGCAGATTTCATAGCCATCCACATTCGGGAGCATCAGGTCAAGAATAATCAGGTCAAAATCCTCAGAAAGCGCCTTGGAAAGACCCTTCTGACCGTCATTTTCAATCTCTACCTCAAACTCATTAATCTCCAGATAATCTTTTTGCAGATCTGCAATCGCTTCTTCGTCTTCAATAATTAAAATCTTACTCATTATTTTCTACCTCACTGTATTTTCTGATTACAAAATGCATACAGGTTCCTTCGCCCTCTTTGCTCGTAGCCCATATATATCCGCCGTGATCTTCTATGATCTTTTTTACTATGGAAAGTCCGATACCGCTTCCGCCTTTCGTGGAATTCCGGGAGGAGTCCGTGCGGTAAAACCGCTCAAATATATGTCCCAGATCCCGCTGGCTGATTCCCTTTCCGTTATCCTCAATCTCCACGCGGATAGAATCGATCTCATCCAGAATACGGATGTCAATCCGCCCTTCTTCCTTATCCAGATATTTCACACTGTTTCCGACAATATTGCTGATCACTTTACGCAGCTGCTCCGGATCTGCAATGATCTGCGTGTCATGTGCCACAAAGTTGGAAAAGTCAAACTTAATATTTTTAGACTCCAAATCCAGTCCGACTTCCTCCACGCAATCCTGAAAAAATTCACTGACATTCATACGGTGAAAATGATAAGGAATCCGATCGCAGTCAATTCCCGAATAAAAGGTCAGTTCATTGATCAACCGATCCAGCTCATTGGATTTATTATAAATCGTACGAATATACTTATCCATCTTTTCCGGCGTATCGGCCACCCCGTCCATAATTCCTTCCACATATCCTTTAATGGAAGTAATCGGCGTTTTCAGATCGTGGGAAATATTACTGATCAGCTCCTTGCTGCGCTGCTCATTATCATTGGCTTCCTCCATCGACTCCTTCAGTCTCAGACGCATGTCTTCATAATTATCAAACAACTCTCCGATTTCACCTGTATAATCGTACTGCATCTGATAATCAAAGTTCCCCTTTGATATGTGCTTCATGGCTTCATTCATCCGACTGATCGGATCCACAAACCACTTTTGTATTAATCCCCGGAACAAATACACCGTGAAAACCATAATCAGGACAATCGCAATCGCCATATCAAAAAAGAAAGTTCTGCTGATATTTTGTGCGATTGTTATGATATCCGCCTGTGCACCGTTCACCTGCATCAGATAAAATCGAATACCTAAAAAAGATAACAACGTAAGAAAAAGCGGAATCAATATCATTGCTCCGCAAGCCAAAAGCAGCCTGGCCCGAAGAGTCATCCCCTTATTAGTTTTTTTCATTTCATCGCCTCCATACAGCGCAATTTCCAATATTTAGGATTATTATAGCCTTGAAAAAACTTCTCGTCTATGAAGTTTTCAGTATTATTATTGTTTTTATAAAATTTTTATACAAAACTATTGACATTATTTTTATATGTGTTATTATAATAACAGTAATCATTACTGATTACAAAACAAAAGAAAGGAGGACAGCATGGCAACATTAAAATACAGCCGACAAAGGGAAGCGATCAAAGAATTTTTAGCTACCAGAAAAGATCATCCGACCGCTGATGTTGTTTATCAGAATATTCGAGAGATTTATCCTCACATCAGTCTTGGTACGGTTTATCGGAATCTGACCCTTCTTTCCGAGCTTGGCGAAATTTTAAGACTTCATCTGAGCGACGGCGTAGACCACTTTGATGCAGATACTTCTCTCCACTATCATTTCATATGTAAGGATTGCGGAAGTGTCATCGATTTGGACATGGAAAGCATTGATCACATCAATGCATCGGCCGGTCGGAATTTCCCGGGACAGATTGATGGAAATGTGACTTATTTTTATGGAACCTGTAAAGACTGTCTACTTTCCAAACCGATGGAAACATCTTAAAAAAAGAACTAAAAAACAAACTATAGGAAATAAGAAAAGGAGAAAAAACTATGAAATTTGTATGTCAGGTATGTGGTTATGTTCATGAAGGAGATGCAGCACCGGAGAAGTGCCCACAGTGCAACGTTCCGGCTGAGAAATTTACAGCACAGGCTGAAAACAGAACTTGGGCTGCTGAACATGTAGTAGGTGTGGCACAGGGTGTCAGCGAAGATATCATCGAAGATCTTCGTGCAAACTACATGGGAGAATGTACGGAAGTAGGTATGTATCTTGCAATGGCAAGAGTTGCTCACAGAGAAGGTTATCCGGAAATCGGACTTTACTGGGAGAAAGCAGCTTGGGAAGAAGCTGAGCATGCAGCAAAATTTGCTGAGCTTCTCGGTGAAGTTGTGACAGACTCTACAAAGAAAAATCTTGAGATGCGTGTAGAAGCTGCAAACGGTGCGACAGCATGTAAGTTCGTCCTTGCAAAACGTGCAAAAGAGCAGTATCTCGACGCGATTCATGACACAGTGCAAGAAATGGCGCGCGATGAAGCTAGACACGGTAAAGCGTTTGAAGGACTTCTGAAACGTTACTTCTCATAAGATAAATTTGTGTAATTTAAGGACTTAAATAGGATGAAAGGGAATGAGTGAAAACTCATTCCCTTTTTTCATATATGACCACGGGCCAAATTACACCATCCTCTTTACACATCCTCCGCCAGTTCCTGAATTACACCTTTACGTGTCAGGATTCCGCAGAGTACATTGCGATCATCCACCACAGGAACGAAGTTTTGATTTAAAATCGTGCGCACCACGTCCTCTGTCGGCGCAGCAATATCAATGGCCTCGCAAAAATCCTTGCGCACCAGCTCACCTACATGAAACTGCTCATGTGCTTTCTTGTCCGTATCACCGATGCGAAGTATATGTCGCAGGAAATCACCCTCTGTCACACAGCCTATGTATCGCTCCTCCTCGTCCAGTACGGGAATCGCCGTAAATCCATGATTCTCCATCGTCTCCAGTGCCTGGCGAACGGTATCCGTCTGATGCAGTACCCGCGTCAGAGGCTTTGGTATCATAACTTTTGCAATATTAATTCGATTCATATATTTCCCTTCTTTCCGTCAAATCATTTCCCCTTACGTTGACATTATATCATGGAAAATGTATAATAAAAATAATATTTTTGTAAACTTTTTGGCAATTTTATACAAATTGTTATTTTAAGCAAAGGAGGAAAAATTTATGGCAAAACAAAACGGCGCACAAACAGTTTACCCGGTATCCGGCAGACAAATCGTTTACTCCGCAGGAAACGGAAAAACCAATATCGATGAATTAGTATGGCTCTGCGACACTGTACTGGAAGAAGCCGCCGGCTGGAAAAGCAGCGGATGGGCTTATATCGCCGACTGCACCAGCATGGAGCCGGTAACACCGCACGAGGGCACACAGCTTGCAAATATGACCAAAGCATTTGTGGAAAACGGATGCAAGGCATTTGCCTTTGTGGAAGGCGACTCTGTCATGCTAAAGATTCAGGCAAAGAAAAATACCGAGCGTTCCAAAACCGGTATCTTAGAAGGTCATTTTGAAACTTTGGACCAGGCTCTTGCATGGCTTAAAGATGAAGTAAATATTTAATTCAAAGGAGTATTTTTTATGAAAGGATATGCCAAAATACGTTTAGCCGTATTCTTATGTATTATGATGGTGTTACCGTCCATCGTTTCTGTTCTTCCGATGACGGCAACAGAGACTTCGGCAGCACAAAAAACTTCCTTATCCTGGTACTATGAATTTTCCAGACTGGAAGGCGCACCGGTTCAGATTGAAAAAGGTGCCAAATTTTATGTGGGCGATTATGCTTATATTGTAGACGGCAACGACTCCGGAGCTGCTTCTATGTTTTCCAAAGCAAAATACAGTTCCTCACCTAAATCCGTTGCCACAGTAAACAGCAAAGGTCTTATGACTGTAAAAAATACGGGAAATGTAACAATTAAAATCAAGTACAAGGGAAAGACCATTTCCCAGAAATTTACCGTTGTTCCGAAAGGCACTTGGGAACAGACAGATTCTGTAAAAGGATTTGCAAATGCACTTAAAAAAATCACATCTTCTACACCAAAGAAGATTACTAAATCCAATGCCTTAAAATACACCAAACTCAGAAACAACTTCTCTGATTCTGTGGTGAAATACGGAACTGATATTCAAATTACAGGCTTTTTGATGAAAGAAGTAAAGGAAGAATATTATTCGTACACTACACCTTCCGATAAATTAGCAGTTCCGACTGCAGGAAGATATAATTATCTGTGCTCATTATTATATGCATACGGCGATACATACAGCCCTACCGCTACCCGCGGAAGTAAAATGATGAAGATTTCTTCCGTTTCTGCCAACACAAAAGAAATTACAGTAAAATTGAAAAAAGCTGTAACAACAGAACAAGTTTTGGCAGCTAACATCCTAAACTCTTATTACAATGATTCACCAAACAAAAAACGGGCTGTTGTATCTGTTACCGTTTTTGACGAAACAACGCAGAAAAACTACACCGGACTTGCAACCATCAAAAAAGGAAGCAAAACAGTAAAAATTCAGCTTATCGAATATGGCTACGTGAACGATATCTGGACCGGCACACCTCAAAATCTGCAAAAAGGACACAAATATCGCATCGGATATAAGAAACTTTCCTGGGGCGGCGGCAAAAAAGTTACTGCAAAATAAATGAAAACGAACATGAAAAAAACAAACAACAAACAGGGAATGTGGGATTTGCTCCTTCCTTTAATGGTTATTATAGTCGTACTGCCTTTGGCAGTACGACTTGCAATTTACAGCTGCGGATACAGCGGATATAACTGGTACTCTGCAGATGATGTTCTGGCGGATTTTTATTGCTATTACAAAAGCTATTTTCTGGATATCATCGGCATTCTGACCGGAATTATTCTTTTGTTCCGTCTGGCTCTTTATCGGGAAAAGACGAAAGATCTGCGCCTGTTTATTCCCCTTGGAATCTACATGGCCTTTGCTCTTTTATCCACGATTTTTTCCGTGAACGCAGATGCTTCCCTTAAAGGAAACTTTGAATCCTTTGAAAGCGTCCTTGTGCTGATTACATATGTGATTATGGCCATATACGCCTATCAGATTATGGAATGCGAAAGAGACTACAACTACATATGGAAGTCCATTCTTTGCATTTGTGTGGTTTTTGCCGTCATCGGCGGATTTCAAATATTCGGGCATGATTTGCTAGACTATGAATGGGCACAGCGCCTTATTATGTCCGGCGACCAATTTAAGCAATATGCAGGACAGATAGAAGACACCTTTTCCGGAAACAATGTGTATCTGACTCTTTACAATCCAAACTACGCAGGTGTCACATTGTGCATGCTGTTTGCCGTTATCTGGATCATGACTCTTTCGGAACACGAAAAGAAAAAACAGATTTTATATTTCGTTTTTTCCGGTATCGCACTGACACTGATCTGGTTTACCTATTCCAGGGCGTCTTTGGTGGCTGCACTTCTCATTCTTGTTGTCGGAAGTCTGCGCTATACAAAGCATTTTCCAAAAAAATATCTGGCAATTGGCATCTCCGCTCTGGTTGCGCTTTTTGCGCTCTTTATATGCGTGGATGCAGCACTTGATTTTAAATATCTGTCACGCATGATAGACAAAAACACGCGGGAACCTTTGACAAACATGACAAGTGACGGACAGGGAATTCATTTTTGCTACGACGATGTGAATTATGACTTGTATTTGGAAAATGATACCTTACTTTGCACATCCGATACTTCCGAATCCCCGCTAGTAGCAAAAGAAGGCACTACGCTTTCCCTACCGATGGGAGAAGATACATGCGCTGTATTTTACGACGATGAAATCTATTTGCAACTTGCGGAAAACATGCTTGTCTTTGTAAAAGATGACAACGGATATCTTTATGAAACACCGAGCGGAAACCTTGCGCCGATGACCGAGATTAACGCTGTCAATCTGCACGGCCTGGAATACCTGGGCTCCGCCCGCGGTTATATCTGGTCACGTACCCTTCCTCTGCTTGATGACTATTTCTTTATCGGAAGCGGTCCGGACACCTTTGCAGAAGTATTTCCGCAGGAAGATTATGCAGGCAAAATCGTGTACTCAGACAACCCGAACATGGTCATTGAAAAAGCCCACAATGACTATCTGACCAAATGGATACAGACCGGCGGTATTTCCGTGCTTTGTATTTTAATCTTCTATATACTATTTATCAGAAGCGGAATTCGGATATTCTTTCAAACAAAAACCACTCGCAGCGAGTCGCTGCAGATGAGACTCGGCTACGGATGCTATATCGCATGCTTAAGCTATATGTTCACAAGTCTGTTCAACGATTCCACCTTGCAGACATCCCCTCTGTTCTGGGTGTTTGCAGGAATTGCGTTGAGTAGTACTTATATTAAAAAAACCGGATTGTCGTAACATGCGACAATCCGGTTTCTCATATTTATACACTTTCCCAGAAGGCGAGCCACCAGTTGTAATAAGCAAGATATCCCTTCACACCGAGGATCAAAATAACGGCAAAGAACAGAACCGAAACCGTAATTGTCGTCCGGTTAACCAAGCGTTTCAACCTGTAATTATTCGCTGACGCCGTCTCGATCTTAGGATCTAAATTCACCTTTTCCATGCGGTTTTTAATCTCTGTTTCATCCATATCAAAGGTACTCTGCTCCAGCATTTCGCGCCAGGATGCAATGTTCGCAAGCTGCTCTTTGTACCTTCCGACATAAATCTGACAAGCCTGAATTTCACCGGTAATGCGCGGCACATGGTACTTTCGCACAATCCAGTCACCAAGGGAATTTTCTTTGTCATTGATTACCTTGCTGACAACGCCCTTTATAACCTTATAGATACAAATCGGACCGACTAAAGCAATCGCAAAAATCTCAGCGATTACCAAAAGACCACCTAAAATCACAAAAGGCAACACACCCGACATCGGTAACGCCAACGCTATCGGCAAAAGAACAATAATACCGAGAAAGATGCTTCCGAACAGCTTCATCTCAAACTCCTGCTCTCTTTTCCGATCCTGCGCATGCTTCAGCTGCATCTCCACTTCTTTCAGAGCAAGCCCGATTTTATCCTCATAATAATCAAGCCAATAGACAGCTTTTTCATCATATTGGTAACGTACCGCTTCCTTCGCATCCGCCGGCGGAAGCTGTTCTTTATGATAATCTTCCCAATATTGCTCCCTGGAATCGAATTTTTTAGAATTTGCCATATTTTCCCCCTAATCTTGTACCTTCTCCTTTAGGAAATCTTTCACATTCTTTTTCGCTTTCAAATAAAGCACTCCAAAAAATAATGCAAATAAAATAAAAGCCATAAATCCCCAAAGAAGGTCTCCGCCGATCAATGCGCCGATTGTAGCGAATCCGGTTGCGAGAATTACAAAGATCAATATCACACTGAAAAATGTAAATCTTTCTATCACGTGAATACCTTTTTCCCCGAAAAACAAACGCCATTTTCTCGTCAACCTTGAAGAAGAACTCAGTGTATTCGTCGGAACAGACATATAAACATAATACTTATCTCTCTTTTTCTCCAGTGTCACATAGTTGTTCATATACCAGACCGGTTCATCATTGAGATGCTTTTCCATACAGGTTTCCACATTTTCTTTTGTATACTTCCCATCATATCTTACGAGCATGTCTTTCTCTCCTTACTCTTCTTCCTCTTCCGTCTCTTCTCCGACCAAAAGCTGTACTTTCTCCACACGTTTTCCGTTCATCTCTGTCACAGTAATCTTGAGGTTTTTGTATTCAAAGCTGTCACCGACCTCCGGAACACGGCCGAGCACATCCATCGCCCATCCGCTGACAGTCTGCACGTCAAGTTCGTCGTTCATATCCAACTCTTCAAATACAGAATCCACGTTGGTCGTTCCCATAATTGTGTATTCCTCGTCGGAAACCTTGACGATCTCGTGGGTTACCTCATCATGCTCATCCCAAATCTCACCGACGATTTCCTCGATGATATCCTCAAGCGTTACAATTCCGACCGTTCCGCCGTACTCGTCAAGAACTACCGCAATATGTAATTTTTCCTGCTGAAGTTCCTTGAGCAGCTCGTCGATTTTCTTTGTCTTGGTCGTAAAGAGCGCCGGTCTTACACACGCATCAATGCTCTTGCTTGTACGGTATACATGATTGTGGAAATCCTTCTGATAAATGATTCCGACAATATGGTCGATCGTTTCCTCATAGAGCGGAAGTCTCGAATAACCGGTCTCCGCAAAAATTTCTGCTATTTCTTCCTTCGTCGCCTTGGTCGATACACCGGTAATGTCAATTCGCGGTGTGAGTACATCCATTGCCTCCTGCTCAGAAAATTCGATGGCACTGCGGATCAGGGTACTCTCTTCCTCGTCGATTCCGCCCTCCTGCTCTGCTTCTTCCACGATTGTGATCAGCTCTTCTTCTGTGATGGACGGATTATCATTTGATTTTACAATCTTGGATAAAAGTTTTTTCCAAAGACCGAACAGGAAATTAAACGGTGTTAGTACAATAATCAAGCCTCGCAGAAGCGGAGCCGAAAACATCGCAAATTTCTCCGGATGTTCTTTTGCAATACTTTTCGGTGTAACCTCACCGAATACAAGCACTACAATCGTAAGTACAACCGTAGAAACACTCGGTCCGATCTCTTCTCCCAACAAGCTTACAAAAAGAATCGTAGCTAATGATGCAGATAAAATATTGACAATGTTATTTCCTATTAAAATCGTGGATAACAGACTATCATAATTATCTGATAATGATAGTACCAGCTTTGCCTTCTTATTTCCCTTTTCTGCCATATTCTTAATACGGATTCGGTTCAGTGACGAGAACGCCGTCTCCGTCGCCGAGAAATATCCCGACATAATAATACAAAAAATAATAATTAATAGTGATGCGGTATCGCCTTCCATGATGTTTTAAAAACTCCTTTCCATGTAAAAAAAGACAACAAAAAGCATAGCCTGCACTAAAAAGTCCCGGCTATGCCATCTATATTCCTTATTATAAAATAAATATACTGTGCAGTATTAGTGTTACTGTCACCGTCGTCCATTTCTATTCCTCCAATTACTAATGCAACTATTATATGTCATCTTTTCCGAGGAATCAAGCCCTGTTTTCCGCATTTATGCGAAGTTTATAGGAAATTCACATTTCGATTCAACCAATCGATCTCCCTCATAACGGAGTTTTAAAGAGAAAAATCTCTCCTCGGACTGCATAAGACGGAAGAAAATTTTATCGCCTTCCCAGAGGTTCAGATTTTCTATGTCGTTTTTCGGAACCCACGTAAGAACGCCTTCCTCGCAATCTTTCATCTTATCCTCGCGAAGCTCTCCTTCGTAGCCGTCCGCTGTGTAGAGAAACATATATTCCGATCCCCATTCATCGGAAATAAATGTTATCACGCCACGGAGCCGGTAACTCGTTAAAGTGAGTCCTGTCTCCTCCTTCACCTCACGAAGCAGACATTCCTCCGGCGTTTCATTTTCCTCAAACTTACCGCCCACGCCAATCCATTTGTCCTTGTTTAAGTCATTTTCCTTCTTGATGCGGTGTAGCATCAGATAGCAGTCATCCTTTTCAATGTAGCATAGCGTCGTCATCACGTGCTTCATATTTCCATCTCCCTGAAACATAAAATACAATACCGATAAAGAACGGTGTAAATCCCGCCAGCGCATCACCCAGCCAGAAACCGTAATGCTTCATATCGAGCGCGAGTCCGAACAGAACCGAAAGTCCGATACGGAGCACGATTCCGTCTAAAATTGCCGTCACAAAGTTTATCTTTGTATTGCCGCTTCCGTTCATGAGTGCATTCATAACTGCGCGCAGCGCACCACCGTAAAACAGAAGCGCAGCGATCGGAATATAGCCCATGGCAATCGCAAGAACCTCTTCTTCCTTTGTAAATATACCGAAGATCGGCTCCGGAAACAGGAAAAATATTGCGGAAAAGACAGTGGCAATCGACAATGTAAGCATCGCAAGACGTTTGAGAATACCTTTTACCCTGTCATTTTTGGCTGCTGCTATATTTTGACCAACCATCGTAGAGCCGGCCGTATTCATCGCCATGGACACCAAATTGCTGATGCTTGCCACTTTATTGGCAATTCCCGCAAAGGCAGAAACGACCAGTCCGTACGAATTGATCCACGAGTTGACGAAAAGCTTTGATACCTGGATGGAAGCCGACTTGATTGCCATCGGTGTCCCCAGCTTTACCAAATCTGCAAGCATTTCTTTGTCCCAGACAAAAAAATCTCTTAGCTGCATATGTAAAGAATATTGCTCTTTATTCTTATATAAAAATACGATGCAGGCAACAAAACTGACCGCCTGACTTGTCACTGTTGCAATCGCAGCTCCGCTGACCCCGAAATCCAGATAGATAACTAAAATCACATCCAGAGCCAGATTAATAATTGCTGCAATCCCGATAAAAATAAACGGATGCTTGGAATCGCCCATTCCGCGCATAATTGCACTCGTCATGTTATATCCGTATATAAATACAAGTCCTATCATACATATAATAGAGTACACAAGCGCTCCCTCATACGCCTCCGCCGGCGTATTCATCAATCGCAGCATTTCATGGCGCAAGATGAATCCGACGATACTGATTACGACAGCACTTGTAAGAAGAAATCCGCACATCGTTCCGACGAAACGTCCGAGCTGCTCTTTCTTTCCGAATCCGATCAGCCGTGCAATAAGCACCTGTCCGGCGCTCGCAAATCCCATAGCCACAAATGTCAGCATCGCCGTGACATCACCGCCGACAGAAACCGCGGATATCCCGGTTTTTCCCAATTGATTTCCCACAATAATCATATCTACCATATTGTAGATAACCTGAAGGAGATTGGAGAGAAAAATCGGAAAAGCAAAGGTCAAAAGCTGACCGGTAATATTTCCCTGTGTAAAATCTCTGATTTTTGTCTCTTTCATAATTTACCAAACCCTTTTCCTGCAAAAATAAGTATAGCACTTCTTTTTTTTCTTATCAAATATGCTGTTTTCCTTGAAATATAAGGAAAATAGGAGTAAAATTACCATTGATGTCGTAAATGGACGAAACTGTTTACGAAAACAAAGAAAAATATAGAGAGAGGTTTAAACTATGAGTGAAAACGCAAAAAAAACAGGTGGCTGGCGCTCAAATAAGTGGTTCCGCGCTGCAATCCCTGCATTACTTCTGCACTGCAGTATCGGTACTGTTTATTGCTGGTCAATCTTCAGTCAGGAAATCGCTGACTACATCGGCTTTACAAAAGCTGACACAGAATGGGCATTCAGTTTTGCCATCTTCTTCCTCGGAATGTCAGCTGCATTCTTAGGAAATATCGTAGAAAAAGATATTCACAAATCATCCCTGATCGCTACACTCTGCTTCGCAGCAGGTATGGCAGGAACCGGATTCTTCATCTACTACGGTGGATTACATCAGGGAAGCAAGGTTGCCCTGATCGGTATCTACATCTGCTACGGTCTGATCATGGGTATCGGTCTCGGTACAGGTTACCTTTCCCCGGTTAAAACACTTATGCTTTGGTTCCAGGATAGAAAAGGTCTTGCAACAGGACTTGCAGTTGCAGGTTTCGGTGCTGCGAAAGCTATCGCTTCCCCTATTATGCAGGGTATGCTTTCCGGTCTCGGCGAAGGCGGAATCTACAAGATGTTCTGGATTCTTGCATGTGTATACTTTGTAATGATGTTTGTAGGTCATTTACTTCTTAAGAAACCGGACGGATGGCATGAGCCGTCAGCTTCCGGAGAAAAAGGACCGAGCATCTGGGCCGTTATTAAAACAAAACCATTCCTTAACTACCTTGGTATCTGGTTCATGTTCTACATCAACATTACCTGTGGTCTTGCCCTGATTTCTCAGGAAAAGATGATTGTAAAATGTCTCGGCCTTGCAGGCGCTGTCGGAATTATTTCCACAGTATCCGCCATCTTCAATGCAGGCGGACGTTTAGGTTTCTCCGCTTGGGCTGATACAATGAAGGATAGAAATACCATCTACAAATTAATCTTCATCCTGTCCATCGTACTTACCGGTCTCGTTATTTTAACAGGCGGTATTCAGAACGGAGCAGGAAATATGGTCTTGACAATCCTCGTTCTTGCACTTATTATGATTGTAAATGCAGGTTACGGCGGAGGCTTCTCCAACGTACCGACACTCCTTTCCGATCACTACGGAATGGGCAGCATCAGTGCACTTCACGGAATTACATTGTCCGCTTGGGCAGTTGCCGGTTTGACAGGTAATCAGCTTGCTACTTTCATCGTTAGTAGAGTTGGCACTCCGGATGCAGCAACCAACCCGGTAGGTTATCAGACCGTTCTTTACGTAACACTTGCTCTTTACATAGTAGCTCTTTTCCTGAGCTTAGTATTTGTAAGACCTACAGATAAGGCATTGGAAGCTAAGGCTGCTAAGAAAGCTGCCAAGGCAGAATAACAAAATACGCTTGTCAAAATCCTAACGGATTTTTTGCAATTAGAAATACCATGGCAATTACCTCGCCATGGTATTTCGCTTTTTATTCCTATTTATTTCATCTCCGACTGTTATCTGCGGCCGAGCAAAAACCTCTTATGGTATTTCAGCTGCGCATATTCGGAAATATTTTTCATGTAGATCACGTCATAGGCTCCGCCGACCGCACCGACAAGCGGAATCCCCTGTAAAAACTTCATATATAAAAGCTCTTTGGAAAGAGCTGCTGCTGTCTTTTGACTCTGCTGCCTGCGGTCATATCCTGCCGGAAGCGCCGGATCTGCTGCAAAATAATCAATTTCACCGTTGATCTTCACTGCTGTTTCACCGTAAGAAACCGCACCTTCAATGATCTTGAGAATGAAATACTGCTCTTCCTCCGTATCATAATTAAATCCGTAGCTCAGTGCAATCTCATAAATACTGCGGAAAATCATTCCCGTAAAGATCGGAATATCCGGAAGTCCTACTCCCGCAAGCCCCATACCGATACCGGCCACGCCGGAAATAAGAAGATTTTGATTTCCCGCCGACTGCGCCTCCTTGGAAAAGGCTTTGAGTGTCTTTCGGTTGTGCTCCACCTCATCCGCAAAGTTGTTTACGGCAAAACGCTTCTCCTTTTTCTCTTTCTGATACGTCTTCTCGATCATTACCGTTCCCTTTTCAAAGATCGTCGAAAACGCTTTCTCAAACGCCGCATCCAGACTACTCTGCATCTTAGAAGGAACTTTATCCTTCAAAAAGTCATTCAGCTTGCTGTCCTTTTTCTCTGCACGCTTCTGCAGATATTTTTCTTCTTTTTTATTTAAAATCTGCCACTCCTTTTCCAGGGGTGTTTTCTTTTGAAACATTGGCAACAAAGTCACCTCCTAATATTTTTTAATATTCTACGTTATAATCACCATAAAGTATCTCAAAAGATGCTTGGTCTCCGTATTTTTCCAACATTCTCTTCTCGATATCCGTCAGGCTGTTCACCACATTTTGCTGTTCCTGCTCGGATAACTGCTCCAATCTGTAATCATGAATTCGGAACAGCAGATAGAATTCATACAAGTCGGAGGCCAAGTAGTTTTCTGCTGTAACACCGTCTAAGGTAAACCAGGATTCCCTCGCTAATTTATCATAAAAAGATCCTTTCGGATTTCCGCCATGATAGGCCATATCGACATAAATACAATTAGCTTCCTCTTCTGTCAAACCGGCCTTTACAATTTCATTGTGTACTTCTTCTTCCACAAGAGCAAAAGAAATGTCCATCAGCTCCAATGTAAGCGCCTGTCCCGCTTTATATCTTTTCGAACTGAATATACCATACTCAGCATTATTAATCTTGTAAGCATGATTCGATATTTTCCATACTTCTTTCTGCCCCTTTGTATTTTTGCACAGAATATTCCATTCTCTGTACAATGCCGGCGCTTCTTTGGTTTGACCGTATTTATAATGCCTACCAACCCTCACCGTATACATGTTGCTCTGATGCACGTCCTCGGAAACAACTTCCCAGTTGCCCTCTCCGAAAAACCTGTCCAACTGTGTGCTGTATCGAATAGTCCAATTGTCCCACAACCAACCTAAGGAAAATACCCCTGTAATCAAAAAAAGAAGCCCAAGATAAAATCCTATTTGTTTTACTTTTTTCATATATAATATTCCTCTTTCTGCTAACAAGAATCAATTTTCCCCTATATCTTATCATAAAAACAACAAAAAGACATCCACCGGATGTCTTTTTCATGTTACCCAAGAGCGCGAGACGGGGATCGAACCCGCGACCCCCTCTTTGGTAAGGAGGTGCTCCACCGCTGAGCCACTCGCGCATATTTAATTGTCTGCATTTGCATGCAAAGAGCGGGTGATGGGAATCGAACCCACGTATCCAGCTTGGAAGGCTGGTGTTCTACCATTGAACTACACCCGCATATTTGGATGAAATCCTAGTGCCCAGAACCGGAATCGAACCAGTGACACGAGGATTTTCAGTCCTCTGCTCTACCAACTGAGCTATCTGGGCAGTTATACTGCTCACAAAGCACTTTGATATTCTATCGCCTTTTTTCAGATTTGTCAAGAAAATTATATTATTTTTTCTATATTTATATAAAAACAATCTTGATTTCTGTCCCAACCCCCGGAGTACTGTCAAGGCAAAGCTTCGCATGGTGAAGCTCCGCAATATGTTTGACAATTGCAAGTCCGAGTCCTGTTCCGCCGGTTTCCTTGGAACGGCTCTTGTCCACACGATAAAAACGCTCAAAAATCCGTCCCTGATGCTCTTTGTCGATCCCGATACCGGTATCACGGACAGACAGATACACATTGTCATCTTCCTCATCCACCGTCACAAAAACGCTTCCGTTTTCTTTGTTATAGCGGATCGCATTATCGCAGAGATTGTAAACGACTTCCTCCAACATCTGTTTGTTGCCGTACACGATACGCTTTTCCCCGAAAAGCTCCAACTTAACACTGTGCTTCTCTGCACTCATCTGAAGCATTTCCACACATGTCTGGGCAAGCTCATACAGATCCACCTGTTCGAAATTATCCGTCTCCGAAGAAGAATCCAGCTCCGAAAGGCGGAGAATATCGTCGATTAATGTAAGTAAACGATTCGCACTTCTATGAATTTCTTTTCCGAAGCGTATAGCATCTTCTTCATTTACCATTCCATTCTCAATAAGCTCCGAGTATCCGGAAATGGAAGTGAGCGGTGTCTTCAATTCGTGGGAAACATTCGCAGTAAACTCCTGACGCATATTTGCACTTTTTAAAATATCTGCGTGCTGTTCGTTGATCGTGCGCAGAAGCGGCTCCAGCTCCGGATAACTCTCCACCTGATCCATATGATCCATATCCTCTGCCATCTTCTCAATCGGTTCTACAATACTTTTGGCAAGGGTACGCGACAATACCGAGCAGAGGAGCAAAAGAACCATAAGAATAATAAACAGCATAGGTAACGAGCGTAATATGATAGAAAGCGCACTGGAAGACTCCTTTGCCACACGAAGAATATTCCCGCTTTCCATTTTTACTGCATAGTAATACATGCTCTCAGATAACGTTTCCGACTTACGGACAGCCTGTCCTTTTCCGTTTCGCATGGCATCGACGATCTCGCTGCGCTCCCTGTGATTGGCCATTTGCGTTTCTTCAGCGATATTGTCATACAAAACGGTTCCTTCTTCTGAAACGACAGTAATCCGAAGCCCGTCGGCTTCGGATATAAATGTCTTATTATTTACGATTTTTTCTAATTCTGCTTCCTGCAAAACAACTGCGTATGCACGCAGATCATCAAACACTTCCTTCTTAAACAGTGTATAGAAAACCGCAATGAGCGTGACCAACGTTGCCAAAATCGCAAGGACAGCTATATACATCATCTGAAGATTAATCTTTTTTTTCATGCTAATCCTCTCTTGTTAAAATGTAACCTACATTTCGTACTGTTTTAATATAAGAACCGGCTTCCTTCAATTTTTTACGAAGCGTTTTAATATGCATATCCAGCGTACGGGATTCGCCTTCAAAATCCGTTCCCCATATCTTTTCCAAAATAAGATCTCGGCTTGTCACAATTCCTGCATTAATCAGGAGAAGCTTCAATAACTCGTATTCTTTGTAGGTAAGGTCACAAGTCTGACCGTCTACTGTGACCAGATGCTTTTCCTCCTCCATATGAATCGATTCAAAGGAGAGGACGAGAGGCTTTGCACCTACCACCTTACTGCGGCGCAGAAGCGCTTTTACCCTTGAGATCAGTTCCATTACGCCGAACGGCTTTGTCATGTAGTCATCCGCACCGATATCAAGCCCTTTTACTTTGTCAATCTCGGACGTCTTGGCTGTCACAAGAATAATCGGCGGATAGGAAGTGCGAGGATCCGCTTTCAGCTTTCGGATAATGGAAAGTCCATCTTCATCCGGAAGCATGACATCAAGCAGGAATAAGTCCGGAACTCTTTTTTCCAGCGCACGGTAAAACTCCCGGGCACTTAAAAACTCCGCCACTTCATAACCTACATTTTTTAGTGCAAAGCTCTCGATTTCTGCAATATTTTTATCATCTTCCACAATGTAAATCAGTGCCATTTTTCCCCCTGTTACGGAAGCATGTATTTGTTTTTATACATGCTGAAATAGTCTTCAAATGTTGCATTCTTTGACTTCTTCAGATTATTAATATAATCATGCGCTTCGAATTCGTCATCATTGCTCTGGAATAAAGAAAGCGCAATATTGGAACAGTGATCGGAAACTCTCTCATAGCTTGTCACCACATCGGAGAGAATGAATCCCATCTCAATGGTACATTTTCCTTTGCGAAGACGCTTCACATGACGTTTCTTGATTTCCACCTGAAGCTCATCAATCGCATCTTCCAGCGGTTCGACCTGCAATGCTCTGTTCATGTCACCCGTTTTAAATACTTCGAAAGAAAGATTTACAACCTCTTCCAGTGCCTTCGTAAACACTTCCAATTCCACAGACGCTTTGTTGGAGAAGGACTGTTCTTTGTCATGCATTTCTTTTGCCGACTGCGCAATATTCACTGCATGATCACTGATTCGCTCAAAATCACCGATACAGTGAAGAAGCGTATTGAGTGTGTGGGAATCAATTTCTGAAAGATCTTTACTGCTCAGTTTTACGAGGTAATTTCCTATTTCATCTTCGTATTTATCTACCACATCTTCCATCTCAAAGATTTTCTGCACTTTGTCTTCATCGTATTTATGAAGAAGCTTTGTAGATTCAAACAGTGCTTTCTTTGTAATCTCAGACATTTCAAGTGCTACATTTTTACACTGCTCCATCGCAAGACCCGGTGTATCCAGGAAACGAACATCGAGAAGGTGAAGTGCTGTAGTTTCCGCATCCTCTTCTTTTTCGTCCGGAACTGCGAGCGTTGCAAGCTTTACGAGAAGTTTAGAGAACGGAAGAAGCGCAATTGTTGCCACTACATTAAATACTGAATGCACAACCGCAATTCCTGCCGCATTAGCACTGCTATCCATAAATTTAAAGTCTATAAAGGAATTTAATGTATAGAACACAATCATGAAAATTGCTGTTCCGACAACGTTGAAGAACAAATGCACCATCGCTGCTCTCTTAGCATTTTTCTTTGCGCCGATGGCTGAAATCAGTGCTGTTATACATGTTCCGATGTTCTGTCCCATAATAATCGGAAGTGCTGTCGCATAGCTGACTGCTCCGGTCTTACAAAGAGCCTGCAGAATACCGACAGATGCGGAGGAACTCTGAATAACAGCTGTTAAAATCGCACCCGCCAAAAGTCCCAGAACCGGATTGGAGAACATAAGTAAAATATTCGTAAATTCAGGTACGTTTGCAAGCGGCTTCACTGCTGCAGACATTGCATCCATACCGGTCATTAAAATTGAAAATCCGATTAAAATCGTACCGATGTTATGCTTCTTTTCTTTTTTGCTAAACAAAATGAGAGCTACTCCAATCAGCGCAAGAACCGGAGAGAAAGAAGTCGGTTTCAATAATTTTACAAAAAAATTATTGCTTTCTATTCCGCTCAAACTCAGTATCCAAGAAGTAACCGTTGTACCGATATTTGCACCCATGATAATACCGACTGCCTGCTGCAGTTTCATAATCCCTGAGTTAACAAAACCTACGACCATAACGGTTGTCGCAGACGAACTTTGAATGACTGCTGTCACACCGGCTCCAAGCAAAACTGCTTTGAGTGGATTGTTTGTCATTTTCTCCAGTATTTTTTCCATTCGTCCGCCGGATGCCTTGGAAAGTCCTTCTCCCATGACATGCATTCCATACAGGAACAGGGCAAGTCCACCTATCATTGATAAAATACTAAAAAAATCCATAATAGCCTCCTCTTTCGCTATAAGTAATCTTTTTCCGTCTTTCCCATTGTATAATATCATTGTAAAATTAAAAACATTTCTATGTAAAATTTATGTAAAAAATAGCCGCCATGCGACTATTTTTTACGTTTCTTAACCGCTTTATACAATTTTCACCGGACCGTCAAGTATTTCTCTTGCCACTTTCAGCAAATTATCTCGCGTCACATAAATTGCCCATTTTACAAGATAAATCTCTCCATCTGAAATTTCAAGAGCCGTTATACATCTCGGATGCACGCAGCTTCCGGTGTTGAAGTATGCGGGCAGAACATCGGATATTCTGGAACGATGAGTATGACCGGCAATAAGAGAAATTCCTCGTTTCTCCACCCACTTTTCCAGTTTTTTCTCCACACGGTTTGCCTTTTCATAACTCTTTCCTGCATCTGTCGGGTCATGTACTCCAAAAAGTTCAAGGGGACGCCACACATAACGTACCAGAAAACGCCCCAGCCACCAAAGTGTGTCATTAAGCAGATCTCCCTGATGTCCGTGCGTCAGAAAAAGTTCCTTTCCGTTGCATACATAGTGCATACGAAGACCTTCCTGTATCTGTATCCCCGGAAAACTCTCCTCCATAACCTTTTTCGCAAACTCTTTCTTTTTCTTTATTTTATCGTGATTGCCATATATCATAAGAAAACCATTTTTTTCATAAAACTCAGACATCAGCCAAAACGCATCGCTATGTGCATGCATGATTTTTTCCATACTTCGGTTTTCCCACAACTCATCTCCGTCACCGAGTTCAATATAAGCATAACCGTTTTTATAATAGAAATTCAACGCCGCAAAAAACAAATGCTGATTCGGTGCAAAATTATCACCCCAGTTTGCAACTCCTCTGTGACAATCACTCATGATTACGAATTTGTTGCTATCATCAAATTTTATTACCGGCGCTTTCTCCCAAACCTCATCCAGACGTCTCATCGTTTCCCTCATAGACTTACCCTCTCAGACGAATTGCCTTATGTCCCCGCAACTTTCTCCAGCCTGTAAATCCCAACAGCGCATGGTACAAAAACGGATAACGGTAACTTAAAAACGTAATTTTATCAAGATCCGTTTCAAACATGCGGGTTCTTCTTTGATAAAGGCGACAATTTCGTTTGTTGTTATTCTGGGCCAATCTGCGGAGGAATTTATATTTTCCGGTCGGCTGTTTCGCTTTTGGCTTATGATAATATATCGTCACAGAATTTCCGCCGAAATACACCTCTCCTCCTCGATATCCTGCATCCAGCAAACCTCTGAAAAAGGAATCACACATTTTTTCTGTAGGAAATACAATTTTTATACACATGCTAAGCTCTTCCGGTCTCGAAAAAAGACCCGGTTCAAATCCCGTCAACCACCAATGTTTTGAACTCCTTCGAATCAGCTCCTCCTCCGAATAATAAAGTACATACTGCATAAAAAGAAGCTCGTCATCATCTACACTGTTGTAATGAAGCTTCCGCTCATCGCCCGGTTCAAAATCCTTTGGTTTTTCTGCCTTATAAATACCGATTTCTGCGCCGGTCGTCATTCCGTACTGTCCCTTCCAAAACTCAATCAGCCAGAGCTTACCGTCATATTCAAAATAGATTGGTTCGCATTGAATGACCATGGAAAGAAGCATCGCTCCCTCGTCAAACGCCTTTTCATATCCCAGCTCCCTCTGCCATGGATGAAGTCTTGAGTAAATAATATCCTGTTCGGGATTATACAAAAAACCAAACGGCCGGAGCACATCATCCAGTTTTCGTATTTTCTCATCCTTTGATGTCTCATTTACCTTCTTTATCGCCTGTTTCGTGCGAAGTTTTGCGATGAGAATACACAAAATCACAAGCAGCAAAAAAAGAATTCCTATACCAATAAAAATATCCCGCATGCTCTATACCTTATGCTCTTTTTATTAATATATGGAATTCGTCATTTTTCGTGCAGAAATAACATAAATATTAAAAATCCCCGGTATCTTGTTTTTTGAAAAGGACCTTGAAAGACGTCAGTCCTTGGCGAGAGTTATCGAGCCTAGTACTGCTACGTCTTTCACCGAGTGCAAACGTGTCCGGCTCAAAAAAACAAGATACCGGGGGATATATTTATTTTATATTTTTCTTTACTTTCCTAAAAATTCTTTCGTCTTCGTATATACGCCCTGTGCATCGAGACCGAATTTCTCTACAAGTGCTGCTGCCGGTCCGGATTCACCGAATCTGTCATATACACCGATCTTGCAAACCTTGGTCGGAGCTTTCTCTGCCAGTACATCACAAACTGCACTTCCGAGTCCGCCGATCACGGAATGTTCTTCAACAGTAACTACTTTGCCTGTCTTCTTTGCAGACGCAAGAACAAGTTCTTCGTCGAGAGGCTTAATGGTATGAATATTGATTACCTCTGCATCAATTCCGTCAGCAGCAAGCTTTTCTGCTGCACCGAGTGCACTTTCCACACAGATACCGGATGCGATGATCGTCACATCTTTACCTTCTCTCAAAAGAACACCCTTACCGATTTCGAATTTGTAGTCATCTCTTTCGTTGATTACCGGAACTGCTGCACGACCGAAACGAAGATAAACAGGACCTTCCATCTCAATCGCAGCGCGAACCGCTGCTTTTGCTTCAATATCATCGGATGGTACAATAACTGTCATGCCCGGAATGGTACGCATCAAGGCCACATCTTCATTACACTGATGTGTTGCGCCGTCTTCACCTACGGTAATACCCGCATGTGTTGCACCGATCTTTACATTCAAGTGCGGGTAACCGATGGAGTTACGAACCTGCTCGAAGTTACGTCCCGCTGCAAACATAGCGAATGATGAAATAAACGGAATCTTTCCGCAAGTAGCAAGTCCTGCTGCGATGCCTGTCATATTACACTCTGCGATACCGCAATCGATAAAACGATCCGGAAACGCTTTTTGGAATGTACCCGTCTTTGTCGCACCTGCAAGGTCCGCATCTAACACTACTAAGTTAGGGAACTCTTCTCCGCAAGCTGCAAGCGCATTTCCGTAACTCTCTCTTGTTGCGATTTTCTTTACATCTGCCATTATGCGTTCCCTCCTTTCGCAAGCTCTTCTTCAATCTTTGCAAGATCTGCTATAGCGATTGCATACTCCTCATCATTCGGGGCTTTTCCATGCCATCCGGCTTTATCTTCCATAAAGGAAACGCCTTTACCTTTGACCGTCTTCATAATGATCGCTGTCGGCATTCCTTTTGTATCTTTGGCTTTCTGCATAGCAGCGCGAATCTCATCGAAATTGTGTCCGTCGACATTGATCGCCTGGAAATTGAAAGCTTCAAATTTTTTATCAATCGGATAAACGGAACATACATCTTCCACTTTACCGTCGATCTGTAAACCATTGTTATCTACGATTACTACAAGGTTATCCAGTTTGTTGGCGCCAGCAAACATAGCAGCTTCCCAAACCTGACCTTCCTGAATCTCTCCGTCACCGAGAAGAGTGTATACTCTATAATCTTTCTGGTCCATCTTGCCTGCAACTGCCATTCCGACTGCTGCAGAAATACCCTGTCCCAAAGATCCGGAACTCATGTCAACCCCCGGTGTCTCCTGCATACAAGGATGTCCCTGAAGATAGGAACCGAGATGGCGAAGCGTCTTTAAATCTTCTACCGGAAAATATCCTCTGTTTGCAAGTGCGGAATACAATCCCGGTGCTGTATGACCTTTGGATAATACAAAACGATCTCTGTCTTCCTTTCTCGGATCCGCAGGATCGATATTCATCTCTTCGAAATAAAGATACGTAAACATATCTGCTGCAGATAACGATCCGCCCGGATGTCCGGCTTTTGCACTGTGAACTGCAGTCACGATACCTTTACGAACTTCGTTTGCTGTTTTCTGAAGTTCTAAGTTTGTCATTTGACTTCCTCCATTTAAATATTGTTTCGGATAAAAATCTACCCGACATACATTGTATAAAATATGTCGGGCGATTTCAATTCATTTCATCCTTTTTTTGTTACAAAATCTTACGCAAATGGATTCTCTGTCGGATATAATACGCCTTTTGGCTGGTTATAGCCGATTTCAGAAACATCTACACCGATGTATTTGAATACTTCATAAAGTGCTTTTCCAAAGTGACCGAAAGCAACTGCTCCGTGATGCGGATAGTTTCCTTCGATTAATACATGACGGTAGAATCTTCCCATCTCAGGAATTGCGAATACACCGATACCTCCGAATGATTTTGTTGCTACCGGAAGTACTTCACCCTGCGCGATATAAGCACGAAGCTTTGTATCTGCTGTAGACTGCAGACGGAAGAATGTAATATCTCCAGGAACAATATCTCCTTCGAGAGTTCCCTGTGTAACTTCTTCCGGAAGGTTTCTTGCCATAATCATCTGATACTGCATTCCGCAGAAAGATAATTTCTTGCTGTTTGTATTTCCGCAGTGGAATCCCATAAATGTATCATTGTGTGTATATGGGAATTTTCCTTCGATGGACTCTTTGTACATATCAGCCGGTACAGAGTTGTTGATATCGAGAAGTGTCACGATATCCTTACTTACCTGGTATCCGATGAACTCACTGAGAGCTCCGTAGATATCTACTTCACAAGATACAGGAATTCCCATACCTGTTAAACGGCTGTTTACGTAGCAAGGAACGAAGCCGAACTGTGTCTGGAATGCAGGCCAGCATTTTCCTGCGATTGCAACATACTCACGATATCCTTTGTGCTCCTCAACCCAGTCAAGAAGTGTGAGCTCATACTGTGCAAGTTTCGGTAAAATACCCGGTTTGTTGTTACCTGTGCCGAGTTCTTCTTCCATCTCTTTTACTTTTGCAGGAATTCTCTCGTCGTTCTCATGTTTCTTGAATGCTTCAAATAAATCAAGTTCTGAGTTCTCTTCGATTTCGATACCGAGATCGTAAAGCGGCTTAATAGGTGCGTTACAAGCAAGGAAATTAAGCGGTCTAGGGCCGAAGCTGATAATTTTTAATTTGCTGATAGCATCTACTGCACGGGCAATCGGTACAAACTCGTGAATCATGTCTGCGCATGCATCTGCATCTCCAACCGGATACTCCGGAATATATGCTTTTGTGTTACGAAGCTTTAAGTTGTAGCTTGCATTGAGCATACCACAGTATGCATCTCCACGTCCGCCGATAAGATCATTCTGTGATTCTTCTGCTGCTGCACAGAACATAACCGGTCCATCATAATGTTTTGCAAGAAGAGTCTCTGCGATTTCAGGTCCGAAGTTTCCGAGGTATACGCAAAGAGCGTTACATCCTGCTTTCTTGATATCCTCAAGCGCCTGAACCATATGAATTTCACTTTCTACGATGCAGATTGGACATTCATAGATGTCTGCTGCATCATATTTTGCTTTGTAAGCTTCTACCAAAGCTTTTCTTCTGTTTACGGAAAGCTCTTCCGGGAAACAGTCACGAGATACTGCCACAATACCGATTTTTACTTCTGGTGCGTTGTACATGTTTGAAATCCTCCATTCATTGTTTGTTTTTTACTTTCTTACATCCTTATTTTGATAAGCCTGCGCTTACTCGTTCAAATTTAAATTTTTTCCGATCAGACCGATGTGTGCACCTGCGTCAAGACCGCCTTCTGCATGGCCGATCAGCCATTTATTTTTTGCTGTAATCAATTTGTCCTCTCCGCCGTCATGTGTCTCATCCAGCGGAAGGTTTGTGTCCTTCGGAAGAATAACAGACACTTTAAAGCCCTCATTATTATATCCGCAAGGTGCATAGTGAAGAGTTGTCGCATACAGTTCAACAGCCACTCCTTTTGGTACTTTAAACGCCTCTATCAGAGAAGTGTCATATGTAAAATCCTCTGTGATATCCTGCTGACATCCGAGCATTAAAACTGCATCTGTCGCTGCCACATTAATCTCTGAACTTCTATGATACTCTACTGCATTGAGCATTACATTATGTCCGTTGCAGTATCCAATCTGAATCGGAAGTTCTCCGAAACACTTGGTCCGGATCTCTGCCATCGCAGAAGTTGCTTCCAGCTCAGCAATGGACGGCTCATACTCCACACCTTCCGGAAGCGGGGTGTTCTGCATTGCTTCTACAAGCGGCGCAAAATCCACATTGTCCACAACTCTTCCGTATTTTTTAAATTTTGGATCTGTTACTTCATAAATCTGCATGGGAATCTCTCCTTTCTACTTGTAGGCTTTTGCCTGATTTATTTGGTTATAATGTCATAAATCGGTTTGCAAGCCGGATATATTTCTTTGAACTGCTGATATTTTTCCTCATATTTGGCTACCAGCTCTGCTTCCGGTTCCACTGTATCCACGATTTTTACAATCTTTGCTGCTGCCTCTTCCACATTTGCAAACTCACCATTTGCAACTGCTGCGAGCATCGCACCTCCAAGCGCCGGTCCTTCTTCACTCTCGATCACATCTACTTTAAGATTCATAATGTTGGCAATCATCTTTTTCCAGAGAGGACTTTTTGCTCCGCCGCCGCAGATCTTCGTTCTCTTAATGTCGATGCCGAGGCTTCTTGCAACTTCCAAAGAATCACGAAGTGCGAAAGCAACACCTTCGAGAACCGCCTGTGTCATATCTTCCCTGGACGTATCCATCGTCATTCCGATGAAAGTTCCTCTTGCGTTTGGATTATTATGCGGTGATCGCTCTCCCATCAAATACGGAAGGAAGAACACATGATTCTCACCGAGCTTTGTAATATCCTTCTGCTCTGCACCGTAATCTTTTGTACGGATAATGTCATCCATCCACCACTTATTGCAGCTTGCTGCAGAAAGCATACATCCCATCAGGTGGTAATGTCCGTCTGCATGAGCAAATGCATGAAGTGCATTGTTTTTATCTACACCGAATTTATCAGACGAAATAAAGATCGTTCCGCTCGTTCCGAGGGAAATGTTGCACATTCCGTCGCCTACGGTTCCCGTTCCGACTGCTGCTGCTGCATTGTCGCCTGCTCCTGCAACCACTTTACAGCTTTCCGGAATACCGAGCTGCGCTGCGATCTCCGGAAGCACAGTACCAACCGTCTCGTAAGACTCAAAAATCTGTGCCAGCTGTGATTCCTCTACGCCGCAAATCTCACACATCTCTTTGGACCAGCATCTGTTCTTTACATCAAAGAGAAGCATTCCGGATGCATCGGATACATCTGTGCAATGTACGCCGGACAACTTATATGCTATGTAATCCTTCGGAAGCATGATCTTTTCGATCTTCGCGAAATTCTCAGGCTCTTTGTTTTTCACCCAGAGCACCTTCGGTGCTGTGAATCCTGTGAAAGAAATGTTCGCTGTGTACTCGGAAAGCTTATCTTTTCCGATTACATTGTTCAAATAATCACACTCTTCTGTCGTACGACCATCATTCCATAAAATAGCAGGACGGATAACATTATCATCTTTGTCTAAAATAACAAGACCATGCATCTGTCCGCCGAAACTGATTCCTGCTACCTGGGACTTATCAGCATCTGCAATCAATTCCTTGATGCCTTCCATTGTCTGCTCATACCAGTCTTCCGGTTTCTGTTCGCTCCAACCCGGATGCGGAAAATAGAGCGGATACTCTTTTGACACGATGTTTTGAATCTTTCCTTCTCCATCCATAAGCAAAAGCTTAACTGCGGATGTTCCCAAATCTACCCCGATATATAACATCTTCGTCCTCCTTAAACATCTATATTTTACCAGTTGTGTGCCCGTGCACATTTTTATCATAATATGATTTTTTTGTATTTGCAATATGTAAATGTTAACATTTCACGTTTTTGCTGTTTTTCACAAAGAAACCTCCTTGCTTTTAGGTGGTTTTCACATATGTTTCATCCTATTTCTGCGCTTTGCGTGCACGTAGCACATATTAGTGCTTTTTTCGTTGACATTAAAATAGCGATGTGATAGTTTATTTTTAAGCAAATGATAAATCAAAGGGGGAAACTCTATGGCAACGATCAAAGAGATTGCTGATTTGGCAGGTGTTTCTCGCGGTACAGTCGATAGGGTATTAAACAAACGAGGCTCCGTAAATCCGCAGACAGCAGAAAAGATCCTGGAAATTGCTCAGGCACTGGATTATAAACCAAACCGCGCAGGCCTTGTTCTGGCGGCACAGAAAAAAAACTTAAAACTGGGCGTCATTTTATTTGGCGAAGGGAATCCTTTTTTTGATGAAGTGATTGCAGGTATTCGTCACAAAGAAGAAGAACTGGCCTGCTATAACTGTAGTGTCACGATCAAGCGAGTCGCCGTTGATACCGATGAGCAGATCCGTGCCATCGATGATTTTGTGGCTGACGGCATAAACGGTATCGCCATTTCTCCTGCTAACGACGTGCGTCTTGCTGCTAAAATTAACGAAATATGTGAACAGGGAATCCCTGTTGTCGCCTTAAATACAGATATCAAAGATTGCAAACGACTTGCATTCGTCGGAAGCAACTATTACCAATCCGGGGCCACGGCTGCAGGTCTGATGCGATTGATGGCAAAAGAGAACGATGTCCGTATAGGAATCATTGCAGGTTCCTCCGAAATCCTTTGTCACACAGAACGAATTGCCGGATTTAAACATGCGATTGAAAAATATAGTCATATCAATGTAGTGGAAACGATTATGAATGATGACGATGATTTTATCAGCTATGATATGACATCACAGCTTTTAAAATCACATCCGGAGATTAACGCCCTATTTTTTGCTGCGGGTGGTGTTTACGGCGGTTGTCGATCTGTTCTTGCACAAAAACAGTCCAAAGACATGACGATTATTACCTTTGATCAGGTCGAAACCACCAAAGAAATGATTCAAAAAGACGTCATTTCCGCCACCATATGTCAGGAACCTTTCCTTCAGGGAAGTAAACCTTTGGATATTCTATTTAACTATCTTGCAACCGGAGATCTTCCTGACCAGGAATATAATTATACTGCTGTGGATATAAGAATTAAAGAGAATTTGGATTGATTTTCAGCCCGGCTTTAAAGCCGGGCTGTGTTATGCTGTAACATATTGATTCAGCATATTGTTGATTTTTCTTATTTCGGACTCATTGTTTCTCACTTTAACGCCTAAAACTTCCAATTCTTCATTTGGCTTTCTTGCTTCTGTCAAAGCTCTTGACAAGTCTAAATGTGCTTCTGCAACTCTTTTAATACTAATTCGCAATTCATTTTCTACATCCAATTGAATTACCTTTACATCTTTTTCCAATTTACAAACACGCGGCTTAATATCTGCCATGTCTTCTTCCAATTTACATATTCGCGGCTTAATATCCGCCATGTCTTCTTCCAGTTTACATATTCGCGGCTTAATATCTGCCATGTCTTCTTCCAGTTTACATATTCGTAGTTTTACATCTGCCATATCCTCTTTTAATTCGCGCACATCTCTTTTCAATTCTACAATATCACTCCCCATGGAAGTTACTTTTTCTAACAATAAATCTAATTTTTGACTATCCGTCATATACCTTTCTCCTTTCTATACAAAAAATATTTTTATCTAAAATATTCTGTTTACCTGTTCCTTGAAAAAATATCGAACGACAACGAAATATAGATGAAATTAGAAAAACAAGAATTGTTTATAGAAGAAACTCTATCACACAAGTATGCTGTTAGTCAATGACAACTTTTTAAAACAAAAAGTCGTGTAGTCACCGGGGAAGCTTCCACACGTTACCTTGACAGTTAACTCAGCCCAGGCGCCCTTGCGGCACATGGGGGATTCTGCTTAGTGCTGCTTTGTTCCCAACCTGACACGGTTCGCAGTTCCCATTGCGCAAGACCCAGACGTCAACGCCACTTATCAAGGGCAGCTATGAAAGCCTCCCCGCCGACTACACGACTTTTTTAGTATATAAGGTTTTAGGGGCTTTGTCAAATCCCCAGCGCCTCTTTTGCCAGCTTGTCCGCCAGCTCATTGTAAGTATCTCCGGAATGTCCTTTGACCTTTTTAAAGTGAATATCCACATGGAGTGAGGCCGCCCGGTAAAAGAGGGCGTAATCCACCGTTCCGTCCTGCTTTGCCTTCCACTCACCGGTACACCAGGCTGCAATTCCGACATAGTCGTGGTAAATCGTCACGCTCTTAATTCCCCGATCAAGGCAAAGCTGCATCGCCGCCCGCGCCCCCTCAATCTCGCCAGCCACATTTCGCATGGAGGCAAGGTCGCTGTTTTCAAATTTCTTTGAAAAATGCTCCTCTTTTCCTCCATGGAAAAATACCATGCCATAAGAAAAGCTTCCGGTTGTCACATCATAGCTTCCATCCACGTATGCAACCGCCTCCGTGTCCGCCTTCGGCAGAACCATCTGCTTTCCGCCACCGAGCATCGCCGCCTCACCGTCCATAAACAGTCTTGCTTCATCCAGCGTTGCAAAGCCTTTATAAATTGCTCCGGAATAGCCGTTAATCTGCGCCTGACAATCCGACCAGCTCATATAAATTCCCGGAGTCAATCCTTTTTTTACTGCATAATATTTCTTTGCCATGTTTTCTCCTTACTTTTACCAGTCACTGCCCCAATCGGTTCCGCCACTGTCCCAGCTGTCTGAAGTGTCCCAGGTTGAATCGCTGTCCCAGTCATCATCGTCATACGTCTGGCTTTCCAGGTAATCCTGATAAGCCTGCTCATATGCGGAAGAATCCCTAAAATTATCCACATATTCCGGAACATCATCATCTACATAGTATTCCTCCACATCCTCGGCAAAATCACCGGAATATTTCGTCCAATCATCATAGGTATCATTGTAATAGTAAAAATTATCATCAAAATAGTAATAATACTTATCTTCATACCGGTAATAACCGCTTTTGTGCCCTCCATCTAAATTCACCAGTACGACGCTCATCACTCCGACGATTAAAAAGATACTGAAGTATGACAATATCAGTCCTATTATCATTTTTTTCAGAATTCTTTCGCGAAAACCAGAACTGTCTGCTCCGTTTCTCGCTTTCTGATTCACAATCTCACTGCGCAACTTTTGATACAATTCATTGACCGCAAAAGCCTCATCGTCTCCACGATAACGCTCTGCTCTTGTACCGTCAGACTTATTTTTATAAACGACAAAATCTCCGTTGGAATCCCGGTAAATACCAAAAGCTCTTGCTCCTTTGTAGTCTTTTCCGATGAAAAAGCGGGTAACGTTTTCATCCGGCAAATTGTGTGCCACATACCAGTCTTTCAACTGCTCTATCGTCTCCGGCTGTAAGCTGGCCGTGCGTTTATATTGTGTATTCGGTGCTCCGCAGTGTTCGCATGTCTCACTGCTTTGTTCTATGTAATTTCCGCAATAATCACATTTTATTTTCATTTGCATTTCTCCCTCAAAACATCTATACCCTTACTCTCTTTCGCAAACCATCGAAAAACTCTTTCAAAACCTGCGAGCAATCTTCTTCCAAAATTCCCCGTGTCACATCTGCCCGATGGTTAAACTCCTTCATCTCCAACAGATTAAGAACAGAACCTGCACAACCCGCCTTCGGATTCATCGCTCCGATCACGACCCGCGAAACCCGCGCCTGTACAATAGCCCCCGCACACATCTGACACGGCTCCAGTGTCACATACAGCGTGCAATCTTCCAATCTCCAGTCGGAAAGTTTCCGGCTTGCCTTGCGGATCGCTGCTATTTCCGCATGCGCCAAAGTACTCTTATCCGTATTGCGACGGTTGTATCCGCGCGCAATCACTTTTCCCTCATGCACAATCACGCATCCGATCGGTACTTCATCAAGCTCCGCTGCTTTCTTTGCCAGCTTCAAAGCTTGTCTCATGTATTTTTCATCTTCTTTTTTCTGTTCCTGCGCCGCTATTTTGGCTTCTTCCTCCAGGCGAAGGCGTTTTTCTTCCTTTGCCCGCAAGCGGTTTTCACGTTTTTTGAGCGTCTTTTCCGTTACTACATTCATAAGCTTACCTGCCTTTTCTGCTTTTCAGTATAGCAAATCAGCGCCCTGGCTTCAACCTCACACTTGCAACGCATGCTTCTTTGCTTTAAGATAAAAAAGGAGGTAACATTTATGCTGATCTGTGGTTTTAACAAGACAACTTTATTGGATTATCCGGAACATGTGGCGGCTTCCGTTTTTCTCGGCGGCTGTAATTTCCGTTGTCCGTTCTGTCAAAACAAAGATCTTTTACTCCATCCGGCTGATTTTGCCGCCTACACAGAGCAGGAGATCCTTGATCATCTGCAAAAACGTTCCTCCATGCTTACCGGTGTTTGCATAAGCGGCGGCGAACCTACCATTTATAAGGAATTGCCGGATTTTGTAAAAAAAATCAAGGACCTTGGATTTCTTGTCAAACTAGATACCAACGGAACTAACCCCCAGATGCTCCGACATCTGTATGAAACCGGGTTAATCGACTATGTAGCCATGGACATCAAGACAGGACTTTCCGATTATGCCCGTGTGGCAGGACTTTCTGAAATGGAAAACTCTATTTTTACTGCTTCCGGACAAAATTTTATTAAAAATGTGAAGGAGAGTGTTCATTTCCTCATGCACGAGACAGATCCTTCCCGTCTCACCTACGAATTCCGCACGACTGTCGTCAAGGAACTTCACGATGAAGCCTCCTTTCGGGAAATCGGTGATTGGATCGCCGGTGCCAAACACTATTTTTTGCAAGCCTACCGGGACAGCGAAAATGTGCTTTGTCCTGGCTATCATGCTTATAAAAAGGAAGAAATGGAAGCGTTTGCTAACCTTCTTCGCCCACTTATTCCGAATGTTGCACTCCGCGGTCTGGATTAAGCTTCATCAAATAATATCCGAAGCTTCCCATCTGCGGAGCTTCGTTTCTCATTTCTCCATCCAAACTGCAATTTTCCACATGCTCTGCCTCCATGAAATACGGAAATCCCATCATCTTGGCCGCAACCGCCTCCCGTTCATAGAAATGGTCCGGGACGCCGATAAAATCCTTCCCCAAAATCAAATATCGATGCTGGTAAAATCCATGAAGAAGAAAGCTGTTATAATACAATTCCTGCATTTTTCTATTTCCCTGCTTCAAATAATCCAAATCACGTATGTAACGAATGGTGCGCTCTTTTTTTGTTTCTTCCTTTTTGACCGGTTCTTCTTTCTTTAAACCCGCCGAAGCCACTTCTGCAACTGTCGCCTTTTCATCGGACACTATCATCATATTTCCCGTAAAAACCAGTCGACAGTCCACCAACTCCTCAATCGGTTTCGTTGTTTTCATAGAAAATAAATATCTCGAATCCGTCCGTTTCAATGTATCTTTCCAGCTTTTTGTAGACACTACCTCACCCTGCTGGCGATACTTAATGACACACTCCATCTGCGTTCCGTACTGCAGTGGAAGTTCATTTAAAAAATACTCCATGCGGATTTTTTCCTCTGTCTGACTGATTTTTAAAAGTCCTGCATCTGCTATTTTTCTTCCGTCTTTTGCTAAAACAACATACTTTTTTTCCTGTTTATACAAAAATCCCGGCTCCTTTCTTATACGAATATTGCATCCGTACATATATATGAGAAGCCGGGACTTACTATTCTTTTATTTTAGGTTTCGTATTTTCTCAGATAACGCATGTAGTTGACGACCATAAGCGCTATCTTGAGTGTCAGTGCATCATCGAATACTCTAATGTCCAATCCTGTAAATTTCTCTAATTTTTCCAGGCGGTACAGGAGTGTATTTCTGTGTACATAAAGCTGACGCGCCGTCTCTGACACATTCAGATTATTGTCGAGGAAGGTATATACCGTTGTAAGCGTTTCTTCATCAAGCTCTTCCGGAATGTTTTCTCCGAAAATCTCCTCGATGAACATCTCGCACAGATTGACCGGAAGCTGATAGATCAGACGACCGATTCCGAGTGTACTGTACGCTACCACATCCTTCTGCGCATAGAAGATTTTTCCTACATCGAGAGCCATTTTGGCCTCTTTGTAACTTTTGGAAACTTCTTTCAGTTCAGAAACGATTGTACCGTAAGCAAGTCTGGCATTGATCATCGCCTCCGTATTCATGATAGAAATCGTCATGTTTGCAACTTCTTCTATTGCCGTATAATCATCCGAACTTTCCATCTGCTTGATTACAATAATATTTTTTTCATCCACCGCTGTAACATAATCGCCGGAATGCGGAGAATACATCCCCTTTAAATATTCCATAGCATAGGTTTCCTTACCGGATGGAATTTCAAGCAACATGACTACTCTCGGTTTTTCTATCTCTATATGCAGCTTTTTGGCACGATTAAATATATCGACCAAAAGCAGATTATCCAATATTAAATTCTGGAAAAAATTATTGCGGTCAAACCGTTCCTTGTAAGCTACGATCAGATTCTGAATGTTTGCAACAGCAACCTTTCCGATCATATACTCTTCACTTGAATCACCGCAGATAAGCACATACGCCGGATCTCCGTCGTCATAGATTTTAAGATATTGACAGCCGCCCAAAACCTGACTTCCGGCCGGCGAAGCCGCAAATTCCGTAATCAGCTCAGACGAAACATCAAAACGGTCTGAGTTTTTCGCCACCAAAACACCTTCTACATCCACTACGGTCAAATCGACCTTCGTAATGCTTTTCATTTCATCAAGACACTGTTGTATTACCTGTGTAGTTACCAATTTGCCTACCTCTTTTATATATAAATTATGTTTCCACTAAAAAGGGGAGATACTGCAAGGTATCTCCCCAACTAATCTTAGACTAGTTTGTAATTACTAATTCTGTTTCTTTATCAAAGATATGAATCTTTTCAACATCAATAGCGAATTTAACAACATCACCAGGTCTAGCTGTTGTACGAGGATCAACTCTTGCTGTCATCTGGAAGTCATCAAGATCGAAGTATAAGAATACTTCTGCACCAAGTAACTCGTAAACTTTAACAGTTGCTTCGAATGTGCTCTGTGGAGATGCTTCAACCATCATTTCTGAATCATATACATCTTCCGGACGAATACCGAATGTAACTGTCTTTCCGTTGTAACCACCTTCGATTAACTTTTTAGATTTTGCAGGTGGGAGTGGAATGAAGTGACCAGCTACTTTTAATACTGCTGTGTCATCAACAACTTCTACAACTGCATCTAAGAAGTTCATCTGCGGAGATCCCATGAATCCTGCTACGAAAAGGTTAGATGGCTTTTCGTATAAGTTCTGTGGTGTATCTACCTGCTGGATGATACCGTCTTTCATAACTACGATTCTTGTACCAAGAGTCATAGCCTCTGTCTGGTCATGTGTAACGTAGATGATAGTTGTACCTAATCTCTGATGTAATTTAGCGATCTCGATACGCATCTGTACACGAAGTTTTGCATCAAGGTTTGATAAAGGCTCATCCATAAGGAATACTTTAGGATTACGAACGATAGCACGCCCCATAGCTACACGCTGTCTCTGACCACCGGATAAAGCTCTCGGTTTACGGTCAAGAAGTGGAGTTAAGTCAAGGATCTTAGCTGCCTCTTTAACCATTTTGTCGATTTCTTCTTTCGGAACTTTTCTTAATTTAAGACCGAAAGCCATGTTGTCATATACTGTCATGTGTGGATAAAGAGCGTAGCTCTGGAATACCATCGCGATATCTCTGTCTTTTGGTTCCACATCGTTTACTAATTTCTCTACGATTCTAAGTTCACCGGAAGAAATATCTTCAAGACCTGCGATCATACGAAGTGTAGTAGATTTACCACAACCTGAAGGTCCTACGAAGATGATAAATTCCTGGTCAGCAATTTCAAGATTGAAATCTTTAACTGCTTCAAATCCGTTAGGATATACTTTACATACGTTTTTTAATGATAAGTTAGCCATTAAATCTTCCTCCTAAATTATGTTTGGCGAGACCGCCATCTATGAACTAGTATATATGAAAGCTCGTTTTTTTCCTATGCCACAAGTACACAAATATTTTAAATATTCTTATACATGTTGCCTAATCATTTGTGAAAACTTATAAAATTTGTATAAATTCCCTTTATATTTTGCTTTCCATCGGCGTGAATATAATACCATTCTGCTCCGTCAGCTTGTCTGTATCCCGAAACCCTACCGCATGATAAAATTCCACAGCAAAAGGCGCTGCGTTAACTGTAATCGTACTCCTTCGCCCCTCGCACTTTACATGCTCTTTCATGGCCCCGATCAGCTTTTTTCCGATTCCCTGTCGGTGATACTCGTCCGACACAAACAACAGAGAAATATGGTTTACGCTCCGAAGGGAAATCATCCCGACCATTTCATCCCCGGCAAAGGCTGCATACACGGGATATTCTCCCATAAGAAACAGTTTTTTCAGGCGCTGGTCAGAGATCAGATCCAAAAAACTGCGGATTCCTTCCTCCGTGTATTCTCCTGCTTCAAAGCGCAAAAATATTTTCCAGGCAAGTGCCATGGCCGTATCCCATTCTTCCGCTTTCAGATATCGTATGTCAAATTCCGTCATTTTTCTGCCTCTCTGCGCATTATTTCGGAATCACTGCAGAAATAAACCGGTCCTTATCTCCGCTGAATTCATAAAATTTTACTTCGCTTGTTTCATCATACTGATAACTTCCCACTGTGAGCAGATAAGTAAAGGTTCCTTCTGTCCCCTCCGGAATATAATTTTGTATCGGATAATCACTCATATTATCCCCATAGTATCTGATCCGGTAACAATTCATATCCGCTCCCTCCTCATTTTCTGCATCGATTGTCAAATAGGAAAGTGCTTCCGAATAATTATTTTTTATACCAAGGTCAATGAGATAATAGTGATCATATTCACTTGCAAGGATATCCATTTCTTTGAATATCGGATCGTCATAATCTACCTCTTCAATTTCTATTCCGGTAAACTCATATTCTTTTCTTTTCGGGTCCTCATCTTTTGTTTCCGATGCATATCCGAAGCAGATAAAAACTTCCAAAATCAGGACAAGAAGCAATATACTGTTGATTCCAAACGTCCGAAACAACTTGGAAAGCAACTTAATAATCAATGAAACAATTGTGCTGAGTCCATGCATTATCTCGTCACCTCCAATCCTTCCATACGGACAATCTCACGAAGTGCGCCGGACTGATAGTTTTCTCTGTCATAGTCCACACTTGTAATATGTAAGCCTTTGATATCATCTTTTTTTACAAAGTAATACAAAATTCCCTGTTTGTGTTCAAATTTCTCGCTCAGGCCCATCTCGTCGGCCTGTTTATAGTCTTCGATTTCCTTCACTTTCCGTATACTGTATTCACTGACCGGTCTCAAATAATAACCGCTGACCGTTTCCAAATAAGGCGTCATGCGAATCTCATAAAAAGAATCATAATCGATTCCTTCCCCGCCGAGGAATGTGCGCTCAATGCTGTAAGAAACTACGATTGCTTCATACTGGTCCGGAAGATTAAACTCCGGATCATCATCCACCGTAACAGAATCGATGGTGATTTCATACAGATTACTGTCGCTCCTATACTCGATTGGTTCCGATTGGGACAATGTCACAATCGGAAGACCCTCTTGTACAGTCATCTCTTTATGCACTTGATTTTGAGATATAAAAAGGAAAATCGCTGTTCCTGCTCCCACGAGAAAAATTGCCATAACAAGCACCATAGTAAGCACCGGATTGGATTTCTTTTTCTTTGGCTTCTCCACCTGCACGGAAGAAATATCCGGTTCTCTGTAGGGCTTTTGTTCCGGCTCCGTATAAGCGGCCGTGTATCCTTCCTGTGCACTTTCTGTATGTATGTGACTTCCTTCTACATCACAATTCGCATTTTGCGACGTTTCCATCTCGGGCGGGCGCATATAATTTCCGCACTTCGGACAAACGCCGCTGTATAATTCATAATCAAATCTTTTTTTACAATCAACGCATCTGACTTTCATGGGTTGCTCCTTTTAAGGAATTTGTATTTCAAATTTATTTTGAACAAAACTGTTAATTATATGAAACTCTACGAGAACAGTCCCGCAAAAAATTCTTTAATGGAATCTACAATCTGAGTAAAAAATCCGCTGACCACGCTCTTTCCAACCTCTTCTTTGATCGCATCAGCATCCAGATTACCTAAGTTGTTTAAAAAATCTGTTCCGAACCGACTGTAAAGATCTTCCGCCTGCTCGATGAGCATCTGCGGATCCAGACCCAGTTCATTGATTTTCATCATAATGTCCACAATCTGCTGCACCTGCTCTTCCGGAAGTTTAACACCGAATTTTTCTTCTCCTTCTGTAATGACTGCGCGGATATCTTCCTCCGTATCCAGCCCGCCTGCTGCCACTTTGGCTTTTACAAAGGCAATCAATTCTTCTATTTGCTCGCTGTCACCGCCGGTCATCTGTGCCACTTCATCGGCGATCTCTCCGGTTGTAATCAGCTCATCCATGGCGGTATCGAGTGTTGTTTCCGTCACTTCGGTCCCTGACATTGCTTCATAGCCCTTGATGGCACCGATCAGCGCTGCGGTTCCCGAAATAGATGTCGGCGCCGCAACTAATATTTCCGCATCGGACACACCTGCGGTAAGCAGGGCATTGCGGTACATTCCGGTTGTACAATAGTTGATATTTTTTGTCGTCACAAGCACTCCGTGTCCACTTTCCTTCGGTGTGATCAGCACGCTGGACAAAGACTTCGTTCCGATGACGGATGCATCCATGTAAGATCCCAGATACTGATGCTCCATCTCGTTTGTGATGGTGATCACCTTATAGCCTGCGATATCCTCCTCCGTAATTTCCATAAGGGAAAAAACGGTTGCTCTCTGCTCCGGCGAAAGATCTGCGCCGAGCGCAAGGATTGGTGTAGATGCGTCGATATTTACCACCTTCTCCGGATCAATCACATCTACCGTAGCTTCCTTTGTTTCATCTGTCTCCGTAGCTTTCGCCTCTGTCAACATGACCGGCGTTACAAACATCATGGCAATAGCCAATACATAAACCAATATCTTTTTCATATCATTTACCTCCCTGACTCTCCATTGCAACCATCTCGATCCAACTGTAAAGATCTTCCTGCACGGTTTCTTTTATTTTTTCGAAAAGTATTTCATGTCGTGCTCCATTATATAATTTCATTGTTACCTTTGTAAAATCCAAATTCAGGTAAGTATCATATAACTGCTTCGGTGCAAGACCCTTACTGCCGACCGGATCCTCTGTACCGGATACGATCAAAATCGGGAGTTTTTTCGGTATTTTGTCCAGATTCTCTTTTTTCTGCATGCGGTAAGCCAGCTCGTAAAGCGTATGATAACCGTTGACGGTAAATTCAAAACCGCTGCAAAGCAGATCCTCTGCATATTTTTCTGCCTCGTCTTCCTCCGTTGTGAGCCAGTCATATTCGGACCGGGCATTTTCAATCCCGCTCATATATGACTTTGTGGAAATGTCATCCAGCAGCCTGCTCACATATTTCGTTCCTTTTATTTTTCCGATTATGGTCGCCAGACATTTTCCGAACACAAGCTCCGCTTTTGTCGGAGTTCCCGTACCGCAGATAATCGCACCTTCAATTCCGGTTCCGTATTTTGCCAGATAATTACGTAAGATAAAAGAACCCATGCTATGTCCGAAAATAAGATACGGCGTGGTCGGATATTTTTCTTCTGTGAGTTTTTTGAGACGATGGACATCTCTCACAATGACTGTCGCCGGGTCATTTTCACAGAAATAACCGTAGGTTCCGCCGTCCGTCACCGTCTTTCCATGTCCCAGATGATCCTCTCCCACGACTAAAATTCCTCTCTGTGCAAGATAGGTGGCAAACGCATCGTATCTTCCGATCCGGTCTTTCATCCCGTGAACAATCTGCAAAATGCAGAGCGGCTCTTCTTCGGGAATCCAGCTGCAGGCATAAATCTTTGACTTTCCGTCTCTGGAATCAAAAGTAAATTCTTCTTTTCTCATTTTATTTCCCTTTGATGGAAAAGGCCCTGTAAGGGCCTCTCCGTATTTTTGTATTAACAGATTTCCGCTCCTGCAGGCATCGGTTTTTCCGGTGTCATGAGCGCAAGGTTTCCTTCTGCATCCTCTGCGCAAAGAAGCATTCCTTCACTGAGCACTCCCGCAAGCTTTGCCGGCTTTAAGTTCACAAGAACCATTACCTTCTTTCCTACCATTTCTTCTGCTGAATAGTGCTGCTTAATACCGGATACAATCTGCTTTACCTGACTGCCGATTTTAACTTG